>CALOEA010000014.1:0-9555 GCA_942492185.1 uncultured Alphaproteobacteria bacterium
GCACCTACTTTTCCACCTATCGCTGGGGTTGCTGCGGCGCGCTCGATACGCGCCACACCTACAGCCTGCTGAACGGCGAGCTGCTGTTCACCGCGACCAAGGCGCCCTCGTGGTTCGAGGTGCCGAACTCCGGCGGCCTGGTGCGCCTGGCCGCCGTGCACACGATCTTCTCCACCGAGGACGAGGCGATCTTCGGGCCGCGGCGCGATGCCCTGGCGATGCTCACCTACGCGACGCCGGAGCAGCCGCTACAGCGCTTCCTGGTCACCATCACCGGCGCGCTCGCCACCGAGGAGCTGAGCTATCCCGACCCCTGGCTCGGCTGGAGCGAGGGCGACAACCCGCCGGAGGCCGAGGTCACGGTCTGGAGCGCCGACGGCAGCCGCGACCCCGACGACGTGGTGGGCCTGACGCTGGTGATGCGCTTCTCGCCGCGCCTGGAAATCCGCCTGCCGCTGGTCGACGACCGCCTGCGCCTCGAGCAGGCGAGCCTGCCGGACGGTCTCGCGCTGGAAGAGCAGCCGGTGCCGTAGGAAGCGGCACTCAGCGGTCTTCCAGCAGCAGCATCACGGTGACGAAGCCGATCATCACCAGGAAGCGGCCGGCGGCCTCCTGGCCGTTCCAGACCTGCGACTGCCACATGGCGAACCACTCGCCGCCGATCACCAGGAAGCCGAGGCCGTAGAGCAGCGCCCCCAGCGTCAGGCCGATCACCGCCGGCGCCTTGGCGCCCTGGAAGCGGCGGGCCTCGCCGCTGTTGATCAGCAGCAGCAGCGCGCCCCACCAGAGCACCAGGGCGGCCAGCGCCTCCCAGACGATGATGCTCCAGTAGGCCAGCCGCTGGATCGCCTCCGACTCGATCGCCCGCCAGCGCAGCGTCGAGTCCGGGAAGATCGTGTCCATCGCCAGGACGTGCTGCACGAAGAGCCAGTTGCTCTCGTAGTCGGTGATGTTGCCGAAGGCGACCAGCGTGAAGAAGAGCGCGACGGTCGCGACCAGCGAGACCTTGCAGAGGCGGATCAGCATGACGGCATCTCCTGCGGCCAGTGGGCGAGGAGTTGCCGGCCGGCCAGCAGCTCCTGGTCAAGGCGGCGCAGCTCGGCGGTCAGCGGCCGGTCCTCGCTCAGCGCCGGCACCAGGGCGCGTAGCGCGGCGGCGACCGCGGCCACCGGCGGGGAGATCCGCGCCGGTGCCGCCAGCTCCAGCGCCTGCACCGCCAGGAGCAGCTCCAGCCCCAGAAGATAGCGCAATCTTTCAAGGAGTTGCAGTAGCTTCTTGCCGGCCAGGGGGAGGTTGGTCACCTCGTCCTCGGTGCCGTCGGCGCCCCAGCGGATGTCGCCCGGGACCGGCTGCGCCAGGTGGCGGATCTCGCCCAGCAGCGCCTCGCCGACCTTCATCATCGGGGCGAAGCCGGAGAAGCCGGCGTCCTTGGCGATCAGGTTGTTCGGCAGGCCGGAGTAGCGCTCGCTCATCAGGCGGGCGCCGCGGGCCAGGGCGTTGGCGCCGACCTGTGCCGCCGAGAGCGCCACCTGGTCGAGCGCGAGCGCCAGTAGCGGCGTGTGGAAGTTGCCGGTGGAGATGGCGCGGCCCTCCTCCGGCAGGATCACCGGGTTGTCGGCGGCGCCGTTCAGCTCGGGATCGAGCGCGGCGCGCGCGAAGTCGAGCGTCGCCAGGAAGGCGCCGTGGGTGGCGCCGACGCAGCGCAGCGAGATCGGGTCCTGCACCCGTCGCGCGTTGGCCGGGTCGAGCAGCAGGCCGCCGTCGAGCAGCGCGCGCAGCTCGGCGCTGGCCTGCGCCTGCCCGGGCTGCGGCCGCGCGGCGACGGCGGCGGGATCGAGCGGCGTGGTGCTGGCGCGGAAGCCTTCGTAGGTCGTGGCGACCACCAGCTGCGCCATGCGCTGCAGCGCCGCCGCCTCGTCCAGCGCCAGGGCGGCGATGCCGGCACCGACCGCCGAGGCGTTGATGATGCCGAGGCCGTCCTTCGGCCCTAGCGCCAGCGGCGCCAGCCCGGCCTCGGCCAGCAGCAGCCCGGCCGGCCCGGCGCGGCCGGCGAAGACCGCCTCGCCCTCGCCGATCATGCAGAGGCCGAGGTGCGCCATCAGGCAGAGGTCGCCCTCGCCGAGCGAGCCGATCGAGGGCACCAGCGGCTGCAGGTCGCGGTTCAGCATGTCGCGCAGCAGCGTGACCACGCCCGGCGAGACGCCGGCGCCGCCGTTCAGCAGCCCGTTCAGCCGCACCACCATCATGGCGCGCACCTGTTCGCCCGGCAGCGGCGCGCCGACGCCGTGGGCGCGCCCACGCACCGTGCGGGTCGAGAAATCGGCGAGGTCGGCGGCGGAGAGGCGATGCCCGACCCGGGCGCCGAGACCGGTGGTCAGGCCATAGACCGCCTCGCCGGCGGCCAAGGCCTTCTCCACCACTGCGCGGCCGGCCAGCAGCCGGGCCTCGGCCGCCGGCGCGAGCGCGACGGCACGGCCGCAGCCGGCGACATCGTGGACCAGGGCGGCGGTCAGATCGCGGCCGGTGAGAAGAAGCGCAGCGGGAGAAGGCACAGCCGACCTTTCGCGGTGGAGGAGGGATCCCGCGAGCATGGCAGCGCCCGCCGCGCGGTCAAGCGGCCGCGGCCGCCGAGCGGCCCTTCAGTCGTGCCGCAATGTCGATAACCCGCGTCCCGCCGTCGCCGCCAGGACAGGGCAGGGACGCGCCTTTGCGTAGCGTCTTTTCTTCCTCTGTGCCGCCTTCCGGCGGTAAGACAGCAGCGACAGACAGCAAGGGGTTCCAGGGATGAAGTCGCATGTTCAGGTGGCCGTCATCGGCGGCGGCGTGGTCGGTTGCAGCGTGCTCTACCACCTCACCAAGGCGGGGTGGAAAGACGTGGTGCTGATCGAGCGCGACCAGTTGACCTCGGGCTCGACCTGGCATGCCGCCGGCGGCTTCCACACGCTGAACGGCGACCCCAACGTCGCCAAGCTGCAGGGCTACACCATCGGCCTCTACGACGAGCTGGAGCGCATCTCCGGCCAGTCCTGCGGCCTGCACCGCTCCGGCGGCCTGATGCTGGCCGACACGCCCGAGCGCATGGAGTGGCTGAAGATGGCGCACGCGCGCTCCGGCTACCTCGGCCTCGATACCGAGCTGCTCACCATGAAGGAGGCGAAGGCACTGCTGCCGCTGCTGGAGGAGCGCTTCTTCCACGGCGCGATGCTGGACAAGGCGGACGGCAACCTCGACCCGGCCGGCACCACCCACGCCTATGCCAAGGCGGCCAGGATCGGCGGCGCCGAGATCTACCTGCAGACCCGCGTCACCGACCTGCAGCAGCGCCCCGACCACAGCTGGGACGTGATCACCGAGAAGGGCAACATCCACGCCGAGCACGTGGTCAACTGCGGCGGCCTCTGGGCGCGCGAGGTCGGCCGCATGGTCGGCCTGGAGCTGCCGGTGCTGGCGATGGAGCACATGTACCTCGTCACCGACGAGATGGAGGAGGTGGTCTCCTACAACAGGGAGCGCGGCCACGAGCTGCCGCACGCCATCGACTTTGCCGCCGAGATCTACATGCGCCAGGAGCGCAGCGGCATCGTGCTCGGCACCTACGAGAAGGCCTGCGTGCCCTGGCAGCCGAGGGAGACGCCCTGGAGCTTCGGCGCCGAGCTGCTGCCGCCGGACCTCGACCGCATCGCGCCCTCGCTGGAGATCGGCTACGAGCACTTCCCGGCCCTCGCCAAGGCCGGCATCAAGACCGTCATCAACGGCCCCTTCACCTTCTCGCCGGACGGCAACCCGCTGGTCGGGCCGGTGCCGGGCAAGCCGAACTTCTGGTGCGCCTGCGCCGTGATGGCCGGCTTCAGCCAGGGCGGCGGCGTCGGGCTGGCGCTCTCCGAATGGATGGTGAACGGCGACCCCGGCTTCGACGTCTGGGCGATGGACGTGGCGCGCTACGGCGACTGGGCGACGCGCAGCTACACCAACGAGAAGGTGCGGGAGAACTACGGCCGCCGCTTCTCCATCCGCTTCCCGAACGAGGAGCTGCCGGCCGCGCGGCCGCAGCAGACCACCGCGCTCTACGACACCATGATCGCGCAGGGCGCGGTCATGGGCGACAGCTGGGGCCTGGAGACGCCGCTCTGGTTCGCACCGCAGGGCGTCGAGCCGAAGGACATCTTCTCCTTCCACCGTTCCAACGACTTCCAGCACGTGAAGGCCGAGGTGATGGGCGTGCGCAACGGCGTCGGCGTCACCGAGATCGCCAACTTCGCCAAGTACGAGTTCACCGGCCCCGGCGCCGAGGCCTTCCTCTCGCGCGTCATGAGCAACCGGATGCCGCGCACCGGCCGCCTGATCCTGACGCCGATGCTCAATCCCGCCGGCAAGCTGATCGGCGACTTCACCATCGCCAAGGCCGCCGAGGACCACTTCTTCATGTGGGGCTCCAGCCAGGCGCAGAAGTATCATATGCGCTGGTTCGAGCAGCAGCTGCCGGCCGATGGCTCGGTCACGATCGACTGCCTCGACCTGCGCATCGTGGGCCTCTCGATCGCCGGGCCGAAGTCGCGCGAGCTGCTGCAGCGCCTGACCGACGAGGAGGTCTCCAACGCCGCCTTCAAGTTCATGGACTTCCGCCGGATCGACATCGCCAACGTGCCGGCGATGATCAACCGCATCACCTACACCGGCGACCTCGGCTACGAGATCTGGGTGAAGCCGGAGTACCAGCGTCGCCTGTTCCAGGAGATCCACGCCAAGGGCGCCGATCTCGGCCTGGTGAACTTCGGCATGCGTGCGCTGCTCTGCATGCGCCTGGAGAAGAACTTCCCCACCTGGTTCCGCGAGCTGCGTCCGATCTACGGCGGCTTCGAGGCCGGGCTCGACCGCTTCATCGACCTGAAGAAGAACGACTTCATCGGCCGCGAGCGCCGCGATGGGCGGAGAAGGCCGACGAGCGGGCGCCGCACGCTGCGCCGCGTTACGTTCGTGGTCGATGCCGACGACGCCGACGTGTCTGGGCGACGAGCCGATCTGGCACGGCGGCAAGGTGGTCGGCTGGGTGACCTCCGGCGGCTACGGCCACTTCGTCGAAGCCTCGCTGGCGCAGGGCTACGTGCCGAAGGAGCTGGGAGCGGATCCGCGGAGCGGGCGCTTCGAGATCGAGATAGGAGGAAGGAGTACCCGAGGTGTTCGACCCGGGGAGGGTGATAGGGAAGTACACTCTGGGTTCATTCCCTCCCTCAGGGGGAGGGCAGGGTGGGGTGGTGCGCTCCGGGCAGGGCCGGCGGAAGCGGCTCGGGGGTCGACGCTCTGGCTAGGTCGGGGCCGTGAAGGGGGAGGGGCCCGCCGGGGTGCTGCGGCCGCCCACTCCACCTCGTACCCCCACGGCAGGCAGGTGTCGGCCAGCCAGTCCCAGAGGTCGAGGGGGGAGGGGAAGGGGGGGGGGAAGAGGGGGGGGGGGGAGGGGGGGGGGAGGGGGGGGGGGGGGAGAGGGGGGGGAGAGAGAAGGGAGGGGGGGGGGGGGGAGAGGGGGGTGGGGGGGGGGGGGGGGGGGGGGGGCGGGGGCGGGGGGGGGGGGGGGGGAGGGGGCGGGGTAGGGGGGGGGGGGGTGTGTGGGGGGGGGGGGGGGGGGGGTGGAGGGGGGGGGGGGGGGGGGGGGGGGGGGGGGGGGGAGGAGGGGGAAGGGGGCGGGTGGTAGGGGGGGGGGGGGGGGGGGGGGGAGGGGGGGGGGGGGGGGGGGGGGGGGGGGGGGGGGGGCAGCCTGTCGAGATCGAGCTCGTCGGCGAGCGCGGCCCATCGCCGCCGCGAGGGGGAGGGGGGGGGGGGGGGGGGGGGGGGGGGGGGGGGGAGGGGGGGTCGGCGCCGTGGCCGCCAAGGCAGCGAGGGCCTCGGCGATGGCGGAGCGGCGCTCAAACATGCAGGCGCGTCCCTTCGGGATCGAGGAAGTGCGGCGAGACGATGCGCGCGCGCACGCTCTCGCCGAGCAGCGGATAGGCGCAGGCGATCTCCTCGCCCTGGCGCTCCAGGCCGTCCTGGTAGAGCGCCAGCGCGATGTACTTTTTCAGCTCCGTCGACCAGGTGACCGAGGTGACGTAGCCGCGGCCGTGGCCGACCTGCGCCTCGTCCCGGGCGAAGAGAATGGCGCCGCCGCGCAGCCGCTTGTCGTCCTCCAGGCACTCGAGGCCGACCAGGCTCCAGCGGCCCGGCGCCTGCAGGCCCGGGCGGAAGCGCAGGGCGCGGCCGACGTAGGGCAGGTCCTTCTTCGCCATGCGGCCGAGGCCGAGGTCGTCGAGCGTGTTGCGGTGGTCGATGTCGAGGCCGGCGACGTGGCCCTTCTCGATGCGCAGCGAGGCCAGGGCCTCCAGGCCGTAGGGCTTGATGTCGAGCGGCGCGCCGCTGTCCAGCATGTGCTGCCAGAGCGCGGTGCCGTGCTCGGCCGGGCAGTAGAGCTCATAGGCCAGCTCGCCGGAGAAGGAGAGGCGGATGAGGCGCAGCGGCACGCCCTCCTGCTCCCACTCCAGGCAGCCCATGAAGGGCACCACCTCGCTGGAGAAGTCGCGGCCGGGGAAGGCAAGCTGCAAGGCCTCGCGGGCGCGCGGGCCGGAGACCGCCATGCCGGCCCACTGGTCGGTGACCGAGGCGACCTGCACCCTGAGCTCCGGCCAGGCCGCCTCCAGCAGGAATTCCAGCCAGGACATCACCTCGCCGGCCTGCGCCGTGGTGGTGGTCATGAAGAAGCGATGCTCGGAGAGCCTGGTGGTGGTGCCGTCGTCCAGCACCGTGCCGTCGTCGTTCAGCATCACGCCGTAGCGCGCCTTGCCGACCGCCAGCTTGGCGAAGCCGTTGACGTAGACGCGGTTGAGGAATTCCGGCGCGTCGGGACCCTGCAAGTCGATCTTGCCGAGATAGGAGACGTCGGAGAGGCCGACGCCGGAGCGCACCAGCTCCATCTCCTTGACGTAGGCCGAAGCCGCGTCCTCGCCGGCCCAGCGGTAGAACCAGCAGCGCAGCCAGGGGCCGGCCTCGATGAAGACGCCGCCGTTGGCCGCCTGCCAGTCGTGCAGCGGCGAGCGGCGGACCGGGCGGAAATGGCGGCCCTTGGTGCGGCCGGCGAGCGCGCCGATGGCGAGCGGCGTGAAGGGCGGCCGGAAGGTGGTGGTGCCGGCCTCCGGGACCGTCACCTCGCGCAGGCCGGCCATGATGGCGAGGGCGTTGATGTTGCTGGTCTTGCCCTGGTCGGTGCCCATGCCGAGGGTGGTGTAGCGCTTCAGGTGCTCGACCGAGCGGAAGCCCTCGTCGAAAGCCTGCGCCACGTCCTTGGTGGTGACGTCGTTCTGGAAATCGAGGAAGGCCTTGCCCTTGAGGTCCGGCGGCATGACCCACCAGGGCGGCGCTGCTCTTGCCGATCACCAGGCGCAGGCTCGGGGCGGCCAGCTCGCCGCAGGTGCCGGCGTGGCCAGCTGTCGCGCGCGGCCTCCGCGCCGGCGGTGAAGCCGGATGCCACGGCCTCGCCCAGGCGGAACCGGCCCATGACGGCGCCGCAGCCGGCATGACCCGACGCGAAGCCACCGGGCAGGAAGGCGGCCAGGCCCTCGTCCCAGCGCGGCTTGATGCCGCCGTGGCTGGTCAGGTGGACGGCCGGCGACCAGCCGCCGGAGACCGCGACGAGGCTGCAGGGCAGGGCGCGCAGGAAGCTGCCGTCGGCGCGCGCCAGCCGGGCGGCACGCACGCCGTGGGCGCCCGTGACGCCGACGATGCGGGCATCGGCGAGGCCGGAGGTCGAGGCCCTGGGCCAGGGCCGGCGCCACGGCCGCGCGCGTGTCGGCCACCGTGACGGCGATGCCGGCGGCCTTGAGCGCGTGGGCCGTGCGATAGGCGCTGTCGTTGTTGGTGACCACCAGGGCCGGGCCGTCCGGCGCCACGGCGAAGCGCTGGAGATAGGCCAGCGCCGCGCCGGCCAGCATCACGCCCGGCCGGTCGTTGTCGGCGAAGACCAGCGGTCGCTCGAGCGCGCCGCTGGCGAAGACGATGCGCTGGGCGGTCAGCGTGGTGAAGATTTGCCGCGCCTCGCCCTTCGCCGGGTCGGGCGCCAGGTGGTCGCGCCGCTCCAGCAGGGCCGACGGTGTTGCCGTCGTAGAGACCCTGCGCCGTGGTGCGGGTCATCAGCGTCACGCGAACGGCTGCGCCCGAGCTCGCGATCACGGATAGTCTCGCGCCAGGCCTCGAGCGCCGGTGCCGTCCGCTTCGCTCAGCAGGCTGCCGCCGAGTTCGCTGTCCTGCTCGGCCAGGATCACCCGCGCCCCGGCAGCGCGCCGCGGCCAGCGCGGCGGCGAGGCCGGCCGGGCCGCCGCCCACCACCAGCACCTCGGTGAAGGCGCGGCGCGTCTCGTAGCGCGACCTGTCGGGCTCGGTCGAGGCCTGGCCCAGGCCGGCGGCCTTGCGGATGAAGGGCTCGTAGAGCATCCACGAGCCTTTCCGCGGGCCCATGAAGGTCTTGTAGTAGAAGCCGTTGCCGATCAGGACCTTGGCGAAGCGCTGGTTGATCGCCAGCGCGTCGAAGCGGACGCTGGGCCAGCCGTTCTGCGTGCGGGCCGCCAGGCCCTCGAGCAGCTCGGCCTGCGTGCCGGGGATGTTGGGTTCCTGCGTCGCGCCGCTGCCGAGCGTGAAGAGCGCGTTGGGCTCCTCCGGGCCGGCCGCCATCACGCCGCGCGGGCGATGGTACTTGAAGCTGCGATTGATGACCCCGCCGCCATTGGCAAGCACCGCCGAGGCCAGGGTGTCGCCGGCGAGGCCCTGCTTGCTCCTGCCATCCAGCGTGAAGCCCAGCGGCCGCGCGCGGTCGATGCGGCCGCCGCTGGGCAGGCGCCTGAAGCCGCTCATGGCTGGCCCCGCTTCAGCGCAAACTCGCGCGCCGGCCAGACGTGCAGCACGATGTTGGTGGCGGTATTGCGCTCCAGCACCAGCCAGTGTCGGCAGCCCTGCACGTGCTGCCAGTACTCCTTGTGCGGCCCCTTGGGGTTGTCGAAGAGGAAAACGTAGTCGTGCCAGGCCTCCGCATCGGCGCTGTCGTGCGCCGGCCGCGCCTTGGAGGCGTCGCCGCCATAGCGGAACTCGTTGTAGTCGCGCTCGCCGCAGCAGGGGCAGGGGATCCTCAGCATGTCCGCGCGCGCCTCACTGCTTGTAGGTCCAGTTGCCGTGCCCGTATTCCTCCAGGCCGTCGCCCTGCGCGAAACGGTCCAGCCGGAAGGGGGCGTTCAGCGGGTGCGCGCTGCCGGTCGCCAGCATGTGCGCGAAGGTCCAGCCGGCGGCCGGCGTCGCCTTGAAGCCCTGGTAGCACCAGCCGCCGTTCAGGAAGAGGTTGGCGAGCGGCGTCGGGCCGATGAAGGGGCTGCCGTCGGGCGTCATGTCCTGGATGCCGCCCCAGTGGCGCAGCAGGCGCAGGCGCGAGATCGCCGGGATCAGCGCCACGGCGCACTCGGCGACGGTCTGCACCTTCGGCAGCTGGCCGCGCTGGGTATAGGTGTTGAAGCCGTCGAGGTGGCCGCCGAAGACCAGCCCGCCCTTGTC
>CALOEA010000015.1:0-15445 GCA_942492185.1 uncultured Alphaproteobacteria bacterium
GAGCGGCCTGCTCAACCCCGCCGGCGTCGAGCTGGCGCTGACCAATCTCTATCGCTTCACCCGCCTCGCCGAGGCAATGAGCGTCTCGACGCTCGACCTGCTCGCCACCGCGGCCGTGCGCGACGCCGAGAACGGGCGCGAGTTCGTCGCCCAGGTCGAGGAGCGCTGCGGCTATCCGGTACAGGTGCTGGGCGGCGATCAGGAGGCGCGCCTCTCCGCGCTCGGCGTGATCGCCGGCATGCCGGCGGCCGACGGCCTGATGGGCGACCTCGGCGGCGGCAGCCTGGAGCTGGTGGAGCTTGCCGGCGGCGAGATCGGGCGGTCGGTGACCCTGCCGCTGGGGCCGCTGCGCCTGATCGATGCCACCGGCGACGATCGTGCCAAGGGGCGCGCCGAGATTTCCAAGCACCTTTCGCAGGTGGCCTGGATCAAGGAGCTGAAGGGGCGCAGCTTCTTCGCCGTGGGCGGCGCTTGGCGGGCCCTGGCGCGGGTGCAGATGGAGCACGAGGACTATCCGCTGCATGTGATTCACGGCTTCACCCTGGCCCGTTCCGATGCCGAAAGCCTGGCCGGGCTGGTCGGCCAGCAGGGACGCCGTTCGCTTGCCCGCATCACCGGGGTCTCGCGGCGCCGCGTCGAGGCGCTGCCCTATGCGGCAATGCTGCTGGGCGGCCTGGTCGAGGTGGGGCAGCCGAAGGAGGTGGTCTTCTCGTCCTTCGGCCTGCGCGAAGGCTTCCTCTTCGACCGTCTGCCGCCGCTCGAGCGGGCGCGCGACCCGCTGCTGCTCGCCGCCGTCGAGCTGGCGCAGCGCGAGGGCCGCTTCCCCGATCTCGGCGACGATCTGGTGCGCTGGGTGGCGACGCTGCTGCCGGCCGAGCAGCCGCCAGTCGCGCGGCTCATCGCCGTGCTCTGCCACCTGGCCGACCTGGCGTGGCGCGAGCATCCCGACTACCGCGCCGTCCAGGCCTACAACCGCCTGCTCTATCATCCCTTCGCCGGCCTCGGTCACAGCGAGCGTGCCTTCCTCGCCTACGGCGCCTTCATCCGCTACGGCGGTGGCGCCGAGGCAGGCGTCACCGACGTCGCGCGGGCCCTGCTCACCGACAAGCAGAAGGCCAAGGCCCGGGTTCTCGGCCTCGCCCTGCGGCTGGCGTTCTCGCTGTCCGGCGGCACCGGTACGATGCTGGCGCGCTCGCGCCTCGAGCTGACCGCGAACCGCCTGGCCCTGCTGCTGCCCGCGGATGGCAGCCTGCCACCCGGCGAGGCCATCGAGCGGCGCCTGAAGGCCCTGGCCGATGCCGTCGGCGCCAAGGACTTCCGCCTGGAGCTCTCGAAGAAGCTGTAGCGACCGACAATCCGAGACGCTGGAGCCAGCCGTCAGGCAGAGGGGCGGCGCGGTGATTGCTCTTTCCTCCGCCGCCGCGGTCGGATAGAGAGCCCTGATGGCATCGCCCGAACCGATAGCTCCGGCGACTGGGACGCCCGGCCGCGTATCCCGGGCCGTGCCGGTGGTGCTGGTCTGCTGCACCGGCGTCTCAATCCTCTCGACCGATCTCTACACGCCGAGCCTGCCGCATCTGCCGGAGCTTCTGGGAACCGACGCGCGGACGGTGCAGCTGACCCTCAGCCTCAACCTCGCGGCCTATGCCGTGGCGCAGCTTTTCCACGGGCCGCTGGCCGACCGCTTCGGCCGGCAGCGACTGCTGGTCGTCGGCATGCTGGCCTTCGCTCTGGTCAGTCTGGGCTGCGCGCTGGTCGGGTCGATCTGGCCGCTGATCGCCGGCCGCATCGCCCAGGGCATCACCGGCAGTGTTGCGTCGGTGGTGGTGATGCTGCTGATCCGCGAGCTCTACCCGGCCTCGCGGGCGATGAAGATCATGGCACTCTACGGCTTCGCCGTCGGCGTGGTTCCCGCCCTGGGACCCTTGATCGGCGGCCAGATGCACGTCCACTTCGGTTGGCGTTCCAACTTCCTGCTGCTGGCCGGCCTCGGGCTCGGCACCGCGCTGCTGGTCTGGCGACTGGTTCCGGAATCGGCGGTACCGGACCCCCATGCGCTGCGGATCCGGCGGGTGCTGCGCGGCTACGGGCTGCTGTTGGCCAATCCGGCCTATCTGCGTCAGATGCTGCCCTTGGCGCTGGTCTTCGGCTCGCTCTTGGCCTTCATCACCGCCGGTCCCTTCCTGCTGATCGAGCGGCATGGCGTCGCCACCGAGAACTATGGCTTCTATTACGCGGTCATGGTGGCGGGCTACATGCTGGGCAGTCTGCTGGCCGGGCGGCTGGCCGGCCGCATCAGCGCCGAGGGCGTGGCCTCCACCGGCGCGCCGATCGCTCTGCTGGGCGGCCTTGTGGTGCTGCTGCCGCTCTACTTCGGGCGCGAGTCGCTGACCGACATCGTCGTCGGCATCACGCTGCTTGGCTTCGCGCTCGGCCTGCTGCTGGCGGCGGGCGCGGTCGCCATGCTGGATGCCGCGGGCGAGGGGGGGCGCGGCTCTGCGGCAGCCCTGACCGGTTCGATCCAGCTCGGTGCCGGCAGCCTCGCCGGCCTGCTGGTCGGCAGCCTGCACGACGGGACGGCCTGGCCGATGGCCTGGACCCTGGTGGTCTTCAATGGCCTGGCGGTGGCGAGCCGCCTGCTGCCGCGGGCGCGCCGGCCGCTGGAGGTCTAGCTGCGGCTCGCCTGCCGCAGCCGCGCGATCTGCTCGGCCGACAGCTCCAGGCGAAGGGCGCCGACGATCTCCTCGAGCTGGTGGGGCTTGCTGGCGCTGGCGATGGGGGCGGCGATGGCCGGCTGCACCTTCAGCCAGGCCAGCGCGACCTGTGCCGGCGATGTCCCGGTCTCCGCCGCGACCTCGTCGAGAGCATCCAGCACCCGGTGGCCGCGCTCGTTGAGGAACTGGCCGATGGCGCCGCCGCGCGGGCTCTGGGCGAGGTGCCCCTCGCTGCGGTACTTGCCGGTGAGGAAGCCGCGCGCCAGGCCGTAGTAGGGCACCACGCCGATCTCCTCGGCGACGCACAGCGGCTGCAGGTCCGCCTCGAAGGCCTGGCGCTCGACCAGGTTGTATCTCGGCTGCAGCGTCTCATAGCGCGGCAGGCCGAGGCGCCGGCTGACGGCCAGCGCGCTCTTCAGCCGCTCGGCCGAGAAGTTGGAGGCGCCGATGGCGCGCACCTTGCCGGCCTGGATCAATTCGGCGAAGGCGCCCAGCGTCTCCTCCTGCGGCACCGAGAGGTCGTCCTCGTGCGCCTGATAGAGGTCCACGTAGTCGGTCTGCAGCCGCTGCAGGCTCTCGTCGATGGCGACGCGAATGTAGGCGGGGGCCAGCCCGTGACGCCCGTCGCCCATCTTCATGCCGACCTTGGTGGCGATCACGAGGTCGTCGCGCTTGCCGCGGCGCTTCAGCCAGGCGCCGATGATCGCTTCCGACTCGCCGCCCGGGTGCCCGGGCAGCCAGACCGAATACATGTTGGCCGTATCAATGCAGTTGCCGCCGCCCGCCAGGAAGCGATCGAGGATGGTGAAGGAGGCGCTCTTGTCGGCGGTCCAGCCGAAGACGTTGCTGCCGAGGATCAGGGGGGCAATCTCGATCTCCGAGCGGCCGAGGCGGCGTCGTTGCATCGCTCCTTCCCTTTGCTCTCTCGTCAGGCCGGCGGCTCGGCGATCTCGTCCAGTCGCAGGATCTTCACCATCTGGCCGTCGGCGGTGAGCGCCAGGCGGCCGTGCTTCAGTGCCAGGGCGTCGGCGCCGAAGAGTTCCCGCCGCCAGCCGGACAGGGCCTGCACCGGGGCGCTGTCGTCGCTGGCGATCAGTTCCAGCTCGGCGGCGTTGGCGACCAGCTTCTGCGCCACGGCGTACTCCTCGGAGCGCAGCTTCAGCAGCACCTTCAACAGCTCGACCAGCGGCTGCAGGCCGGGCTGCGGTGCCGGCTTCTCCATGCGCTCCGGCAGCTCGCCGGCCTCCAGCGGCCGCGCCGTGGTCAGGGCCGCCAGGATGCCCTGGCCCAGGCGGCCGCGGGCGAAGTCGGCGGAGATGCCGCGGCTGCGCGCCAGCTCGTCGCCGGTGGTCGGGGCGTGGGCGGCGATCTCGAAAAGCTGCTCGTCGCGCACCACGCGGCCGCGCGGCACGTCGCGGCGCTGTGCCTCCTCCTCGCGCCAGGCGGCGAGCGCACGGATACGGCCGAGGAACTTCGGGTCGCTGGAGCGGGTCTTCAGCCGCTCCCAGGCCTTGGCCGGCGAAAGGTCGTAGGTCGCCGGGGCTTTCCAGCGTCGCCATCTCCTCGGCGATCCAGCCGATGCGGCCGCTCTTCTCCAGATCCCGCTTCAGGTGCAGGTAGATCTTGCGCAGGTGGGTCACGTCGGCCAGGGCATAGGCGAGCTGGCGCTCGGTCAGCGGCCGCCGGGCCCAGTCGGTGAAGCGCGAGGACTTGTCCAGCGAGGCGCCGGCGAGCTTGCGGGCCAGGGTGTCGTAGGCGACCTGCTCGCCGAAGCCGCAGACCATGGCGGCGACCTGGGTGTCGAACAGCGGCGCCGGCAGCAGGCCGAAGCGGTGCAGGAAGATCTCCATGTCCTGCCGCCCGGCGTGGACCACCTTCACCATTGCGGTGTCTTTGAACAGCTCCAGGAGCGGGGCGAAATCGAGGTCCGGCGCCATGGCGTCGATGACCGCCGCATCGTCCGGTCCGGCCACCTGGAGCAGGCAGAGGATCGGCCAATAGGTCTGGTCGCGCATGAACTCCGTGTCGAGCGTGATGTAGGGGCTGCCGGCGAGCCCGTCACAGAAGCGCGCCAGATGGTCGCTATCGGAGATCATGGTCATGCGCTCTTAGCTACTGGCCGACCGGTCCGAAGGCAAGCGCCAGCACCGGGGAGCAGCCAGACGAGGCGGTCGGGGCGGTCGATTGCCGGGCCGCTGGCCGCTGGCGGTCCGAGGCGCTAGGCTGGTCGGCGGTGCTTGTGCGACGAGCCGGGGGGAGCGGAGCGCATCATGGCAGAAAGACCGGCCGGCCGCTGGCGGCGAGGCAGCGGGCTCTGGACGCGAGGAGGCGGGGGCGCCCGGGCCGGCGACCCGCCGGCTGACCCTGGTCGCAGGGGGGCGGCGAATCCTTCCTGTGCTTCGAGACCAACCTGGGGCGGGTGGTGACCCAGGAGATCCTGGCCGGGCGCATCTACCGCTGGCCGGCCGCGCTGCCGCCTCCCGGGACCATTGTCGACGTCGGCGCCAACGTCGGCGCCGCCGCACTCACCTTCGCCCTGACCTTCCCGCAGGCCCGGATATTCGCCTTCGAGCCGGCGCCGGCCTGCCTGCCGCTGCTGCGGGAGAACCTCCGGGCATGGCCGCAGGTGTCGATCGAGCCCTACGGCCTCTTCGACCGCGACGAGGAACGGCGGCTCTTCCTGGGGCAGCGCGACAGCGTGACCAATTCGCTCGGCCGCTCGGCCCACAACGGCGGCGCCGGGCCGCTGGTCAGACTGCGCCATGCCGCGCGCGCGTTGCGGGCGCTGGGCATCGGCCGCGTCGACTGCCTGAAGCTCGACACCGAAGGCAGCGAGGTCCCCATCCTGGAGGCGCTCGCGTCCTTCCTGCCCGAGGTGACGGTCCTGTTCGTGGAGTATCACAGCGAGGCCGACCGGCGGCGGATCGACCTCTTCATGGCGGCGAGCCACCTGCTGGTCGCCGGCCGGATCCAGGGGCCGCACCGCGGCGAGCTGACCTATGCCCGCCGCGACGCCTTCCCCGAGCCGGCGATGCGCGACCGCGAGGCGATCCGACCGCCGCTCCGGCAGGGCGCCAAGAGGGGGTGAGCTGCCGGCCGCAGCCGCCGGGAAGGCCGCCTGCCGGCAGGCTGCGCGCTTGACAAGCGTGGCGCTGCGAGGCTTGTCTGCCGCGCCCTCGAAACATTGAGCGAACCGATGCATCCCTATCGCACGCACACCTGCGGCGCCCTGCGGCGCGAGCTTGTCGGTCAGACCGTCCGCCTCTCGGGCTGGATCCACCGCAAGCGCGACCACGGCCAGCTGCTCTTTGTCGACCTGCGCGACCACTATGGCCTGACCCAGGTGGTGGCCGACGCCTCCAACCCCGTATTCGCCGAACTGGAGCAGCTGCGCGTCGAGAGCGTGCTGACCGTCACCGGCACGGTGGTGGCGCGCTCGGCCGAGACGGTCAATGCCAAGCTGCCGACCGGCGAGGTCGAGGTGAAGGTCTCCGAGATCGTCGTGCAGTCGCGCGCCGACCAAGTGCCTCTCCAGGTCAACAGCGACGAGGATGCCGGCGAGGAAACCCGCCTGCGCCATCGCTATCTCGACCTGCGCCGCGAGCGCGTGCACAGCAACATCGTGCTGCGCAGCCAGGTGATCAACTCGATCCGCCGCCGCATGGTCGAGCAGGACTTCGTCGAGTTCCAGACGCCGATTCTGACTGCCGACAGCCCGGAGGGCGCGCGCGCCTATGTGGTGCCGTCGCGCGTCCACCCCGGCAAGTTCTACGCCCTGCCGCAGGCGCCGCAGATGTTCAAGCAGCTGCTGATGGTCGCCGGCTTCGACCGCTATTTCCAGATCGCGCCCTGTTTCCGCGACGAGGACGGGCGCGCCGACCGCTCGCCGGGCGAGTTCTATCAGCTCGACCTGGAGATGAGCTTCGTCACGCAGGACGATGTCTTCGCCGCGCTGGAGCCGGTGCTGGGCGGCGTCTTCGAGGAGTTCGGCGGCGGCCGCAGCGTGACCTCCGGGGCCTTCCCGCGCATCCCCTACGACGAGGCGCTGCTGAAGTACGGTAGCGACAAGCCGGATCTGCGCAATCCCATCGTGATCGCCGATGTTTCCGAGATCTTCCGCGGCTCCGGCTTTGCCATCTTCGCCCGCCTGGTCGAGGAGGGCAGCCTGGTGCGTGCCGTGCCGGCGCCCGGCGCCGCCGCACAGCCGCGGTCCTTCTTCGACAAGCTCAATTCCTGGGCGCAGGGCGAAGGCAAGGCCGGCCTCGGCTGGATCGCCTTCCCGGCCGGCGCCGAGGCCAAGGGGCCGATCGCCAAGAACCTTGACGCCGAGCGGCTCGAGCGCCTCAAGGAGAGTGCCGGTGTCGGCGAGGGCGACGCCGTCTTCTTCGTGGTGGACAAGCCGAAGGCCGCCGCCAGCTTCGCCGGCATCGTGCGCACCCGGCTGGGCAACGAGCTCGGCCTGATCGAGCCCGACGCCTACCGCTTCTGCTGGATCGTCGACTTCCCGATGTTCGAGCTGAACGAGGACACCAAGCAGGTCGAGTTCAGCCACAACCCCTTCTCCATGCCGCAGGGCGGCCTGGCGGCGTTGGAGAACGAGGACCCGCTGACCATCAAGGCCTACCAGTACGATATCGTCTGCAACGGCGTGGAGCTCTCCTCCGGCGCCATCCGGAACCACTTGCCGGAGGTGATGCTGAAGGCCTTCGCCATCGCTGGCTATGCGCCGGAAACGGTGGAGGAGCAGTTCGGCGGCATGCTGAATGCCTTCCGTTTCGGCGCTCCGCCGCACGGTGGCTCGGCGCCGGGTATCGACCGCATCGTCATGCTGCTGGCGGACGAGCCGAACATCCGCGAGGTCATCGCCTTCCCGATGAACCAGCGCGCTGAGGACCTGCTGATGGGGGCGCCGGCCGAGCTGACGCCGGCGCGCCTGCGCGAGCTGCACATCAAGCTCGACCTGCCGGCGCCGCGCTGATTGCGGCCGCCGTCACCGGGTCTGGGCCGGCTGCAGAATTCGCGAGTCAGTGGAATCGACGCCCGGCCATTCCCCCTTGCCTTGCGGAACCGCGCGGCGCAAGTTATCCACAGGCGTCTGTCGGCGTGACAGGGCCGCACGGCGAGGGGGTCGGGAGATAAGGGGCGGGCGGGAGCGGCGGGCGGGCAGGCGGCCTGATCGGCGGCGTCCGGCTGTTGTCTGTCGGGTCTGCGTGCGGGGGCGGGCCGCCGGCGGGCGGCGTCGTCAGCCGCCGCGACGCCGGCGGTGGGGCGTCGGCGGCGGCGGCAAGACGGCCACCGACCATGGGATATCGCTCGTCACCCAGCAGGACTGCGCCGTCCTGCGCATCCTCGAGGGGCCGATCTGCCAGGACGACCCCGACTACCAGCTGGCCGATGCCGGCGTCCTGCAGCCGCTGGACGAGGCGCCGGGCGTCATCGAACCGCCCGGGCCGCAGGCCGGCCTGCCGACACCGATCTCGCCGCTCGCCGCCGGCGGCGACCGCTCGCTGCTGCCGCAGGTGGTTCGCCTGCCGAACGCCCAGCTGCTGCCCTCCGATCTCCAGGTGGTCCGCAACGGCGTGGTGGTTCGCGACGACCTGCTCGGCGGTGCGACCTATCTGGCCGACGGCATGGACCCCCAGGCACCGAGCGGCATCGACGGCTGAGCGCCGGCCTTCGTTCGCGCGGGGGCGCTGTAAAGTTCTGAATCTGCAAGCGTAATTCGCAGATCAGCCGGTCATGCGGCGGGCTTGCCTTTGGCTTGGCGGAGCAGTAGAAGCCAGCCCTTGCCGAACCCTGAGACACCGCTCCCCGCGGTCGCAGCCGTGATGCGATTGCATGGGGGAGGGTGGACCCCTAGAGTCGGATCGTATCAACAGACGGGAGCGCGCGACCTTGTCCACGCCCGCCGCCGATGGTTTTTTCATGCCCCCCGAATGGGCCCCCCATACCCGTTGCTGGATGGCGTGGCCCTGCCGCAAGGATCTCTGGGGCTCCCACCTCGACGCTGCCTGCGACGCCTATGCCGAAGTGGCGGAAGCGATCGCCGAGTTCGAGCCCGTCACCATGATCGCGCGCGGCGACGAGGTCGCCTCGGTCTCGATGCGCACCGGGAACAAGGTGGCGACCATGCCGCTGCCGCACGACGACTCCTGGATGCGCGACAACGGACCGACGTTCCTCATCAATCGCGAAGGCGAGGTCGCCGGCGTCGACTGGATCTTCAATTCCTGGGGCGAGAAGTACAAACCCTACGACCAGGACGCGGCGGTCGCCGAGGCGCTGCTGGGCCGCCTCAAGATCAGGCGCTACTCCGCACCGCTGGTGCTCGAGGGCGGTGCCATCCATGTCGATGGCGAGGGTACCTGCCTGACGACCGAGCAGTGCCTGCTCAACGCCAACCGCAATCCCGGCCTGTCCAAGGACGAGGTCGAGCAGCACCTGAAGGACTATCTCGGCGTCTCGACGGTCATCTGGCTGGCCGGCGACCCCCTCGATACCGATACCGACGGCCATGTCGACGGTGTCGCCTGCTTCGCCGCGCCCGGCAAGGTACTGGCGGTGGCCCCGACGCGACCGGACGCGCCCAACGCCGAGGCGCTGGCGGAGAACATCCGCCGGTTGAAGGCGGCACGCGACGCCCAGGGGCGCGAACTCGAGGTGATCGAGGTGCCGCAGCCGCAGAAGGCCCGCTGGGAAGAGAAGGGGGGATTGATGATTCCCTCCTACATCAACTTCTACCTGGCCAACAACGGCGGCCTGATCCTGCCGGTCTTCGAGGACGCGATGGACCAGAAGGTGATCGACCTGATGGAGGAGATTTTCCCCGAGCGCTCGGTACGGCCGGTGCCCTCGATGGAGATCGCCTACGGCGGCGGCATGATCCACTGCATCACCCAGCAGCAGCCCTCGGGCAAGCTGGACTAGGCGCTGCCTCGCCCCCCGCCGCGTGCGGCGCGCGGGCAGGCTTTGTGCCCCGACAAGCTTTCGCTTGAGCGGCGCTTGCCGCTCGGCCTCTACTCCGCCGCCATGAGCCTCTCGGACGACACCCGCGGCTGGGCGCTGGGCTTCCTTGGCGTCGCGCTCTTCAGCCTCACCCTGCCGGCGACCCGCATTGCCGTCGCCGCCCTCGATCCGGTGCTGGTCGGCCTGGGCCGCGCCCTGGTTGCGGCGGTGCTGGCGGCGGTGCTGCTGCTGGTCACGCGGCAGCCTTGGCCTCGGCGAGCCGACTGGCCGCGCTTGCTCAGCTGCGCGGCGGGAGTCGTGCTGGGCTTCCCGCTGCTCTCCGCCTGGGCGCTGCAGCGCGTGCCGGCGGCGCACGGCGCCGTGGTGCTGGGCGTGCTGCCTCTGGCCACGGCGATCTTCGGTGCCTGGCTGATGCGGGAGCGGCCTTCGCCGGGCTTCTGGCTGGTGAGCCTGCTCGGTGCCGCCCTGGTGGTCGTCTTCGCGCTGCGCGAGGGCGGCGGCAGCCTTGCCTGGGCCGATCTGGCGCTGCTGGCCGCGGTCTTCGCCGCCGGCTTCGGCTATGCCGAGGGCGCGCGCCTCTCGCATCGCCTGGGTGGCTGGCAGACGATCTCCTGGGCGCTGGTGGTCTCGGCGCCGTTCCTGCTCTGGCCGGTGCTCGACGCCATGGGCCGGCAGTCTTTCGCCGCCGTGCCGACGGACGCCTGGGTCGCCTTCGCCTATGTCGCGCTGATCAGCCAGTACCTGGCCTTCTTCGCCTGGTATCGCGGTCTGGCGCTGGGTGGCGTCGCCCGGGTCGGCCAGGTGCAGCTGCTGCAGGCCTTCATGACTCTGGGCTTCGCCGCGCTGATCAACGGCGAGGCGATTGGCTGGGATACCGCTCTCTTCGCCGTCGCCGTGGTCGGCTGCGTTGCCTTCGGCCGTCGTCTGCCGGTGGGCCGCTCGATCAGATGAAATGAGGGTTCTCACCCAGTGACCGTGCCTCACAGATTTCTCTAATAGTCTTTTCTGTCCAGCATAGGCCGAGACCTCGATCATCACTGAGGACTTTCAAACGACCACTGTAGACACCGACAAATTGAGTTCCTGTTCCATTCCAAATGATATCATCTCTTTGCCAGAATGCCGGGCCATAATCTATTTTCTCGTACGGGTTGTTTTTGTTCCACGTCCCGTTATATTTTGAGAACACTGGAGATCCAGACATGCCTGGCCGAGCGTTATTTTCAATGAAGAATGCCGGTATCGATATTCCTCCATTCACAAATAAAATACTTATGTAAATTCTCTACGGCAAACTCATTTCGCCGTATCAATTTACGTTTTCCGTAGCGGTTCGCGGCAGATAGTTTGACTTAGTAATTACTGTGCTTCCCACTGTGGCATGGTCACGTCCGGAGTTCTTTCTATTTCCCATGTCATTTTAACCGGCATCCCGATTTTTACTTGGTTCTCGGGGTAGTTGAGCAGATTGGCCAGGATTCTGGATCCCGGTGCTTGGTCCACATCGACCAGCGCCACGATAGCCAGGACTCAATTCTGCAAAGCCCGGAACGTATGCGCGGTGAGTAACTATGTATGAATACAGCTTTCCGGTAATGTTTCCTCCCAGATTTCGGTAGGCGACCTCCATGGAACCGCAATAAGGGCAAGCGGGACCGGGAGGGTAGAGGAACACACTGCAGTTCTTTTGTGCTGGGTGATGGTGGTGCTGTTTCGCGGCAACCCGGTAAGGTGCCGCATCGACGTCTGTCGCAGTGGCAAGGGTTTTTCCGAGTTCATTTTTCATCCTGATTGGTAAGGACCATCGCACCTGCCGAAGTCGGACCGCCCCAGCCGGTGCTCATCCCCAGTTCGCATTCGGTCTGGCGGTCAGTGCCCGCATAATCATGCCAGTTGGCGCATGACTCGATCGTTGTTCATGCCGTGTGTATAGCCTTCCGCAGCATGCCGCCAGCCGTATTGTTGGGTAGTAAAACGCAATCTTGAGCTGTCATGAAACAAATTCTCAAATTCGCCATGATCAACGAACCCATATACCTCAAGCTGATACAGAACCACCCGGGTAAAGCAGTCATATATTGCTGCTACGTCAATCTGCGGAAGCGATGCTGTCGAGAATATTTTCGGGGCCAACAAAACAACCGCCAACTTCCAAGATGTTTGGCAGGGCGTATTGATGCGCATGTCGAGGAATATAGGTATTATGGGCAGTTATTCCTGAGACGTAGACAGGTTTGGATTTGCAATCTCGGGCGCGTTCCCTGAACGATGATTATTACGTTCGCTATCGGTTTCCACACAGTAGTCAAAGCGCCGAAACGGGAAGCTGATGAATGGCTCTGCAAGGTAGCGGTCCATAGTCAAGAGGGCGGCCATGAAGAAGCGGGCGGCGGGATTGCCGCTGGGCGTTTCGTGGCGGTAGAGCCACTCCCCAGCCTCTTCGCGTAGGCCCGTTTCATGCATGTGCGCACCGCCAGAAACGTAGCGTTCGCCAGAGTGGAAACGCCATAAGGGACGAGAAATCCCGCACCAGGGGATCCATAGGTTTGCTTCCACCGGACATGTCCATGCTGCCGGAACGACCGTTCATGGAGCGGAAGAGCAGGCGCACTTTGGCGATCCCAGCTTCTAGCAGGCCGATAGCTTCGGCAATCAGAACCAGTACTTGCCGCCACCACCGTGTATATCGTTGTAATAGGATGCTCGCGTCAAGATACGTTGAAGCCAGTGGCCGCTGCAAAGTCGTTCTCATGATAGCTGAGCACGGTGTCGACGTCGGTGGCATGGATGGATGCCTGACGGTGGCCACGCCGGATCCCTTTAATGCAGGAGACGCTGGAGGATTTATCCCGGGCCAGCCAGATGAAGGTCAAGGTCGTAGTCAGTTCCCGGTCCGATATTATCAAGTATTGTATCGACGAATTTTTTGGATTCAAAGCGATCTGCATTACCAAAGCCGAAGGGTTATTCGATTCAACGAGCATCGATCTTGGTAATCTGGAACAGTATGTCCGGCTGAAATCAGCCGATGAAGTCCAATTGGATGATCAACACATTGTGAATGCGGTAAATCATCTTCTGGTGTATGCCTTTGATCAGCGTGCAAGCGATATCCATATTAGACAAAAAGAGAGATTACGGTTGTGCGAATGCAGGTGATGGCGTTCTTACGGTTTCAAATCCCAAAAGGTTCATGTTGCCATTATCAGCCGGATCAAAACCCTATCCCGACTGGATATTGCTGAAAAAAAGAAGGCCCCAGGACGGCAGAATCAAAAATGGATAAAGAAGAGGGCACGGTGGAGATCCGTGTCACCAACGCTCCCAAGCTTTTGGTGAAAAGGTTGTCATGCGGGTCATGGATCCGGATATTCTGTTTCAAAGTCTGGAAGAGTTGGGTTTCACAAAGCCGGATCTTGAGCACTATAACCGGTTTATCACCAAGGCCGCCTGGTATCATCGTAATGTTACGGACCAACCGGTAGTGGTGTATCCACAACCCTGTATTCTACCCTGAGACAGATTTCAACGCCTGAAGTGAATATCGACCATCGAAGACCCCATCGAGATGATCCATGAAGATTTTAATCAGTTTGCCGTCCAGCCGGCGGTTGGGATAACTTTTGCGACGATCCTTCGGACCATAGCGCGACAGGACCCCGACATTATCATGATTGGTGAAATGGGGATCTTGATACCGCTACGAATGCGGTACAGGCCGCCATGACCGGCCATCTTTGTTTTTTCTACCATCCATACCAATGATGCCCCGTCAACCACAACGCGGTTATTGGACCTTGGCGTGCCTTCTTTCTGATTCAAACATCCATCATCGGGATATTCGCGCAGCGTCTCGTACGGAAAATCTGCACTTCGTGCCAAGGAATCCTTTGAGATCGATAGTGATGAGTTGAAAAAGGCCATGAATATTAGAATGAACAAAGAGGCAAAATAACCCTGTTTCGGGGAAGGGATCACAACAAATGCCGTGGGACAGGATATCGCGGGCCGGGCCGCCATTTTGATGCTTCCTATACCGACACCTTGAAGAAAACTGACGCCGGAAACAGACCTGACATCATTTAGCCTGCAGGCCCGAAAAGGGGAATGGTCACCCTGCGTGAAAACGCTGTCAAAGTGATCTCCGGAGTCACCACCTATCAGGAAGTTGTCCGGGTTACGCGGAGAATGTCTAAACCAGATTCACTATTCATTCCTGCTGGTCTCAAATGCATGAAAATGCTCCGCGCATGAAACGATAACGTAACTTTCATGGTAAATCGAATCGTTTTAAAAAACAGCTCTTTAAAATATCGGTAGCCTGAGTATGAAACAAGTTTTCTTTTTGCACAGAATAAACAGGATATAAATGGCTGGTTTTACATTTATGTAAAGTTCGTCAGGGACGTTTCTTACAAAATAGTACTTTATTTTAATTATCGACAGGTTTTTTGGGGGCGGTACCGGTTGATTTTTGCAAGAAAATTTTTTAATATCAGATGTTAAGCTGGGGCTCCTGTGGCATATTCGTTGCTTTGATGTCTGGCGCAGTGGTTTTGAAACGGTTCCCATTCGGATCGTTACTTTGATAACCGTATTTTCGGTTTTATTGTTTATATTTGGAAAGCATGTGTCGTTTATTTGCGTTAACAAAGCGAAACACAATCACCAATGGTTGCGCTGGAAGCATTGGATGTCATGGAAGAACACGCGGACGGTTCCGGTGTGGGGCTTTTTCTGCGCGACCTTGCCGGTCCGTTTGAAGATATCAAGGAGTCCCCGATTCTATCCGGTATATTTACCACAGAGGGTTTGAAGCGCGCGGATTCATTTATGATGAACCTCGGGTTCATGACAAAACAAGCTATGCATCGAGGTCGAAGATCAGATTCCGGGCACACCGACACGGGATTTTTATTTGATCAGAGCCTATATGAATATCCCAAGTGGAAGGGTTGATTTTGAAAGGCTTGAGGCTTGATGCTGATCGGAGAGCAGCTGCGTGAAATGGGCCAGGAAAAGGAGGATATGATTGTTTCGTTCTGGCCGGATGTAATCATGCTAAAAGAAGTGGAGATCCGTTGACGGTCGGACATTATCTCGGGCTTGATCGCAATAATCTGAAAGCCCGTGTCATTATGGCACAGGGACGGCAAACACCAATTTATGCGATTAATCTGTATGCCTGCCATCCTTTTTTTGTGGAAGGATATTCAACCATGACAAAATGGTGAAAATACAGCATTTGTTCCGATCAAGGAATACCACGAATGGGGATTCCCTGGATATACCGGGTTTCAGTCTGATTCCAGAAGTTTTTCACGCACATACTCCATTATACGATAAAAAACTGGGTCTGGGTGTTGAAACACAAGCATATCATTACACCCAACTTCGGGGAAGATCTTGAAAACCACCCGAACGCCGAGGTTTTTAAAACACCTGAAGCAGACGTGCCGGCACATGATTATTGATGGCCCGAACTGTGTGATTGGATGTCTGCCGGATCACTCTGTTTTATGGCAGGACCGAAAAAATTAAGACCGGGGGTTGTGGGCGGTCACCCCGGCCGTATACATTTCATCCCGGAAATCTGTGGTTTGGATGCGGTATTCCAGACCGTGATAAAAGCAAGGATTTTCAACCCATGTATCTGGACACCGTTAGCGTAGGCCCGGATCGCCAGGAGATTACAATATGTCAACAAACAGACCCGTTACACCTTCAACGCTAAGTATAAAAGATTTACCTTGGCAAATTCTGTG
>CALOEA010000016.1:0-34242 GCA_942492185.1 uncultured Alphaproteobacteria bacterium
AAATCAACAACACTTCGTTCAGGAGATTACGTATTACTATACGAGAAAATATGATAGAACTTTATGCGATAATTGCTATAACTGCATTAACCTATTTCGGATGTAGAGCATTCTTTTGGTTTATTAGGAGAAATAAATGAGATTTCAGTGGGAATTATGATGATGGTTATGTTAATCGCACGCCTTGACGTGAGGTTTGAAATTGATGATTCCGAATTAGAGGGTTTGTCCGACCAAGAAGTGGAAGATCTAATGTATGAATATACCGAAGAAGAAATGGCAAACAAAATATATTTAATCATTGAGAAAAAAACCACAATGGACGGAGATTCTTACTCATCTAAACTATTAGAGGCTGCCGATAGGGTAAAAGCTCTTGAAAGCAAGTAACTTAGTGGACCGATTACGCCATTAAAGAAATTAAAAAGGCTGAAGAACGAACCACGCATAAGTGAAAATAAGACATTAAAAGAGCGCAGTATGAGCTTAAAAAAGGCCATACGAACAGAATTAGAGATATCTAACTCGTATAAAGCCTGCCAAAGACTAAAAGAGGCACTAAAATGACCGAACTCAAGGGTTTGCCCCGTACAAAGTGTGGTGGACAAGCTTATGCACACTGTACAAAGATGATAATGGACACGATGACTTTGATCTCTTAGCCTGCGATAAATGTGATTTAGAGTGTTTCAAGAAGCTACAGATTGGCAAGCAATATTACGTGAAAGTGACTATATCCAGGAAACAAGTGGTGGAACTTACTTGTGGCCGCAGTTTCTGGTCGAAAGGTGGATATAGATAAAGCTAACGAGCTTAAGCAAGAAGTGGCCAAAAAGACTAAGGAAATACAAGATTTGGAAGATTTATTGGATGTATACCGTAAATACAGCCCACATGGATCGAAAAGAAAAAACACAAGAAGACCCTCGAAAAGTCGCTGAACGTAAAATAGCCAAAAATTAAAGAAATTTTAGGAGAATAGAGAAGTAAAATGTCAGAATTTGAAGTAAACTGGCCCTGAGTGTGACGAAGAGACTAATATTGACGTGAACATTGAAGATATAATAGACACTCTTGACTTCAGTTGTGCTTGCGGTTAAAGGGATTTATGGTATGATTCCTTCGAAAGCGACGGGCCATGGTGGAACTAGCATTGTATTAGATCAGTGTGACTTCTGTGAAAGGAAAAAATATGATGAAGGCTACGAAGATGGTCACTATGAGGGAACGGACGAAGGGTATGACAAGGGCCATGAAGAAGGGTATGATGAGGGGTATGAAGAAGCAAAAGACCAAGCTACAGAAGTATGTCAGGAAGGCGGTTCAGAGCCCAATCCAGATGAAATAGCCCGTATAAAGGACCTCGGTTATGAAGAAGGCTATGCTGATGCAGTAAAGGAGCTTCAAAGTGCGCAAATTTATAGCTATTTTGACTATTTTTATGGCCCCGTTCATTTTTTCTTGCGATTTACATGAAGAAGCCACTATACATAATGAAAGTAGGTCTGAACTAAGTAAAGCCGTGGAAAAGGTCAAAAAAGAAGAAAATGTGAAGTTATTTACAGGCTAAAATGACCAAGTTATCTACTGTAAACATCAATATCGGCTGTTTTGAGAAGGGAACTAGAAAGTACACTCTGTATATCCTTGTGGTTAAGTCCAATCGACAGTTTCAGCTACCGATGCTGCTCTCACACTTTGGCTAAGCTTTTCGTTTAAGAAAAAAGCCACCAAAAAATAACAGAAATCCACACTAAAGAAATTAAGTCTCACGGTATAGACCTAGTTCAAGTGATAGTACGCCTTGAAGGCGTAACTTTAGACGAAATGTTAAAAAATCCACATGTAATCATGTATCAGGATAGCCTCTAACCACAAAGAAACTTAAAATGTCCACAATTCACGAAATATTCTCTAAAATCGTCGATTTGAGCGATTCTATCGCCCATTTTGGTAAACGGCTTTATCTGATAGAGCAAAAAAATGGACCCTTTTGGCAAAAAAGCTTAATGCGAGCGTAAATGCGGCTGAAACTGGCATTAAAGTTCAGCAGTCCATGCTCGGATACCTTGAAAAACACAAAATTGAGGAAAAAGAGCCCGAAACGGCCAAAATTACCGAAAAAACAGTTTTGAGTGTCCAAGAGGTAGCTAATTTAACCAACCGACACTATCAAACCGTGTATGGTTGGGTAAGAAGCGGTGAATTAGAGTCTGAGAGAGTTAATAATCGTTGGATTATTCATAGAGCGCCATTAATGCGTTTTATCGAAGATAGGAATGCTCCAAAAAAAGTCAAAATCTCGAAAAATAGCTATTAACGAAAAAGCCAAAGATGTGTATAGTGATACTAAGGTAATTTTACGTAAGGGGGCTGAAAAAGAGCCCAGCGTAGAGTCGAAACCAAAAAAACCTAGAAAAGGGATAGATACCGAGACTCCAGGTAAAGGTAATATACCATTATGGTAAAAGTGGACACATTAAAAGTTATTGATTCGTGGTGCGACTCATTTAATCATATTTATGAGCAAATCCTCACTAAAGATGGTTCAATGGTGTTTTTGAAGGATGGGGAGTATCATCGTACCTGGGGACCGGCTATAACAGGCCCTGACGGGGCCACAGCGTGGTTTTATGAGGGTGAGAGGCATCGGAGCGGCGGACCCGGCTATAGAAGAGCCTGACGGCACCAAAGAGTGGCATAAATGGGGCAAACTAACCAAAGTCGAGATAGCTGAGCCTTGGTATAGTCAACTTAAGGCTGATGAGAAGTATAAAGACGTAGAAATCGTGAAAAGAGAAGAAAATGACTAGGTGTAAAAACTGTTCTTGCTGGAATTTTGTAAATCATGTCTGCCATAGCTGCGGAAGGCTGTGTAAATGAATACGAATGAAGTCAAGAAGGATATCAGACCTTCTATTCAAACTGTTGCTGACCACATGAAAGAGTATACAGAACAGTGGAAGCTTACAGATTCAAAAGGTTGGCTTTGTTACAGAAATTATGAAGTAAAAAACTTTGAAGTAAGCATTAAAGGAAATGCTACTAGTATAAAAGGTAGCAGCGATTCAGGCTTCCTTTGAAATATTTAAAACTACGCAAAATGAACGTGAAATCCTTAATGAGGCAGTTAAATTTATGCATGCCGAGAAGAATAGGGTTAAAGAAGAAGAACTGCGACGTAAGGAAAGTGAGTTTTTGAACTCAGTTTCAAGAAGTTTGGTATTCGGGGAGTAGTATAGTCCCCTTTAAATTTATCGGCCCCTTAAAAAAATTACAACCCTAAAAAAATTTTTTATGTGCAATATGAGCGAAACACTTAAATTATTTCAGCTATGCTGCGGCCACATTAAACTACTTATAAAAAAGTTGTATGGGTATACTAACATCCATATAAAAAGTTTCTTATATTTAGAAACAGCAGAGGGTGTTAACAACCACCTTAAAGTTGAATACATGATATTCAAAGAAGATGGTTCAGTATTACGAAAATATATGTTTAACAGTATTAAATTAAAAGATAATTTTGTTCCAGAAGCAATATTTGAAACATACAGCAGTAAAACAAAATAATTAATATTTACGAGGCTTTAAATGACCTGTATTGTCGGTTTAGTAGAAAAAGGTAAAGTGTATTTGGGCGGCGACAGTTGTGGAACTTCTGGCTCCGATTACTCAAGCCGTGAGAGATTTAAAAGTATTTAAGAATGGTGAAAGTGTTGTTTGGGTTCACCAGTTCTTTCCGAATGGGTCAAATCCTTCAATATTCCTTCAAGCTTCCAAGCAACTACAAAATACTGATGATCTAAAATTCCTATGTTCTACCTTTGTGGACTCTTTAATAAAAGCTGTTCACAGACTACGGGTATATCAAAGATCCAGGCACAAGACCAGAAGGCGGTATATTTATTATCGGCTATAGAGGGAATCTATATAAAGTATGGCAAGACTTTCAGATGGAGCACAATTATCTACCTTACATGGCTGCTGGTTGTGGTGGTGAGTCTTATGCTTTAGGTGCCATGCGCGCCCTTGAGGGCACAAAAATGACCCCAAAAGAAAAAAATCGAAAAAGCACTTCAAATAACAACAGAATTTGACTCGGCTGTAATGGCCCCCTTCCATGTTATAAGCACATAAAATGAACGTTAAAGATACTTTATTTAAAATGGACTGGAACTACCCATGTCTGTTTGCTTTGGCACGGTGAAAATTCCAAACTAAAGTAAAGATCATTTATTTTTAGTTGTTGGTAATGGGTATGAATGGGAAGATGGGGAACTAGTCGACCCAATGTATTCCGGTGTAGATAATACTTTAACTGAATTTCTTAATAGAATAATGTGGCATTATGACATGACCCATGAACTTTTCAGTAAATACGAAAACTAAATGGAAGTGGGATGAAGAAAAGGAAATAAAAGAAGCCACTGAGGAAATTAGGTTCCACCTTTTAAACGATTTTATCCAGTCAGTGAAAAATATTCACAGTGCTTTACAATGTGCCTGAAGATGTTAAGCAGGATTGGTTAGAAGCCATTATAGACTTTTTAGAGGTTGCTACTGAATTATGAGTGCGGGGTAAATGTTTACGGTAATCGAACATGCTCATCGTTGCTGAACAACTCTAAAACGCGCGATGTAACCATCGAACTGTTCGGTGATTTCTGCGCTGCGTTTTTTATAATCTTCCAGCACCCTGGTCTGCACCACGACCTGCTGCTTTGCACTGTCGATGTTCTCATACAGGTTAGCCGGCACTTCACGATCTAGTGTTTTGATCTGAGCCACCTGCTGTTCCATCGATGCAATTTTTTTAGTCGATTCACTGATATACGCTTCTGACAGATGGATCTGGGCAGCGATAGCATCCAGTCTGGAGTCACGCGCTATAACCAGGTCACGCTCCGTGCTATAGCTATCAAGCAATATTCGGTCTAACTGTTTTTGCTTATTCGCTTCCAGCGTTACCTTGTCACGCTCTGCCTTAAGCCGATTTTCTTCAGCTTTCTCTTCAGCCGTTTTTGCCGCCTCTCGATGCTTTGTCTTGAAACCCTTTTCATTTAATTCATCATGCGCTTTTGTCACGTATTCCTGTGGGATCTTGTCGCCAAAATGCATCTGGCCATTTTCATCCACCCATTTGTACATCTTTGCCTGCGCGGAAAAGGCACAGCTTAATAGAACGGCGGAAAGAGCAAATAATGAAAAACGCATGTGTGTAACCTGAATTGTTGTAACTGATAAGCTATGAGTATAGGCACTAATTTTCAAGAATCGAGTATATTTACCCTGTGGCTGAACAACTCCTCATATTCGTCATCTCCCTGGTCGCCAACTTGTTCTCTGCTTTATCCGGCGGTGGTGCGGGGTTGATACGGCTCGCCAGCACTGATTTTTCTGGGACTGCCCTTTGGTATCGCCCTGGCGACACACAAGGTGGCCACCATTGCCCTCGGCATGGGGGCAACAGCCCGCCACCTGAAAGACAACAAGATCGAGCGTGACCTGGCCATGCTCATGGTAATGGCGGGTCTGCCAGGTGTTGTCTTAGGTGCCAGCTTCATCCTGCAGGTGCCGGATCAGATTGCAAAAATTGCCCTGGGCGTTCTGACAATGGGACTGGGCATCTACTCGTTTTTCTCTCCTGAGCTGGGGCAAACACTGCAGGCGAAAAATCGTAATATGCATGGTTACATCATCGGTGGCCTGGTTTTATTTACCATCGGTATCCTAAATGGCTCGCTAACCTCCGGCACCGGGCTGTTTGCCACCCTGTGGCTGATCCGCTGGTTCGGCCTGGATTACAAGCTGGCCGTTGCTTATACACTGGTTTTTGTCGGCCTGTTCTGGAATGCCTCCGGCGCTGTCACCCTGGGCCTGCTGGGTGATATTCACTGGCTATGGATTCCCGCCCTGCTGCTCGGTTCTTTCATCGGCGGTTATATCGGGGCACATTTATCCATCGTCAAAGGTAACCGGCTGATCAAGCGTAGTTTCGAGATCGTTACCCTGTTGATCGGTTTGAAGCTGATATTTGGGTAGTGCCTGATAGCCCGGCCCAAAAACGCAAACACGATTTCTTATTGCAAGCTGGGGCATCAATAGCTATGCTCATTGTTATGAAAACATATATATCCAAAATTTTACTGGTAACGTGTCTGATCTATCCTTTTACTGCCGGTGCTGAGCTGTATAAAGGCAAGGATGCTGAAGGTAACGTGGTTTATTCCGATACGCCCTTTGAAGATGCGGAAAAATATAAGGCTCCGCCCATCTCCGTGGTAGACACACACCAGGTCGATCTCAAGAAGCAGGCCATCGAGAGCGGTGAAGCGGAAGAAAAAAAGAAACTGGCTGATTTTAAATACACCAAATTTGACATCACATCACCTGAGAATAACCAGACCATCTGGAACGATCCCAACCTGACGGTTACCCTGGAACTCAGCCCGCCATTGAGTACCGAGTTAGAGCACACAGTCTGGTTAGTAGTGGATGGTGTGGCCGCGATAAAAAATAGCCCAAGCACCACGGTGCAGCTTGGCCGTTTAGACAGGGGTGCACACAAACTACAGGCACAGGTAAGAGACAGTAACGGAAAAATTATCGTTCGCACCCGGACCAGCATCGTTCATATCAAACATGGCTCGGCGAATTAACAACTGTTTTTTATAATAAAACCTTAGATCCCATATTCACTGCGATAGGCCTTCATCGCCGCAAGATGCTGCGTAAAGGCGTCATCTGTTGCCAGGTAGTCGATCAGATCTGCCATGGTGATAATACTGAAAACATCGATGTCGTAGTCACGATGCACTTCCTGGATGGCAGATAATTCACTTTTGCCTTTTTCCTGGCGATCCAGGGCGATCAATACCGCAGAAGTCGATGCACCAGCAGCCTGTATGATATCGACCGCTTCACGGATCGCGGTACCGGCGGTGATAACATCATCGACGATCAACACCTTGCCACTCAACTCGGCACCCACGATCAGGCCGCCTTCACCATGATCCTTGGCTTCTTTACGATTGAAAGCATAGGGTTTATCGATGCCATGGTTTACCGACAGGGCATAAGCGATTGCCGAGACCAGCGGGATGCCTTTATAAGCGGGGCCGAATAAAACATCATAATCGATGTCATTATCGATAATCGTCTGCGCATAACAGCTGCCCAGCTCCGCCAGCGCATAACCGCTATTGAATAAACCGGCGTTGAAAAAATACGGACTGATGCGTCCAGATTTCAGGGTGAATTCACCAAAACGAAGCACCTGGTACCTGATCGCCAGCTCTATGAATCTTTTTTTATTTTCCTGCATCTCTCACACCTGTATTTTGCCTGCGCAGTATACGTGAATTTTAACTGACATCGTAACAGTGCGGACAATTTCAGGTATCATAGGCGCTCAAAATAACAAGAACATTCTTTGATATAGTCCATGCGTATTATTTCCGCCAACACCAATGGTATTCGTTCCGCCGCGAAAAAAGGTTTTTTTGATTGGCTAAAAAAAGTCGATGCTGATGTCGTCTGCATACAGGAGACCAAGGCACAGATTCACCAGCTGACCGATGAACACTTCTGCCCCGCCGGCTACTTTTGCGAATACCACGATGCCGAAAAAAAAGGTTATAGCGGCGTCGCCATCTACAGCAAGGTGAAACCGAAGAAGATCAGGAAAGGCATCGGCTGGCACGACATCGACCTGGAAGGTCGATTTATCGAATTCCAGTTCGAGAAACTCAGTGTCATCTCGCTCTATATGCACTCGGGCTCTGCCAGTGAAGAGCGCCAGAATGTGAAATTTGATTTCATGGAACGTTTTATGGGTTACCTGCAAAGCCTGCGCCGTAAACATCGTGACTTCATCATCTGCGGTGACTGGAATATCGCACATAAAAAAATCGACATCAAAAACTGGAAGGGCAACCAGAAAAATTCAGGGTTCTTACCTGAAGAACGTGCCTGGATGGACACCCTGTTCGGCGAGGTCGGCTATGTCGATGCTTTCCGCGTGGTCAACCAGCTGCCCGACCAGTACACCTGGTGGTCCAACCGTGGACAGGCATGGGCGAACAACACCGGGTGGCGTATCGATTACCAGGTGATTACCCCCAAACTGGCCCCCCTGGTCAAAGCGGCAGACATCTATAAGGACGAACGTTTTTCTGACCATTCGCCATTGATCATCGATTATGACTACACGCTTGCATGACAGCCAAGGTAAAACATAAAAGCTGGCTCGAAGCGTTAAGCGTCTACCGCCAGCCCCGCGTATTAGCGATGTTGTTTTTAGGGTTTTCTGCCGGCCTGCCGCTGTTACTGGTATTCGGCACCTTATCCGGATGGCTGGCCCGTGAAGACATCGATAAAAGCACCATTGGCCACATCAGCTGGGTAGCCCTGTTATACGGTCTAAAATTTACCTGGTCCCCACTGGTCGACCACCTGAAGCTGCCTATCCTTAACCGGGCATTCGGACAACGCCGCAGCTGGATGCTGCTAGCTCAAATTGGTGTGATATGCGGACTGTTATTGATGGCTGGCAGTAACCCCGATACTCAACTGGCCATTCTTGTTTACTCAGCCCTGCTGGTCGCCTTTTCATCGGCGACGCAGGACATCGCTATCGATGCCTGGCGTATTGAAGCCATGCCGATAGAAAGCCAGGGTGCCATGGCAGCGACCTATCAGACAGGCTATCGTCTCGGTATGCTACTGGCCGGCGGTGGCGCCTTCACTATGGCACATTATTATTCCTGGCCACTAGCTTACACCGTGCTCGCCATGTTTATGAGTATCGGTATCATCGCCACCTTACTAATTCCTGAGCCATCGCATATGATCTCACGCGCCACCTGGCAACAGGAAGAAAAGGTGGTCCATTTCCTGGAAAACTCGGCCCACTTACCAGGCAGGCTGCGTAATGCCTACGCCTGGTTTATCGGCGCGGTGATCTGCCCCTTTACCGAATTTTTTATCCGTAACGGCAAATACGCACTGATTATTTTATTGTTCATCGGCCTGTTCCGCATCAGCGATATCACCATGGGGATTATGGCCAACCCGCTATACGTAGACATCGGCTACAGTGATCTACAGATTGGCCTGGTCACCAAAACGATCGGGCCTATCATTACCATCCTGGGAGCCATCTTTGGCGGCATGCTGGTGATCCGATACGGTGTCATGCCGATACTGCTAGTGGGCGCGATACTCGTCATCGCCACCAATTTACTGTTTGCCATGCTAGCGTTACTACCCGCCAACACGCTCTACCTGTCGGTAGTCATCGGCGCAGACAACCTGAGTGGCGGCCTGGCCGGTTCTGCTTTTATCGCTTACTTGTCCGGCCTGACTAACCGCGCCTATACCGCGACACAATACGCCCTGTTCAGCTCATTAATGTTACTGCCGGCCAAATTTATCGGCGGATTTTCCGGCGACATCGTCGATGCATTTGGTTTTGTGCCATTCTTTATCTACGCCGCGATGATGGGAATACCGGCTATAATTCTTATTTTATACCTGATGCGCCACCCCATCATCTCAACCACGGAAGAATGACCACCCAAAACTTACCGCCTTGCCGCACCCCGAACAATTCACTTTATTGAAGCCCAGATGCTAAGTTATTGATTTTTTAATCCAGAATAATCGACAAAAAACTTCTCAATGCCTACTCTGCCGGCCTTTCACGGATAGTTAACAATTTGTAACAAAAAAACTGACAAAAATCATTTGAACTTTAAAATATTAGACTATACTAATGTGTAATATTAATTTGAGTAGGAGCTTAGTCATGATTTTTGATTCCCTGACTTATGCCGTTATCCTGGTCGTATCTGTTTTAGCTTTTGTGGTAGTACGTTTAGCAAAAGCTGACAGAAACAACTGATTATTAGCTGAAACGACAAGCGATGACAAATTTAAATTGCGAAGATATCCGCCAGACCATTGAATCTGGCGCCACTTTACTGGATGTTCGCAATACTCATGAGTTTAACCGTGGCGCTTTACCGAATGCGAAAAACATTCCGTTGGCGATTTTACCGGTGCTGGCTCATGAACACCTGGATAAAGATGATCCCGTGCTGGTTTATTGCCAGGCGGGCGGTCGCGCCATGTTGGCAGAGAGGATTCTATATAGCCTGGGATTTACTAACGTAACAAATATTGGCGGAATACATCTTTATCAGCATTGCTGTTGATTTAATCCCGGCAATAACACAGGGGCTATGAATAATGAAGATTGAGCAATTATTTGATCCCACTACAAGCACTTACAGCTATTTGTTATGGGATGAAAAAACTCGACAGGCAGCCCTGATCGACTCCGTCAAGGAGCAGGTCGTTCGTGATGGCAGCTTGATCAAACAGCTTAATCTGCAGCTCAAGTATGCACTGGAAACACATATCCATGCCGACCATATCACCGGATCAGGCCTGTTAAGGGAAGAGTTAAATTGCCTGGTTGCGATGCATGAGAACAGCGAAGCTGAATGTGCCGATATCCTGTTGCGTGATGGCGACACCCTGCAACTGGGCGATGAGAGCATCAATGTTATTTACACGCCCGGCCATACCAATACCGACATCAGTTATCACATCGAAGGCGCCGTGTTTACCGGTGATGCGCTATTGATAAACGGTTGCGGCCGAACAGACTTTCAGTCGGGTGATGCTAAAACTCTTTATCACTCGATAACACAAAAGCTGTTCACGCTGGATGATGAAACTACGGTCTATCCGGGGCATGACTATCATGGTTTTACCTCGAGCACTATCGGCCGGGAAAAAACCTTTAACCCACGGCTGGGTAACAAGCGGACAGAAGAAGATTTTATCGCCATCATGGACGCTTTAATTTTAGATCCGCCTGCACGCATCGATATCGCCGTGCCGGGCAACCAACATTGCGGTTTGAAAGTGGCATAAACCCTCAAAGCGGGTATCACCATATACCTGGCTGCTTTCAGGCTACATTGTAAGAGGCATAACTGTTAAAGTTATGCCTCTTTTTTTATTCTCCCCTTAATTCACGTCTTTATTAAGCAGTGCAAAACGATATCCCATTAAGCCTCTATATTCACATCCCCTGGTGCGTAAAAAAATGTCCTTATTGCGACTTTAACTCTCACGAGAAAAATGCACTTTTTGATGAAGACGGATATGTAAAAGCATTATTGATCGACCTCGAACATGAATATGAAAATTGCCAGCAACGCAGCCTGCATAGTATTTTCTTTGGCGGCGGCACGCCCAGCTTATTTTCCGCAGACGCGGTAGATCGCGTCATCAGCCACGCCAGAAAACTTTTCCGGTTCGAGGATATCGAGATCACGCTGGAAGCCAACCCCGGCACTTTTGAACAGGAAAAATTCAATGCTTTCAGAGAGGCCGGCGTTAACCGGCTGTCGATCGGCATTCAGAGCTTTAACGACACACATTTAACAAGCCTGGGGCGCATCCACGATAAGCGCCAGGCCTTGAGTGCTGTCGATACCGCCAGGCTGGCGGGGTTTGAAAATATTAACCTGGATCTGATGTTTGGTTTACCGCAGCAGACTATCACGCAGGCGATCGCGGATATAAACACCGCCTGTGAATTCAGGGTGCCGCATATCTCGCATTACCAGCTCACCATCGAAGCCAACACCTATTTTCACAAACACACACCGGTGCTGCCGGAAAGCGATCTGATCTGGGAGATGCAGAGCCAGTGCCAGCAGATCCTGGCAGACCATCGATACCAGCAATATGAAATATCGGCTTATGCGAAAACCGATAGACAAAGCCAGCATAATCTAAATTACTGGCATTTTGGCGACTATATCGGCATCGGTGCCGGCGCGCACGGAAAACTGACAACGTTGTCGAACACAGAAGGATCAGGCGATCAATTGAATATCGTTCGCCGCTGGAAACACCGGCAACCAGAGAAATACATAAGTGAAACACTAAAACACCGGCCGGTATCCGGTGAGCAGGTGCTTGATTCAAAAGATATCATATTCGAGTTTTTGCTCAATGCACTGCGCCTGAAAAACGGCTGCGATATAAAAACCTTTAAACAGAATACCGGACAGGACTCACACAGCACTGAAAGAGGCCGTCAGTGATATCGATCCGTCATTATTGATTGTTGATAAAGATAGGATCTGCACCACTGACAAGGGATTTCTGTTTTTAAATGAGATACTTGAAAGGCTGGTTTGAATAACCGTTTTACTGATTGACCAAAAAATTCCTACATGGATGCGAAGGCTTGCAGGACCACTATCTTCATCTGGAATAACATTTAACCGCAGTGGCTAGCCCAGGGGCAACCAGGATGGTATGGCAGTGAATTTAGTGCGGCCCGGAGTAATCACATGCAGGAGCAATTATCTGAGAGATTGCCGCGCTTCCTGCAGTGACCGTATATAATTTGTCACGAATGCAATTTCGTTCTGTTACGCATTGCGGCGAAAGACATTTAATATTCAATGAGTTAACCGGCTAGATATTATTTAACATTTCCTGCTGTTGCTCGTGACGCTTCTGCAGCAGCTCTTCGACACCCTTGGCATCATTCATCACTTTCTTCATGCCTTTTACCGAATAGGGACTATGCGCGTCAGTTTCTGCACTTTCCTCAGCCACCACTTCCTCTGGCACTTTAACCGCCTGCATCAGATTGCTGTTCGGGTCTAACACCACCTGCTCTGCGCCATCCCCTGCTTGTGGCGGCGTATTACTAAATTGTATTACGCCGTTTTCATCACGCCATTTATACACCTGGACCTTCTCATTTGTGACCGCATTACCAAGGCTTTTAGGTGCTTTCGCCTTTAACTTTTCAAAATCAGACAGGCCACTCTTGAAACCTGAATCCATAAATGACATGAGGTCAAATTTACCCATATAAATCATTGGCATAACAGACAGTATCCCGAGGATAACTAGCAAGTTAAAAATTTTAAATTTCATCTCATCTGCCTTTATTATTTCCTAAATCAAACTCTTTTTCATGTTGCCATAAAGTATGGACCAGCCGCGGTCGATTTTCAGCATATTTGCCGTAAATTGACGCGTTTCTCGGTCTAGCCGAGTCTGGAAATAATGGGCTTGCTTAGCGGTGCGGTTGCAGGTAGAATTCACTCCCTGTTTTTTCAGCCCTGACTGGCAGCGGATAAAATCGCCAGGTTAAGGTATTTACTAGCAATTTTAACGACGATTTAATGCGGAATAGACATGAAAGCTGATACTCATCCACAATACAACGATGTGAACGTCAAATGTAGCTGCGTCAATACATTCGCGACACGCTCTACATATGGCAAAGACGAGCTGTCTATCGATGTCTGCTCAGAATGTCACCCTTTTTACACTGGCAAACAGAAAATTCTTGATACTGCCGGTCAGATTGACAAGTTCAACAAACGTTTCGGTAACAAATAATTTGTTGATACATCAGGTGATGCTTACCAAAAAAGACGCTTTACAGCGTCTTTTTTTATGGCCGCTGTATCTCCTGGTACTGTTTAATACTTTACCCGCCTTCGCTGATGCCGCCTGCGCCACTGAACATTTTGATGAAACAGCAAAAGTTCGCTACGTACATGATGGTGATACCCTGCAGCTAAACGATGGCCGCAAAGTCCGCCTCATCGGTATCAACACGCCGGAACTTGCGAGGGACAACAAAGCCGCCGAGGCTTTTGCTAACGAGGCGAAAAACGCGCTTAAGTTATTGTTTAACAGTAATAAATCCGTCAATTTATTGTACGGCAAAGACAAAACAGACCGTTATGGCCGCCTGCTTGCCCACGCCCTGTTAAACGACGGGCAGAATGTTCAGGCCTTATTGTTAAAACAGGGTTATGCCAGCGTCATCATCATCCCTCCAAACACCCGCTTTGCTGCCTGTTATCTCGAGATGGAGCATGAAGCCCGTTGCAACAAAACGGGACTGTGGCAGAGTGAAAACATACTGCAGGCCAAACAACTGCGAAAACAGGACATCGGCTTTCACCTGGTCCGGGGCAAGGTGTAAAGCATCGTTACCGACGATAAAGGAACCTGGTTAAATATCGATAACACACTTACCGTGGGTATCCGCCCCGAAAACCAGGACTTATTTGATCTTAATAACGTAAACAAGATGTTAGATCAGACAATCATCGTGCGCGGCTGGCTCAATAAAAGCAAGCGCTCTACCCCTTATTACCTGCGCGTGCGCCACCCCTTATCGATTCAGATGGCATCAGATTTTTCCTGTCATTGATATACCCGCTAGTGCTTTCACCAGAACCCTGACTTTGCGCCTGCAACTCGAATTCTTTAAGTGAAAATGCTAATATTGCTCTCTTTTTTCTTTGCCCGACAGCGAACACCATGCCTACACGTTTCAAGCAGCAAGCTCTGGATTACCACGCCAAACCCAAACCCGGAAAAATTGCGACAGAAATTACCAAACCCTGTAAGACCCAGCTTGATCTTTCACTGGCTTATACACCGGGTGTTGCCGAACCGTGTCGCGCCATTCATCGTGATGAGGAAGCCGCCTATGATTACACTGCCAAAGGCAACCTGGTCGCGGTTATTACCGATGGCACCGCAGTACTCGGCCTGGGTAATATCGGCGCATTAGCGGGCAAACCGGTGATGGAAGGTAAAGGGGTTTTATTTAAGGCTTTTGCTGATATCGATGTTTTTGATATAGAAGTAAATGCAGATTCCAGCGAAGACTTTATAAAAACCGTGTGCAATATTGCCCCCACCTTTGGCGGCATCAACCTGGAAGACATCAAGGCGCCGGAGTGTTTTGAAATAGAAGCCGCGCTCTCAGAGCGCTGCGCCATACCCATCTTTCACGACGACCAGCACGGCACCGCGATCATCATCTCTGCCGCTCTAATAAACGCGCTGGAAATACAGCACAAGAAGATCGAAGATGTTCGCGTGGTTTGCCTCGGTGCGGGCGCTGCCGGTATCGCCTCGATGAAACTGTTGCAGGGCCTGGGCGCGGATCCTGAAAAGCTGTTCATGATCGATCGCAACGGCATCATTCAATCTGAACGTGATGACCTGAACAAACATAAAGCAGCATTTGCCGTGCACACAGACAAGCGCACCCTGGCGGATGCGATGGACGGCGCCGATGTCTTTATTGGTGTCTCCGGTCCCGACCTGCTGTCTCCGGACATGCTTGCTACCATGGCACCCAACCCCGTTGTATTTGCCCTGTCTAACCCAGACCCGGAAATATTGCCGGAACTGGCGCACATGACCCGCGATGACCTGATCATGGGCACCGGCCGCAGCGATTACCCGAACCAGGTGAATAATGTGCTGGGCTTTCCTTACATCTTTAAAGGCGCACTGGATGTACGTGCCAGCTGCATCAACCAGGAAATGCAGATTGCCGCCGTCCACGCACTGGCGGAACTCACCCGCGAACCGGTACCACAGGAAGTACTGGATGCCTATGGGCTGGATGCCATGGTGTTCGGCCCGGAATACATCATCCCGAAACCGCTGGATCCGCGTTTGATCGATACCATCCCACGCGCAGTGTCTAAAGCGGCGATAGCCACCGGTGTAGCAAAAAAGTTTCCTACAGAAAATCGTTCTGCGAAAGAAGCCTAAGTTGCCAAGAGATATCCGTTAAGAAGTAAAGGAGTAGGTGAGGCAGGCCGCGCTTACTCTTTCGGCATCATGCATATTGAACTGCATACACACAATAAATGTAATGTAGTCAAAATTTGAGCACGAGAATATACTTTGGCTATGCTTAAACTACTACTCACACTGACACCGATTAGCTTACCGGGCAGTCTGAGCGGAGTGCCCAGCGCCTTCATCCCCTCGCTATGTAATTTATTTAATATCGAAATAAATGTTATATATACAAAGGACTTTTATTTCACCACTTATGTCACTCTGATAAGACAGGTATAGGCCTGCAACTATAACCATGGCCTCTAATGAAAAGCCTGTAACAGATATTGATGTATTGCGCGCTAACATCAATAATGAAACCTCACAGATCAGCTGGCTCGAACTGCAACGATTTTTTGCCGGTGGCTGGTTGATTTATGTAAGCGCAAACACTAACCTGCTCGATGTTGCTGTTGCGTTTACCCTCGACAATAAGGACGAAGTCAGCAAATGGTTGACTTCCGGCGAGGTCGCGAAAGTGACTGACGATCGAGTCGTCGATGAAACTGGCATTGTCGGTCACCTTGGCCGCGTCGACGCCCAGATGTTCGATGACGATCTTTTTCACGCGCTCGGCGATGTCGCTCATCCCCCATGATCCTTTCACGTGTTCATCCATTCCGTCCACGCCGTAGGTGTCCAGTTCGTCCGGGCCAGAAGCGGCAGACCGCCGCCTCTTATCACGATTCACCGGCCTGTCCAACGTCCCGGCGAAGCCTGGTCGAAGCCCCGCCCCGAATACACCACGCGGGCGTCCAAAGCTCCTGTTCCGAAGCCTCGGTCCGCCCGTCGTGGCTCATATCATGGCCATGCCGCCATTTACATGCAAGGTCTGGCCGGTCACATAAGCCGCCTCACCGCTGGCCAGGTAAATCACCGCGGCGGCGAGATGTCATCAGCCACTGCCAAGCGTTGCAGTGGGAATGGCGCCGAGGCAGCTTGTCGCGCTGCTTCTCGTTCAGGGCGTCGGTCATCGGCGTGTCGATCAATCCCGGCGCCACGCAGTTCACCGTGATCCCCCGCGATCGCCACCTCCTCGCCAGCCCGCGCCTTGGTGAAGCCCATCATCCCCGCCTTGGAGGCGACGTAGTTGCTCTGGCCGGGATTGCCGGTGACGCCGACGATCGAGGTGATCCCGATGATGCGGCCGTGCCGTCGCTTCATCATGCCGCTCAGGGCGCCGCTGGGCGATGCGGAACCCGGCCGTCAGGTTGACCGTCCATCACCTGCTCCCACTCCGCGTCCTTCATCCGCGCCATCAGGTTGTCGCGCGTCAGGCCGGCATTGTTCACCAGGATGTCCAGCCCGACCCATCGCCGCCTCCGCCGGCCGGCCAGCGCCTCGGTGGCGGCGGCATCGCCGAGATCGCAGGGCAGCACGTGGCAGCGCTCGCCGAGCTGTGCCGCCAGCCCCTCCAGCGCCTCGCGCCGGGTGCCGGAGAGCGCCACGGTGGCGCCCTGGCCATGCAGCATCGCGGCGATCGCGCCGCCAAGCCCGCCGGAGGCGCCGGTCACCAGGGCCGTCTGGCCGCTGAGGTCGAACATGGGAACTCTCCTTTTCAACTAGGGCCTGCCCCGGCTGCGCAGCGCGCAGGCAGGAGCCTGCAGGGTTTCCTCAGCCGCCTGGCGGGTCAAGCGCCCGCGCGCGGCTCACAGCGCCTTCAAGACCACCTCGATCTCGCCCGGCGTGCCGCAGGCCAGGCCGCTCACCTCAGGGTCGATGCGGCGCGCCAGGCCGGACAGCACCTTGCCGGCGCCGAGCTCGATCAGGCAGTCGACGTCGGCCGCCTTCATCGCCAGCACCGATTCGCGCCAGCGCACTCGGCCGGTGACCTGCCGGACCAGCAGGTCGCGCAGGCTGGCGGGCTCGCTCACCGCCGCCGCCGTCACGTTGGCGATCAGCGGCACCGCCGGCGGGCGCAGCGCCGCCGCGGCCAGCGCCTCGGCCATCACCTCGGCGGCCGGCGCCATCAGGCTGCAGTGGAAGGGCGCGGAGACCGGCAGCAGCAGCGAGCGGCGGCCGCCCCTGCCCTTGGCGATCTCGATCGCGCGCTCGATCGCCGCCTTATGACCGGAGAGCACGACCTGGCCCGGCGCGTTGTCGTTGGCCGGCTCGCAGACCTCGCCCTGGGCCGCCTCGCGGGCGACCTCCTCGGCCACCGCGAGCTCGAGGCCCAGCATGGCGGCCATGGCGCCGACCCCGACCGGCACGGCGGTCTGCATCGCTTGGCCGCGCTTCTTCAGCAGGCGGGCGGCGTCGCTGAGCGTCAGGGTGCCGGCGGCGGCCAGCGCGGAGTACTCCCCCAGGGAGTGCCCGGCGACGAAGGCCACCTTGTCGGCCAGCACGATGCCGCCCTCGCGCTCCAGCACGCGCAGCGCCGCCATGCTGACCGCCATCAGTGCCGGCTGGGCGTTCTCCGTCAGCATCAGCTCCTCGGCCGGGCCCTCGGCCATCAGGCGCGACAGCCGCTGGCCCAGAGCCTCGTCGACCTCCTGGAAGACCTCGCGGGCGGCGCCGAAGGTGTCGGCCAGCTCGACACCCATGCCGACGGCCTGGCTGCCCTGGCCAGGAAACACAAAGGCTTTTGCCATGATTCGTTCGCTCCCTCCCGAGGCCGTCGCGCCGGCTGGCGCCGCGGCGGCGCAAAGGCGGGCCAAGCTATCGACTGGCCCTGGCCTGTCAAGCGCCGGGCGGGCGGAACGGCCGCCCGGCCGGCTTCCGGCGGCGCGGAAAGCCCTGGAAAAGGGGGGCTTGCAGCCGTCGCGCGAGACTGTATAGTCCGCGGCCGCTTCGCACCTGCGAACAGGTGCGGCGGGCATAGCTCCTTGCCGTTCGGTTTTTGCCGTCCGGCTGAGGGCCGAGCGCCTTTCCAGGGGATCGTCGATCCCTGGGCACCGGCCCGCGAAAGCCAAAGGGAGTATTGGGCCAATGGCCTTTTACGAGAGCATCTTTATTGCTCGGCAGGACATCTCGAACCAGCAGGTCGAGACGCTGACCGAGCAACTCATCGAGATCGTGAAGCAGAACGGCGGCGACGTCGCGAAGAAGGAATACTGGGGACTGCGTAACCTGTCCTACCGGATCAAGAAGAACCGGAAGGGTCACTACGTCCTCATGAACCTCGACGCGCCTGCGGCCGCCGTCACCGAGCTCGAGCGCAACATGAGCATCAACGAGGACGTGCTGCGCTACCTGACTGTGAAGGTGGCGGAGCTCGACCCCAACCCCTCGGCCGTCGTGGCCCGGCGTGACGACCGCGACTTCCGCGGCGGTCCCGGTGGCGGACGCGGCGGCGGGCGCTTCGGCGACCGCGACCGTGGCGATCGCGGCGACCGTGGCGACCGCGGCGGTGACCGTGGCGACCGCGGCGGCGACCGCGGCGGTGACCGCGGCGACCGTGGCGAGCGCACGCAGGGAGGCCAGGCATGAGCATCGATATCGTCTCCAAGAACGCAGCCGTCCGGAAGCCCTTCTTCCGTCGGCGCAAGTCCTGCCCCTTCTCCGGCCCGAAGGCGCCGAAGATCGACTACAAGGACGTGCGCCTGCTGTCCCGCTTCGTCTCCGAGCGCGGCAAGATCGTGCCGTCGCGGATCACGGCGGTCTCCGCCAAGAAGCAGCGTGAACTGGCCCGGGCCATCAAGCGCGCGCGCTTCCTGGCCCTCATGCCCTACGTCCTGAAGTAAGGGAGGGCAGAGACATGATCGAAGTGATCCTACTCGAGCGCATCGAGCGCCTGGGCCAGATGGGCGACGTGGTGCGGGTGCGCCCCGGCTTCGCCCGCAACTTCCTGCTGCCGAAGAAGAAGGCCCTGCGCGCGACCAAGCAGAACATGGCCGTCTTCGAGACCCAGCGGGCCCAGCTCGAGGCGATCAACCTGGAGCGCAAGTCGGAGGCCTCCGCCGTGGCGGCGAAGGCCGAGGGCAAGACCGTGGTGATCGTGCGGCAGGCCGGCGAGAACGGCCAGCTCTACGGTTCGGTTTCCGCCCGCGACGTCTCCGAGGCGCTGACGGCCGAGGGCCTGTCGGTCGAACGCCAGCAGGTCGTGCTGGACCGGCCGATCAAGGTGCTGGGCATGCACAAGCTGCGTGTGCGCCTCCACCCCGAGGTCAGCATCACCGTGCAGGTCAACGTCGCGCGCTCGGCCGAAGAGGCCGAGACCCAGGCGAAGACTGGCCAGATGGTGACCATCGAGAGCCAGATGGCGGCCGAGGACGCCGCCATCGATGCCGCCCTCGAGGAGGCCGCGAAGCTGACCGAGACCGCGGAGGCCGGCGACGAGCCGTCCGCCGAGGGCGAGGCCGCCGAGGCCGAGGCCGACAAGACCGCCTGACGCCAGCCGGCAGGCAGAGCGATCGAGGGCCCGGCCGCAAGGTCGGGCCCTTTTCTTTTCGGCGCGATCCTCTGGCCGCTTCCCCTCCCCCCTGGCGGGGGACGCCTTCACCGCGCGGAGAGCGGTGCCCGGTCGACGCGACTCGCCGCCGCTGTCAAGCTTGTAGCGTCGCCGTTGCGGCCCCTTTGTCCCCAGGTTAAACGCAAGCCCGCGACGTAGCGATGCGCACGCCGTGCAGTCCTCCTGCTAGGGTCGCCCGATCATGGAAGCAGCAAAACCGACCGGCACCGTCACCCCCCTCCCCGCGCGCGACGGCGGCAGCCAGCCGAGCGCGGCGGAGATGCGCGAGCCGCCGATCAACCTGGAGGCCGAGCAGGCGCTGCTCGGCGCCATCCTCGCCAACAACATGGCCTTCGAGCGGGTCTCCGAGTTCCTCAAGGCGAGCCACTTCGCCGACGGCGCGCACGCCCGCATCTTCGAGGCCTGCCGCCGGCTGATCGAGCGCGGGCAGAACGCCAACGCGGTCACGCTGAAGAACTACTTCGAGCGCGACGAGGGCCTGACCGAGGTCGGCGGCGCGACCTATCTCGCCCGCCTGCAGGCGCTCTCGGTGGCGATCATCAACGCCGCCGACTACGGCCGCACCGTGCACGACCTCTACCTGCGCCGGCAGCTCATCGACCTCGGCCAGGAGGTGGTGAACGAGGCCTTCGAGCACGACCTGGAGAAGGACGCGGTCTCGCAGATCGAGAGCGCCGAGCAGCGGCTCTACGAGCTGGCCGAGACCGGCCAGACCGGCCGCGACTTCCGCTCCTTCCGCGATGCGCTGACCGAAGCCATCAACATGACCGAGGCGGCGATGAAGCGCGACAGCGGCGTCGCCGGCGTCGCCACCGGCTTCCGCGACGTCGATCGCCTGCTGGGCGGCCTGCAGAACAGCGACCTCATCATCCTCGCCGCCCGTCCGGCGATGGGAAAGACCTCGCTGGCGACCAACATCGCCTACAACGTCGCCTCGACGATGCGCTGGTCGCGCGCCGCCGACCAGAGCGAGATCGAGGAGGCGCAGCCGGTCGCCTTCTTCTCGCTGGAGATGTCGGCCGAGCAGCTGGCGACCCGCATCATCTCCGAACAGGTCCACGTCTCCTCCTCGAAGATGCGCCGCGGCGAGATCTCGCAGGAGGAGTTCGACCGCGTCTTCGCCGCCAACCGCCAGCTGGCGAGCCTGCCGCTCTTCATCGACGACACCCCGGCGCTCACGGTTTCCGGCCTGCGCACCCGTGCCCGCCGCCTGAAGCGCAAGCAGGGGCTGGCGATGATCATCGTCGACTACCTGCAGCTGATGTCCGGCTCCTCGCGCAACAGCGACAACCGCGTGCAGGAGGTCTCCGAGATCACCCGCGGCCTGAAGGCCGTGGCCAAGGAACTCGACGTGCCGGTGATCGCGCTGTCGCAGCTCAGCCGCGCCACCGAGCAGCGCGAGGACAAGCGTCCGCAGCTCTCCGACCTGCGCGAATCGGGCTCGATCGAGCAGGACGCCGACGTGGTGATGTTCCTCTTCCGCGAGGAATACTACCTGGAGCGCAAGAAGACCGACGAGGACATGGAACGCCTGGAGCAGGTGCGCAATCTCGCCGAGCTGATCGTCGCCAAGCAGCGCCACGGCCCCATCGGCACGGTCTACCTGCACTTCGAGGGCGAGTTCACCCAGTTCGGCGACCACGTGGCGGACGACCATCTGCCGCAGCACGGCTAGGGCCCGCGCGCGTGCTCTCGCCCACCGGCGTCCTGGAGATCGACCTGGCGGCCGTCGCCGACAACTACCGCCGCCTCTGCGCCGAGGCGCCGGGCTGCCGCCTGGCGCCGGCGGTGAAGGCCGATGCCTATGGCCTCGGCGCGGCCGAGGTGGCACCGGCCCTCTGGGCGACCGGCGCGCGGCGCTTTTTCGTCGCCCATCTCGGCGAGGCCCTGACCCTGCGCCCGCTGCTGCCGGAGGCCGAGCTCTGCGTGCTGAACGGCGTGCAGGCCGGCGAGGAGCGCGATTTCGTCGCCGGCGGCCTGCTGCCGGTCCTGAACAGCCTCGGCCAGATCGCGCTCTGGCAGGGCGCGGCGCGCGCCGCCGGGCGGCCGCTCCCGGCCTTGCTGCACCTCGACAGCGGCATGAGCCGGCTGGGCCTGCCCGACGACGAGGTCGCGCGCCTCGCCGCGGCGCCGGAGCGCCTCGAGGGGATCGCGCTGCAGCTGGTGATGAGCCACCTCGCCTGCGCCGAGGATCTGGCCGGGCCGATGAACGAGCAGCAGCGCCGGCACTTCCTGGCGCTGGCCGAGCGGCTGCCGCCGGCGGCGCGCCAGGCCCCGCGCTCGCTGGCCAACTCCTCCGGCCTCTTCCTCGGTCCCGCCTTCCGCTTCGACTGGGGGCGGCCCGGCTATGCCCTCTATGGCGGCAATCCGACGCCCGGGCAGGCCAATCCGATGCGCCCGGCGGTCGCCCTGAAGCTGCGCGTTCTCCAGTTGCGGCGCGTTGATTCGCCCATGACCGTTGGCTATGGTGCCAGCCATCGCGTGGGGGGCCCGACGCGCCTGGCAACGCTCGCCGGCGGCTATGCGGACGGCATCTTTCGCGCCCTGTCCAACCGGGCCCGGGTCTTCTGGAAAGGCCAGGCCCTACCGATCGTAGGACGCGTCTCGATGGATCTGACGGTGGTGGACGTAACGGCCCTGCCGCCCGATGCCGTGGTCGCCGGGGATTACCTCGAGCTGCTCGGCCCGGCGCAGGGCGTCGATGAGCTGGCCGCCGCCGCCGGCACCATCGGCTATGAGCTGCTGACCCAGCTCGGCCGCCGCTATCGACGCAGCTACGCCCCTGCCCGCTCCGCCGCCGGCACCGGGGCCTGACGCGCATGCCGATCCTGCAGCCGATTGGCCGCGCCTTCCTCGCGTTCCTGGCGGCCGCCGGGCGACTGGTGATCTTCGCCGGCAACGCGGTGGCGCACACGCTGCGCCCGCCCTGGTATCCCGGCCTGATCGGCCGGCAGATGCTGGAGATCGGTTTCTATTCCCTGCCGGTGGTCGGCCTCACGGCGATCTTCACCGGCATGGTGCTGGCGCTGCAGAGCTATACCGGCTTCGCGCGCTTCTCCGCCGAGGCGGCGATCCCGCAGGTGGTCGTGGTCTCGATCACCCGCGAGCTGGGCCCGGTGCTGGCCGGCCTGATGGTGGCCGGGCGGATCGGCGCCGCCATGGCGGCGGAGATCGGCACCATGCGGGTGACCGAGCAGATCGATGCCCTCGATACCCTGGCGACCAACCCCTACAAGTACCTCGTCGCGCCGCGGCTGATCGCCGGCATCACCATGATGCCGCTGCTGGTCGTGGTGGCCGATACCATCGGCATCTTCGGCGGCTATCTGGTCAGCGTCTTCAAGCTCGACTTCAACGCCTCGACCTATCTGCAGAACACCATGAACAACATGGTCTTCGAGGATGTCTTCTCCGGCCTGGTGAAGGCCGCCGTCTTCGGCTTCCTGGTGACGCTGATGGGCTGCTACCACGGCTACCACTCGCGCGGCGGCGCCCAGGGCGTCGGCAGCGCCACGACCAACGCCGTGGTCTCGGCCTCGATCCTCCTGCTCTGCTTCAACTACTTCATCACCGAGCTCTTCTTCGCCCGATGACCGACGACCCGCCCTCCCCAGCGGCGAGCCGAAGATATCCGCATCCGCGGCCTGAAGAAGGCCTTCGGCAACAAGGTGGTGCTCGACGGCCTCGACCTCGACATCTGGCCGGGCGACTCGCTGGTGATCATCGGCGGCTCCGGCAGCGGCAAGTCGGTGCTGCTGAAGTGCATCCTCGGCCTGCTGCCAGCCGATGCCGGCTCGATCCTGGTCGACGGCCAGGAGGTGGTGAACGCCCCGACGCGGAAGCTGGACGAGGTGCGCGGCAAGTTCGGCATGCTGTTCCAGTACGCCGCGCTCTTCGACTCGCTGCCGGTCTGGCGCAACGTCGCCTTCGGCCTGATGAACGGCAAGGGCATGAAGGCGGCCGAGGCGAAGAAGATCGCGCTGGAGAAGCTGGCCGAGGTCGGGCTCAACCGCCAGGTCGCCGAGCTCTATCCGGCGGAACTCTCCGGCGGCATGAAGAAGCGCGTCGGGCTGGCGCGCGCCGTCGCCACCGGCCCGGAGGTGATCTTCTTCGACGAGCCGACCACCGGCCTCGACCCGATCATGGGGCACGTGATCGACAACCTGATCGTCGCCTGCGTCGAGCAGCTCGGCGCCACCGCGGTCTCGATCACCCACGACATGCCCTCGGCGCGGCGCATCTCCAAGCGGGTCGCCATGCTGTTCGAGGGCAAGCTGATCTGGGACGGCCGCACGCGCGATATCGACCGCTCCGGCAACGCCTACGTCGAGCAGTTCATCAACGGCCGCGCCGAAGGCCCGATCGAGATGCAGATCCAGGACCATTTCGGCTAGACTCCGGCGGTTCCTCCGGAGTCGGCGAGACCGCACATTTTGGCCAAAGCAACAGCCCGTTTCGTCTGCCAATCCTGCGGCGCCGCCTATGGCCGGTGGAGCGGGCGCTGCGAAGCGTGCGACGCCTGGAACACCATCGTCGAGGAAAGGCCGCGCGCCGCCGCCCCCGGCGGGCTGGGCCGCGCGCCCGGCGGCAAGGCCCAGGCGGCCGGCGGCCAGCGGCTGGAACTGGTCAGCCTGGCCGGCGCCGAGCGGCCGCCGCCGCGCCTGGTCTCCGGCATCGCCGAGTTCGACCGCGTGGTCGGCGGCGGCCTGGTGCCCGGCTCCGCCGTGCTGGTCGGCGGCGACCCCGGGATCGGCAAGTCGACCCTGCTGCTGCAGGTCGTGGCGGCGCTGGCACAGGCCGGCCAGAGCACGCTCTATGTCTCCGGCGAGGAGGCGGTCGACCAGGTGCGCCTGCGCGCGCAGCGCATGGGCCTGGCGGAGGCGCCGGTGGCGCTGGCCGCCGCCACCTCGGTCCGCGAGATCCTGACCGCGCTGGAGGGGCCGCAGGCGCCGACGGTGGCGGTGATCGATTCGATCCAGACCCTGTGGCTCGACAGCCTCGATTCGGCGCCCGGCACGGTCAGCCAGGTGCGCGGCAGCGCCCAGGAGCTGATCCGCCTGGCGAAGACCCAGGGCTTCGCGCTGATCCTGGTCGGCCACGTCACCAAGGAGGGCGTGATCGCCGGCCCGAAGGTGCTGGAGCACATGGTCGACGCGGTGATCTCCTTCGAGGGCGAGCGCGGCCACCCCTTCCGCATCCTGCGGGCGACCAAGAACCGCTTCGGCGCCACCGACGAGATCGGCGTCTTCGAGATGGCCGACAGCGGCCTGGCCGAGGTCGCCAACCCCTCGGCGCTGTTCCTCGCCGAGCGCCAGGGCGAGGTCGCCGGCTCGGCGGTCTTCGCCGGCCTGGAGGGCACCCGCCCGGTGCTGGTCGAGATCCAGGCCCTGGTGGCCGGCGCGCCGCCCGGCAGCGCCCGGCGGGCGGTGGTCGGCTGGGACAGCGGGCGGCTGGCCATGGTGCTGGCGGTACTCGAGGCGCGCTGCGGGCTGTCGCTTTCCGGCAAGGACGTCTACCTCAATGTCGCCGGCGGCCTCAGGATCAGCGAGCCGGCCGCCGACCTGGCGGTCGCCGCGGCGCTGATCTCGGCGGCCAGCGGCCAGCCGGTCCAGGCCGGCACGGTGATCTTCGGCGAGATCGGCCTGGGCGGCGAGGTGCGGGCCGTCAGCCGCCCGGAGATGCGCCTGAAGGAGGCGGCCAAGCTCGGCTTCGACACGGCGCTGGCGCCGCCCGCGCCGCGCGACCGGAACGGCAGGACCCGGCGCGACGAAAACGCAGCTATCCTGCGCCAGGAGATCGGCCACCTGCGCGATCTGGTGTCGCACATGGCGGTCGGAAATCTGGCCCGCCTTGGCCGCACCAGCGGCGGGACGACATGAAGATGAGAGGATAAGCCCTTGATGGGCGTCAATATTCTTGACGTTGTCCTGCTCGTGGTCGTGCTGCTGTCGGGGCTCCTGGCGCTGATGCGGGGCTTCGTTCACGAAGTGCTGTCATTCGGTGCGTGGGTAGGTGCGGCCCTTGTCGCGCTCTATGCCTTCCCTTATCTCCAGCCGCACATGCGGTCCTTCATCTCGATCCAGGTGGTGGCCGACATTGTCTCGGGCATCGTGCTGTTCCTGGCGGCGCTCGTGGTGCTGTCGCTCTTCGCCCGGGCGATCGCCCGGCGGGTGCAGGAATCCAGTCTTTCGGCGCTCGACCGCACGCTGGGGCTGGTGTTCGGTCTGGTTCGCGGCGGGGTGCTGGTGTCGCTGGCCTGGCTGATCTTCGCCTGGATGGTGCCGGAACAGCAGCGCCCGGCCTGGATCCAGGAGGCCCGTGCGGTGCCGATGCTGAAGCAGGGAGCCGAGGTTTTGCGCTCCCTGGTACCGAAAGCCTTCCTGGAGTCGCTCGGCGACGCGGCCCGGGCGGGACTGGAAGCGGCCGAGGGGGGAGCCCCGAAAGCCTTTGGTTTCGAGGACTCCATCCAGCCGCAGCCGAAAGGTTCGTCGGATGGAGCCGAACCGGCGTATAACGAGGGCGAGCGGCAGGAGCTGGACAAGACCATCGAGAATCTCCTCGAGGGGTCCGGCCAGCAGCCCGGAACGGGAAACTGATGACCTCTCTTCTGACCACCGACCCTTTCGACGACGACAAGCTCAAGGAAGAGTGCGGCGTCTTCGGCATCTGGGGCAACGGCGACGCCTCGCGCCACACCGCGCTGGGGCTGCATGCGCTGCAGCACCGCGGCCAGGAGGCCTGCGGCATCGTCTCCTACGACGGCCATCAGTTCCATGCCCATCGCGACATCGGCCAGGTCGCCGACGTCTTCGGCCGCGAGGAGGTGATGGTCACCCTGAAGGGCAAGGCCGCCATCGGCCACGTCCGCTACTCGACCGCCGGCGGCACGCTGCTGCGCAACGTCCAGCCGCTCTTCGCCGATCTGGCGCTCGGCGGCTTCTGCCTGGCGCACAACGGCAACCTGACCAACGCCAACGGCCTGCGCCACCGCCTGGTGCAGCGCGGCGCCATCTTCCAGTCGACCGCCGACACCGAGGTGATCGTCCACCTGATCGCCCTGGCGCAGGGCAAGACCGTCATCGAGCGGCTGACCGAGGCGCTGCGCCAGATCGAGGGCGCCTATTCCCTGGTCTGCCTGACCGACGACTGCGTGATCGGCGTGCGCGACCCGCTGGGGGTGCGCCCGCTGGTGATCGGCAAGCTCGGCAGCTCCTTCATCATCGCCTCGGAGACCTGCGCGCTCGACATCATCGGCGCCGACTACGTGCGCGACGTCGAGGCCGGCGAGATGGTTGTGCTCGACGCCTCCGGCGTGCATTCGCTGCGTCCCTTCCCGCCACAGCGCCAGCGCTTCTGCGTCTTCGAGCATATCTACTTCGCGCGGCCCGATTCTTCGATCGGCGGCAAGTCGGTCTACGAATCGCGCAAGCGGATCGGCGCCGAGCTGGCGCGCGAGAGCGGCGTGCCGGCCGACGTCATCATCCCGGTGCCGGACAGCGGCGTACCGGCCGCCATCGGCTTCAGCCAGGAAAGCGGCATCCCCTTCGAGCTGGGCATCATCCGCAACCACTATGTCGGGCGCACCTTCATCGAGCCGGGGCAGCAGATCCGCAACCTCGGCGTCCGCCTGAAGCACAACGCCAACCGCGGCACCATCGCCGGCCGCCGGGTGATCCTGGTCGACGACTCGATCGTGCGCGGCACCACCTCGATCAAGATCGTCGAGATGGTGCGGGCCGCCGGCGCCACCGAGGTGCACATGCGCATCGCCGCGCCGCCGACCAGCCACTCCTGCTTCTACGGCATCGACACGCCGGAGCGCGAGCAGCTCCTGGCCAGCCGCATGAACGTCGAGGAGATGGCGCGCTTCATCGGCGTCGACAGCCTGGCCTTCGTCTCGATGGACGGGCTCTACCGGGCGATGGGCGAGGCCGGTCGGGACGACAGCCAGCCGCAGTTCTGCGACGCCTGCTTCACCGGCGACTATCCGACGAAGCTGACCGATCGCGAGGAGCGCCCGGACGAGGGCCAGCTGTCGCTCCTCTCGCGCTTCGCCTGAGGCCCGCGGGGCGGCGGCCCCCCTATGGCAGCCTTCGGTCGCATCGCCAACGGCGTGGCTGCCATCGGCGGCGCCGGTGTCTCCTCGCAGTTTCCCGAGTTCTATCAGCAGTACCTGCAGCGTCTCGGCGGCCGCCTCGACCAGGCGCTGGTGCAGGAGGCCAGGATCTACGAGGCGGCGCAGAGCCAGGGCCTCTCGGTGGCCGACTACGTCGCCCGCTTCCTGCAGTCGAGCGACCCGGTGTTCCAGACCGAGGGCCAGGTGCTGCAGGCCGCGCTGACGGATGCCGCCAGCCTGCGCGAGTCGCTGCTGGCGCTGTCCAACGCTGGGGTCCTGGAGCGGCCGGTCGAGCTGGCGCGCCACTTCGATAGCGACCTCGTCAGCGCCACCTTCCAGGCCTTCACGCCGGCACTGCCGGTCTCCACCGAGGGCTTGACCTACGCCGCCATCGGCATGCTTCTAGGGCTCATGTCGCTTGCCTTCGCCGAACGCGGCGGCCGGGCGGTCACCCGCCGCCTCCGCCGCCGCAGGCAGGCGCCCTGGCACAGCTAACGGAGTTTCCCGACCGATGACAGAGCAGAGCGCATCCGCCGCCGGCGGCAAGGGCGCCGGCAGCCCCGTGCTGGCCGACCGGCTGTTCCTGGTGACCGGCGCCTCGCGCGGCCTCGGCCGCGCGCTTGCCCTCGAACTGGCCGCCTTGGGCGCGCAGCTCGTCCTGGTGGCGCGCACCAGCGGCGCCCTGGAGGAGCTGGACGACGCGCAACGCGCGCGCGGCGGCCCCCCGGCGGTGCTGGTGCCGCTCGACCTCACCGACCACGAGGCCATCGACCGTCTGGGAGGGCAGCTCTACGAGCGCTACGGCCGGCTCGACGGCCTGGTCTCCTGCGCCGCCATGCTGGGGCAGCTCTCGCCAGTCGGGCACCTGCCGCCGGCGGTCTGGGAGCAGGTCTTCGCGCTGAACGTGACCGCCAACTATCGCCTCATCCGCAGCCTCGACCCGCTGCTGCGCCAGTCGGACGGCGCCCGCGCCCTCTTCGTCACCGACCGGGCCGGCCGCAACGTCGCCTACTGGAACCCCTACGCCGCCAGCAAGGCGGCGCTGGAGACCCTGGCGCTGGCCTATGCCGACGAGACGCGCAAGACCGCCGTGCGGGTAAACCTCGCCGCGCCGGCGCCCTTCGCCTCGCGGCTCAGGGCGACCTCCTTTCCCGGCGAGAAGGCGGCCAGCCTGCCGCAGCCGGAGCAGGTCGCAGAGGCGTTGCTGCCGCTGCTGCTGCCGGATTGCGAGAGGCACGGCGAGACGGTCGCGGCGGGCTGAGCCGCTACCTCTCCGCCACCTCGATGGAGTCGACGCGCTCGGGATAGAAGGCCAGGTGGTCCTTCACCGCGCTGACCTCCGGCCAGGGCGCGGGATAGTACCAGGCGATATCCTTCACCTCGCCGCCCGGCAGCCTGGCCGAGTAGTAGGACGAGATGCCCTTGTAGGGGCAGACCGTGGTGGTCTCGCTCTTGCCCAGGAGGTCCATGCGGCAGTCCTCGGGCGGGATGTAGTAGCGCGCCGGCAGGCCGGTCTCGTAGAGGAAGACCGCGCGCGTCGTGTCGGCCAGCGTCTCGCCCTTCGCCTTGACCACGACGCGCCGCGAGGAGCGCAGCGTGTCGATACGGGTGTAGGGGTTGCGGGCGTGGGCATAGAGCGGCGTGTCCTCCTCCAGCCAGCCGTCGACCGCCTTGAAGATGAAGGAGGCGTGATCCTCGATGCCGGCGCAGGCCGGCAGCGGCGTCGGATAGTACCAGACCGCGTTCTCGGCCAGACGGTCGCCGACCTTGATCGACCAGTAGGAAGCGTCGCCCTTCCAGGGACAGTGGGTGCGGTGCGCGCTCTCCACCAGCAGGTCGCGGCGCAGGTCGGCGAAGGGGAAGTAGATGACCGGGAAGTGGCCCTCCTCGAAGAGCAGCTTGGTCCTGACGCTGTCGGCGACCGTCTCGTCGCCGAAGCGCACCCGGATGCGCTTGGCCTGGTTCTCGACGCGGATCGCCTTGGTCTTGTCGCGCTGGGCGGTCGCCTGGCTCATCGGGGGTCTCCTTCGGGCACTGCGGACGGATTCGGCGCAGCAGTCTGCGTCCGCCGGGCGCCCCTTGTCATCCCTTTGTCGCGTAGGGGTTTTTCCCGGTCCGAAGCTGGATTCGGATCGGCGTTCCCTTGAGGTCGAAGGCCTCCCGCAGGCCGTTCTCCAGATAGCGCAGGTAGGATTCCGGCAGGGCATCGGCCTGCGAGGCGAAGAGCGCGAAGGTCGGCGGCCGCGCCTTGGCCTGGGTCATGTACTTCAGGCGGATGCGGCGCCCGGCCGGCGCCGGCGGCGGATGGGCGGAGACCATCGCCTCGAGCCAGAAGCGGTTGAGCTCGCCGGTCGGAACGCGGCTGTTCCAGGCCTCGTAGAGCTGGACACGGCAGGCTAGCAGCCGGTCGAGACTGCGGCCGGCAGTGCCGAGAGCGTGACCACCGGCAGGCCCCGGACCCGCGGCAGGGCCTGCTCGATCCGGTCGCGCACTCGCGTCATGGCCGCCTTGGCTGGTCCTCGACCAGGCATCCCACTTGTTGACCGCGACGACGAGGCCGCGCCCCTCCTCCAGCACCAGTTCGGCGATGGCGAGGTCCTGGCGCTCCAGCGGCTGGGTCGGCATCGACCAGCAGCACCACGACGTGGGCGTAGCGGCAGCGAGCGGCGGGTATCGGCGCCCGCCAGGCTTCTCCAGGCCTTGTCGTTGATCTTGCGCGGCGGCGCAGGCCGGCGGTATCGACCAGGCGGATGGCCTGGCCCTTGTAGGACCAGTCGAGCGGCGATGGAATCGCGGGTGATGCCGGCCTCCGGCCCGGTCAGCAGGCGCTCCTCGCCGATCAGGCGGTTGACCAGGGTCGACTTGCCGACGTTGGGCCGGCCGATGATGGCCAGCTGCAGCGGCTGCGAGGGCTCGGGCTCCGCGGTCTCGTCGCCTCGCCTTCGGCCTCCGCCTCTGCCGCGTCCGCCTCGTCGATGGCGGCTTCGGGCTCGGCCTCCTGGACCGGCTGGAGGTGAGCCGAAAGGGCGTCGTGCAGATCCGAGAGACCGAGGCCGTGCTCGGCGGAAAAGGGGATCGGCTCGCCCAGCCCCAGGGCATAGGCTGCCGGCGCGGCCAGCTCCGCCTCGTTGCCCTCGCACTTGTTGGCCACGAGGACGACCGGCCTGCCGCTGCGCCTGAGCCAGGCGCGCGAAGTGCTCGTCCTGCGGCGTCAGGCCGGACGCGGGCATCGAACAGGAAGAGCGAGACCTCGGCCTCGTTGGCGGCGAGCTCGGTCTGCGCCCGCATGCGCCCGGCCAGGCTGCCGGGCTCGGCCTCCTCCAGGCCGGCGGTATCGACGATGCGGAACAGCAGGTCATAGAGCCGCGCTTCGCCCTCGCGGCGGTCGCGGGTCACCCCCGGGCGGTCGTCGACCAGCGCCAGCCGCCGGCCGACCAGCCGGTTGAAGAGCGTCGACTTGCCGACGTTGGGCCGCCCGATGATGGCGACCAGCGGCAGGGATAGGGGTTCGGTCATGATCTCTCGCCCCGCATGCACCGGCCGGCGGGCAGCGGCCAAAGAGGGTCAGCGCAGCGCCACCAGGTCGGCGTCGGTGCTGATGAAATAGAGCGTGTTGTTGGCGACGATCGGCGATACGGCGGCGCCGCTCGGCAGTTCCACGACACCGAGGATCTCGCCGCTGTAGGGCGAGATCGAATAGGCCTCGCCATGCGAGCCGGCGATGATCAGCCGGTCGCTGGCCAGCACCGGCCCGTACCAGGTGATCGCATCCTCCAGGTCCTCGGCGTCCTCCCACTGCGGCAGCTGGGTCGCCCAGCGCACCGCTCCCTCCTCGCGCGTCAGGCAGAGCAGCGTGCCCTCCCGGGTCACCATGAAGAGATACTCGCCGGCGGCCCAGGGGGTCTGGGTGCCGCCGAAATCGCGCTCCCAGACGCGGCTGCCGCGCCGCAGGTCGATGGCGGCCGTGCGGCCGGCATGGCTGACGACGTAGACCAGGCCGCGGTCGATCACCGGCAGGCCACGGATCTGGGCGATATCGGCCAGCGGATCGGTGCGCCGGACGGCGGCCAGGCTGTCGCTCCAGATCTCCCGGCCGTTCTCCACCTGCAGCGCATAGATCTCGCCGGAGGTGTAGGCGACGATGACGGTGCCGCCGGCCACCGCCGGGCTGGAGGTGCCGAGCAGGCTGGCCACCTCCTCGATGCCGTTGTGGGACCAGAGCTGCCGGCCGTCGGCGGCGGCCAGCGCGTAGGTCTCGTTGTCCAGCGTGATGGCGAAGACGCGGCCACCGGACACCGTCGGCGCGGAGCGCATCGGCGAGTGGACGTTCTGTTCCCAGATCACCTGGCCGTTGCTCGCATCGAGCGCGAAGATCGAGCCGAAGCCGGTGGTCACGTAGAGGCGGCCGTCGGCATAGGCGACGCCGCCGCCGAAGAAGCCGTCGTCCTCGTCCTCCAGCTCCAGGTCGGTCTCCCAGAAGGTGTCGCCGCTGCTCTGACGGCGCGCCGTGACGGTGGAGCGCGAATCGATCGTGAAGACGGCGTCGCCGAAGACGATCGGCTCGGCCAGCAGGGCGGCGTCGTCGTCGTCGCCCTCGCCGATGTCCTTCACCCAGACCTGCTGCGGCGCCGGGCCGAGGCCGAGGTGGTACATGGCGTGGCCGGGGCTGCCGCCCGGCTGCTCCCAGCTGCCGTTGACGTAGGGAGCCGGCAGCAGCACCACCCGCTCGGCCACGAGTTCGTCGGTCTCGATGCCGCTGCCACCCTCCAGGACCGAGACGCGCACGCCGGGCAGCGGCGGCGGGTCGCCGGTGCCGAAGATCGATTCGACCGTGCCGCAGCCGGAAAGCAGCAGCGTGGCGAGCATCAAGCCGGTCAGGGCAAAGCGGGAAGAGGTCATGACGAGGTCCTGCGGCCGTCTCTGCTGCGGCGGGTGGTCCGGCGGTGGGGGCGATCCATCGGGCTGGCCGTTGCAGCCGTCACTGACCGAGGGCCGCCGCGAGCTGGCGCGCGCGGGCCTGCTGGTTGACCGTGGCCGTCGGGTCGGTGGACAGGCTGTCGAGCAGGCCGCGGGCGCGCTCGGGGTCGCTCTGCTTGATCGCCAGATAGGCGGCCAGCTCGAGCGCCAGGGGCCGGAAGGCCTCGCCCTCGGCCAGCAATGGCTGCAGGCGCTGCTCCAGCGCGGCGGCGTCACCGCCGTCGATCTGATGCATGACCGACAGCAGCAGCGCCGTGTCCTGGTAGGTCGGCCCGGCGGCGTCGCTGGCGGCCAGCGCATCCCAGATGGCGATCGCCTCGGCGGTTTCGTCCTTGCCCAGGTGCAGCCGCGCGGCCGCGAAGGCCGCCAGCGTGCCGACGTCGCCGGAGGCCGGGTCGGCCATGGCCTGCAGTTCGGACAGCGCCTGGTCGGCCTTGTTGGTGCGGGCGTCCATGATCGCGGTGGCATAGGCATTGGAGCTATCGGCGCGCTCGCTCGCCTGCCAGTACTTCCAGCCCTGGTAGCCGCCGATCAGGAGCACGACGAGCACGACGACGGCGACGATCAGCTTGCCGTAGCGCTTCCAGATCTGCTTCAGCTGGTCCTCGCGGACAGCTTCGTCGACTTCGCGAAATACATCGGACACGGGATGAAAACCTTCGTTTCTTGGATCTGCCGAGTACCGCGCCGGCTCGGCCCGTCGGGCGGCGGCGAGGGGTCGCTACCTTACCGACCGTGTTAGACCCTGGAAAGGGCCGCAACGCAAGGCTGGGCGGTGCCGCAGGGTGGGCACCGGGCGCCGGGGAATCCAGCCTCCAGCCGCGGTAACGAGCGCTTTCGGCTAGCTCTTGCGATCAGCTTTCCACTTTATGGAGCAGCCCATCGGCGGATGCTGCTCCGCCGGGGCCACGCCGCCGCCGGCCACGGCCGCCATCGCCTCATAGAGTTCCGCGCGCGCGCCCTCCACCTTCGCGGTGCGCGAGGCATCGAGCCGTCCCCGGTAGCGCAGCGCCAGGTCCTTGTC
>CALOEA010000017.1:0-59683 GCA_942492185.1 uncultured Alphaproteobacteria bacterium
CGTACGTTATCATGTTGCGATTCAGAAACAGAACCAACAGCAGAACAGATCGATCACCTTGGAATTACCAATAAAGAGTACCGAGTGCGGCTAGTAAAAAGGGCACTGAAATGGCCAAAGGTTGGTAACGAATGGTTTGTTGAGTTTGAAGTATTTGATTTAAAAGGATCTGGCCTATGGAGGAAGGCGTTGTTCGGCGCGATCCAAGTGCACTCATAAAAGTAGATGGAAAATATTATGTATGGTATTCGCGCAGTACAGGTAAAGTAGATGGTTTTGCAGGCGATATTGAAAACGAAAAAGTATTCCCATGGGATCGCTGCGATATTTGGTATGCGACTTCAGAAGATGGTATCACCCGGAAAGAAGCAAGACCGCTGGTAAGGGCGGGAAAGAAAGGTGAATATGATGATCGTTCGGTTTTTACTACAGAAATAATGGTGTATGATGGCATGTATTATCTTTGTTATCAGACAGTAAAGTCGCCATATAATGTAAGGGTTAAAAATCAGGTTGGGCTGGCTTGGTCTAATTCGCCTGACGGACTGTGGACAAAATCGCTTGAGCCAATATTAAGTCCAGCTGATAATGGTGTGTGGGATGGGGATGAAGATAACCGCTTTAAAGTGAAGAAGAAGGGCGATTTTGATAGCCATAAAGTTCATGACCCGTGTATTATTCCATACAATGGTAAATTTTACCTGTATTATAAAGGGGAGCAAATGGGTGAGCAAATTACATTTGGAGGTCGTCAGATTCGACATGGAGTGGCTATTGCAGACAATCCTAAAGGTCCATATGTAAAATCGCCATACAATCCAATCAGTAATAGTGGTCATGAGATTTGTGTGTGGCCATATAATGGTGGTATTGCTTCATTAATTACAACAGATGGGCCTGAGAAAAATACTATTCAGTGGTCACCCGATGGTATTAATTTCGAGATAAAATCTGTAATACCTGGAGCGCCTCATGCCATTGGTCTTAACCGCAGTGCTGATAACGAAAAAGAACCAACTGAGATTTTGCGTTGGGGATTAACGCATGAATATAAGAACTACAATTGGCAATACATCCGTGGATTCAGGTCATGAAAACCAGTCACACTGCAATAGGCGAAAGTGCCGATTAAGTTAATACATGAAAAAGTATAAAGGAGCTGTGAGGCCCCTTTAGGTACCTTTGCTATCTCAATGAGTATCGCTGAAGTTGAAATTAGGCCTATCAATGGGCAATAATACAGATGGCACAATAGGTAAAATAAATGCAAAGCAGGTGGTATAATCAAACCTCGCTTAGTGCTTTTTTTTCTAAATGTAATCGAAATAGGCTTGTATTTACCACCCTATGATCCTGCAAACTATTAATAAGTTCGAGGTCGAATACATTATTCAGTCATTTAATTTAGAAACATATGAAGGCAACAATCTATGAAGGAAATAAAACATTTTCTGTTGTTGAAAAAAGATCTGGTAGAACTGGAAGTGGTGAAGTAAGAATTAAAGTCGCTGGACGTGGTGTGTGTGGTACCGATGTACACATTTACCATGGTATGATGGATCAACGTGTTAATATACCTGAAACTATTGGTCATGAAATGTCGGGCGTTATTGATGCCGTTGGTGAAGGAGTAAAAAATATTTCTGTTGGTGATAAGGTGACCGTAAGACCACTGGATAACCGTGCCGAACAAGCATCAGATAAAGGTTTTGGACATATTGCCAAAAAACTGAAATTTATTGGTATCGATAGCCCTGGAGCCATGCAGCAGTTTTGGACTGTACCTGCCTTTATTGTGCACAGACTTAATGAAAATACAGATCTGAGATTGGCCGCTTTGGTTGAGCCACTGGCGGTTGCTTGTCACGATGTACGTCGCGGACGTTTGCAGAAGGGTGAAACAGCTGTTGTGTTGGGTGGAGGCCCAATTGGCTTGCTGGTAGCAATGGTGGCCAAAAGTAAAGGAGCTCAGGTAGTTATTTCAGAAGTGAATGATATTCGTATCAAAATGGCCGAAGAGATGGGCTTTGAAGTGGTTAATCCGATAAAAACGGATTTGGTTCAATACATTGAAGAAAAAACAGCCGGAGGCTTGGCCGATGTGGTATTTGAGGTGGCTGGTGTACAACCTTCGTTAGATGTTATGACAGAGGTGGCAGGTATTCGCGGACGCATCGTGATGGTGGCTATTCATGGGGAACCCAAACCTGTAAGTCTGTTTAAATTCTTCTGGAAAGAGTTAGAGCTAATTGGAGCAAGGGTTTATGAGAGTGAGGATTATGAAGAGTCGATTGCTTTGATCACTAAAAACGATCTTCCTTTCGAGAGTTTGATTACAGCAGTTGAACCGCTTGAGAAAATACAACAGTTATTTGAACAAATTGATACCAATCCAAACGGCATGAAGTACCTGGTGGATTGCCAGTAATTAATTGAAAAAATCAGAGAAATGATAAACGTAAACGACTTATTCGATCTTTCAGGAAGAGTGGCACTGGTAACCGGTGGTACACATGGTATAGGCATGGCTTGCGGTAAAGCTTTGGCAGCAGCCGGAGCCAAGTTGTGCGTAAACGATATTGATGATGCCAAACTGGCCGAAGCCAAAGAAGAATATGCCAAAGATGGCATTGATGTATACACCCTTAACTTCAATGTGACCAGTGAGGCAGAGGTGGATAAAGGAATCACTCAAATTGAACAAGAAGTTGGTCCGGTTGACATTTTAGTGAATAATGCTGGTATCATAAAGCGTGTTCCTATCATGGATATGCCTTTGGACGATTTTAAAACAGTAATTGATGTGGATTTGGTGGCTCCTTTGATTGTGGCTAAGCGTGTAGCTAAAGGCATGATTGAGCGCCGTCAGGGTAAAATTATTAACATGTGTTCGATGATGAGTGTGTATGGCCGTCAAAATGTTTCGGCGTATGCATCAGCCAAAGGGGGTTTGAAGCTGTTGACTGCAGAACATGTGTTGCGAATGGGCCAAATACAATTTGCAGGTAAATGGCATCGGACCAGGTTATATTGCCACATCACAAACTGCACCAATTCGTGTGGGGGGCCATCCTTTCAACGATCTGGTGATGACACGTACACCTGCCAACCGATGGGGAGAGCCCGAAGATGTGGGTAATGCAGCTTTGTTCCTGGCTTCAAAAGCCGCCGACTTTGTTAACGGTCATGTACTGTATGTTGACGGCGGTATACTGGCCAACTTTGGATATGTAAAAGGTGAAAACGAACTGGCCTAGAGAGATGCATTAAATCCGGTGTGGCTTCTGATGGCATGCCGGATTTATTCAGTAAGGCTAAAATGCTACCAACAAAAACAACTTACGAAATGGATATCAGTAGCTTAAACTTTAAACAATATATTAATGGACAATGGGTTGAACCCTCAAATGGTAAAACTGCTGAAGTGTTAAATCCTGCTAATGATGAATTAGTTGGTATTGTTGCAGATGGTAACGAAGATGATGCTGACGTTGCACTGAAAGCTGCAGAAAAAGCTCAAAAAGGCTGGGGAAAAATGCCTGCACGTAAAAGAGCTGAACTGCTCTATGCTTTTACAAAAGAAATTAAAGCCAACCGTGAGGAGCTCGCCACAGTTCTTACCAAAGAACAAGGGAAACTCTTTAAAGTGGCCCAGTTTGAGGTGGATGTCTGTTGTTCGTTCATAGAATATGCCTGTGAATGGGCACGACGCATTGAAGGTGATATCGTTCCTTCGGATAATGAAAATGAGCAAATCTGGATTCAGAAAATTCCCCGAGGTGTTGTGGTGGCCATTACTGCCTGGAATTTTCCATTGGCACTGGCGGGACGAAAAATTGGACCAGCACTGGTGGCCGGAAATACCATGGTTATTAAACCCACCACGGAAACACCCCTGTCAACATTGATGCTTGGGAGATTTGGCTAAAAAAGCCGGAATTCCCGATGGTGTGTTGAATATCGTCACCGGTGCAGGGAGAACTATGGGTACTGCCTTTGTGAAGCATCCAATTACCAAAATGGTGACCATGACTGGTAGCACTCCTGCAGGTCAGGCCATTTTTAAAGCTGCTTCTGAAAACCTGGCTCATGTGCAGTTGGAGCTTGGAGGAAAGGCACCTTTCATTGCATTTGAGGATGCCGACATCGATGACGCAGTTGCCGGAGCATTGCACTCCAGGTTTGATAACTGCGGGCAGGTGTGTACATGCAATGAACGCATGTATGTCCATGAAGATATTTATGATGAATTCATGGAAAAATTCATGGCTAAAGTGAAAGAGATCAAAGTAGGAGATCCATTTGCTGATGACTTCAGATATGGGGCCAAAAGTGAATAAGGCTGAGCTAAAGCATATGCAGGAATTGGTTGAGTGAGTATTAAGGAAGGAGCAACACTTGCTTATGGCGGAAAAATTCCTGAGGGAGCCGAATTTGAAAAAGGAAACTGGTTTGAGCCAACCATCTTGACCGATGTCAAGCAGGATATGACCATTGTTCATGAAGAATCATTTGGACCAATTCTTCCAGTTATTAAATTTAAAGATTTTGACCAGGTGATTGACTATGCCAATGATTGTGAATTTGGACTGGCAGCTATGGTTTACACCAACGATATGAACCGTGTAATGCGCTTGAACAACGAATTAGATTTTGGTGAGATATACATCAATCGTGGTCATGGAGAGCTGCACCAGGGTTTCCACAACGGATATAAAATGAGTGGAACTGGTGGTGAAGATGGAAAATATGGTTTTGAACAATACCTGGAGAAGAAGACATTTTATGTGAGGTTTTAAAGCATAAAACAGACTATAAAACGTCATTGCGAGGACTCAAGGAGGACGAAGCGATTTATCTATCAATAATTAAGAGATTGCTTCACCACTGAATTACGACTGTTATCAATGAGTAAGATTAAATACATACAAAAGTCCGACTCTTTGCGGTACCTCTTACAGGAGGTGCTTTGAATGATGCCAAGCATGGTGATCATTCCATTTTGAGTTAATTACGGCAACAGTAACTCTTGATGATGGCAGTGAAGGAACGGGTTATACCTATACAGGAGGTAAAGGAGGACATGCCATTAAAGGCAATGCTGGATCATGATTTTAGCACCTGATTTGATTGGTAAACATGGGGATGATATTGAAGAGTTTTATGATTTCCTGTAGTGGCACATGCATTATGTTGGTCGTGGAGGCATCGTATGCCTTTGCCATGGCTGCCGTTGACATTGCTTTGTGGGACATAAGATGTAAAAAGTTAGGAGAACCACTTTGGAAATGGCAGGGAGGGGCAAGTAATACATGCAAAGCATATTGTGGCGGTATTGATCTTACTGTTTCCAATGCCTAAATTGCTCCAATATGCAAGGCTATCTGGATGCCGGGTTACAATGCAGTTAAAATAAAAATTGGAAGCGATAATCTGAATGAGGATATTGAACGTATCGCAGCTGTACGCGAGTTTATTGGGCCTGACGTTACTTTCATGGTTGATGCTAATTATTCGATGAGTGTTGAAAAGTCCATTGAAGCAGCCAATCGTTTCAAAGAGTATGACATCTATTGGTTTGAAGAACCAACCATCCCAGAGGATTATAAAGGGTATGCTAAGATAACCGAAACAACAGGTGTGCCATTGGCAATGGGTGAGAATTTGCACACCATTCATGAGTTTGAATATGCTATTTGAGCAGATGCTAAACTTTCATTTGTACAGCCTGATGCATCGAATTGTGCTGGGATTACCGGATGGTTGAAAGCTGCCAAATTAGCGGCTGACAATAACATACCTGTTTGCTCACATGGCATGCAGGAGTTACACGTGAGTCTGGTGTCGTCGCAGCCCAATGCTGGCTGGATTGAGGTACATAGCTTCCCTATCGATGAGTACACAAAGCGTCCTTTAGTGGTTGAAAACTACCGTGCTGTTGCACCGGATACACCTGGTATTGGTGTTGAGTTCGCTTGGGAAAAACTGGCACCCTATAAAGAAAACTAATAGTCATTAATCGGCAGTCATGACCTCATTTAGCTGGGTTAGTGACTACTTAAATAGTTAAATAATGAAATCAACTACACAGGTTTTTGGACAGTATAAGAATCAGGATGTTCACCTATTTTCATTGGAAAATGATAATGGAATGGTGGTAAAAGTAATGGATTATGGTGCTACCATAACGTCCATCACAATTAAAGACAAAAGTGATCAACCTGTTTCCATTGCCTGTGGTTTTGATGCTTTTGATGATTATTTCTCACCTGAATATAAGGCCAATGCACCTTATTTTGGTTGTACGGTGGGGCGTTATAGTTCTCAAATCAAGAATGCTCAATTTCAGCTGAACGGCACAACTTATCAGTTGGCATCTAATTGCGGAGGTAACAATCTTCATGGTGGAGACGTTGGATTTGATAAAAAGATATGGAAAACAACTCCTTTTCAAAATAAGGAAGAAGTTGGATTAAAACTGGAGCTGTTAAGTTCGGATGGTGATGAAGGTTTCCCGGGTGATGTAAAAGTATGGCTACAACTATCTCTTAATAACCACAATGAAATTAAATTAGCCTATAAAGCTATTTGCACCAAGGATACACCACTTTCACTAACCAACCACACCTACTTCAATTTGTCGGGTTTTGAACGAACAGTTGAGGATTTTATCGTGCAGGTGTTGAGCAACAATCGCCTTGAAGGGGATGATACGGGAGCTTGTACTGGTAATATTCTGGATGTTACCGGAACTTCTGAAGAGCTTAGAGAAGGGCGTCTCGTTAAAGACGTACATGATTTTCTGGGCGACGGCTTTGAGAATTTTTACATTTTTGATAATGAAGAGGCCTCACTTAATAGAGTAGCACAGATTACCGATACTTCCACCCAAAGGTCATTGGAAGTGTTTACAACAGAACCCTGTATGTTGTTCTATACCGGCAAGTATACCTCTGATGAATTAAAAGGTCGGACGCAGAAAAATATGGCAAGTACAGAGGTTTCTGCTGCGAAACGCATCGTTGGCCCAATGGTCCTAATATTGCCGGATCGCCGGGTTCAATTACAAAAGCCGGAGAAGAGTATAAGAGCACAACAGTTTATAAACTAAACTTCCAGGGGTAAGCGCCTGGTAAATATAAATCAGTCAATAAATTCAGGCATGTTCAGAGGATGGCATGTCTGTCATTCAAAAAATCTAAGATATGATAGGAATTCTTTTTGCAGTTTTTGCCGGAGTTATGCTTGGCTTCTATGCGATGCCTGAGAAATTTGTTAAGAACTACGTCTTTGAAAATACCTGGGGACTATGCTTTTTGTTTATGTTGTGGATTGTGCCAGGAATATTGGCCTTCTCGTTGATTGATAATTTTGCTCAGGTTTTGAGCGATGTTGGAGTACCTGTTTTACTAAAAATGCTAATTCCCAGTTTTTTGTGGGGTATAGGAATGCTTTTATGGGGTAAAGCCATCAATCATATTGGCCTGTCATTGGGTTTCTCAATTTTTATCGGAACCATTGTATTTATTGGCTCGGTATTACCATTTTTTATTCATGGCTTGCCCGAAACAAATGTGTTACTAACCATTTTGTTGGGGATTGCCATTATTCTCATAGGTATTATCATGAATGGCAGGGCAGGTATCCTGCGCGAAAGTGATAATACTGATAATAAAGAGCAAGGTGCTTCTATGACAACAGGTATTATAATAGCCGTTGTTGGTGGGTTACTGTGTACCGGTTTTAATGTGGCAAATGAGTTTGGAAAAGATGCCATAGCCGAAGCTGTTCAAAGTAATGGCAACGATAGCTGGCTGACGTCAGTGGCTTCAATGTTTATAGTTTATGTTTCGGGAGGTTTATTTGTGATTCCTTATTTTCTAGTTCAGATATCGCGCAAAAACCTATGGGGGAAGTTTCAAGGTGGTTGGAGCTGGTAAAAATGTCTCACTGACCGCATTGATGGCGGTACTGAATTTTACAGCGTCTATTTTATTTGCCTATTCAGCATTTGTGTTGGGTAAACAGGGTGGCACCATTGGTTATGCCATTTTCAACACCATGTCGGTGGTAGTGGCCGTTGTAGGAGGTATTCTAACCAGAGAATGGGTTTCCGCTTTGGGCAAAGCTAAGACAGCTTTGTACCTTGGGTTGGCAGCCATGATTGTTGGTGTTATTATTATTGCCATAGGTAACAGTATAGCGGCTTAAATATAATTATTGAACTGACCTTTATAAATTAGATCCTTTGCCAGTAAGAGGATGGGGCGACAGTAATTTATTAGACAATTAAATAATCATCAATGAGTAAATTAAAGATAAGACCAGCATCGGAATGCACATACGATTGCATTTCGTTAGGTGAAGTTATGCTGCGATTAGATCCGGGTGAAGGACGCATCCGTACAGCCCGCTCTTTCGCTGCATGGGAAGGAGGTGGCGAATATAACGTGTCACGTGGATTAAGAAGATGCTTTGGCAAAAAAACTGCTATAGTTACAGCTTTGGCTGATAATGAAGTTGGTGCATTGGTTGAAGATCTGATGCTTCAGGGAGGAGTAGATACTCAGTTTGTTCGATGGGTAGATTATGATGGTTGTGGACGAACAGTACGTAACGGACTTAACTTCACTGAAAGAGGTTTTGGTATTCGTGGTGCCAAAGGAGTCTCTGACCGCGGTAATACGGCCGCTTCTCAGCTAAAGCCCGGCGATATTGATTGGGAACATATCTTTGGAACTTTAGGCGTTCGCTGGATGCATACAGGAGGTATTTTTGCAGCCTTGTCAGAGTCGGCTGCCAAAACGGTAATTGAAGCTGTTAAGGTGGCTAAAAAGTACGGTACAATTGTATCATATGATCTAAATTACAGACCATCGTTATGGAAAGCTATTGGAGGAGAGGCTAAAGCTCAGGAGGTAAATCGCGAAATAGCCAAATATGTGGATGTGATGATAGGTAATGAGGAAGATTTTACAGCCTGCCTTGGACTTGAGATCGAAGGTAATGACGAAAACCTCAAGGAACTAGATCTGGATGGCTACAAAGGTATGATTAATTCAGCTGTTAAAGCTTTTCCTAATTTCAAGGTGATTGCCACAACACTACGTACGGTGAAAACAGCTACCATCAATTCATAGGGGGCAATTTGCTATTCCGATGGTGAAATATATGAGGCAACCCATCGCAAGGATCTGGAGATTATGGACCGTGTAGGAGGGGGTGATAGTTTTGCATCCGGTCTAATTTATGGTTTTATGGAGTATAACGATGGACAGAAAGCGGTAGAATATGGTGCAGCCCATGGCGCGTTGGCAATGACTACACCAGGTGATACTACCATGGTAACTTTGCCCGAAGTGGAAAAGATAATGGGCGGAGGAAGCGCCCGTGTAGATCGTTAACCGGAACAGATATTGGTATTTAACGATTCGTGATTTGTGTGCAATAACTGAATGAAAAAGCAAAATTATCGATCGCTAAGAACTAAAAATGATATGGCTAAATATACTAGAATAGAAGTTTATCAGGCAATGAAGGAAACAGGGGTTGTACCAGTTTTTTATCATGCTGATATTGAAGTTTGTAAGGCGGTTGTAAGGGCGTGCTATAATGGTGGTATCCGTGTGTTTGAATTTGTCAATCGTGGCGATTTTGCTCACGAACTATTTGTAGAGCTCAATAAATATGCCTTGTCTGAATTGCCCGGGATGATACTTGGAGCCGGTTCTTTGGTGGAAGAAGCCAGCACAGCCCTTTACATTCAGGCGGGTGCCAACTTCATAGTGTCACCATTATTGAATGAAAATATGGCGCGTATATGTAATCGTCGTAAAATAATGTGGTCGCCAGGTTGCGGAACAATCTCAGAAATTGGTAAGGCTCAAGAGTTAGGGGCTGAGGTAGTAAAAGTCTTTCCGGCTTCAAGAGGTAGGAGGACCATCGTTTGTGAAGGCAGTTAAAGCACCTATGCCGTGGACCGATATTATGCCAACCGGTGGTGTTACACTGGATAAAGATAATCTGAAGCAGTGGTTTGATGCCGGTGTTACCTGTGTGGGAATGGGTCTAATCTCTTTCCAAAATCAATAATGGAAGCCAGGGATTATAAGGAGTTGGAAAAAATGGCTAAAAAATTGGTTAATACCATTCAGGAAATTAGAAACAGTTAATTGATAGAAAATGTAGTTTATTTAGTAAGGGGATTCATGTGAGTTCCCTGTTTTATTGTTATTTTTCCCAGCCTATATGCCTTTGGGGTCATCCCGGTTAGCTCTTTAAATTTTTGGTTGAAATAAACTATGGAAGAGAAACCACATTCATAGCCAATTTCTTTAATCGGCATTTCCGTGTTTGCTATCAGCTTTTGTGCAAAATTTATACGTATGTAATTTAAATAAATAAGAGAAGGTGACATTGGTGTGTTTCTTAAAGAATCGGCAGAATGAACTTGGGGTCATATTCATATATTCGGCACATTTGTTAATTGTCAGTTCTTGCTTAAAGTGACGCATTATATGATCATGAATTTTATTCATCGCAGCCGATTTAAATTGCGATCGTGATAAATAGGCCTTGGAGGCTAATGTTTTAAATTGGCTGGTCTGAATAAGATCAAGTACCCTAATTAGGGTTAGCAACTGTTCGATGGGACGCATGCCCGGTAAGCGTTTTATTTCGGATATAATTTTGGATTTCGATTCACCTTCAATCTTCAAACCTTGATCTGCTTTGGTGAGCACTGTGCGTATGTTTTTAAGTTCCGGAATATTTATAAACTGGTTGCCAAAAACACTTTTCTTAAACTGTATGTAAATAAATTCACAGGTTTTAACGATTCAGACCTCATGTATTCAACATCGGATATCCAGGCATGTGGTAAATTACCCTCCCAACAACAAAATCACCTTTCATCCAACCTCTCGAAATGATCGCCCACCATACGGGTCCATGCACTGTTATTAGCAATGGCTCATATTCAGGATGAAAGTGCCTTGGTCGCGTAAAATAAGCATGCTTATAAGTACCTACACAAAATGATGCTTCACCTACACTGTAATCTCAACTTTTTCAGGTTCTGCTGTTCTAATGCTATTTTTACTTTTAAGAGCCATTGGGGTAATATGACTTAATAAATGGCAATATAACTTAAATTTATGGTTTGCGCGTTTAATAATATTGCATTTGAATAAAATAAAGAGCATAAGTAAATCTCAAATCAATGGAAGAATTATTTGAATCAACTTGCTACATGTATTGAACTCGGCAAGATTAATAAATCTGCCCCATACCCACTCAGATATGAAGGATCAAGATGGTTCGGATGAGTTAACTCAACAGATTACTCCAGAACAAGGTGTTAGCAGCCGAAGACGTCTTAACCAAGGGACTAATTATTGGGATGGAAAAAGAGTATTGGAGTCAAATTTAGAGAGAATAATGGTATTTGTTCCTCAAGTATTAATGTCGGCGAAAGCTATGAGCACTGCAATGGATCATATAAAACCATTATTTACTGAAAGTGAAAGGGCTAAACGAAAAGGAACGTTTATAATTGGAACTGTATCTGGCGATTTGCACGATATTGGCAAGAAACTTAGTTTCGATGATGGTTGAGGGGAATGGTTAGGAAGTTATTGATTTAGGAACAGATGTTTGAGCAGAAAAATTTATTGAATCTGCGAAAGAACATCCTGATGCTACGATTGGCCTTTCTAGCATTATTAACTACCATGCTATGATCAACATGGATAAAATTGTGAAAGAGTTGAAAGATTATGAACCACATCGTAAAGTTTCATAGGTGGTGCTCCAGTAAATGAAGATTTCAGAGAAAAAATAAATGCCGATTCTTATTATCCCGACCCGCAAGGAGTTGGTTGAGTATTCTTAACAAACTTGCTTCTAAAAAAAACAAATAAATCATACATAAACAGGTATTAAAACAGAAACAATGAAAGGATATGAATTAGTAAGAAATGCATGTTTCCTTAGAATGAAGTTGAGCGAATACCATGGGTGCCATTTGTTGGAGTTCATGGAGGTAATTTAATAGGTGCTAATGCTTCTGATTATCTGCAATCGACTCTGAATTATTGTCCAAGGTGTTAGTAAAGCAATTGAATTATATAATCCAGATGGTATTCCTGTGACCTTTGATCTACAGATTGAAGCTGAAGTACTTGGATGTAACTTGAACTGGTCAGCTGATAATCCACCTGCAGTTGTTTCTCATCCTCTTGCTGAAGGTGTTGACATTGATGATTTAGAAGTACCTTGTGCTTGCAGATGTCGTATTTCCACAGTGATGGAAGCTACACGCCTGCTAAGGGATAAATATCCAGATTTAGCTTTATATGGATTAATTACCGGACCATTTACACTGGCTTTGCACCTGATGGGAACAGACATCTTTATGAAAATGTTTGAAGATCCAGAAAATGTTCAAAAAATTATGAGTTTTGCGAACGGATGGTGGCAATATAATGGCTGATAATTATATCGAAGCGGGTTGTGATGTAATTGCTATTGTTGATCCGATGACCAGCCAGATTGATCCGATGTTCTTTGAAACGTTTGTATCTCCATATGTGACTGAAATCTTTTCTACCATCCGAGACAAGGGAGCGCTTAGTTCATTCTTTGTTTGCGGAAATGCTAATCAGAATATCGAGGTTATGTGTAAATGCAAGCCGGACAATATTTCCATCGATGAAAATATTCCGTTAGATTTTGTGCGCGATATTGCTTTAACTAACAATGTAAGTTTTGGCGGAAATATTAAACTGACTGTTGTACTGTTAATGGGCAACAGAAGACGATTCACACCGCGATGCACTGCGAATGCATGGATATTGGGGGCAAGAAAGGATTTTTGCTGGCACCCGGATGCGATTTAGCCATGGATACTCCAATCAAGAAAATCTTGAGGCTATTTCAGAATTGGTGTACGATGAATACTACAGGGTGAATTACGTGCTAGCTAACGGCGATGACATTGAAAACTTGATCTTTCGAATCACTGGAGTAATGAAGGAAGTAGTGATTGATATTATTACTCTTGATTCAGCTTCCTGTGCACCTTGTCAATATATGGTTGATGCTGTTGAAAGAGCAGTCAAGGATTTTGATGGTAAGGCCATTTTCAAAGAACATAAAATAAAAGATGCCGAAGGTGTTCAGATGATGGTTACGTTGGGTGTTCAAAATCTGCCAACCATTGTAATGGATGGGCGTGTTGAGTTTATTTCACAAATACCTCCGATCAATACAATAAAGGAGCGTATTCAATTTCACCTGGATTCAAAACCGGGTGTTAACTAAAAAAACAAGCTCTAATGGTGCCATTGAATATTATAACAGGTTTTTGGGCAGTGGAAAAACAACACTGCTTAAAAACCTGCTGCAACAGAGTAGTGATAAACGTATTGCCGTTATTCAAAATGAATTTGCCCCATCCGGAGTGGATGGAAAGGAGCTTAAGCAGGTCTTACCAGGCAAGCTACTCGAAGTCAATAATGGTTCGGTGTTTTGCGTATGCATGTTTTCTAATTTTGCAGTAACGCTTAAAAAGTTGATTGAAGACTATCAGCCTGATGAGATATTTCTGGAAACTTCAGGTTTAGCTGATCCCATTAATGTGGCCGAGTTACTGCAGGACGAGCGAGTGGTTGATATTGTGCAGCTGAATTTACTTATTACTGTGGTGGATGCTGGCAACTATTACAAGGGGCTTTCCAGTTTGCAGCGATTTAAGCACCAGCTGATGGTGGCCGATTTGGTGCTGATCAATAAAATAGATTTGGAACCCTTGGATCTTGCAAAAATAAAGACTCACATACATGGTATCAACCCAAATGCGGACATACAAACTGCGTCCTATGCCAAAGTTGGTGCTAGTTGGCTGCATTCAATACAAAAACGAATAGATAAGCATTTTAATCTGAAAGGAGGCGACCGTCCAGACGAATTAAATGCTTGCGTATTGCGTATGCATAATGCATCTTTCAGAAAAACAGTTAAAGGCTTTTTTAATTGAGTTGCAGTTGAAGCTGCCCTATGCATTAAGGGTTTTTGGCATTTGAATGATGGAACTGTTGTGAGTTTTCATTCTGTTTTTGATGAGTTATCTGTACACACAATTGAGAGCTACCAGGGCATGAATGAGCTGATAGCTTTTGGTCCCAATCTTTCAGTAGGACAGTTGCGACAAATGTACCAATCTTTTCAATCTTAAATGATGAGCAAAGATGTGTGGCAATATCGGTTTTCAGACCTATCTATTAAGGCATCCGATGTGACTCGGCTGATGGGGTATAATGGACAGGTGCCCGAGCAGATAATGGAGTGTTATGAAAAGGAAATCAAGCGCTTTGATAATACTTGTGAAATAAAAGGTGGCTGGGCTGTATTTTCTTGTTCGGGGAACGTTGATAATAATACCATTGAACTGGAGGGAACGGTATTTAATACTGGCCGAAAAATAGTGCGGTATTTAAAGGATGCCAGATACATGGCTGCTTTTATATGTACGGCTGGTCCTTCAATTGGTGAGCGTTCGCGTCAACTGATGAATCAGGGAGATCTGCTTGAAGGTTATGTGGTAGATGTAATAGGCAATGTAACAGTAGAAAAAAGGCAATGGATAAGATTCAGACCGAACTAAAAAATACAGTAGAGGCAAAGGGAGCATGAGTCAACCAATCCGGTTATAGCCTGGGCTATTGCGACTGGAGTTTAGATGAACAGAAGAAGCTGTTTTCACTGTTTCCTCAGAATTTTTGCGGGGTTACCCTGTCGGAAAGTTGCTTGATGACACCTGTCAAATCTGTAAGTGGATTTATTGGTGTTGGAACGGAAGTCAAATACAGAGCTTACTCCTGTGATCAGTGCTCAGGACAGAACTGTATTTATCGTGGTAAGAAATAAAACAATAAGAATGATTTAGCGGGTACTAAATTTCCCTAAGCTATATCTCGGATAATCCTCTAATCTTGATAAAAAAGACTGCTGACGAAGAGAAGTAATAAAGATGGTGCTTGATGGGCAAAAAACCTCTGTGCCGCATGGTCGTTTAAATTTACCGAAGAACCAAAGCAAATGCTTCAGGAAGTACTTTATGGAGTAGATGATCTGGATGTCATTCCCTTAGGAAATCATATTCTTAATCTGGTGCAGTGATATTGGCTTCTTTGATGAAATGGAACTCTAATATGTTCAGGATGTATTTGGCGTTGTTTGGGACCGCACGATCGACAAAGATATTGGCGATCCAAAAGCACCGTATGTAATCAGTGAACCATCCATGGAGGGAGTAAAATTGCCTGATCCGCATGATCTCGATTTTTTGCCAATATCGAACCGGAGATTGCAGCAAAGCCTGACCTATTCCGGCTTTTTCAGATTGGCTTTAGCCTTTATGAAAGGGCCTGGGCAATGAGAGGCATGGAAAACCTGCTGATGGATTTTATGCTATATCCTGACTTTGTACATGAGTTATTTACAAAGATTGCAGATTACAATATTGCCCAGATGGAAAAGCTATGGAGTATGACATTGATGCCATTTATTTTGGTGACGACTGGGGACAGCAGAGCGGATTGATTTTTGGGTATGATACATGGAAAGAATTTGTATATCCCCAGCTGAAAAGAATGTATGCCTATGCCAAAGACAATGGTAAATATGTGATGATTCATTCATGTGGCGATGTGGATGAGTTATTTCCAGATTTGATCGAATGTGGTCTAGATTGCTTCAACCCGTTTCAACCGGAAGTGATGGATGTGTATGCTTTGATGCCAGAATATCGTGGAAGATTGGCATTTCACGGTGGATTATCGATGCAAAAAATATTACCCTTTGGTACGGTTGAAGAAGTGGCAGCGGAATCAAAACGTCTCATCGAACTTGGAAAAGAGGGTGGTTACATTTTTTCGCCATCTCATTCTGTTGAAGGTGATACATACTTAGAAAACATTCTGAAGTTTGTAGAAGTCGCACAGGCACAATTAAAATAGGTAATACAAGGTTAATGGTTAAAGGTTAAAGCGGCCGTAAATAGGCAGCTAACAACCTTATCCAATAACCATTAACTAACAACCATCAAACAAAAAGAAAGCAATCGTAATGCGAATCCTCCTATTCCACCTGATATTTTTGGTAAGCGCAAGCCTCCAGGCACAGGCGCCCCGAAGCATTGAAAACTTTAACCTGCAATGGAAATTTAGTCTGGGCGATCAGCCCGGCCTACAATCCTGATTTTAATGATTCGGAATGGCGGGTCATTAATGTGCCACACGATTGGAGCATCGAAAACGGCTATATGGAGCCTTTGCCGGTGCAACAACAATCAGATACCGAAGCCAGTCTGTCGGCCAACCAGAATAACCTGCCCACGGGCATCTCGGCAGTGCGGGTTAATGCCTTTCGCAAAACGGCGGCCAGCACCGGTTTTGTTGAAGGCGGGGTGGCCTGGTATCGCTAGTCGTTTATTGTTTCGGGTGAGGATAAAGCCAAACAGGTGTCTGTTGAATTTGATGGGGTGTATACGCGTTCGGTGTGTGGATTAACGGGCATTACCTGGGTTTTCAGCCCAATGCGAAATATCCGACTTTTCGTATGATCTGACACCCTACCTCCGCTACGATAGCACCAATGTCATGGCGGTGCGGGTCGACCACAGCAGCTATGTGGATGCCCGCTGGTACACCGGATCAGGTCTCTATCAGGATATTGCGGTTGATAAAGAAACACAAGGTACATATACCTCAATGGTGCGCAAAGTTACTACGCCTGATATTTCAGTCAAACGTGCTGTGATTAGAGTCAATACTGATGTTGTTAGTATGGCATCAGAACCAGAAAATCTGGAAAGCTGGGTTTTTGAAATCTATAATTCCGACGAGAAGCTTGTAGCTCCACATCGCAGCAAGGATTGATTTGGAGAAACAGTCAGGGGGACTCGCTGAAATGGAGGTAAAACACCCACAACTGTGGGTGTTGATCATCACATTTATATGTGGCTCGCATTAGTGTGGCTTAATATGCAAAAAGTGGATGAAGATGACACAGCGTTTAGGATACCGAAACTTTACAGATTTACGGCTGATCCCAAGAAGGATTTTCTTAACGGTGAGCACTGAAGCTGAAAGAGGTGAACCTGCACAACGAGGCGGAGCTGTAAGGGTGGCTATACCCAAAGATGTATGGCGACGACGCATGGTGGAACTAAAAGAGTGGGCTGTAATGCTATTCGTCTGGCTCATAATCCATACTCTCCCGAGTTTCTGGACGCTGCGATGAATTAGGAGTACTGGTGATTAATGAGTTTTTTGATGAGTGGACACCAGGATAAGGGTAAGTCCACTGCGCAGTTGGGTGCTAATAGTGCACCTGAAGCCTTTACCGGTGGTTATTTCCGTGCTTTGTTACACACGCAAAACAGGGACACAGTCGGTCATCGAAGCGACCGAAACCGCCTCAGTGATCATGTGGAGCGTTGGTAATGAAATAGAATGGACATACCCTTACTATTTCGCAGGCGTATAACGAGGTGAATGGGAAGGTTAAATACTACGAGCATGTGCCCATCTACGATTCACTGACTGTCCGTCGTGCATACGATGAATTAAGCCACCCGTGGATTCTGCTAATTGGTGTGGATAAAACGGCTAGTGAACTGGATGATGGGGCCATGGATACAACCCGTCCGGTGACTATTGGAAGTGTAATGCCATCGGTGGCTATGGTAAGCGGGGTTGGACAGGCGGTGAATTATGCTGGGCTTCAATTACCGCGCTGTAGATGCGATGGAATTATCAGGTTGTCCAAACACAAGAAGATAGTTGGCTCGGAGAATAATGGAACTTGGGAGGAATGGAATGCAGTTGCAAGTCGCGATTTTGTGGCTGGCATTTTTATTTGGACTGGTATTGCCTACCAGGGTGAGGCAGGCCCATTTCCTCGCAAAGGGCTCAATTTGTCATTGTTTGATTTGCCTGTTTTTAAAAAACACGAAGGCCATTTTATGAATGCCTTTGGAAAGATGACCAAGAAGGTGTATTTAGGTACAGCCCCTTGTCTTCAGAATATAATGCCGTGAAGACGGCAGCTTTACCATCAATGGGCGCACCGACTGGCTCAGGCGATGGACCTAGTAGCAGTATTGGTGACACTTGGAATTACAAGCCCGGAGATAGCATTGTAGTGCAGGGCTACACCAACTGTGAGGAGGCGGAGCTGTTTCTCAATGATCAGTCATTGGGACGTCTTATGCTCAATCAGCAGGAAGACCGGGTACTGAAATGGCTGGTACCTTTTGAAGCTGGTAAACTTACGATTGTTGGCTATCTCAAGGGGCAAAAGGCAAATGAATACACGCTACAAACAGCCGGGTGTGTAAGTCGGATACAGCTTAAAGCCGACCGTACTGCCTTTAATGCCAACCATACCGATGTTGTGCATGTAGAAGTAACATTACTGGATGCTGCCGGCGTGCATGTACCCAATGATGATATACAAGTTGCTTTTTCAGTAGAAGGTGGCGGCCTGATAATTGGTGTAGACAACGGCTGGGAATACAATGTACAAAATCCCCAAGGCGACCGAATCACTACCCACAACGGCAAGGCCCAGTTGTTGGTGCAAAGCTATTGCCAGAATGAAACTATCAGAATTAAAGCAAAGGCTGGTGATATTGCGTACAATGAAATAGTGGTAAAGGTGGGTAGTTGCAATCCTAAGTATTGGTAGATAGTGTAATAATCTTGCGTAGGTGTGTGATATTATCATTCACCACCGCATAAGTTTTCATCTGCCATCCTATAAAAGGCAAGCGTTTGTTTATACTTGTAACAATCAACGATAGGAGGAGAGATAAGGTTGATTGGGGAATAACAACACAAAAATTAATCTGAATGAAGGAAGAAAGCTTTACTATTAATATCGACTTTGCTAAGCGTAGCCGACGTTATGGCTCAGGACTGGAATGGTCTGCCTGTACCTGCTAATCCAGGAGATGGAAAAGTGTGGGAAGTACAGGATGCACTTTCCGATGATTTTAATTATAGTTTCAATCCTGCTGAAGTAAAAACAACCTTTGGCAACAGATGGACTAATTTTTACCATAACCAGTGGGATGGACCTGGAACTACCTAATGGCAATATAACCATGTGAAGGTTAATGGCAGCGAGCTTGAAATGTGGGCATCACGCAACCCAAGTACATCTAAAATGGGTGTTCCCAGGATAAATGCAGCCTGTATAACATCTACGCAACGAGTGCTGTATCCTGTATTTGTCGAGGCCAATATTAGTGTGGCCAATATTACTTTGGCATCAGACGTATGGCTGCTCAGCCCCGATGATACCCAGGAAATTGATATAATCGAATGCTATGGTGGAGCTGATAATGGCAATGCTTATTTTGCCAAATTCATTCACCTGAGTCATCACTCCTTTATACGTAATCCGTTTCAGGATTTTAATACACCAGCCACCTGACCGTCATAGCTGGTGGGAAAAAAGCGGAGTTAGCAGTTGGGGAGACTATTGTTGGAATGGTGGCGACAGAAAGTATGCGCGTAGCCGTTAACTGGATAGTCCTTTTCATTTTGAGTATTATATCGATGGAGAGTTGGTACGTGTATTGTACGACAAAGCTTTTGCAACTAAGGTAGGTAATACCTGGTATTACAATTATCCTACAATGACCAATGGTGTGCTGGATATGGAAGGTGGCTACCAAAAGGTTACAGCATATGCCACCGGTTCAAGCTATTTGTTTGAAACACTGGAGGCAGCCAGCAATGTATCTTCGGTAAGTGTTATTGATCCGTATAATTACCAGAATGGCAATGGTTTTACAAAGGAGTTGGACATTATAATTAATATGGAATCACAAGACTGGCATGTATCAGCCGGTCGGACGCCAACAGATGCTGATTTGCAGAATCCTGCCAAAAACACCATGAAAGTGGACTGGATAAGAGTTTGCAAACCAGTTGTTGAAACTGGTATTGGCGAAGTGGAAAGTGCCAATATTAAGGTTTTTCCTAATCCAAATCAAGGGCATTTTACAGTTAAGTTGCCGTATGAGGTTAGCAATCAGGAAATACAAGTTTTTAATGCAAGCGGACAAAAAGTATATTCAAAGCTTTTTACAGGTAGTTACTGTGATGTAATACTGAATAATGTAAGCAAAGGGGTGTATTTTCTGAGTCTTGCTTTCGATGGTGTTCAGCTTCAGAAAAAGATAATGATTATATAGTCGTTTCATTGAGAAACGTTGAATTATAGTTTGTTTTAATCAATAAAACCAGTGAATAACGTTTCGCTGGTTTTTTATTTTTCAGGCTTATAGAAATCAGTATTTAAAGTATCTGTAACCAGAAGGTTTCAAATACCCCCTCTTGTTTTGATATTTGAATCACTTTTAAGCTTTATTAAATGCTTAACTTGCCATTATAAAGCCCAATCAAAACTAAAAAAACATCAGGTTCTTGATCTTTAAGAAACACGGATGGAATAATATGGTGCTTACAATTATCAGGAGGCTTAGGTGGGGTAAAATATTATAAATGCAGGGGGTGAATTAATGTCAATTTTTTAAATCGCTTGTTTATTGTTCCAATTTTCATTTGCTTCGTTTCATATATGAAAATATAATTCAAACATGATATGATCGGCTCGAATCCAATATTAGGAACTCTGCTGCATGCGGTGGGTGGTGTCTCGGCATCAGCCTGCTATGTGCCTTTTCAAAAAATCAAACGATGGTCATGGAATAGCTATTGGCTTACTCAGGCGGCCTTTGCCTGGCTGGTATTTCCATTATTGTGGCTGTAACAGTGCCTGACGCTTTGGTTGGTATAGGTGGCACCCGGAAGTCAGCGAGATCGATCCGAGCAACAACCTGATCATCAACGGCTTCAACGTGCCGGCCTTCCGCACCCGCGCCACCTCCACGACCGTCGAGCTGGGCGACGGGCAGTCCTTCGTGCTCGCCGGCCTGCTCTACAGCAACTCGGTGGTCTCGGAGAGCAAGTTCCCCTGGCTGGGCGACATCCCGATCATCGGCGCGCTCTTCACCCGCACCAACAACGCGCAGGAACGCCAGGAGCTCATCATCATCGCCACGCCGCGCCTGGTGCAGCCGATGGCGCCGAAGGACATCCCGCCGCTGCCCGGCACCGACGACCGCGTCGATCCCTCGATGAACCAGATCATCTTCAACCGCCAGCCCGAACTCGACGCGACCCTCGGGTCCTATGGGCTGGTGAGGTAGCGCCATGCAGCGCATCGTCATCGCCAGCCTCGACACCGTCTTCCCGATCCGCACCAGCCAGGCGCTCGGCGGCCAGAGCGAGGTCGAGCGGGTCGAGCCGACGCTGCCCAGCCTCCGCGCCCTGCGCTCCCGCGTCGTGCCGGACCTGCTGATCCTCGACAGCGACCGCGAACTGGGTCTCGGCGGCTCCTTCCCGAGGCGCTGCGCCTGCTGACGGAAGCGGAGCTCGACTGCCCCAGGGTCGTGCTCGGGGACAGCGGCGACGCGCAGGCGGTGCTGGCGGCCATCCGCGCCGGCGCGAGCGATTTCCTCGACCGCAACAGCGACGGCGACCAGCTGCGCGGCGAACTGCAGCGGCACCTGACGGCCGCCGCCAGCCGCGCGCCGCGCGACAGCGGACAGCTGACAAGCATCATCGCGGCGCAGCCCGGCAGCGGCGAGGGACTCTTCGCCGCCAACCTCGCCGCGCTGCGCGCCCTGCGGAACAGAGACACGCTGCTGGTCGACTGCAGCCTGCCGGCCAGCGACGCCGCCGCGGCGCTGAACCTGGACTGCCACTACACGCTCGGCAGCGCCTTCCACGACCTGCGCCGCCTGGACCGCATGCTGCTGAACTCCGCCCTCGCCCGCCATGGCGGCAGCGGCCTGCAGGTGCTGCCGCTCTCGCTGCCCGGCGAGGATCTGGCCGGCCTGACCGCCGACCGCGTGCTCTCGGTACTCTCGGTGCTGCGCGGCCTCTTCAAGGAGATCGTCCTGCTGGTCAGCGGCCTCTCCTACGAGGCGCTGCTGTTCCAGGCGATCGACGCCGCCAGCCGCTGCTTCCTGGTGACGACGCAGAAGTTCACCGCGGTGAAGGACTGCAACGAGCTGCTGCGCGGCCTGCAGATCGACGGCGAGACACTGCAGCGGATCACGCTGGCGATCGACGACTACCACGGCGAGATCACGCTGGACGAGGCGCAGATGCTGTCGGCGCTGGGCCTGCGTCGCGCCGTGCGACTGCCGCCGGCGCGGGTGGAGCTGATCAATGCGCTGAACGTCGGCGAGCCACTGGCCCTCAGCCGCCCGCGCAGCCCCTATGGCCGCGCCTTGAAGCGGCTGGCCGCCTATGGTGCCACCGAGCCGGCCCGCCCGGCCGCCAGCGAACGCGGCAAGGCCCGCGGCGGGCTGCTCGGCCGGCTGCTGCCCGGCCAGTCCTGAGGAGGGCCGCAGCGTGGTGACCGCCTTCCGGGGACCGCCCCCACCAGCCAGCCAGGAGGTCGAGGCGACGACGACCGACCTGCGCATGACCAGGCACTACCAGGAGCTGAAGTTCGCCACCTTCGAGGCCGTACTGGAGCAGTTCGAGAACCGGGGCCTGGCCAGCGATTCGATCGGCCAGGCGCAGCTGCGCGAGGAGATCGCCCGGGCGCTGAGCCTCATCGCGCCGCGCGACGGCATCGCGCTGAACTCGGCCGAGCGCTCGCTGCTGATCGACGACGTGCGCAACGAGATTTCCGGCCTCGGCCCGCTGCAGCCGCTGCTGCTCGATCCCTCGATCGACGACATCATCGTCAACGGCGCCAGCCGCATCTACATCGAGCGCGAGGGACAGCTCTCGCTGACCCCGGTGCGCTTTCGCGACGACGAGCACCTGATGAACATCATCCAGCGCATCGTCAGCCCGATCGGCCGGCGCGTGGACGAGGCCACGCCCTTCGTCGATGCCCGCCTGCCGGACGGCAGCCGGGTGAACATCGTGATCCCGCCGATCACCCTCGACGGCCCGCTGGTCTCGATCCGCAAGTTCCGCGCCAACGCCCTGGGCCCGCAGGATTTCATCCGCAACGGCTCGATCAGCCGCGAGATGCTGAACTACCTGGCGGCCGCCGTGCGCTCGCGCCTGAACGTGCTGATCTGCGGCGGCACCGGCTCCGGCAAGACCACGCTGCTGAACATGCTGAGCGGATTCATCGGCGACCGCGAGCGCCTGATCACCATCGAGGACGCCGCCGAGCTGCAGTTGCGCCAGAGCCACGTCGCCCGCCTGGAGACGCGTGCCGCGACCCTCGACGGCGGCCGCGAGGTCAGCGCCCGCGACCTGGTGCGCAACGCGCTGCGGATGCGTCCCGACCGCATCATCCTGGGCGAGGTGCGCGGCGCCGAGGCGGTGGACATGCTGCAGGCCATGAGCACCGGCCACGACGGCTCTATGGCGACGATCCACGCCAACAACAGCCGCGACGCGCTCTCGCGCCTGGAGATGCTGCTGGGCTTCGGCGGGCTGAAGGGCGACTACCGCTCGATCCGCCACTTCATGGCCAACTCCATCCAGGTGCTGGTGCACGTGCAGCGCATGGCGAACGGCAAACGGCGCATCGCCTCGGTGGCCGAGATGACCGGCGTCGAGGGCGAGAACTACCGGCTGAACGAGATCTTCGCCTTCGCCGAGAGCCCGCCGCTGAGCGGCCTGGGCGAGTTCACCGCCTCGCCGCTGCCGCCCTACTTCGCGCACAAGCTGGTCGGCGAGGCGATCGAGGCGGGGAACGACTCCCTCCTGGGGAGGGCGCGGATGAACGGCACCCTGCTCCTGCTGGCCGGCGGCTGCCTGCTGCTGGCGATGCTGTGGCTGCTGCTGCGCGCCAGCCAGCGCCGCAGCCAGTCGCGGGAGGCCCTGCAGCGCCGCATCGTCGGCAGCGCTGCCGACAGCAAGCCGCGATCCGGCCCGCGCCGGCGCGCCGCCAGCTTCAATGCCGCCCCGGCCTTCCTGCAGCGGCTGCTGGCCAGGGCCACGCTGGCGCCCCGCCGGGAAAGCGTCGTCGTGGGCAGCGCGGCGCTGATCTTCCTTGCCGCCGTCGCGACCTGGGCCAAGGGGCCGCTGTTCGGCGCCGCCCTGCTGCTGACGATTCTCGCCGCCGGCCTGGTCGTGCTCCAGGTGATCGCGCAGCGGCGCGTCGCCGCCTTCGTCGCCGACCTGCCGCTGTTCCTCGACTCCATGCGCCAGTTGCTGGTGATCGGAAACTCCTTCCAGCAGGCGCTGGTGAAGGCGACGCTGAACAGCAGCAGGCCGATCCGCCGCTATTTCGACCCGGTCCTGCGGCGGATCAACAACGGCGCGGCGGTGCCCGACAGCATCTTCTGGATGGCCGCGCGGGTCGACGTGGCCGAGCTGCAGGTGCTGGCGACCGCAGTCGAGACCAACTACCGCTACGGCGGGCGCATGTCGGTCATCCTGACCAACCTGATCGAGGTGCTGCGCAACCGGGCGCGCGTCGACCGCGAGCTGCGGGCCGCGACCTCGGAGACGCGCACCGGCATGAAGGTGATCTCCGTGCTGCCGCTGCTGATCGCCGGCCTGGTCGGCGTCTCCAACCCGCACTACGTCGCCTACTTCACCCAGAGCGAGAACGGTCCCTACGTCGGTCTCGGCGCCATCGTCATGCAGATCACCGGCTTCCTGGTGATGCGCCGGATCATGCGGATGGACTTCTAGCCATGCCCTTCGGCCTGCTCGACATCGCCATTCTCGCGCTGGCCGGGGGCCTCGGGGCGACGCTGCTGTTCACCGGCCTGAGGCGCGAGACGCGGACGCTGCAGTTGAAGCGGCGGATGGCGACGCTGAACGACACGCAGAAGAAGGAGGCCCCCTGGCAGGCGGGCGGGCGGATGCGCAACCTGCTGCCGCTGCTGACCGTCGGCGCCAAGGACCGCCAGGAGATCACCCAGAGCCTGCAGACGATCGGGCGCCACGACCCGGCGGCCGCCGTGGCCTTCGCCGCCTGGCGCCTGGTCGCCACGCTGCTCGCCGCCGCCCTCGCGGCCTATCTGCTCTGGCGCAGCGGACGCCTCGTGGGGGTGAACTGCATCATCCCCTTCATCGCCGCCTGTCTGGTGTTCGTCGCCGCCAAGCTGGTGCTGCGTCGCCTGGTCGTCGCGCGGCAGCGGCGGATCGCCCGCGAAGTGCCCTTCGCCCTCGACATCATGCTGCTGATGCTGGAGAGCGGAGTCAGCCTGGACCAGTGCATCCGCTACATGGCGCAGATGGACGGCCGCGCCATGCCGATGATCCAGCAGTCGCTGCGCGCGCTGGTCGCCGACCTGCAGCGCGGCATGGGCTATGACGCGGCGCTCGACCGCTGGGCCGACCGGCTCGGCACCGGCAGCGTGCGCGAGCTGGCGGCGATCTTCAAACAGAGCCTGCTGAACGGCACCGAGCTCGGCCCGACGCTGCGCAGCTTCGTCCACGAGTTCGCCGACATCCGCGTCGCCACGGCGCGCGAGAAGATCGGCAAGAAGAACACCCAGATCACGGTCACCATGATGATCTTCCTGATCCCCGCGCTCTTCGTGGCGCTGATCGGGCCGGCGATCGATTCGATCATCAACATGATGGCCCAGTTGAACCGATGAAGGGGGCGCTATCGATGACGCTGCATGCAAGGTTCCTGGCCCTCGCGGTAGGCCTGCTGCCGCTGGCCGGCTGCGGCAGCCTGTTCGGCGAGGCCGCGGCGCCGGCACCGACGGTCTACGACGACGTGCCGGTCGCCGCAGAGCTGACCGACGAGCGCTCGCAGGAGCTCTACCTGATCGTCGTGCAGAACCTGCGCAAGGAGGGACAGTCCTACGCCGCCCTCGCCTATCTCGACGACTACGACAACCGCTTCCCGGGCGATCCGCGCTCGGCGCTGCTGCGGGCCGACTGCCTGGTGGATGTCGGCGCCACCGCCGAGGCGGCGGCGATCTACAGCGACTACCTCGACGACGACGCCCTGGCACCCGCCGCCCATGCCGGCCTCGGCCACGTCGCAGCCGCCGCCAAGGACTGGCACGGCGCCGAGACCGAGTTCGCCGAGGCGGTGCGCCGCCAACCGGTCAACCCGAAGTACCTCAATGCCTTTGGCTTCTCGCAGCTGATGACCAGCGACTTCAAGGGCGCGATCTTTACGCTGCGCAAGGCCACGGAGCTGGCCCCGGCCAACGCGACCTTCCGCAACAACCTGGTGCTGGCGCTGCATCTCGCCGGCCAGGACGCCGAGGCCGAGGCCGTCATCCAGCGCATCGAGGTCGCCGCGGAGCGCGAAGCGGCGGAGCGGATGCTGCGCCTCAGCGGTACCGAGCTGGGGCTGCTGCCGGGCCAGGGCCCGGCCGAGCCGAAGGCCGGCATGGCCGCGACGCGACCGAGCCTCTCGCCGCAAGGAGGCGAGGTGATCGCCGCCACGGCCCTGGACGCCCAACCGGCCGCCCAACCGGCCGCCCCGGCCGTCGCCGGCAACAACAGCGTGGAGAACTAGAGATGCGCCCCCCCCGCTTCGCACCGCTCGCCCTCGCCGCCCTGCTCTGCGGTGCGACCGCGGCCGGCAGCGCCGCCGAAGAGCAGATCGTCGCCCCCGGCGGGCTCGGCGAGGTCGAGTCCTACAGCGCGCAGGGCGACGCCGGCCCGGCCGGCGACCCGGCGCTCGCCGACTCCCGCACCCGCCGCATCCTCGACCAGCAGCTCAACCCGCCGCCCGGAGCCCACGTCCCCGGCATCGGCGGACCGGAGGCGGCGGCGATCTACAATGGCTACCTCGGGAGCATCGGCAGCGCGCCGCTCGGCGACACCTACGGGACCCAGGATTGACGAGGCCATGCAGACCGGCCGCAGCAAGCACCTGCTGGGACGCGACGAGGGCGCCATCGCGCCGCTCAGCGCGCTCCTGATGGTGCTGCTGATTGCCATGACCGGCCTGGTGACCGACAGCGGCGCCTGGTACATCGAACAGCGCCGGCTCCAGGCAGCCCTGGACTCCGCAGTGCTCTCGGCCCTGTTGCGCGAGGATGCCGTCGTCCACGCCACCACCGTCGATGCCATCCTCGCCGGCAACAGCATCACCGCGCTTGACGACCTGGTGGTGACTCCGGGCATCTACTGCCCCGACGCCGCGGTCGCGCCGGCCAGCCGTTTCAGCACCGGCGCAACCTGCGCCAATCCGGCGATCACCGGCAACAATGCGCTGCGCGCCCGGGCGGTGATTCCGACCAGCCTTTTCCTCTCGGCCATCCTGCTCACCGGCGACACCGACCCGAGCATCGCCGCGACCTCGACCGGCGCGCGCATCGACGAGGCCGGCTTCGCCGCCGGCACAGGCCTGCTGGAGCTCGAGGGCGGCATCGCCAATGCCTTGCTGGGCTCCCTGCTCGGCACCACGGTCAGCCTGACGGCCGTGCAATACGAAGGCCTGTTGCAGACCGACATCAGGGCCCTGGATTTCCTCCAGGCGCTGGCGACGCAGGCCGACATCACCGCCGGCACCTACGGCAGCCTGCTCGACAGCAGCATCACGGTCGCCGCCCTGCTGGACGCCTCGATCGATGCGCTGAACGCCCCCGGCGCGGTGAGCGGCGTCGCGCTGGACGCAATGAATGGCCTGCTGGCGCTGCAGTCGCAGCTGCTCGGCGCCCCGAGCCTGACCATCGGAGAGCTGATCGGCCTGGGGGTGTGGGACACCACGCCGGTCGGCGGTTCCGGCGGGCCGACGGCGCTCGATGCCGGCCTCAATCTCTACCAGCTCGTGACGCTCGCCGCGCAGGCCGCGAACGGCGGCAGCTTCCTGGCGGTGCCCGGCCTTGCCGTCACGGTGCCCGGCGTCGCCACGATCGGCGTCACCGCCATGGCGATCGAGCCGATGCAGCAGCCCTACATCAACTTCGGGCCGGTGGGCGCGACGGTCCATACCGCGCAGGTGCGCCTGCAGCTCGAAGTCACGCTGGCCACACTGGTGAACGGCGGCGTCGTGCGCCTCCCCCTCTACCTGGAGATCGCCAATGGCGACGCCGCGTTGACCGCCATCGACTGCGGCGCCAACCCGGCGACCGACACCGAGGTCGAGATCACCGCGCAGAGCGGCGTGGCCGGCGCCTGGGTCGGGCAGGTGTCGCCGTCGAACGCGATCACCAACTTTTCGCAGCCGGTCTCGGTGGCTCCGGCGACGGTCCTCAACCTGCTCGGCCTGGTGCGCGTCGACGCCACCGCCGCGGCGACCGTGACCGGCTCCAGCGCCGTGCTCACCTTCTCGAAAGCCGACATCGAGGCCCGCGCCACCAAGACGATCGATGCCAACGACCAGATCGTCAGCAGCCTGCTCGGATCGCTGGCCGGCGACCTGGAGCTGACGCCGACGGTGCTCGGCATCGCCCTGCCGGGCGTCGTCAATGCAATCGTCGCCAACGTGCTGAGCGGCCTGACCGCGGCGCTCGGCGGCCTCGACCCCCTCGTCGAGAGCCTGCTGGCATCGCTCGGCATCCGCCTCGGCACGATGGACATCACCGCGACCGGCGTGCGCTGCGGCCTGCCGGTGCTGGTCAACTGAACGGAGGAGCTTCTCGCGGGACGTGAAGACCGGGCACCCCCGCGGAAGAGTGCAATCCCCGGTGCATACGAAGGAGAAACTCAATGCTCAAGTCTTTCATTCGCAAGCACTTCGCCAAGTTCTCGAAGGACGAGGCCGGCGTGTCCGCCGTCGAGTACGCGATCCTCGCGTCCGGCATCGGCGGCGGCTTGCTGATCGGTGTCGATGCGTTTTACGGAGACGGAACAGATGGCCTCTCAGGCGTCTTCGCCGGCCTCCTCACCTCGCTTGGCATCTGATGCTCGCCGGGGTGCGGGGGCGGCCAACGCTGTCCCCTCCCCTGCCGAGAGTCAGCAAATGAAGTGTATCCGCAGCACGGCACCAGCGGCCGGTCAGGCCGCCGGTGCCGGCCGCGATTGGTCTCCGGGCGAGCGCGGGGTGGCGGCGCTGGAGTTCGCCATCCTGGCTCCGGTCTTCCTGCTGCTGGTCTTCGCCATCATCATCTACGGCGCCTATTTCGCCACCACCATCGCGGTGGTGGGAGCCGCCTCCGAAGGCGCGCGCGCCACGGTCGCCGGCCTCGACGCGGCCGAGCGGCAGAGCCTGGGAACCGCGGCCGTCAACGGCGTGATCCAGAGCTGGGCCCCCTTCCTCGACGTCGCGCTCGCCACGGTGGTGATCGCGCCCTCGGGCAGCGACCCGGCGATCCTGGAGATCCAGGTGACCTACGACCTCTCGGCCGTGATCGGCGGCGGCTTCGTCGGCTTCCTGCCGCTGCCCGACAGCGATATCGTCGCCACCGTGCAGATCGCCAACGGAGGCATGTGACCCATGCAGGGGATCGACCTGGTCTTTCTCGGCCTGCTGATCCTGCTGCTGCTGCCGGTCGTCCTGATCGACCTGCGGGAGCATCGCATACCCAACGAATGGAACCTGGCCCTGGCGCTGGGCGGGCTGGCGCATGCCCTGGCGGTGAGCTTCACCTGGCACAGCCTCGGCGTGACCTTCGCCAATGCCGGCCTCACCCTGCTGCTGCTGCTGGCGATGAGCTGGCTGATCGGCCGCATCAATGCCCGCGCGGTGATCGGCATGGGCGACATCAAGTTCCTGGTCGCCGCCAGCTTCTGGATCGGCCTGACCGGCGCCATGGCGGTGCTGCTGGTGGCCAGCCTGCTGACCGTCGCGCTGTCGCTGCTGCGCTCGCTCTCGGGCCGCGGCATGGGCTGGAGCGAGCAGCGGCCCTTCGGGCCGGCCCTGGCGGCGGCACTGCTGCTGCTGACGGCCCTGGCCTACTCGCCGTTGCTGAAGCCGTCCGGCATCGCCACCGCCGCGGCCGGGCCGGGAACGGCGATCGCTGCCGACTGACGCGGCCTCCAGGCGGCTGGCGCCTCCGGCCACCTTCGGGCATCATGCCGCCGCCTTATCTCGCCAGACAGGAGCTCTGCCCATGATGGTTCGCGAACGGCCCCTGACCGTTGGCCGCGTGCTGCGCCAGATTCCCTTCCTGGCCGCAGTCGTCATCGCCTACCTCATCATCGTCACCATCGATCGGACGATACTCCCGGCGGTGATCTTCAACATCACGCTGCCGTCGGGGGGCATCTGGGCCTTCGCGGTCGGCGACCTGCTGCTGCTGGCCGGCCTGGTGCTGCTCTTCGCCGAGATCGTGAAGGCCACCCGCACCTCCCGCGTCTCGGTCGCCGACCACGCGCTGTCGCTGGTGGTCTTCATCGTCTGCCTGCTCTGCTTCCTGCTGGTGCCGGTGGCCGCCACCTCGACCTTCTTCCTCATCATGTGGATGACCCTGGTCGACGTGATCGCCGGATTCACCGTCTCGCTCTCCGGCGCCCGGCGCGATATCGGGATGACGTCGGACGCCATCTGACGGCCGCCGCCCGCGGCCCTCGCGGTGCCGGGTCTCCGTCTCCTGCCGCGCGGCCTGCGGAGGCGGCTGCGCCGCCTGCGCGGCGACCTGCGCTTCGCCCTCAAGCGGCGGCGCCTGGCGGCCTGTGCCGAGATCCGCGTCGAGCTGATCGATGGCTGGGGCGATGCGGACCGGGCGCTGCGCGACATGACCCCGGCCGGCGAGGGGCGCGTCGGGCGCGTGCATTTCGCCAAGGCGCACCGGGCCGAGCCGCACTACCGGCTGGTGCTGACCCGCGTGCCGCCGGGCAGCCGCCCGCCGCGGGCCAATCCGCCGCAGCGCGTCTGGTACGCCCTGGGCGAGCCGCCGCTCGAAGCGAACCGCTGGATGTTCCGCACCCCCTCCCGGGCGGCGCGCGTCCACTGCGTACCGCTGCCCACTGACTGGGCGGCCGAAATGGCCGCGCAGAACGACTATCGCGCCGGCCCCTGCCCGCTGCGCACCTGGAAGATCGGCCAGAGCCTCGATGCGCTGCGGGCGATGCCGCTGCCGGAAGAGAAGCCGCGGGTGCTCTCCTGGATCACCAGCCGCCTCGCCACCCATCCGGGCCACCGCTACCGCCTGGCCTTCCTCGAGCGACTGCGCGCGGCCCTGCCGTTCGACCTCTACGGCCGCGGCTTCGAACGCATCGCCGACAAGTGGCCGGCCCTCGCGCCCTACCGCTACTCCGTCGCCTTCGAGAACAGCGTCTTCGACGACTACTTCACCGAGAAGCTGGCCGATCCGATCCTGGCCGGCGCCCTGCCGCTCTACTACGGCTGCCGCAATCTCGAGCGCCACCTGCCGGCCGGCGCCTTCCTGCGCATCGACCCGGAGGATCCGCTGGTGCTGGAGCGCATCCGCGACTGGGTCTCGTCCGATCTCTGGCGCGAGCGGCGGCCGGCACTGGAGGAGGCCAAGGCGCTGCTGCTGCAGCGCTACAACACCTTCTTCCGCCTGGCCGAAGCCTTCGAGGAGGACTTCCCGCGCACCTTCGGCGGCGCCAGGCGCCGGCCGGCCTGAGCGCGCTCAGCGGCCGCTGCGCTTGGTACCGCGCTGCGGCGGCGCGCTCAGCGGATCGTCCGGCCAGGGGTGCTTGGGATAGCGACCGCGCAGCTCGGCCCGGACGGCGGCGTAGCTGCCCTGCCAGAAGCCGGCGAGGTCCTGCGTCGTCTGCACCGGCCGGCCGGCCGGCGACAGCAGCTGCAGGGTCAAGGGGACGCGGCCCTCGGCGATCCGCGGCGTCGCCGCGAGGCCGAAGAGCTCCTGCAGCTTCACCGCCAGGACCGGCTGACCGCCGCCGTAGTCGATCGGCACCGCGCGGCCGCTCGGCACCGTCAGCTGCACCGGAGCGAGGCGATCGAGCGCCTGGCGCTGCGGCCAGTCGAGCTGCTGGCGCAGCAGCGCCGCCAGGTCCAGGCGCTGCAGTCCGGCCAGGCGGGCGATGCCCTCCAGATGCGGCAGCAGCCACGACTCCGCCGCCGCCAGCAAGGCCGCATCGGACCAGTCGGGCCAATCCTGCGGCGCCAGGCGCCGCAGGAAGCCGACGCGCGCGCGCAGCCCTCGGCCGCCGCGCTCCAGGGCAGCGCCGCCGCCCCGGCGCGGCGCACCCCTTCCAGCTGGGCGGCGGCGACGGCCTGGGGATCGGGCTGCTCCAGCCGCCGCGCCGCCCGGGTCAGGCGACCGAGGCGACGGACCCGCCGCGCCAGCACGCTCTCGCTCCGCGGGTCCCAGGCGACCTCCTCGGCCGTGGCGATCTCCTCGGCGAAGAGCGTCTCCAGCGCCGCCTCGTCCAGCGGCAGGGCGAGATAGATGCGCGGGCGCTCGCCGGCGCCATCGAGCTCGGCCACCGCCAGGAAGGGCTCGGCGGCCAGGGCATCCTCCGGCGGCAACAGCGCCTGGCGGCCACCGGCGAGCTGAAACAGCCCCGGCGTGCCCAGCGCCTTGGCGACGCGGTCGGGATAGGCCAGCGCCAAGGCCTCGCCGGCGCGTCCGTAGGCCGGCCGCTCGTCGCGCGCGATCCGCAGCTGCCGCTCCCACTGCCGTGCCAGGGTCCGCGCCTCGGCCAGCGCCCCGCGATCGGCCCGCGGATCCTGCCGCTCGCCGAACAGCAGCTCCAGCCGGCCGCGCAGGTCGCTGTCGCGCGCGCCGCGCAGGGGATCGCGGCCGCCGAGCAGCGCCGCCAGGCCGGCGGCGAGGCGGCCGAGCCCCAGCGGCCGGGCGGCGAGCATCATGTGCGCCAGGCGGGGATGCAGCCCGAGCCCCGCCATGGCGCGACCGTGCGCGGTCGGCCTGCCGGCGGCATCGAGCGCGCCGAGGGCGGTCAGGAGCTGGCGCGCCTGGGCCAGGGCGCCGGCCGGCGGCGGATCGAGAAAGGCGAGCTCGGCACCCTCGCCCGCACCCCAGAGCGCCAGCTCCAGCGCCAGGGCCGAAAGGTCGGCCTGCAGGATCTCCGCCGTGGCCTGCGGCGGCCGGCCGCGATGCTCGTTCTCGCCCCAGAGGCGATAGCAGATGCCGGGCTCCAGGCGGCCGGCGCGACCGGCGCGCTGCGTCGCCGTCGCCTGGCTGGCGAGCTGCGTCTCCAGCCGCGTCATCGCGGAGCGGGGATCGAAGCGCGCGATCCGCGCCAGGCCGGCATCGACCACGACGCGGATGCCGTCGATGGTCAGGCTGGTCTCTGCGATGGCGGTGGCGAGGACCACCTTGCGCCGCCCGGGGCCCGCCGGCGCCAGCGCGGCCTCCTGCCGGCTGCCGGCGAGGTCGCCGAACAGCGGCCAGACCTCGGTGGGCTCCGGCAGACCGGCGAGACGCTCGGCGACGCGGCGGATCTCGCGCTGACCGGGCAGGAAGACCAGCAGGCTGCCGCTCTCCGCCGCCAGGGCCTCGCGCACCGTCGCCGCCACCTGGTCCTCGATGCGCCCGCCGGCCGCTTGCGGGCGCCAGCGGATCTCGACCGGAAAGGCGCGGCCCTCGCTGGTCAGCAGCGGCGCGTCGCCGAGCAGCCGCGCGACCGGCGCCGCCTCCAGGGTCGCCGACATCACCAGCAGGCGGAGCGCGGGGTTGAGGGCCTGCGCCTCCAGCGCCAGCGCCAGCGCCAGGTCGCTGTCGAGACCGCGCTCGTGAAACTCGTCGAAGACCAGGCAGCCGACCCCGTCCAGCGCCGGGTCGGCCTGGAGCTGCCGCAGGAAGAGCCCGCCGGTCACCAGCTCGACGCGTGTCTTCGGCCCCACCTGGCTGTCGAGGCGGACGCGATAGCCGACCGTCTCGCCGACCGCCTCGCCGAGGCCGGCAGCCATGTAGCGCGCCGCCAGGCGGGCCGCCAGGCGGCGCGGCTCCAGCACCACCACCTTGCGCCCCGCCATCCAGGGCGCTTCGGCCAGCGCCAGCGGCACACGCGTCGTCTTGCCCGCCCCGGGCGGCGCCTGCAGCACCAGCGACGGCCGCTCGGCCAGCACGGCGAGAATCTCGGGCAGCAGGGGATCGATCGGCAGCGCGCTCATGGCGCTAGATGGCCGCGCCGGGCGCGCCGAGGCAAGGGCGGCGGTCCTCGGCGCGCCTAAGGTCTTGGGTCTCACGCCGTCTGTGCTACACCAGCCGCCATGCTGGGTCCCCGCAAGTCCCGTCGGCCGCCGCCGCGCCGCCGCCCGAAAGCACCCGAGGCTCCGCCGCTGGGCGCCGCCTTCGACATGACGCGGCGGGTGATCCACCGCGACCCGCTGATCCTGATCCTCGACAAGCCGCCGGGCCTGCCGGTGCACGCCGGCCCGCGCGGCGGCGAGACGCTGGACGATCACCTGGAGAGCCTGCGCTTCGGCCTGCCGGAGAGGCCGCAGCTCGCCCACCGGCTGGACCGCGACACCTCCGGCTGCCTGGTGCTGGGACGCAACCGCAAGGCGCTCCGCCGCCTGGGCGCCCTCTTCGCCGCCGGCCGCGCCGAGAAGACCTATTGGGCGGTGGTGATCGGCGGACCGCCGGAGGACAGCGGCCGCATCGACCTGCCGCTGAGCAAGCTGAACGCCGTGCGCGGCTGGCGCATGGTGGTCGCCAACAATGGCCAGACGGCGGTGACCGAATGGCGGGTGCTGGGACGCGGCGGCGGACTGGCCTGGATCGAGTGCCGTCCGCTCACCGGCCGCACGCACCAGATCCGCATCCACCTGGCGGAGATCGGCTGCCCCATCCTGGGCGACCCGGTCTATGGCCCGAAGAGCGGCGAGAGCCGCAGCAAGCCCTTGCATCTTCATGCCCGGCGCATTCTGCTGCCGCTCGACGCCGGCAAGCCGCCGGTGATCGCCGAAGCGCCGTTGCCGGAGGCGCTGCAACCCGCTTTCAGCACCTGCGGCTGGCGCCAGACCACCCAGCCGCAGCACCAGCAGGAGGACGTCCCGACGTGAGCGAAACCGAAGCCCCCGTGCTGCTGGAGAGCGCGGAGTCCGTGGCCACCATCCGCTTCAACCGGCCGCGCCAGATGAACGCCATCGACGCCAACCTGGCGGAGCACTTCCTGGCGGCAGCGCGCAAGGTGAGCGACGACCCGGCGGTCCGCGTCGTCGTCCTCACCGGCGCCGGCAAGCACTTCATGGCCGGCGGCGACCTCACGGTCTTCCACGCCTCGGCGACGCCGGCCACGGCGCGGGCCCTGATCGAGCCGCTGCACGAAGCGCTGCTGATCCTCTCCCGCCTGCCGGTACCGGTGGTGGCCTGCCTGCAGGGGGCGGTCGCCGGCGCCGGCCTCTCGGTCGCGCTCTCCGCCGACCTCGCCATCGCCGCCGACAACTGCCGCTTCACCACCGCCTATGCGCGGATCGGCGCCTCCATGGACGGCTCCTCCACCTGGTTCCTGCCGCGCATCGTCGGGCTGCGCAAGGCGCTGGAGCTGTCGCTGCTGGCCGAGCCCTTCGACGCGGCCGAGGCGCTGCGTCTCGGGCTGGTCAACCGCGTGGTGCCGGAGGCCGAGTTCGCCGGCGCCAGCGAGGCGATGATCGCCAGGCTGGCGGCCGGGCCCACCCATGCCTATGGGCGCATCAAGCGGCTGCTGCGCGACTCCTCGGAGCGCGACCTGCCGAGCCAGCTCGACGACGAGCTCGAGGCCTTCTGCCAGGGCACCGAGACGGTCGACTTCGCCGAGGGCATCGCCGCCTTCCTCGAGAAGCGCGCGCCGCGCTTCACCGGGCGCTGAGCGCGGCGCCCCGGATGCCGCTGCCACCCCTCCTCGCCGGCCGCCTGCGCCTGCCGGTCATCGGCGCGCCGATGTTCCTGGTCTCCGGACCGGAGCTGGTCATCGCCCAGTGCAAGGCCGGCGTGGTCGGCGCCTTCCCGGCGCTGAACGCGCGGCCGATCGAGCAGCTCGACGCCTGGCTGACGCAGATCGGTGAGGCGCTGGCGGCCGACCGCGCCGCGGCGCCCTTCGCCGTCAACCTGATCGTCCACCGCAGCAACAGCCGGATCGAGGAAGACCTGGCGCTCTGCGTGAAGCATCGCGTACCGCTGGTGATCACCTCGCTGGGCGCCCGCGTCGACGTGATCCAGGCGATCCAGGCCTATGGCGGCACGGTGCTGCACGACATCATCTCGCTGGAGCACGCGCACAAGGCGGCGGAGCGTGGCGTCGACGGCCTGATCGCCGTGGCACACGGCGCCGGCGGCCATGCCGGGCGGCTCTCGCCCTTCGCCCTGGTGCAGGAGATCCGCGCCTGGTGGTCCGGCCCGCTGGTGCTTTCCGGCGCCATCGCCACCGGCGGCGCGGTGCTGGCCGCCGAGGCGATGGGCGCCGACCTCGCCTATCTCGGCACGCCCTTCATCGCCACGACGGAATCGCGCGCGCCCGAGGCCTACAAGCGGATGGTCGTCGAGAGCGGCGCCACCGACATCCTCTACACTGACCACTTCTCCGGCGTGCACGGCAACTACCTGAAGCCCTCGATCGTGGCGACCGGCTTCGATCCCGACCGGCTGGAGGGGCCGGCTCGGCAGATGGACTTCGACGGGCGCAGCAAGACGGAAGGCCCGCAGGCCTGGCGCGACATCTGGAGCGCCGGCCAGGGCGTCGGCGCGGTGCGCGAGATCGTGCCGGCGGCGGCCCTGGTCGACCGCCTGGCGCAGGACTATGCGACGGCGCGCGGACGGCTGTCGCCATGACCCTGGCCTTCGACCGCGACTACGACCCGCGCTATGGCGAGCTGGTGCAGCTCGCCCCCGGCATCCGCCGCATGGTGGCGAACAACCCAGGACCCTTCACCTTCTACGGTACCGGCACCTACGTCATCGGCACCGGCCGCGTGGCGGTGATCGACCCCGGCCCCGACCTGCCGGCGCACGTCCAGGCGCTGCAGGCGGCCCTGGTCGGCGAGCGGATCAGCCACATCCTGGTGACCCACACCCACCTCGACCACTCGCCGGCGGCGAAGCCCCTGAAGGCCTCGGCCGGCGTGCCGACCTACGGCTTCGGGCCGCACGGCGGCGAGAGCGGCGAGGTCGAGGCCGGCGCCGACCGCGACTTCCGCCCCGACGTGGCGCTGCGCGACGGCGACCAGATCGAGGGCGAGGGCTGGCGTCTGGAGGCGATCCATACGCCGGGGCACACCTCGAACCACCTCTGCTTCGCCTGGCCTGAGGCCGGCGCGCTCTTCTGCGGCGACCACGTGATGGGCTGGTCGACCACGGTGATCGCGCCGCCGGACGGCGACATGCGCGCCTACATGGCGTCGCTGGAGCGGCTCGCCGCGCGGCCGGAGGGCACCTTCTGGCCGACCCACGGCAATCCGATCCGCGATCCCAAGGGCTTCATCGCCGACCTGGCCGCGCATCGCCGCGCCCGGCGCGCGAAGGTGCTGGCGGCGCTCGGCCGCGAGCCGCGCGCGCCGCAGGCCATGGTCGGCGCGGTCTACGGCCCGGAGCTCGGCCCGCGCCTGGTCGGCGCCGCGGCCCACTCGCTGCTGGCGCACCTGATCGAGCTGCAGCAGGAGGGGCTGGCGACGGAGACCGCGTCGGGCTGGCGGCGGAGCTAGGGCGCCGCGCGACCAATAGTCCGCTCCGGCCAATCAAACGCCAGGGGTGTTTTGTGCCGATCTGCGATTGCATCCCAATTGGCAACTGTCCACGCTCATTATTCTACCAAACCAGAAACAAGGCCTGGAGGATTGAGCAATGGCAACATCCCGGAGGACTGGAGGGTCGGCGGCGATTGCTGCCGCCAGCATCGCGATCTTCATGAGCGGCGCCAGCCTGGCCAGCAATCACTACTTCGAGGACATGCCGCCCTGGAACGGCACCAACAACGAGTTCATCAGGGTCTACAACAACGGGACGGTCTACGTGTCCCGAAACCCGACGACACCCGGCGAGAAGGGCGTCTCCAAGGTGCTGAACCACAAGGGCGATGAGGTCGCCGACTGCACCACGAACGAGGAAGCCTGCCGCGAGATTTTGGAGAAGGCCGACGATTCCGGGATCAAGACCGAAGCGCAGGGCCCCGAGGCCACCAAGATCATCAACAAGCTGATCGGCAAGACGAACAAGGGCTGAACCGGAAACGCCCGGCGGCGGCGCTTTCCGCTGGCAACGCCGTGGCTGGTGTTGGAGCATGCGGCCATGACCGCAGCCCTGCCCACCCGCGAGATCCTCGCCGCCGCCGAAGCCGGCTTCGCCGAGCAGATCGACTTCACCCGCGCGCTCACCGCGATCCCCTCGCTGCGCGGCCAGGAGGCGCCGGCGCAGGACGTCATGGCCCGCGCCTATCGCGAGGCCGGCCTCTCGGTCGAGCGCTTCAAGATCGACCTCGAGGCGATCCGCGGCCTGCCGGGCTTCTCGCCGGTCGCGGTCTCCTACGACGAGGCCTGGAACGTCGTCGCCACGCACCGGCCCGCGACCACGAAGGGTCGCTCGCTGATCGTCAACGGTCACATCGACGTGGTGCCGACCGGCCCGCTGGAGATGTGGAGCGAGCCCCCCTTCCAGCCGCGCGTCGAGGGCGACTGGCTCTACGGCCGCGGCGGCGGCGACATGAAGGCCGGCCTGGTTGCCGGGCTCTATGCGCTGAAGGCGCTGCAGCGCGCCGGCTACCGGCCGGCCGCCGACATCTATTTCCAGTCGGTGATCGAGGAGGAGTGCACCGGCAATGGCGCGCTCGCCTGCCTGGCGCGCGGCTATCGCGCCGAGGCGGCGCTGATCCCCGAGCCGATGGGCAACGCGCTCTCCTCGGCCCAGGTCGGCGTCATGTGGTTCCAGGTGAAGGTGCGCGGCCGGCCGGTCCACGTCGCCGTCGCCGGCAGCGGCGCCAACGCCATCGAGGCGGCCTTCCCGCTGATGCAGGCGCTGCACGGGCTGGAGGCGAAGTGGAACGCCGCCGGCCACCCGGCCTTCGCCGGCCTCGAGCACCCGCTGAACCTGGTGGTGAGCCGCATCGAGGGCGGCGACTGGACCTCCTCGGTGCCGGCCTGGTGCACCTTCGACGTCCGCTGCGGCCTCTATCCGGGCAGCGACCTGGCGACCATCCGCGGCGAGATCGAGGCGACCATTCGCGAGGCCTCACGCGCCATCGCCTTCCTCGCCAACGATCCGCCGGAGATCGTCTATCACGGCTTCCAGGCCGAGGGTTACGTGCTGGAGGGCGGCGACGAGGCGATCGCGACGCTGGAGGGCAGCCATCGCACGGTCTATGGCGAGGCGTTGCAGCGCCGCGTGCTGACCGGCACCACCGATGCCCGCTTCTTCGGCCTCTATGCCGACATTCCGGGGCTGGTCTACGGGCCGCACGCGGAGTCGATCCACGGCTTCGACGAGCGCGTGAGCCTCTCCTCGACCCTGAAGATCACGCAGTCGATGGCGCTCTTCATCGCCGCGTGGTGCGGCCTGGAGCGGCTGTAGCCCACCCCCTTTGCGTCAGGGGCGCTTCTGCCCTAGACCTTGCGGCCCCGATCACCGAACGAAGTCGCCATGGCCGCCCCGCTCCTGCAGCTCGAAGACATCCGCCAGTCGCATGGCCAGCGCCCGCTGCTCGAACAGGCCGAGCTGGTGGTCGAGCCGGGGCAGCGCGTGGCGCTGGTCGGGCGCAACGGCTCCGGCAAGTCGACGCTGCTGAAGATCGCCGCCGGGCTGCTGGAGCCGGATCGCGGGCGGGTGGTGCTGAAGGGCGGCACCACCGTGCGCTATCTCTCGCAGGAGCCGGACCTGGGGCGCTATGCCACCGCGCTGGAGGCGGCCGAGGCCGGCTTCGTCGCCGGCCAGCCGACCTACCGCGCGCAGATGATGCTGGAGGAGCTGGGCGTCGATCCGGCGGCCGACCCCAAGACACTCTCCGGCGGCGAACAGCGGCGCGTCGCCCTGGCGCAGGCCCTGGCACCGGAGCCGGAGCTGCTGCTGCTCGACGAGCCGACCAACCACCTCGACCTGCCGGCCATCGAGTGGCTGGAGGAGCGGCTGAAGCAGGGCCGCGAGGCCCTGGTGCTGGTGAGCCACGACCGCCGCTTCCTGGAGACCCTGACCAACGCCACGGTCTGGATCGATCGCGGCCGCACCCGCCGCCTCGAGGCCGGCTTCGCCAGCTTCGAGGGCTGGCGCGACACCCTGCTGGAGGAAGAGGAGCGCGACGCGCACAAGCTGGCGCGCAAGCTGGTGGCCGAGGAGCACTGGCGCCGCTATGGCGTGACCGCGCGGCGCAAGCGCAACCAGCGCCGCATGGCGCAGCTCTTCCAGATCCGCCAGCAGCTGAAGGACCGGCTGCGGCCGCAGGGTGACGTCACGCTGACCGCCAACGTGCAGGAGCGCTCCGGCGGCCTGGTGCTGGAGGCCAAGGGCCTGGAGAAGAGCCTGGGCGGCAAGCGGCTGGTCAGCGACTTCTCGCTGAAGCTGCGCGAAGGCGACCGCCTGGCGCTGATCGGCGCCAACGGCATCGGCAAGACCACGCTGATCAAGCTGCTGACCGGCGCGCTGGCGCCCGACGCCGGCAGCATCCGGCTGGGCGCGCGGGTGACGCCGGCGACGCTCGACCAGGGCCGCAGCTCGCTCAACCCGGAGACGCCGCTGCGCGAGGCGCTGACCGCCGGCGAGGGCGACAGCGTGATGGTTGCCGGCAAGCCGCGCCACGTCATGTCCTACCTGGAGGATTTCCTCTTCCGGCCGGAGCAGGCCAACTCGCCGCTGAAGGTCCTCTCCGGTGGCGAGCGCGGGCGCCTCATGCTGGCGCGCGCCCTGGCGCTGCCGGCCAACCTGCTGGTGCTGGACGAGCCGACCAACGACCTCGACCTGGAGACGCTCGACCTGCTGCAGGAGATGCTGGCCGACTATGCCGGCACGGTGCTGCTGGTCAGCCATGATCGCGACTTCATCGACCGCGTCGCCACCGCCTCGGTGATGGCCGAGGGCGACGGCCACTGGACGCTCTACGCCGGCGGCTACAGCGACATGGTGGCGCAGCGCGGCAGCGGCGTGCGCGCCAAAGCCGCGGTGCCGCCGACGGCGAGGCGCGCGCCCCGACGCGGCCAGGCCCGCGGCGGCGAAAGCCGCCGAGCGCCCCCGCCTGTCGATCGGCGAGCGGGAACAGCTGAAGACCCTGCCGCAGCGCATCGCCACCCTGGAGAAGGGCATCGCGCTGCTGCGCGAGCGCCTGGCGGACGCCGGCTTCTACCGCCGCGACCCCGAGGGCTTCGCCAAAGCCGGCCAGCAGCTCGCCACCGCCGAAAAGGCCCTGGCCGAGGCCGAGGAGGCCTGGCTGGCCCTGGAGATGAAGCGCGAGGCGATCGAGGAGGCGTGACGCCGCGGGTGGCTTGTCCCATCCTGACAGCCGAGAGACGGCGACGGGGATAGAGGGAGCACTGGCCGATGAGCGACGCGATCCTGGTCGAGAAGCACGCCGGCTGGCGAAAGATCCTGTTGAACCGCCCCGAGCGGCTGAACGCCTTCAACGCCGCGCAGCACCGCCTGCTGCTGCAGGCGCTGGAGGAGGCCGAGCGCGACCGCGATTGCCGCGCTCTGCTGCTGACCGGCGCCGGCCGCGCCTTCTGCTCCGGCCAGGACCTCTCGGAGCGGCGGCGCCAGGCCGGCGACCCGCCCTTCGACCTGCAGGCCGGGCTGGAGCGCGGCTATAACCGGCTGGTCTCCACCATCGCGGCGCTGCCGATCCCGGTGGTCTGCGCGGTCAACGGCGTCGCCGCCGGTGCCGGTGCCAACCTGGCGCTGGCCTGCGACATCGTGCTAGCCGCAAGCTCGGCCCGCTTCGTGCAGGCCTTCGGCAAGGTCGGGCTGATCCCCGACAGTGGCGGCACCTGGCTGCTGCCGCGCCTGGTCGGCGCGGCGCGGGCCCAGGCGCTGATCCTGCTGGCCGAGCCGGTGACGGCCGCGACGGCGGCGAGCTGGGGCATGATCTGGAAGGCGGTAGAGGACGCGGCGCTGATGGCAGAGGCCGAGGCCGTGGTGGCGAAGCTGGCGGCGCTCTCGCCGCAGGCCCTGGCGCTCTCCAAGCGGGCGCTGGCGGCCAGCAGCGGCAACAGCCTGGCGCAGCAGCTGGCCCTGGAGGCGCAGCTGCAGGGCGAGGCCGGGCGCAGCGAGGACTACCGCGAGGGCGTCGAGGCCTTCCTCGAGAAGCGAGCGCCGCGTTTCGCCAAGCGTCCCTGAGGCGCTGGAGCGGCGTTCCTTCGGCCCGACCTCATCCTGAGGAGGTCGCGGAGCGACCGGCCGGAGAATGGGACGCAGGCGCCGCCCCTCGGTCTCGAATTGCCTCGAAACCGCGCTAGCCGCGCTGCTGCCTGAAGGCCCGCAGCGCCTCCCAGCGCGCCACCTTCCGGCGCACGCGGCCCTCGCCGGCGGCGGCCTTCTCGGCGGCATCGAGGGCCTGCCAGTCGGCGAAGGACCAGGCGTCTTCGGCGCGCTCGGCCAGCGCGGCGACGCCGGGCTTGCCGCCCTCGCTCACCTCGGACAGCAGGCGCTCGGCCACGGCATGCGCCTCGGCGCGGTTGGTCGGGATGGTGCCGCTCGGGCCCCTGCCCGCCCAGCCGACGACGTAGAGGGCAGGCGCGATCAGGCCGCCGTCGTTGGCGAAGCGGCCGGCCTCGCTCGGCAACTCGGCGAAGCCCGGGGCGCCGTAGCCGATGCAGGTAACGGCGAGCTGCGCCGGCAGGCGCTCGCGGCCGGCCGGCGTGTCGATCTCGACGGCGGCGAGAGCTTCCGCCTCTGCCGCGAAGCGCTGCGGGACGGCGTGGAATCGGAAGCGGATCTCCAGCGGCTTCGCCTCGGCCGGCGCGGCGAAGCTGCGCAGCAGGGCGAGCACGTCGCCCTCCCCCTCGGCCGGTGCCGGCAGCTCGGCCGGATCAACCACCGGACGGGCGCGCTCAAGGCGGGCGAACTCGCCCAGCTCGTGCGGCGTGAAGCGCGCCTCGGCCGGGCCGCGCCGCGCCAGGACGGTGATGGAGCGCAGCGCCAGCGCGGCCAGGCGGTCGCCCGCCTCGGGCGCGAGATCGGACCCTCGCAGCTCGTCGGGAGTCTTGGCCAGGAGCCGCGCCACGTCGAGCGCGACGTTGCCGGCGCCGACGATCACCGCCTCCTCGAGCGGGCCCTCGGGCAGCGGGCAGTCGGCGAAATCGGGATGACCGTTCAGCCAGCCGGCCAGGGCGGCCGAGCTGAGCACGCCCGGCAGAGCCTCGCCCTCGACCCCCAGGCGGCGGGGCTGCGGCGCGCCGCAGGCGAGGACGACGGCATCGAAGGCATCGCGCAGCTGCGCCAGGGTGACGTGACGGCCGAGTTCGACGCCGCCATGGAAGCTGGCGCCCTTCTGGAAGACGCGCGCCAGCACGCGCTCGACCCCCTTGGTCGACTGGTGGTCGGCGGCGACGCCGTAGCGCACCAGCCCGAAGGGCGCCGGCAGGCGGTCGAAGACGGCGACGGCGGCGCCAGCCTTGGCCAGCCGCTCGGCAGCATAGAGACCGGCCGGACCGGCCCCGACGATGGCGACCTGGAGCACGCTGCTCTCCTCCGCTTCGCTGCCCGCGACGCGCCCTCAGTGCAGGTGCACGTACTCGTAGTCCACGGCGAGGTTGTTGATGCCGCGATCGGGCGGCGCGATCCAGCCGGCCATCTTGCCCGGCTCGGTGACCTGCTGCATCAGGCTGTGGACATAGGCGCGGTCCGACTCCGACGGCAGCCACGAGGTCTTCTGCGCCTCGAAGGCTTCGCGGTCGATCTGCGTGCCGTCGGGGGCGACCGGCAGGTTCGCCCAGGTGCCGATCTGCCGGCGGAAGCGCGGCGAGGGCAGGCTGAGGCGGACGTCGTAGCCGGCCTTCTCGATCAGGCGGTTCCAGCGCTTCAGCCCGATCTCGCAGTCGGCGACGTAGGCCTGGCGGGTCACCTCGTTCATCGCGTTGCGCAGGGCGACCCGCTCCTCGGCCACACCGCCCTTGCCGTCCGGGACCTCGAGCGCGTAGTCGGCCTCGCGACAGAGATGGTCCTCGTAGCGGCTCTCGTCCGGCCGGCCCTTCAGGCCGTTGGCGAAGACGGTCGCGGCATTGGAGGACTGCTCCGAGCCGAAGAGATCGAGCGAGGAGGAGAACCAGAAATTCATGTAGCGCTGCAGGGTCGGCAGGTCGATCGCTCCGGCCTTGCGGATCGACGCCGGGTCCTCGCTGCCGAGCTGCTTCATCACCTCGAGCGTGCGGCGGATGACGCGGCCGAGACCGGTCTCGCCGACGAACATGTGGTGCGCCTCCTCGGTCAGCATGAAGCGGCAGGTGCGCGCCAGCGGGTCGAAGCCGCTCTCGGCCAGCGACTTCAGCTGGTACTTGCCGTCGCGGTCGGTGAAGTAGGTGAACATGAAGAACGAGAGCCAGTCGCTGATCGGCTCGTTGAAGGTGCCGAGGATGCGCGGGTTGTCCTGGTCGCCGGAGCGGCGCTCCAGCAGCGCCTCGGCCTCCTCGCGGCCGTCGCGGCCGAAGTAGGCGTGCAGCAGGTAGACCATGGCCCAGAGGTGGCGGCCTTCCTCGACGTTCACCTGGAACAGGTTGCGCAGGTCGTAGAGCGAGGGGCAGGTCTGGCCGAGCTGGCGCTGCTGCTCGACCGAGGCCGGCTCGGTGTCGCCCTGGGTGACGATCAGGCGGCGCAGCGTGGAGCGGTATTCGCCCGGCACCTCCTGCCAGACCGGCTTCGCCCCATGTGGTCGCCGAAGCCGATCTTGCGCTCGCCTTCGTGCGGGGTGAGGAAGATGCCCCAGCGGTAGTCCGGCATCTGTACCGCGCCATATTGCGCCCAGCCCTGCGCGTCGACCGAGGTGGCGGTGCGCAGGTAGACGTCTGCGGCCTGGAAGCCCTCGGGGCCCATCTCCTTCCACCAGGAGAGGAAGGCCGGCTGCCAGTGCTCCAGCGCGCGCTGCAGCTGCGCGGTTCTCGCCGAGGTTGACGTTGTTGGGGATGCGTTCGTGATAGTTCGCTGTCGTCATGGGATCAGAGGCCCCGCCCTCTGCCAGTCGAATCCTTTCCAGTGAAATTCGGCTTGGCGCCGGTGCCGTAGAGCTTCAGCGCGCCCTTCTCGCCGACGGCGTTGGGCCGGATGAAGATCCAGTTCTGCCAGGCGGTGAGGCGCCCGAAGATCTTGGTGTCCATGGTCTCGGGCGCCGGCGAAGCGCAGGCTCGCCTCCATGCCGGTCAACGCATCGGGCGAGAGGCTGGCGCGCTCCTCGATGGCGATGCGCACCTCGTCGTCCCAGTCGAGGTCGTCCGGGCGTGACGGTGACCAGGCCGTGCGGCGCGCGCCGCGCGGCGTCGACGCTCGGTGCCGACGCCCTTCTGCGGCGCGAGCACCGCTGCGCCTCGGCCTCGTCGTAGAAGCGCTGCGCCTGCAGGCGCGGCCGTCGCCATCGGCAGGGCGCCGAAGTTGGCGCCGAGAGCGCGATGCGCGGCGCCTTGCCGCCGTCGTCGGGCGTCCAGCATGTAGCTGCGGTCGGCGGCCAGCGCCAGCTCGGCCAGCGTGCCGGCGAAGCAGGAGTCCGCGCTCGACCATCGCGAAGAGGCTGCGCGAGGAGACGTCGAGGCGGGCGAGCGCGCGCGCAGGAGCATGCCGATGGTCTCGCGCACGAACCAGTGCCGCCGTGCGCCTCGAGCAGGCGGTCGGACGGCCAGCACCGCGGCGGCGTCGCCGCGGGTCTTGCAGCACCCAGATGCCGATTTCGAGGCTCGTTGGTGCGCAGGTGTCAGGATGGCGTCGTCGAGCTCGCGCGCCATCGCCAGCGGCCACCAGTCGGCGCCGGCCGCCAGGATGGCGTCGAGCTCGCCTTCCGGCGCGGCGTCGGGCGCCGTGACCGTAAGGGTCGCGCGCCGGCCGTCGCGGTCCAGTTCGACGCTGACCCACCGGTAGCGGATCGCGTCGTCGCTCACCTCGCGCCGCAGCGGCGTCAGTGCGACCCCCTTGGCTTCGGCCGGGCGGTCGCTCTCCGCCGCCAGCGCCAGCGCGCGCTCGCGCACCAGATCGGCGAACTTCGAGGGCGGCGCGCTGCCGTCGATCAGCTTCCAGTCCCGGGCGCGGTCGGCGCGCACGCCGTCGGCATTGGTGCAGAAGATGTCGGCCAGGTCGCGGCGCACCTTGCGCTTGTCGACCACGCGGGTGAGGCCGCCGGTGCCCGGCAGCACGCCCAGCAGCGGCACCTCCGGCAGGCTCACGGTGGAGGAGCGGTCGTCGACCAGCAGGATCTCGTCGCAGGCCAGCGCCAGCTCGTAGCCGCCGCCGGCGCAGGTGCCGTTCACCGCAGCCAGGAACTTGAGGCCGGAGTGGCGCGAGGAGTCCTCGATGCCGTTGCGCGTCTCGTTGGTGAACTTGCAGAAGTTCACCTTCCAGGCGTGGCTCGACTGGCCGAGCATGTAGATGTTGGCGCCGGCGCAGAACATGCGCTCCTTCGCCGAGGTCAGGACCACGCTGCGGACTTCCGGGTGCTCGAAGCGGATGCGCTGCAGCGCGTCGTGCAGCTCGATGTCGACGCCGAGGTCTCTTGCCGGTCACCAGCAGGGTGCCGGCCTCGCCGTCGTAGGCGATGCCGTTCAGGACGTGCGGGGCGACCAGGGTCGCCGGGTCTGGATTGAGACCGCTCATGTCGATCCAGCCGGTGACGGCGCCGGTCTCCGGCGAGAAGCGCACGATGTAGTCGGTCTGCCACACGTTGGCGAAGATCTCGCCCTCGACGTACTCCAGCTCGTTCAGGAAGCCGACCTCGCCAAAGGCGTCGTGGACCAGCACGAAGCGGTCGATGCTGAAGTCCTCGGGATCGATGAAGAGCACGGCCGAGGAGCCATCGCTCATGATGAGCTGCCGGCCGTCGGTGGTCAGTCCCCAACCCTGGCTGGGATAGTGGAAGCTGCCGATCGGCGCCAGGTCGTCGGCGGAATAGACGAAACCGGTGTTGGAGATATAGGTCAGCTGGTAGAGGCGATCGCCGAGGACGACGGCACCCTCGCCGAAGTAGCGCGCGCTCAAGCTGTGCTGCTGGATCAGCGCGCCGCTCTCCAGGTCCCACTTCATCAGCCGCGATTGGCCGTAGAGGCCGGTGGCCTCGAAGAGGAAGCCGTCATGGAGGAAGAGTCCCTCGGTGTAGTCGTCGGTGTCGTGTGGGTAGGTCCGCAGGATCTCGTAGCGATAGACCGGCACGCCGCTCTCCTCATAGACGCGGGCCGCGCCGACCTGCGGCGCAGCGCCGTCGTGGAGAATCGGCGGGGCGGCGAGGGCACCACCGGGCAGCGCCGGCAGGGACCAGAGCAGGGTTGCCGCCAGCAGCGGGAGTCGCATCAAGGGCCTCGTCCTTCTTTCGCATAGCCCGGGCGGACCAGGGGGCGCCCGCGGCGTCAGGGGCGGTGGAAGCGTACCAGACCGCCGTTCTCCCGCCGCACCACCTCGTCCAGGGCCACCAGGTGATTCAGGTGCGCCAGGGCTTCGCCCATGGCGAAGAAGACCTGGTGCGGATCGAGCGCGCGGCGGAACAGTACCGCCATGGCCTCGGCGCAGGTGAGCGGCGCTTCGGCCACCGCGGCGCGCAGCTCGTCGAGCCGGTCGCGGTGGTGGTCCGCCAGTGCGTCGAGACGGGCGTGCAGTCCCTCGAAGGGATGGCCATGGCTGGGCAGGACGAGCGTATCGCGGGGCAAGGCGCGCAGCCGGGCCAGCGTCTCCAGGAAGCCGGCCAGCGGATCGCTCTCCTCCTCCCACCAGTAGGCCGAGACATTGGGCGTGATCTTCGGCAGCACCTGGTCGCCAGCAATCAGGATTCGCCGCGCCGGCGAAAAGAGACAGGCCTGGGCGCGGCTGTGGCCATAGCCGGCGATCACCTGCCAGTCCTCGCCGGCCAGCGGCGTGGTGCCGCCGAGCTGCAGCGGCAGGGTGCGCTCCGGCAGGCCGTCCATGCGCCGCGCGTAGTCGTTGCCCCGCTTCATGGCCGCCGCCTCGGCGGCCTCCGGCGCGCCGTGGCGTCGATAGTAGGCCGCAAGCCGCGCGGCGGCCTCGGCATCGTCGAGATCGCAGAGCCAGCGGGCATGGGCGATCTCCGGCGCGCTGACATGCAGCGGCGCGCCGGTCTCCGCCGCCAGCCAGCGGCCCAGGCCGAAGTGGTCGGGGTGATGGTGGGTGACGAGGATCCGGCGCACCGGCCGGCCCTCCATCGCACCAGCGAAGATTCGCCGCCAGGCGGCGCGGGTGGTGTCGTCGCCCAGCCCGCAGTCCACCAGCACCCAGCCGTCGTCCTCGCGCAGCGCCCAGAGGTTGATGTGGTCGAGCTGGAAGGGCAGCGGCATGCGCAGCCACAACAGGCCGGGGCGCAGTTCCGCCACCTCCTCGCGCGGCTGGGGCTTGCGGGCGGGCTCAGCCATGGGCCGGCAGCGCGGAGACGAAGGCGGCGATGGCCTCCAGGGTCGCCGTCTCACGGTCGCGGTGCGGCGAGTGCCTGCAATCGGACAGCCAGAGACGCTGGCAGGGCCCGCCGAGGCCGGTCTCGATGGCGTCGAGCTGGGCGACGCTGCCGTACTCGTCGTCGGCGCCCTGGATCACCAGCGCCGGCGCGACGATGCCCGGCAGGTAGGCTTCGATGTTCCAGTCGCGGAAGGGCTCGGCCAGCCAGATGTCGTTCCAGCCCCAGAAGGTGGCGACGGGATCGCGGTGATGGCGGCCGAGAGCGCTCGGGCCAGGTCGGTGGCGCGGAAGACCTCCGCCGCCTGCGCGATCGAGGCGACGGTGATCTCCTCGACGAAGACGTGCGGCGCCATCAGGACCAGGCCGGCCACCGGACGGCCGGTGCCGCCGGCGTGGAGCAGGGCGATGGAGGCGCCGTCGGAGTGGCCGACCAGCACCGGCCGCTCGATGCCGAGGTGGTCGAGCACCTCGGGCAACGAGAGGAGGCCTTCGTCGTGCATGTAGCCGACGCTGCGCCGCCCTTCCAGCAGGTCCGAGTGGCCGTAGCCGTAGCGCGAATAGACCAGCACCGGACAGCCGGTCGCGGCCGCCACCTTGTCGGGGAAGTCCTTCCAGAGACCGAGCGCGCCCAGCCCCTCGTGCAGGAAGACCAACCAGGGCGCGCCGGCGCGCGCGGCCGGCAGCGTGCGGTATTCGAGACGTCGTCCCTGCGCCATCAGAAAGCCGGCAACTTCACCCTGCATGTCGTTCGTCCCCTGCGTCTCGTTCCGGCGCTGTCCTGCTCACGGCACGAGGTTCTCGCTGTTGCCGGGCGTCAGCTGGCCGCTGTGTACCTTGCCGTCGTCACGCACCATCGTGAGCCGCCCTTCGTCCAATCGAAACTCGACGTAGCAGATCGTCTTGTCGTTGTAGCTCGGCCAGGTCCAGCAGAGCTGCCCGCCGCGGCGCGCCCAGGTTCCGGCGTGGTCTCGCGCACCCTCGCCGGACTTCTGGAACCGGGCGGCGAAGCTGCCGCCCTCCGGCCCGCCGGCATGCCAGAACCAGTAGGGATCGCCGGCGCTGCTGGTGCCGGCCCAGGTCTGCCCGGCCAGCAGTCCGGCCGCCTGTCCGGCATCGAGCGCGCCATCGGCGGCGGCGGCCACGCCGGGACCGAGCAGCAGCAGGAAGGACAAGGTCCTGGCCCGGTGTCTCTTGCGCATGGATCGGTCCCCTCCTTCCCACTGGCAAGCAGCGGCTAGACTCCCAGGTGACGGTGCATCAGCTCCTCGTCGGCCAGCAGGGCGGCCGGCGGACCGGCGAAGACCACCTCGCCCTTGACCAGCACCACGAGGCGGTCCGCGAGCTGCGACCAGCGCGGAGATCGTCGCTGTCGACGATCAGGGTGGGATGCTCTGGGGGGACGATGTCGGGGATGGGGCCTGGCTGCAGCAGGCGCGGATTGGTCATCAGCGCGCGGCCGATGGCCAGCATCTGCTGTTCGCCGCCGGACAGCTGGTTGCCCAAGCTGGCCGGCTGCTGGCGCTCGGCGAGGCGCGGAAACAGCTCGAAGACCCGCGTCCAGCGTCCACGGATCGCGGGCGGCGTCGCGGTTGGCGGCGCGGCGCGACCAGGTTTTCGCGCACCGACAGAGCTTGGGGAAGATCTGGCGCCCCTCGGGCACCAGGCCGATGCCGAGCTGCGCGACCTGGTAGGCAGGCTTGCCGCTGATCGGTTCGCCGTCGAAACGAATGCTGCCGCCGCGGCTCGCCAGCGTGCCGATGATCGAGCCGACGGTCGTGGTCTTGCCCATGCCGTTGCGGCCCATCAGCGTGACGACCTCGCCAGCAGCCGACCTCGAAATCCATGCCGAACAGCACCTGGCTGGGGCCGTAGAAGGTTTCCAGGTCTCGCACGCGCAGCATTAGCCGTCTCCTGTGCCGAGGCCGATCGAGTCGTCGCCGCCGAGATAGGCCTGGCGCACCTCGTCGTTGGCGCGGATTTCGTCGGGACCGCCGCTGGCGATGGCGCGGCCGTAGACCAGCACGGTGATGCGGTCGGCCAGCGCGAAGACCGCGTCCATGTCGTGCTCGACCAGCAGCACCGCGTGATCGGCGGCCAAGAGGCGCAGCAGGCCCACCATGCGCTCGGTCTCCTCGGGCCCCATGCCGGCCAGGGGCTCGTCGAGCAGCAGCACGCTCGGCCGCGTCGCCAGCGTCATGGCGATCTCAAGCTGGCGCTGGCCGCCGTGGCTCAGCAGGCCGGCGGTGCGGGGCGCCTGCCCGGCCAGGCCGACGCGCTCGAGCGCCGCCAGCGCGGCGCTGCGCGGCTCGGCCTCCGACTCGGCGCGGCGCCAGAGCCGGCCGGCCGGGGTCAGGCGCGCCTGCGCGGCCAGGCGGACGTTCTCCAGCACCGTCAGCTCGCGCAGGATGTTGGTCTTCTGATAGGAGCGGCCGATGCCAAGCCGGGCGCGGCGATGCGCCGGCAGCCCGGCAATGTCCTGGCCGGCGAAGCGGATGCGGCCGCTGGAGGGCCTGAGGTCGCCGGAGAGCAGATTGATCAGGGTCGACTTGCCGGCCCCGTTGGGACCGATGACGGCATGGAGTTCGCCCGCCGCCAGGCTCAGCGAGACGCCGCCCACCGCCGCCAGGCCGCCGAAGAGGCGGCGGAGGTTGTCGGTCTCCAGCACCGCGGCGGCCTCACTCATCGGCCGCCTCCGCCGCCGCCCTGCGGCGCCAGGGCCAGGTGAGGCCGGCCAGCCCGCGCGGCAGCAGCAGCACGACCAGCAGGATCACCAGCCCCTGCACCAGAAGCTGCCGCTCGGTGATGAGCTGGCTCACCTCGTTCAGGCCAGTGATGGTGGCAGCGCCGATGATCGCGCCATGCAGCGCATGCAGGCCGCCGACCAGGATCATCAGCAGGGCCTCCACCGAGAGGTGCCAGCTCGCGAGCTCGGGGCTGACGAAGGCGTTGTTCATCGCCCACATGTGGCCGGCGACCCCGGCCAGCGCGCCGGCCACCACGAAGGCCACCAGCTTGTAGCGATAGATGTCGTAGCCCAGCGCCTGCATGCGGTGCTCGTTCACCCGGATGCCCTGCAGCACGCGGCCGTAGAGCGAGCGCAGCAGGATCACCAGCGCGGCGAACATGGCCAGCAGGATCGCCAGGTTGAGGTAGTAGTAGACCAGTCCGCGCTGCTTGCGTCCGACCTCCACCTCGAAGCCGAAGAGCGACAGCGAGGGACGGCCGATGAAGACGCCGTCCGCACCGCCCCCCAGCGAGGTGTCGTGGAACAGGAAGAAGACCATCTGCCCGAAGGCCAGCGTCACCATCAGGAAGAAGAAGCCCTTGGTGCGCAGCGCCAGCGCCCCCATGACCGCCGCCGCCAGGCCCGCCACCACCGCGGCGATCGGCAGCGTGAGGAAGATCGAGAGGCTGCCGCCCTCCGGCGTCACCAGGTAGACCGTGTAAGCGGCGATGCCGAAGAAGGCGGCGTGGCCGAGGCTGACCAGCCCGACGCCGCCGACCAGCAGGTGCAGGCTGAGCGCGAACATGGCCCACACCAGGCCGTTCGCGCCGAGCGTGACGTAGAAGTTCGGCACCAGCAGCGGATAGGCCGCGAGCGCGGCGGCGAGCAGGCCGAGAAGGTACCAGCCGAGGCGACTGCGTGGCAGCACGACGTCCCCTCCCCGCCCTAGGCCGCGCGGCCGAAGAGCCCCTGCGGGCGCCACAGCAGCACGGCGGCCATCAGGAGGTAGATCAGCATGCCGGAGATCTCCGGCAGCAGCACGATGCCCAGCTGGTCGACCAGGCCGATCAGCAGCGCCGCCCAGAAGGCACCGGAGACCGAACCGATGCCGCCGACCACCACCACCACGAAGGAGACGATGAGAAAGCCGTCGCCGATGCCGGGGTAGACCGAGTAGAGCGGCGCCGCCAGCACGCCGGCCAGGACGGCCATGGCGGTGCCGACAGCGAAGACGGCGACATAGACCCTGGTCACGTCGATGCCGAGGGTCTGCACCACCTCGCGGTCGCTGGCGGCGGCCCGCACGATGGCGCCGAAGCGGGTGCGCTCGATCGCCAGGAAGAAGAGCAGCGCCACCAGCAGGCAGATGCCGAGCACGGCGAAGCGATAGGCCGAGTAGGAGAAATCGGCGGTCACCGGCACCGAGAAATCGAGGATCGCCGGCACCGGCACGGCATGAAAGTCGTTGCCCATCAGGGCCGAGCGCGCCTCTTCGAAGAGCAGCACCAGCGAGAAGGTCAGCAGCACCTGGTAGAGGTGGTCGCGGCGGTAGAAGAAGCGGAAGAGCCCGCGCTCCAGCAGCACGCCGACTGCCAATCCGCCCAGCAGCCCGACCGGCAGCGCGAACCACAGCGAGCCGAAGGTCTGGGCGCACCAGAAGGCGGTGTAGGCACCGACCATGAAGAGGCTGCCGTGCGCCAGGTTGATGACGTTCATGATCCCGAAGATCAGCGTCAGGCCGCTGGAGATCAGGAACAGCAGCAGGCCGTACTGCAGGCCGTTCAACAGCTGGGTGAAGAGGCTGGCGAGATCCATCGGGCGCCTAGGGCACGACGACCTGAAGCCTCCCTCTCCCCTTGCGGGAGAGGGCCGGAAGCCGTTCGTCAGTCGAAATCGCCAATGCGTCCCCCACAAAAAGCGACGGCCGGAGCTGCCGATCGCAGCCCCGGCCGCCGGTACCCGGGCGGTCAGCCCATTTCGCAGCCGGTGGCCGGGTCGGCCAGCTTCTCGGCCGCGACCCCGATCACCTGGTTCATACCGTTCTGCACCTCGCGCAGATAGAAGTCCTGCACCGGGTTGTGCGACGGCGAGAGGGTGAAGGCACCGCGCGGCGAGTCGATGGTGGCGCCGGCCATGGCGGCGATCATCTCGTCCTCGGCATCCATGTCGCCCTCGACCGCGTCGAGGCCGATGGCGAGCATCTGCGCCGCGTCGTAGCCCTGCACGGCATAGACGTCCGCCTCGCGGGTGGTGCGGTCGAGGAAGGCCTCGCGGAAGGTGAGGTTGCGCTCGGTATCGAGACCGTCGCCATAGTGCAGCGAGGTCCGGATGCCGGTGGCCGCGTCACCCTGCGCGCCCAAGGTCCCCTCGGTGAGGAAGCCGGAGCCGGTGAGCTGGATTTTGTCCTTCAGGCCGGCGGCCTGATAGTCCTTCACGAACTGCACCGCGCCGCCGCCGGCGAAGAAGGCGCCGACCGCCTCGACGCCGAGGCCGGGAATGCTGGCCAGCAGCGACTGCCAGTTGGTTTCCGGGAAGGGCACGGTCAGCGTCTCGACCAGCGTGCCGCCGTTCTCCTCGAAACCGGCCTTGAAGCCCTGCGCGGCCTCCTGGCCAGCGGCGTAGTCCCAGGTGATGAAGGCGGCGGTCTTGACGCCGTCGACGCCGAGCTGCTTGCCGGCGCCGTAGGCCGGCTGCCAGTTGGAGAAGGAGCTGCGGAAGATATTGGGCGCGCAGAACTTGCCGGTGGCCGCGCCGGCGCCGCCGTTCGGACAGATCAGCAGCGTGCCGCTCTCGCGCACCACCTGGATCATGCCCATCAGCACGCCGGAGTGGACCGTGCCGATCACCACGTCGACTTCGTCGCGGCTGACCAGGCGATTGGTGTTCTCCGGCGCCTTGGAGGGATCGGACTCGTCGTCGAGCTTGATGAACTCGACCGGCCGGCCGCCAAGCATGCCGCCGCGCTCCGCCAGCATCATCTCGATGGCGAAGGTGATGTTCTCGCCGAGCTTCGCGTAGGTGCCGGAATAGGGCAGCATCAGCCCGACCTTGACCGCCTCGGCAGCACGGGTCCGCACGAAGGGCATGGCCGAGAAAGCGCCGACCGCCGCCACACCGCCCGCGCCACGCAGCAGCGTGCGGCGGGAAATTCCCTGGTGAATCAGTTTCTGCATTGTTCGTCCTCCCTGTTTGACGCCCCGTCCTTGCGCCGGGGACACCGGTTGTCCTTGGGCAGAGCCGCGCTCAGTCCGCTGCCCGCAGCTTGAAGCGCTGGATCTTGCCGGTCGCGGTCTTCGGCAAGCTCGGCACGAACTCGATCCAGCGCGGATACTTGTAGGGCGCCAGACGGCCCTTCACGTGGGCCTTCAACTCCTCCTCCAGCGCGGCCGGTGCCGCGGCTCCCGGCTTCAGCACCACGAAGGCCTTCGGCTTGACCAGCCCGTCGGCGTCCTCGGCGGGCGACCACCGCCGCCTCCAGCACGGCGGGTGGCGTGACCAGCGCGCCTCGACCTCGAAGGGCGAGACCAGATGCCGCCGACCTTCAGCATGTCGTCGGTGCGCCCGCAATAGACCCAGTAGCCATCCTCGTCCAGGCGGTACTTGTCGCCGGTGCGGGTCCAGGCGCCGAGAAAGGTCTCGCGGCTCTTCTCGCGCTTGCGCCAGTAGAGCACGCAGCAGGTCGGCCCGGAGACCAGGAGATCGCCGATCTCGCCCGGCGCCACCGCCTGGCCGTCCTCGCCGACGATCTTGGCCTCGTAGCCGGGCACCGGCTTGCCGGAGGTGCCGTAGCGCAGCGCGTCGGGCCGGTTGGAGAGGAAGATGTGCAGCATCTCGGTCGAGCCGATGCCGTCGAGGATGTCGACGCCGGTCGCCGCCTTCCAGCGCTCGCCGAGCTCCTGCGGCAGGGCCTCGCCGGCCGAGGCGCAGATCCGCAGCGACAGCGACTCCGCCGGCGGCAGGTCGCCGGAGGCCAGCATCAGCGAGTAGAGCGTCGGCACGCCGTAGAAGATCGTCGCCCGCTGTTCGACCAGCCGCTGCGAGACGGCGGCGGGCGTCGGCCGCTCGGCCATCAGGATGGCCGTCGCGCCGACCGAGAAGGGGAAGGTCAGCGCATTGCCGAGGCCGTAGGCGAAGAACAGCTTGGCGGCGGAGAAGACCCGGTCGTCGGGGCCGATGCCGAGGATCGGCTTGGCATAGAGCCGGGCGGTCTCCATCAAGTGGGCGTGCAGATGCACCGCGCCCTTCGGCGTGCCGGTCGAGCCGGAGGAGTAGAGCCAGAAGCAGAAGTCGTCGGGGTGGGTGGCGGCCGGACGATGCTGCGGCGCGCCCTCGGCCAGCAGCCGCTCGAAGGCGACCTGGCCCTCGCCGGCCGCGCCGCCGGACACGATCACCGCCTTGAGCCCGGCACCGCAGGCCGCCAGCGCGGTGCCAAACTTCTCCAGCAACGGGGCCGAGACCACCAGGGCGCGGGCGCCGCAGTCCTTGAGCAGGAAGGCGTAGTCCTGCGCGGTCAGCAGGGTGTTCACCGGCACCGGAACGATGCCGGCCTTGATGGCGCCGAGGAAGGCGGTGGGGAAGTCCACGGAGTCCTGCAGCGCCAGCAGCACCCGCTCCTCGCGCTGCAGGCCGAGACCCTCGAGCGCATTGGCGAAGCGATTGGCCCGCTCGGTCAGCTCCCCATAGCTGTAGCGGCCGGCGTCGTCGATCACGGCAATCCGCTCGCCGAAGCCCTCGGCCAGATTGCGGTCGAGCAGATCAAGCGCGGCGTTGTAGCAGCCCTCGGGCGGCGAGGCCGGCGTCACGGACATGGTGCTTCTACATCCTCCCTCTCGTCGGCGCCGGCACTCTTGTCGATGCCTGGCATCCCCTTGGGGCCGCGGTCCGTCGTCCCGGGCCCGATCCCCCTCGTTCCGGCGCGGGCGCTCAGCCGCCCTGACCCTTTCAGGCCGCCTTGCGCAGCGGCGCCGGCACGCTCTCCGCCCACTGTTCGATCCAGACCACCGCGTCCTCCTCGGGCAGCGAGCCGCTGGAGGCGTCGTGGTACAGCGGCTGGCCGACGAGGGTCGCGCCGAGGTCCTTCAGCAGCGCCTCGAAGCGCTTGCCGCCATAGCAGAAGGTATCCTGGTAGGTGCTGTCGCCGAGCCCGATCAGCCCGAAGGCCACGCCGGTCAGGTCCGGCCGCTCGCGTTCCAGCGCCTGGAAGAAATCGCGCGCGTTGTCCGGCACGTCGCCCTGCCCGTAGGTCGAGGTGCAGAGCAGAAAGAGCGCGCCGGGCCTGAGGAAATCACCGGCGAGACGGTCCATCGGGTGGCGCTCGACCGTGCCGCCCTGGGCCTCGATCCAGTCGCCCACCTCGTCGGCGACGAGATCGGCCGTGCCGGTCATGGTGCCCACGAGTAAGGTGATGGCCAACGTCATCGCAATCCTCCTGACCGCTTAGGGAGACATCCCGCTCAAGGAGATATCCCCGCAGGAGCGGACCTGCCGCCCTCGACGCGACGCCTTTTCGCGTGACCTCGTCCGCTTTGGATCATTATAATGCATGCGTTTTCGCCCGCAAGCATTATAATGCATTCATGGCCAACGCTCCCCCCTCGACCGCCACCGCCAAGCCTGCCGCCGTCATGCAGGACGACGGCGCCTATCTCGACCGTCTCGGCCAGCGCGTGCGCGCGCAGCGGATGCGCCACGGCATGACCCGCAAGCAGCTGGCGCGCGAATCCGGCGTCTCGGAGCGCTATCTGGCGGAGCTGGAGGGCGGGCGCGGCAACATCTCCATCCTGCTGCTGCGCCAGATCGCCGAGGCCATGACGACGCCGCTCGACCGCCTGGTCCTCGACGGGCCCGATCGCAGCGCCGACGAGGAGCTGCTGGGCGGCCTGCTGGGCCGCCTGCAGCCGGAGCAGCAGGCCGAGGCGCACCGCCTGCTCAGCAAGCATTTCGGGCTCGGCACGGCCAAGCAGCGGCTGGGCCGCGTCGCGCTGATCGGCCTGCGCGGCGCCGGCAAATCCACCCTCGGCCGCCTGCTGGCCGAGCGCCTGAACCTGCCCTTCGTCGAGATGACGCGGGAGATCGAGGCGGCCGCGGGCATGCCGATCGACGAGGTCATCGGCCTCGGCGGGCAGGCGATGCTGCGGCGGCTCGAGCGCCGCACCCTGGAGGCGGTCGTCGGCCGGCACGAACGCATGGTGCTGGCGACCGGCGGCGGCCTGGTGGCCGAGGGCGAGACCTACGACTTCCTGCTGGCGCACTGTTTCACGGTCTGGCTGACCGCGCAGCCGGAAGAGCACATGGCGCGGGTGCTGGCGCAGGGTGACCGGCGGCCGATGGCGGACAATCCGGAAGCGATGGAAGACCTGCGCCTGCATCCTGGTCGAACGCCAGAGCCTCTACGCCAAGGCCGACCGCCAACTCGACACCTCCGGCCAGACCAGCGCGCAAAGCCTGGAGAAGCTGCAGGCCCTGCTGCAACTGCCGCAAGCCTGAGCGGCGTCCTTTCGCGCAGGGACGCCGACCGGGCCTGAAGAGGAACCGCTCTCAGCCTTCTCGCCGTCCCGCAGGATCAGTCGAGCCGGACGGTGGTGCTGTTGCTGTAGGCCTGGGCGCTGCTGTCGTGGGCCACGTCCAGGATGAAGTGGACGGCCAGGCCGATGACGACGAGGGCGCACATGGCGGCGAGGAAGGCTCTCATGGCTGCTGCTCCTGCGGTTCGGTTGCCTGTTCCAGGTAGTCGATCAGATCGGCTCGGTCCTGCGGGTCGACGATGCGCTGCATCGGCATCTTGGTCCCCGGCGCGAAGTTCGCCGGCCCGACTTCGAACAGCCGATCGACCATCTCGGCATTCCAGATGATATCCGAATCGGCCAGCGCATCGGAATAGACATAGCCCTCGACGGCGCCGGCGCGGCGCCCGAAGAGGCCGAAGAGCGTCGGCCCGGCCCGGCGGGCGCCGTCCGGCTCGAGGCTGTGGCAGATGGCGCAGTTCTGCGCGAACCGCCGCTCGCCGTTGGAGATCGCCCCGGTCTCCGCCGTCGCCGCGGCGGCCGGCACCGATTCGGCGGCCGCCAGGGGCCAGATGTCGATCCGCTCGCTCAGGCTGCCAGCCAATAGCCGCCGGCCGCCGGGGGCGAAGGCCAGGGCCCAGACGGGCCCGCGGGCGACGGCACGGAAAGCGCGATGCAGCGACCAGTCGGCGGTGTCGAAGGTCTCGATCCAGCCCTCGCCGTCGCCGACCGCCAGCAGCGCGCCGTCATCGCTCAAGGCCAGCGCCAGGATCGGCTTGCGCGGGCCGCTGAGATCGGCGCGCAGGGATCCATCGGCCAGCGCGACCACCCGCAGGCTGCCGTCGAGGGCGCCGTAGGCCAGCCAGCCATCGGCCTCGTCGAGCACGATCCGATTGATGCCGAAGCCCTGCTCCAGGAACACCGCCTGCTCGCTGCGGTCGGCAATCCGCCAGCGGCGGACCGCGCCGTCGCTGCCGGCGGACCAGAGCTGGCTGTCGTCCTGCGAGAAGGCGACATCGGTCACGTTGTCGCCATGGCCTTCGAGCCAGCCGAGATGGGCGCCGCTCGCCAGGTCCCAGAGGCCGATCCGGCGGTCCCAGCCGGCGGACGCGACCAGGCGGCCATCGTGCGAGACCGCCAGCGCGACCACCTTCGCCTCGTGCCCCGCCAGGCGATGCAGGGCCGTACCACTCGCCAGGTCCCAGACGATCAGGCTGCGGTCGTCCGAGGCGCTCACCGCCCAGCGGCCGCCGGGCGCGAAGGCGACGTCGTTCACCGCCGCCTCGTGCCCCTCGAGCCAGCGCAGCAGGCGCTGCTCCTGGAGATCCCAGAGGCCGACGGCATTGTCGAAGCTGGCGAGCAGCCAGCGCGGGCGCCGGCCCGGGCGCGTTGCGGGCCATCACCGCCGCCGCCGCCGACCAGATGGCCGAAGGTCGCCGCCTCGTCCTGCGACCGCGCCGGAGCCGAAAGGGCGAGCGGAAGCAGCGCCAGGAGCGCCGCCAGAGCCCGCAGGGCAAGAGCCGCGCTACTCGGCCGGGTTCCTGGCCGGCGACGGCGCAGCCTCGCCGTCCTTGCGCTGCACCTCCTCGACCCAGAGATTGTGATGCTCCTTGGCCCAGTTGAGGTCGACCTTGCCGGTGCCCATGGCCTGGAAGGCCCCCTGCATGCCGATGGTGCCGATGTAGATGTGCGCGATGATCACGGCGATCATCGCCAGGGCGACCATCGCGTGCCAGAGCACCGAGAGTTGCTGCTCCATCATCGGCGTGACCTCGTTCGGCACCTGCCAGCCGAAGAGGCTGTCGATGCCGATGCCATGCAGCAGGTCGAAGGTCTTGTCGAAGAGCGCGATCTCGAAGGGGAAGATCAGGGCCAGGCCGGTGGCGGCGATGGACGCGCCGAGCAGGATCGTCGCCCAGAAGACGATCTTCTGGCCGGCGTTGAACTTGCGCGCCGGCGGATGGACGCCCTTCTTGAAGATGCCGCCCCCCTTGAGCAGCCAGACGATGTCGACGCGGCTGGGCAGGTTGTGTGCCACCCACATGACGAAGACCAGCACCAGGCCGATGGACATGAAAGTACGTAACCGGAACAGCC
>CALOEA010000018.1:0-6599 GCA_942492185.1 uncultured Alphaproteobacteria bacterium
GACCCGGCCGGGAGGGGTGGCGGAAGGTCGCACGAAAGAGAATGAGAATGACTTGCATTTGCAGATTGTCGCGGCTAGCTTGGCCGCCGATGCATTTCCCCGGCTGTGCCTCGGTTCATCCCCGGGCGGCATCAGATGCTCTCTCTGACTGTAAACTCTGCCGCTTAAGGCACCTGCCGCGGCCCCTCCCAGCGGGGCCGCGGCGAGGCCCTCTCTTGGCCCGCGGCCGCCCTCCCGGGGCGCCGATGTCGCTCCCGGAGCAGCGACAGCCGTTCGCGCTTGTCCGGTTGCGCCGCAGCAAGGGGCCGCTATAGTGGCCGCCACGAGAGGGAGGCGAGCCCGCCGGGGGCCGCGCAAGTCCAAGGATAGACAGACCGGTATGAATATTCACGAATACCAGGCGAAGACGCTCCTGGCCAAATACGGCGTCCCGGTGCCCAAGGGTGGCGTCGCCTACACTGCCGAGGAGGCCGTCGATGCCGCCAAGGCGCTCGGCGGGCCGGTCTATGTCGTGAAATCGCAGATCCATGCCGGCGGCCGCGGCGCCGGGCGCTTCCAGAACGATCCCGACGGCAAGGGCGGCGTGCGCGTCGTCAAGTCGATCGAGGAGGTGCGCGACAACGCCAAGGCGATGCTCGGCCAGGTGCTGGTCACCAAGCAGACCGGCGCCGCCGGCAAGCAGGTGAAGCGGCTCTATATCGAGGAAGGCTGCGACATCGCGCAGGAGCTCTATCTCTCCGTGCTGGTCGATCGCGCCACCTCCTGCCTGACGGTCGTGGCCTCGACCGAGGGCGGCATGGAGATCGAGGAGGTCGCCGCCAACCACCCGGAAAAGATCATCAAGGTCGCCATCGACCCGGCGCAGGGCATGATGCCCTACCACGGGCGCAAGGTGGCCTTCGGCCTCGGCCTCGCCGGCAAGCAGAACGGCGCCGCGGTGAAGTTCCTGCTGAACCTCTTCCGCGCCGCCATCGACCTCGACGCCTCGCTGATCGAGATCAACCCCCTGGTGGTGACCGGCGGCGGCGAGGTCATCGCGCTCGACGCCAAGATGAACTTCGACGACAACGCCCTCTTCCGCCACAAGGACCTGCAGGAACTGCGCGACGAGGACGAAGAGGAGCCGATGGAGCGCGAGGCGGCGCGCCAGGAGCTGAACTACATCAAGCTCGACGGCAATATCGGCTGCATGGTGAACGGCGCCGGCCTGGCGATGGCCACGATGGACATCATCAAGCTCTACGGCGGCGCGCCGGCCAATTTCCTCGACGTCGGCGGCGGCGCCACCAAGGAGCGGGTGACCGCGGCCTTCAAGATCATCCTCTCCGACGCCAACGTGGAGGGCATCCTGGTCAACATCTTCGGCGGCATCATGCGCTGCGACGTCATCGCGGAGGGCGTGGTGGCGGCCGCGCGCGAAGTCTCGCTGCATGTGCCCCTGGTGGTGCGTCTGGAGGGAACGAACGTCGAGCTGGGCAAGAAGATCCTGGCGGATTCAGGCCTTCCCATCGTCTCGGCGGAAGATCTCGCCGATGCCGCCAAGAAGGTTGTCAAAGCGGTGGAGGAGGCAGCCTGATGGCGGTCCTGGTCGACAAGAACACAAAGGTTATCTGCCAGGGCATTACCGGCTCGCAGGGCACCTTCCATACCGAGCAGGCGATCGCCTACGGCACCCAGATGGTCGGCGGCGTGACGCCGGGCAAGGGCGGCTCCAAGCACCTCGACCTGCCGGTGTTCGATACGGTCGCCGACGCGCGCGAGAAGACCGGCGCCAACGCCAGCGTGATCTACGTGCCGCCGCCCTTCGCCGCCGACGCCATCCTGGAGGCGATCGACGCCGGCATCGAGCTGGTGGTCTGCATCACCGAGGGCATCCCGGTGCTCGACATGGTGAAGGTGAAGCGCGCACTGGCCGGCAGCAACAGCCGGCTGATCGGCCCGAACTGCCCCGGCGTCATCACGCCGGACGAGTGCAAGATCGGCATCATGCCGGGCCACATCCACCGCCGCGGCAAGATCGGCATCGTCTCGCGCTCCGGCACGCTGACCTACGAGGCGGTGGCGCAGACCACGGTGACCGGCCTTGGCCAGACCACCTGCATCGGCATCGGCGGCGATCCGGTGAACGGCACCGACTTCGTCGCCTGCCTGGAGATGTTCCTGGCCGATCCGGAGACCGAGGGCGTCATCATGATCGGCGAGATCGGCGGCTCCGCCGAGGCCGAGGGCGCCGACTTCGTGAAGGCCTCCAAGACCAAGAAGCCGGTGGTCGGCTTCATCGCCGGGCGCACCGCTCCGCCGGGGCGCCGCATGGGCCACGCCGGCGCGGTGATCTCCGGCGGCATGGACACCGCCGATCACAAGATCGAGGCACTCAAGGCCGCCGGCATTCATGTCGCGGACTCGCCGGCAACGCTCGGCGCCACCATGTTGAAGGCAATGGGCGGCTAGCGCGGCGCGGACCGGACGCCGCCGGGCAGGGTGGGCTCCGGCGGCGGCCTTCCTCCCCGCGCGGTCGCCATGCGAGGTATCGAGGTCCCATGAGCAACGCCTTTCCCGCTTCCCTCGGCACCGGCGGCAATGCCGGTGAAGTGCTTGATCTCTTCCGCCGGCACCGTCAGGGCGGCGATCTGCCGCCCGAGTGGCAGGGCTTCTTCGCCGATCTGACCGACGAGGCCCTGGCGATGCTCGACGGGCTCGCCGCCGAAGGCGGACCCTCGGCCGGCAACGGCAGCGCCGCCGACAGCGGCACCCCGGCGCGCGACGACGGGCTCTGGGCCGTGACCACCGAGCCGCAGCCACGCGCCGACGGGCGGCCGTCCTACATACCGCCCTTCGCCTTCGCGCCGACCAGCGACGCGGTCCGCGCCGCCGCTCAGGACTCCATCCGCGCGCTGATGCTGATCCGCAGCTACCGCGTCCGCGGCCACCTGGAGGCGGAGCTCGATCCGCTCGGGCTGGCGGAGCGCACGCAGCATCCCGAGCTCGACTACCGCACCTACGGCTTCACCGACGAGGATCTCGACCGGCAGATCTTCATCGCCCAGGTGCTGGGCCGCGAGAGCGCGACGCTGCGCGAGATCGTGCAGATCCTGCGCAACACCTACTGCGGCAAGATCGGCGTCGAGTTCATGCACATCCAGGAGCCGGCGCAGAAGGCCTGGATCCAGGAGCGCATCGAGAACATCGAGAACCGCACCGAGTTCACCATCCCCGGCAAGCGCGCGATCCTCGAGCGTCTGGCCGCCGCCGAGGTCTTCGAGAAGTTCCTCGACAAGAAGTATACCGGCACCAAGCGCTTCGGCCTCGATGGCGCCGAATCGCTGATCCCGGCGCTGGAGCAGATCGTCAAGCGCGGCGGCCAGCTCGGCATCGAGGAGATCGTCATCGGCATGCCGCATCGCGGCCGGCTGAACGTGCTGGCCAACTTCATGGGCAAGCCCTTCCAGGCGATCTTCAACGAGTTCCAGGGCGGCGCGGCGCATCCCGAGGACGTCGGCGGTTCCGGCGACGTGAAGTACCACCTCGGCACCTCGACCGACCGCGAGTTCGACGGCAACACGGTGCATCTGTCGCTGACCGCCAATCCCTCGCACCTCGAGGCGGTGGACCCGGTCGCGTTGGGCAAGGTGCGCGCCAAGCAGGCGCAGAAGGGCGACGACGAGCGCCGCCGCGTGATGGGGCTGCTGATGCACGGCGACGCCGCCTTCGCCGGCCAGGGCCTGGTCGCCGAGACGCTCGATCTCTCCGAGCTCAAGGGCTACCGCACCGGCGGCACGGTCCACGTCATCGTCAACAACCAGATCGGCTTCACCACCAACCCGGTCTATGCCCGCTCCGGCCCCTACTGCTCGGAGGTGGCGAAGGTCATCCAGGCACCGATCTTCCACGTCAACGGCGACCATCCCGAGTCGGTCGTGCACGTCGCGCGCATCGCCACCGAGTTCCGGCAGCAGTTCAAGAAGGACGTGATCATCGACATGTTCTGCTACCGCCGGCACGGCCACAACGAGGGCGACGAGCCGGCCTTCACGCAGCCGTTGATGTACAAGCGCATCCGCAAGCACACCCCGGTGCGGCAGCTCTATGCCGACCGCCTGGTCGAGGAGGGCGTGGTCTCGCGCGGCGAGGCGGACGGCCTGGCGGCCGGCTGGTGGGAGCGGCTGGAGCGCGATTTCGAGACCGCCAAGGCCTACAAGGCGAACAAGGCCGACTGGCTGGAGGGCCGCTGGTCGGGACTCAGCGCGCTGAAGGGCTACGACGCCCGCCGGGGCAAGACCGCGCTCAGTCTCGAGGTGGTGAAGGAGATCGGCCTGAAGCTGACCACCGTGCCGAAGTCGCTCGACATCAATCCCAAGCTGAAGCGGGTGATCGACCAGCGACGCAAGGCGATCGAGACCGGCGAGGGCATCGACTGGGCGACCGCCGAGCACATGGCCTTCGGCTCGCTGCTGATCGAGGGTCACCCGGTCCGCCTCTCCGGCCAGGACAGCAACCGCGGCACCTTCTCGCAGCGCCACGCCGCCTTCGTCGACCAGACCACCGAGGTGCGCTACAAGCCGCTGCGGCACATCCGCGAGGATCAGGCCCGGCCGGAGATCATCGACAGCCCGCTGTCGGAGGCCGGCGTGCTGGGTTTCGAGTACGGCTACTCGCTGGCCGAGCCGAACGCGCTGGTCTGCTGGGAGGCGCAGTTCGGCGACTTCGTGAACGGCGCGCAGGTGATCATCGACCAGTTCCTCGCCTCCGGCGAGTCGAAGTGGCTGCGCATGTGCGGCCTGGTGATGCTGCTGCCGCACGGCTACGAAGGCATGGGCCCCGAGCACTCCTCGGCGCGCATCGAGCGCTTCCTGCAGCTCTGCGCCGAGGACAACATGCAGGTGGTGAACTGCACCACGCCGGCGCAGTACTTCCACGCGCTGCGACGGCAGCTGCACCGCGATTTCCGCAAGCCGCTGATCGTCTTCACCCCGAAGTCCCTGCTGCGCCACAAGCGCTGCGTCTCCAAGCTGAGCGACTTCGCCGACGGCACCTCCTTCCACCGCGTGCTGCATTGCGACGAACTGCCCTCCAAGCCGGAAGAGGCCAAGCAGGTCGTGCTCTGCTCCGGCAAGGTCTACTACGACCTGCTGGAGGCGCGCGAAGAGATGGGGGCGAAGTCCGTCCACATCCTGCGGCTCGAGCAGCTCTATCCCTTCCCCGCCGACGCCCTGGCCGACGAGTTGAAGCCCTATGGCCACTGCGACCTGGTCTGGTGCCAGGAGGAGCCGCGCAACATGGGGCCCTGGCCGACGCTCTCCGACCTGATCGAGGAGGTCGCCGAGCAGGCCGGCTTCACCAGCCCGAAGCCGCGCTATGCCGGCCGGCTGTCGGCCGCCTCGCCGGCGACCGGCAACTTCCAGCGCCACGCGCAGGAGCAGAAGGCGCTGGTCGAGTCGGCCCTCACGCTGGGGCTGAAGCCGATGGGCCGCATCGCCGAGCGGCGCGCCCGCGAAGAACAGCGCGGCGGCGGATCACAGCAGGCGGCGCAGTAGGAGTTCCCGTATGGCAAGCGATCTGCTGGTTCCCACTCTCGGCGAGTCCGTGACCGAGGCCATTGTCGCGCGGTGGCTGAAGCAGCCGGGCGAGGCGGTGGCGATGGACGAGGCCGTGGTGGAGCTGGAGACCGACAAGGTGACCCTTGAGGTCAACGCACCGGAAGCTGGCGTGCTGGCGGACGTCGCCGCCGAGGAAGGCGCGACCGTCGAGGTCGGTGCGCTGCTCGGGCGGATCGAGGCGGCCGGCGCCGGTGCCAAGCCGCCGGCGAAGGCCGAAGCCGCGCCTGCGCCCCGCTCCGGCGCCAGCCGCTGCCCCAGCTCCAGCCCCCGCTCCGACCCCGGCGCCCGCCCCGGCCGCGGCGCCCGCTCCGGCCGCGGCTGCCGCGGCCACGGGCGGCAAGAGCCTGGAGATTACCGTCCCGACCCTGGGCGAGTCGGTGACCGAGGCCATCGTGGCGCGGTGGCTGAAGCAGCCGGGCGAAGCGGTCGCCACCGACGAGCCGCTGGTCGAGCTGGAGACCGACAAGGTGACGCTGGAGGTGAACGCGCCAGCCGCCGGCAGCCTGCTGGAGCTGAAGGCCGAAGAGGGCGCCACCGTCGAGGTCGGCGCGCTGCTGGCGCTCTTCGCCGAAGGCGGCCAGGGGAGCGCGCCTGCCGCCGCCCCGCCGGCGCCGGTGCCGAGCGAGACCAAGGCCAGCGAAGAGACCGCCGGCGCGGCCGCTCCGGCGCCCGCCGCTGAGCCCGCACCGGCCCCTGCTGCAGCGCCCGCCGCGGCGATCGACCCGCGGCAGATCTCGCGCAGCGCGCCGGGCGGCAAGATCGGCGCCGACGATCTCGTCGGCTTCCTCGCCGGCATGACGCTCGCTCCGGCGGTGCGCAAGCTGATCGCCGAGCATCGCCTCGATCCGCGCCGCATCCCCGCCAGCGGCAAGGACGGGCGCCTGACCAAGGACGACGTGCAGAAGGTCGTGGCCGACCCATCGCAGCTGATGCCGCAGCCGCCCGCGCGCCAGGACGCGCAGGCGCCGGCACCGGCTGCCGCACCTGCCGCAAAGGCCGCGC
>CALOEA010000019.1:0-10528 GCA_942492185.1 uncultured Alphaproteobacteria bacterium
CCGCGCAGCAGGTGGCGCCGCAGCAGCACGGTGAAGACCAGGACCGGCAGGAGGAAGAGCGTGGTGCCGGCGGCCACGGCCGGCCAGTCGAGCCCGCCCTCGCCGATGATCAGCGGGATGAAGGGCGGCGCGGTCTGCGCCTCGCCGGAGGTCAGCAGCAGCGCGAAGGCATACTCGTTCCAGGAGAAGATCAGGCAGAAGATGGCGGTCGCGGCGATGCCGGTCAGCGCCTGCGGCAGCACCACGCGGCGGAAGGCCTGCAGGCGGGTGTAGCCGTCGACCATCGCCGCCTCCTCGTACTCGCGCGGGATCTCGTCGATGAAGCCCTTCAGCAGCCAGACCGCGAAGGAGACATTGACCGCAGTATAGAGCAGGACCATGCCGAGGATCGTGTCGCTCAGCCCCAGCTCGCGATACATGAGGTAGATCGGGATCGCGACCGCGATCGGCGGCATCATCCGCGTCGAGAGGATGAAGAACAGCAGGTCGTCCTTCAGCGGCACGCGGAAGCGCGAGAAGGCGTAGGCCGAGAGCGTGCCGAGGAAGACCGCCAGGAAGGTCGAGCCGAAGCCGATGATGAGCGAGTTCAGGTAGCGATCGCCATAGCGCGAGGGACCGGCGATGACCATGTTGCGGCTGCGCACCAGCTCGTCGTACCAGGTCTCCGGCGGCGGCAGGCTGGCCATGTACTCCGGAGTCTGGCGGGTCCGCGTGGTGAAGAGGTTGACGTAGCCCTCCAGCGTCGGCTCGAAGACCACCTCCGGCGGGTAGGCGATGGCGGCGGGTGGCGACTTGAAGCCGGTCATGATGATCCAGGCAATCGGCACCAGCGACACCAGTGCGTAGAGGATCACCAGCACCGCCGCGGTCCGCCGCGCCGTCGCCGAAGGCTCGACGATCGAGCGTGCCGTGGTCAGTCGCTTCTTCACCCGCGCGGGCGGCAGCGGCACCTGGGTCTCGGCCTGCGCGCTCATCGCTGCTTCACCTTGTTCAGGGCCTTCACGTAGACGTTCGCGGCACCGAAGACGACGACGAAGAGGATCACCGCGAAGGCCGAGGAATAGCCGGTGCGCCATTTCTCGAAGGCCTCGCGCTTCAGCGTGATCGAGGCCAGCTCGGTGGTCGACCCCGGTCCGCCCGAGGTGAGCGAGACCACCATGTCGAACATCTTGAAGTTCTCGATCGCGCGGAACAGCACCGCCAGCATCAGGAAGGGCAGCACCATCGGCAGCGTGACGTGCCAGAACTGCCGGAGGCGGCTGGCGCGGTCGACCTCGGCAGCCTCGTAGAGGTACTGCGGGATCGAGCGCAGCCCGGCGAGGCAGATCAGCATCACGTAGGGCGTCCACATCCAGACATCGACCAGGACGATCGACCAGGGCGCCAGGTCGACGTCGCCGATCATGGTGAAGTCGCCGGCATCGACGAAGAAGTTGACGATGTAGTTGAAGATGCCGGCCTGCGGCTGGAAGAGATAGGTCCAGAAGACCCCGACCACCGCCGGGGAGAGCATCATCGGCAACAGGATCAAGGTGGTCCAGGTGGCGTGGCCCTTGAACTGCCGGTTGATCAGGAGGGCCAACGCGAAGCCGATCACCACCTCCAGGCCGATCGACCAGCAGACGAAGTGCGCCGTGGTCTGCATGCGCTGCCAGATGTCCTCGTCGCCGAGGATGCGCTCGTAGTTGCGGAAGCCGACGTCCTTGATCTCCCGGCCGGGCTGGTTCGAGCGGAAGTCGGTAAAGGAGAGGTCGATGGTCCAGATCAGCGGGAAGATGTTGACGGCCAGCAGCAGCAGCACGGTCGGGGTGATGAAGAGCCAGGCGATAGTGCGCGGACTGAGTCCCGCTCCGCCGCCGTTCCCTACCCCGAGCATCGCGCCTCCTTCCACCAATCTCCTGTTCCTGCCGTCGCATCGTTCTCTCGCGATACCTGTCCGAAGCGGCCGGCCGGGGTGCACCCGGCCGGCCGGTCGCGGATAGCACCGGCAGGGGGACAGGGTTCTAGAGCTTGCCGTCGTCCTCGAAGACTTCGGTCCAGTCGGCGATCAGCTTGTCCAGCGCTTCCTGCGCCGTGCCGACGTCGGCCACCACGTAGTCGTGGATGCGGGCCTGCATGGCCAGCAGCAGCTCGGCGTAGGTCGGCTCCTGCCAGAAGTCCTTGACGTTGCTCATCGCACGCAGGAAGTCGGCGGCAAAGGGCGCCGAAGCGGCGAAGCCCGGATCCAGCAGCACGGCGTTGTGGCAGGAGTATCCGCCCAGCGCCCACCACTTCTTCTGCACCTCCGGCGTGGCGAACCACTTGATGTACTCCAGCGCCAGGTCCTGCTTCTCGGAGTAGGCGACGACCGAGATGCCCTGGCCGCCGAGCGCCGAGGCCTCGACCGACATGGCCGGATTGACGAAGAATCCGGACTTGTCGCCGCCGACATTCTCGTCCTTGGCGATACCGGGGAAGAAGGCGAACCAGTTCATCTGCATCGCCACCTGGCCGGAACGGTAGGCGTCGAGATTTTCCACCATGTAGGCATTGGTGTGGCCCGGCGGCGTGCAGCACTTGAAGAGGTCCTTGTAGACCTCGAGCGCCTCGACCGCGGCCGGCGAGTTGACGAAGCCCTCCATGTGATAGGGGTTCGCCGGGTCCTCGTACTGGAAGCCGTTGGCGTAGAGCGCGCCGGTCACGCCCATGGTGATGCCCTCCGAGCCGCGCTCGGTGTACATGGCGATACCGTAGACCGTCTTGCCGTCGATCTCGCGGCCCTGGAAGAAGCTGCCGATGTCCTTCAGCTCCGCCCAGGTCTTGGGCGGCGCCAGGTCATAGCCGTAGTCCGCCTTGAAGGCCGCCTGGAGCTCCGGACGGGCGAACCAGTCCTTGCGATAGACCCAGCCCAGGGCGTCGCCCATCGCCGGCAGCGCCCAGTAGTTCTCCGAGCCCTTCGGCCAGGTCGAGTAGGCATAGACGGTGGCCGGCAGGAAGTCGTCCATCGAGATGCCGTTGGCATCGAAGAAGTCGTTCAGCTTGACGTAGTGGCCGTAGGTGGCACCGCCGCCGATCCACTGGCTGTCGCCGATCAGCAGGTCGCAGAGCTTGCCGCCGGAGTTCAGCTCGTTCAGGAAGCGGTCGGCGAATGACGTCCAGGGGACGAACTCGAAGTTCATCGCGATACCGGTTTCGGCGGTGAAGTCCTTGGACAGCTCTGCCAGGGCATTCGCCGGGTCCCAGGCCGCCCAACAGAGCGTCAGCGACTTGTCCTGCGCCTGGGCCGTACCGCCGGCCAACGCCCCCAGGGCGATGGCAGCCGCGGCGGCGGCTCGCACGAAACTACGCATGGTGTTCCCTCCCATCGATTTGGTGAACCAGTGCCGGTCGACCAGGAACCCCTTCGGGGCTCGCTCGGGCGGGGCGAGTCCCCGCTTCTCGAATTCGTTTAGTGAATAAACTCTACTAAACTCTGTCAAGCCTCGACAGGCACCGAAAGCCCACAATCGATTCCGCACATGCGAAGAGAGACAACATTTTCCTGCGTTTGCGCTGCGATGCAGCATGAGAAGCTGCGCCCGCCCCCTTCCCAGGACGGCGGCGGCACCGCAGAATAAACTAAACTCAACAAGGCCTCGCAAGGCGACGGAACGCTCGCCTGGGGCCTCGGCACCGGGGAGGGAGCCAGCCATGTCCGAGATCCTCATCAGCAACGTCCGCATCCTCGACGGCAGCGGCAAGGCTCCCTTTGTCGGCAGCGTCCTGGTCCAGGGCAATCGCATCAAGGATGTGCTTAAGGGCAGCGCCAAGCCGAAGAGCGGTCGCGGTGCCGAGGCGCTGGACGGCGGCGGCGCCACCCTGATGCCGGGCCTGATCGAGCCACATGCGCACATCTCCTTCTGCAACGTCGCCGCGCTCGAGGCGCTGGGCGACCTGCCGCCGGAGGAGCACACGCTGGAGACGATGAAGCACGCCCGCCAGATGCTGGACCAGGGCTTCACCGCGCTCTTCAGCGCCGCGGCAGCCAAGCCGCGGCTCGACGTGGTCATTCGCAATGCCATCGAGGCCGGCGACATTCCGGGCCCCAGGATGCGCGCCGCGAGCCCGGAGCTCACAGTCACCGGCGGCCTGGGCGACGTGCGCCGCTCGCACATCGAGCGCTCCACCTTCGCGATCTGCTGCGACGGTCCAGACGAGTTCCGGCGCGTCGCGCGCGAGATGTGCCGCGAAGGCGTCGACACACTGAAGATCAATCCCTCCGGCGACGAGTTCGTCCCCTTCGCACGCGCCCATCTCACGGTGATGAACGAGCAGGAAGTCGCCGCCGTGGCCGAGGTCGCGCGTTCGCGCGGCAAGATGCTCGCGGCGCATGCCCGCTCGGCCGAGAGCGTCAAGATGTGCCTGCGCAATGGTGCCGACGTGATCTATCACGCCACCCTCGCCGACGAGGAGGCGCTGGACATGCTGGAGGCGCACAAGGAGCGTGTCTTCGTCGCGCCGACCGCCGGCATGGCCTATGTCACCGCAACCGGCGAAGGAGCCGACTGGGGGCTCACCAAGGACCATCCGGTGGCGATCTACTTCGCGCGCGAGCTGGAGCGCTGCGTGGAGAACATGAAGTCGCTGAAGAAGCGTGGGGTGCGCATCCTGCCCGGCGGCGACTACGGCTTCGCCTGGAACCCGATCGGCACCAATGCCCGCGATATCGAGCACTTCGTAAAGCTGCTGGATTTCACGCCGATGGAGGCGATCTGCGCCGCCACCCGGCTGGGCGGCGAGATCATGGGCATGGGCGGCGAGCTGGGCCAGGTGAAGGCCGGCTATCTCGCCGACCTGCTGCTGGTCGACGGCGATCCGCTGAAGGACGTCGCCATTCTGCAGGACGCCAAGCGCCTCCTGGGCATCATGAAGGATGGCAGCTTCCACAAGCGCCCGGCGGCGCGCCGCCGCGCCGCCGCGGTGGCGGCCGAATAGCCGCCGCCCCTGCCCAGGATCCTATTGACTGCCGCGCCGCCGGCCGAGGCCGGCCAGGCCGCGCGGCAGCAGCAGGACGAAGAAGGCCAGGATCAGGCCAAGGCCGACGTTGCGCCACTCGCCGACCTCCTTCAGCCCCTCGTCGGCGAACATCAGCAGAAAGGTGCCGACGATCGGCCCCCAGATGGTGCCGGCGCCGCCCACCACCATCATCGCCATGAGGAACAGCAGGAGCTGGGTGGAGAAGACAGAGGGGCCGACGAAGCGCACATGCGCGGCGTAGAAGGCGCCCGCCAGCCCCGTGAAGAAGGCCGACAGCGCGAAGACCCAGAGCTGGTACTTGAAGCGGCTGATGCCGCGCGCCATCGCGTAGCCGGGATTGTCGCGCAGCGCCTTGAAGGCCAGCCCCAGCGGGCCGCGGATGAGGATGACGGAGAAAACCGTGGCGAGCGCCAGGATGGCGAGCGCGATGAAGTAGTGGCCGATGTACCAGTCGCCCTTCAACCACTCGCGAAAGCCGGTGTCACCGTACTGCTGCAGCCCGCGCGACCCGCCCATCAGCTGCTGGCAGCCGGCGCTGGTCTTTACGAAGCAATCGGTATCGGTGGTGATGTAGACGAAGAGCACCTGCGCGATCGCCAGGGTCAGCAGCGCGACATAGGGGCCCTTGAGGCGCAGGCAGGCAAGGCCGACGACGGTGGAGAACAGGACGGCGATCAGCCCCGCCACCGGCATCGCCAGCCAGATCGACCACTCGGCATAGAAGCCCAGCATCGCCGTTGCATAGGCCCCGACGGCGAAGATCGCCATCTGCGCCAGGGAGAAGATGCCGGCGACGCCGAACACCAGGTTCCACTGTGTCACCACGGTGGCATAGAGGAACAGCATGATCATCTGCGTGATCGCGTAGCGCATCTCGACCACGAAGGGTACGACCGAGAGCGCCGCCAGCAGCAGGAGCCCGATCAGAAGGTCGCGGTGCGCGGGCTTCATAGGCGGGTCACCTGCTGGCGGCCGAAGAGGCCATAGGGTCGCCAGACCAGCACCACGATGACGATCAGCAGCAGCGTCGCGAAGCCGAAGCGTACGCCGAAGATGAACTGCGCCGAGGCCTCGACCAAACCCAGCGCCAGGGCGGCGGCGACGGCGCCGTAGATGTTCCCCAGGCCGGCGACGACGCAGATGATGAAGGCCTTCAGCATCGGGTCGGCTCCCATCGTGGGCGAGAGAGTGGCGAGAGACGAGACCATGATGCCGCCCACCGCCGCCAGGGCGCCGGAGAGCGACAGCACCTGGGCATAGATCCGCCCCACACGCACGCCCATCAGCCGCGCCGCGTCGCGGTTCTGCGCCGTGGCGCGGATGGCGCGGCCGGTGCGGGTCCGCTCCAGCAGCAGGGCGACCAGCACCATCAGGATGACGGAGGACAGCAGGATCATCAGATTCTGCGTCGGCACGTAGACCTGCCCGATGGAGAAGCCGCCCTCGACGGCGAAGGGCTGCGGCGCCGGATAGGCGCCGAAGAGCTTCAGGATGGCGCTCTCCAGCGCGATGCCGAGCCCGACGGTGGCGATGATGATGTTGGTCTCGAAGCCGCGGGTGCGCAGCATCCCGAGGACCAGGCCGAAGTAGACGAAGAGGCCGAGCAGCGCACCGGCGAGCAGGGCCACCGGCAGGCCGAGGATCGTCGGCAGGCCGAGCTCGGAGATCGCCCACCAGCAGGCATAGCCGCCCAGCGTCAGGATCGCGCCGTGCGCCATGTTCAGCATGCCCAGCGCCCCCCAGACCAGGGAGAGCGCCGCGGTCGAGACGGCGTACATGGCGCCCAGCGTGAGGCCGGAGGCGATGATCTGGATGACGACGTCCATGCCTCAGCTCCCCAGATAGGTCTCGAGGATCTCCGGCGAGCGCAGCAGCGCCTCGCCGTCGCCGCGCCAGACGAAGCTGCCGTTGTCGAGCAGGTGCAGTTCCGAGGCCAGGCCCGCCAGGCGGGCCGCGTTCTCCTCCACCATCAGCACGGTGCGACCGCCGGCGCCAGACGGCGGATCACCTCGTAGATCTGGTCGATCACGATGGGCGCGAGGCCGAGCGAAGGTTCGTCCAGCATCAGCAGCCGGCCGCCGGCCATCAGGCCGCGGCCGATGCCCACCATGCGGCGCTCGCCGCCCGACAGGGTGCTGGCGATCTGCCGGCGGCGCTCCCCCAGCTTGGGAAAGAGCTCGAGCACCTCGTCGAGGCGCGCCGCCATCTCGCCGGCCGGTGCCAGGTAGGCACCCATCTGGAGGTTCTCCAGCACCGTCATCTCGGGGAACAGGAGGTCGCCTTGCGGGACCTGGACCAGACCGCGGGCGACGATCTCGTCCGGCCGGGCATGGGTGATGTCGTGGCCATCCAGCGTCACCCTGCCGCCGCTGGCGCGCAGCAGGCCCGAGACGGTGCGCAGCAGGGTGGTCTTGCCGTGGCCGTTCGGCCCGATCATGGCCGTCATGCCGGCATCGGCGACCTCCAGCGACACGCCGTGCAGGACATCTGCGGCCGTGATAGCCGGCGATCAGGTCGTGGAGTTGCAGCAGCGGCGCTCATGCCGGCGCCCCGTCCTCGGCGCGCTGCGCCAGGAAGGCGCCAAGCCGCTGCGAGGCACCGACGCCAAGATAGACGTCGACCACCGTGGTCATCGGCACCAGGCCGTCGGGGGAGCCCTCGTAGATCTTCTCGCCGTGATGCAGGATCATCACGCGGTCGGAGAGCTGCACCAGGAAGCGCATGACGTGCTCGATCAGCACCACCGTGATGCCGCGCCCGGCGATCCGCTGCGGACCGCGGCCATGACCTGATCCATTTCCTTCGGATTCAACCCGCCCACCGGCTCGTCCATCAGCAGCAGCCGCGGGTCGGTGGCGAGCGCCCCGGCCAGCATCAGCAGCTTGCGATCGACCACCGGCAGCTTCTCGGCGATCTCGCTCGCGCCCGCTCGGCAGGCCGACGATCGCCAGCGCCTCCTCGACCTGTGGCGCCACCGCCCGGCCGAGCGCAGCCCGGGGAATGCGCGCTTCTCGCGGCCGAAGATAGGGCCGCCGCCATCACGTTCTCGCGGACCGTGAGGCTGTCGAAGCCGGCATTGAGCTGAAAGGTCCGGGCGATGCCGGCGTGGCAGACCGCTTCCGGCGAGAGGTGGGTGATGTCGCGCCCGTCGAAGATGATCTCGCCCGAGGTCGCCGGGTTGAGGCCGGAGATCATTTCGAACAGCGTGGTCTTGCCGGCCCCGTTGGGGCCGCCGATGCCCAGCACCTCGCCCGGCATCACGTCGAAACTGAGAGGTTGTCTGACGGCCGCCAGGGCGCTCCGAAATGCTTGGCAAGCGGCGTGCCGGCGACGCCAGCCACCCTCTCCAGCAGGCTTTCCCGCGAGCGGCCGTCTGCATCATCATGCTTTCCTGGTTCAGCCCTTAATCCAGGGCGGCATCATGAAGCTGGTGGTGTTGTAGGGCGGCGGTGCAATCAGGCCGCCGCTTTTGGTCTGATCCTGAATTTGCAGGAACTGGTGCGGCATGCCAAGCGAGGAATCCTTCACCTGGGTCGGATAGGAATAGGCGGTCTGCTCATTCGGCATGAAACGGGTGACTCCGGTGACACCGCGATAGATCTGCGCATTCATCCGCGCTGCCACCTTGCGGTTCTGCTCCTCATTGCCGGGTTCGCCGGTGCCGCCGGCGAGTGCCGCCGCCGTCGCCCAGACATAACAACCGTCATAGGGTTGCGCGCCGGAATTGTGGCCGGCATTGGCACCGAATTTTTCCTTGTAGCGCGTCTCGAACGCCATGCCGATCTCATCCTGGAGGGCGCCCACCAACGTCGCATAGACGACGCCGACCGAGGCTTCCTTGGCAATCTCGCGGAAGGCCGGAATCGACGGGCCATATTGCATATAGATCAGGCTGGAGGTCGGGTTGGCGGCAAACTGCACCATGAACTGCGCCAGATCGGCCGGCAGGAAATGGGTGATGGCGATGACCGCCGGCGGATCCTGCCGGATCTTGGCGAGCGTCGGGCCCCATTCCGAAATCGGCACATTCACGGTTTCAAACAGGCTGATCTCCCAGCCATATTCGGCGCCGGTTTCCTTGATCGCATTGGCGATGTTGGCGGCATAAACGCCAGCCGACAGCACCACCGCCATCTTGTTGTTCTGGCGCTTGAACTCGCCGCGCTCCTCCAACCCCTGCACGAATTTGAGGAAGCCCGGGCCGTACCAGAACTCGGCCGGGTCGCCCTGGAACGAGCCGAAATAGCGCTGCGGATCCGACTTCACCAGATTGTTGTGGCCGATGGTGGTGTCGTAATGGACATAGATGATGCCGGCATCGGCGATCGGGTCCTGCACGGCGGCGCCGGAACCGATATTATAGCCATTGATGACGGCATGGACCCCGTGCCGGTCGATCAGGCGCTGCACGGCCTGAACATTGGTGGGATCGCCCATCTGCTTGGTATCTTCGAAATAGGGCTCCAGCGGCCGGCCGAGAATGCCGCCCATGGCATTGATCTCTTCACAGGCGAGCGTCAGGCCGTTCTTGAACTCGACACCATCGGCGGCGGCGAAATCGGTCAGCGGCGCGGCCTGGCCGACTGGAATCGGGTCGCCATCGGCACGGGCGCCGTCATTGATACCGGCCAGAATGGCGGCACCGCTGCCCAGTGCCGCGGCCCCTTTCAGAAACACGCGGCGGCTGGGAATGATATTGGGCTTGTTGATCTTTCCGGCGTTGGTCTTCTCAGACATGGTCAGCATCTCCCTCGAACAGCCGCTTTCAGGCTTGATATGGCTGCTGCCGACGCGGCCCTGTCGGCGCGAACCCTGGATTCAGCGAATATTGGCGAGCAGTTCCTGTGCCTTTGCGATCGCAGCGGCCTGATGGGGCTGCAGTTCCTGCTGCCCCCAGGTCGACATCGGTTCCGCCCAGGGGTCGTCGATATGGGTCTTGATGCCGGTCATTTCCTCCAGCACGGCAAGACCGCAATAGGGAACATACATCTGCGAATAGCCACCTTCATGCGACATCACCAAGCGGCCGCCGCACAGTTCATCGGCAGCCTGCATCAGCAGACGGGTCATCTGGCGATAGCCCTCGGCACTGACCATCATGCGCCCCAGCGGATCGACGCCCGACGCATCGAAGCCGGATGGCACGACGATGAGGTCCGGCTTGTATTTGCGCAGGGCCGGCAGCACGACACGCTCGATCGTGGCCAGATAGGCACCGTTGCCACAACCGGGCGGCAGGGGGATGTTGAGATTGTAGCCACTGCCCGCACCCGCGCCGTTCTCGGCGAGGCTACCGGAATTGGGCGGATAGAGATTGTCCTGATGCAACGAGATGGTCAGCACGTCCTTGTTGCCATAGAACGCCGCCTGGGTGCCGTTGCCGTGATGCACGTCCCAATCGACCGTGGCGACGCGGCCCAACCCATGGGTTGCCTGGGCATGCATGATGGCGATGGCGACATTGCCGAACAGGCAGAACCCCATGCCAAGATCGGCTTCGGCGTGATGTCCGGGCGGCCGCACCAGGGCATAG
>CALOEA010000020.1:0-9951 GCA_942492185.1 uncultured Alphaproteobacteria bacterium
CCCTCATCGTGGTACAGGGGCTTCGAGGCCGACTGCCTGACCGACAAGCGCGTCTTCTCCTTGCGCCGCGGGGTGCGGCAGGGCGCGCGGGTCGGCGCGCTCTCCACCGGCAGCTACGCGCTGGCCCGCGCCGGCCTGCTGGACGGCTATCGCTGCACCATCCACTGGGAGCACATCGCCGGCTTCCAGGAGGCCTTTCCCGAGCTCGAGGTGACCGACGAGCTCTTCGAGATCGACCGCAACCGCTTCACCTGCTCCGGCGGGACCGCAGCGCTCGATCTCATGCTCTCGCTGATGGCGCTCGATCACGGCCGGGACCTGGCCACCGACGTCGCCGAGCAGTTCATCCACGAGCGCATCCGCGACCGCCACGACCCCCAGCGCATGGCGCTGCGCACCCGCGTCGGCGTCTCCCATCCCAAGCTGCTCCGGGTGATCGAGCTGATGGAGGCCTCGCTGGAGGAGCCGCTGCCGCGCAGCGACCTGGCCCGGCAGACCAGCCTCTCCACCCGCCAGCTGGAGCGGCTGTTCCGCAAGTACCTGGGCCGCACGCCGACCCGCTATTACCTGGAGTTACGGCTGCAGAAGGCCCGCTCCCTGCTGGTGCAAACCTCCATGTCGGTGCTGGACGTCGCCCTGGCCTGCGGCTTCGTCTCGGCCTCGCACTTCTCCAAGTGCTACCGGGAGTACTACGCCAAGACGTCGCGCTGGCCGACGGCGCCTGGTCCGACGTCGAGGCCGCCGCCGCCACGGTGCAGGCGATGCTGGACTCCGGCCGCACGGTCTATGGCCTCAACACCGGCTTCGGCATCCTGGCGCGGCAGAAGATCGCCCGCGACCAGGTGGCCGAGCTGCAGCGCCGGCTGGTGCTCTCGCACATGGCGGGAGTCGGCGAGCCGCTGTCGCCGCGCGTCGTGCGCCTGGTGCTGCTGCTGAAGATCGCCAGCCTGGCGCGCGGCCACTCGGGCGTGCGCCGCCAGACGCTGGAGGCGCTGCTGGCGCTGCTCGCCGCCGATGCCCTGCCGGTGATCCCGGCCCAGGGATCGGTCGGTGCGTCGGGCGATCTGGCCCCCCTTTCGCACGCGTGCCTGGTGCTGATCGGCGAGGGAGAGGCCGAGTATCAGGGCGAGCGGCTCGACGGCGGCGAAGCGCTCAAGCGCGCGGGCCTGCAACCGCTCGAGCTGCAGGCGAAGGAAGGGCTGGCGCTGATCAACGGCACGCAGGTCTCCACGCGCCCTGGCGCTGGAGGGGCTGTTCCGTGCGTACGAAACGGCCTTGGCAGCCGCCCTGGTGGCGGGGGCCATGCGCGTCGATGCGGCTGCGGGCAGTGACACGCGCCCTTCGATGCGCGCATCCAGGCGGTGCGCGGCCATCCGGGGCAGATCCGGGCCGCCGCCATCCTCCGCCATCTGCTGGCCGGCAGCGAGATCCGCGAGTCGCACCGCGAGGGCGACCCGCGGGTGCAGGACCCCTATTCGCTGCGCTGCCAGCCGCAGGTCATGGGGGCCGTCCTCGATGTGCTCGCGGCCGCCGGCGCCATGCTGGAACGCGAAGCCAATGCCGTCTCCGACAATCCGCTGGTCTTCCCGGCGGAGCAGGAGATGCTTTCCGGCGGCAACTTCCATGCCGAGCCGGTGGCGATGGCGGCCGACATGATCGCGCTCGCCCTGGCGGAGACCGGCGCGATCGCCGAACGCCGCGTCGCGCTGCTCACCGACGCCACCCTCTCGGGCCTGCCGGCCTTCCTGATCGCCGAGCCGGGACTGAACTCCGGCTTCATGATCGCGCACGTCACCGCCGCGGCGCTGGCCAGCGAGAACAAGCAGCTCTCGCACCCCGCCGTGGTCGACTCGCTGCCGACCTCGGCCAACCAGGAGGATCACGTCTCCATGGCGACCCACGGCGCCCGCCGCCTGGGTCCGATGGCCGCCAACAGCGGCCGCATCGTCGCCATCGAACTGCTGGCCGCCGCCCAGGGCATCGAGCTGCGCCGACCGCTGCGGACCAGCCCGCTGCTCGCCGAGGCCCTGTCGCAGGTGCGCCACCAGGCGGCCTTCCTGGTCGACGACCGCCCCTTCTCGCCCGACATCGAGGCGGTCTACGGCCTGGTGGAAAGCGGCACGTTCTTCCCGCTCGCCTGGGGCGCCGAGCGGCCCTGGTAACCGCTCAGGCGGCCGCGCAGGCGGTCGCCAGGAAGTCGGCGAAGCTTGCCGCCAGCAGCGAGGGCGGCCGCGAGGCCGGGGAGATCAGGCCGATCTCCCAGGTGATCTCCGGCTCGAAGGGGCGCACGACGATCCGCCGGTCGCCGAACTCCTCGGCGATCCAGGGGTCCAGCAGCGTCACGCCCAGGCCGGCGGCGACGAAGGCGCCCAGAGCCTGCTGGGTGCGGACCTCGACGCGGATATCCCGCTCGATGCCGGCGGCGGCGAAGGCCTGGTCGACGGAGCTGCGGAAAGGCGAGCCGGATACCAGCGAGACGAAGCGTTCCGCCGCGAGATCCGCTGCCCGCACGATCGAACGTCTGGCCAGGCGATGGCCGCGCGGCAAGGCGCAGACTGCGCGTTGCCGCCGCAGGAATCGCGTCTGCACGCCGATCGGGCTGACCGGCAGGACGACGAGGCCGAGGTCGTACCAGGCGATGGCGATCCACTCGGCGATGCGCGGCGACGGGCCGATGTCCAGTTCCAGATGCACGTCCGGGTGCTCGCCATGGAAGGCCGCAGCCAGCCGCGGCAGCACAGCCTCCGCATAGGCGGTTTCTGCCACCATGCGAACGCGGCCGCGGTGCAGCCCGCGCACCACCTGCGCCGCCTCGCGCAGGCGCTCCATTCCGGCAAAGGCGAAATTGGCCTCCTGATAGAGGAGCTGCGCTTCCGGCGTCGCATGCAGGCGGCCGCGATCGCGATTGAAGAGCAGCAGGCCGAGTTCGGCCTCGAGGTCGGCGAGCAGGCGGCTGACGGCGGGCTGGGTGATATGCAGGCTTTCCGCGGCGCGGGTGACCGAGCCATGGGTCATAACCGCTCGGAAGGCCTCGATCTGGCGGAACTTCATCATCATAACATTTATGCATGGACTTAGATCAAAGTGCAATTTGACCCTCGGCTCCCCACGCCGGAGCATGATGCTTAAGGGCGAACATCGCCTCCGCGCCCATAACAGAATGACAAGGGGTCTGTCCGATGAGAGAAGACCATCCGCTCCTCCCCAAGGTTTGCGAACAGCTGGCCGATGGCCGCTGCAGCCGCCGCGATTTCCTGCGCTCGGCGACCTTCCTGGGGATATCGGCCGCAGCAGCCTATGGCCTCGCCGACCGTTTGCTGGGAACCGCGACCGGCGGCGCGGCTCACGCCGCCGACCTGCCCAGTGGCGGCCGGCTGCGCCTCGCCCTGCGTGTCCAGGAGGTGCAGGACCCGCACACCTACGAATGGTCGCAGTTCAACATCACCCAGCAGGTCTGCCAGTTCCTGACCCGCACCGGACAGGACAACATCACCCGGCCGTTGCTCCTGCAGTCCTGGAGCCCGAACGCCGACCTGACGCAGTGGACCCTCAACCTTCATCCCGACGCCCGCTGGCACAGCGGGCGCCCCTTCGTCGCCGAGGATGTCGCCTGGAACCTGCAGCGGATCCTCGATCCCGCCACCGGCTCCTCCGGCCTCGGCCTGATGAAGAGCTACATGCTCGAGGCGGAGGAGAAGGACGGCGTGAAGACCTGGCGGCTCTGGGACGCCAAGGCCATCGAGATCGTCGACGACCACACCGTTCGCCTGAATCTCAAGGTGCCGCAGCTCGCGGTGCCTGAGCACCTCCTCCACTACACCATGTACATGCTGGACCTGGCCGAGAACGGCGTGTTCCGAGCCCTGCTCTAACGGCAACCGGGTCGTTCACGCTCGCTGAGTTCGCTGTCGGCGACCAGTCTTGATTCGCGCCGTGCCCGACAACTGGGGACCCGAGGCACACCTGGACGAGGTGCAGTACCTGGATCTCGGCGACGACCCACAGGCGGCGATGAACGCGCTGGACAGCCGGCAGGTCGACGGCATCGTGCAGACCGACGTGCTGCAGCTGGAAACGCTGCGCGCGATGGAGCACGTCGCGATCTACGAGGCCGCCACCGCCAGCACCGCCGTGGCGCGCATGAAGACAGACCAGGCCCCCTTCGACGACGCACGGGTCCGTCTGGCGATGAAGATGGCGATAGACCCGCAGCGCGTGCTGGAGATCGCGCACAGCGGCCTCGGCCTGCCCGCGGAGCACCACCACGTGTGCCAGATTCATCCAGCCTACGCCGCCCTGCCACCCTTCCCGCAGGATGTGGGGAAGGCCAAGGCGCTGCTCGCCGAGGCGGGCTATCCCGAGGGCCTGGACCTGGAGATCGCCTGCCGCGTCTCGCCGAGCTGGGAGCTGCGCGCCGTCGAGGCCATGGTGTCGCAGTGGAAGACCGCCGGCATCCGCGTCACGATCAACAACATGCCGTCGGCGAGCTACTGGGACGTCTGGGACAAGGTTCCCTTCGGCTTCACGGAATGGATCCACCGGCCCCTGGAGACCATGGTCCTGTCGCTCGCCTATCGCTCCGGGGTTCCGTGGAACGAATCCGGCTATGCCAACCCCGCATTCGATGCCCTGCTGACGCAGGCGGAAGGCACGGTCGATGTCGAGGAGCGGCGCACCATCGTCGCGCAGTTGGAGGAGATCATGCAGCAGGACGGCCCCATCGTGCAGCCGCTGTGGCGCTCCCGCTTCGGCGCCTACGACAAGCGGGTGAAGGGCTTCCGCATGCATCCGACGAACTGCATCTTCGCCGAGGAACTGGCCGTCGAGGCCTGACGGATGTCCTCGGTGCAGAGTTCACCGGCGGAGGCGTTCTGGTCGGCCCGCCTCCGCCGACGCCTCACGCTGCTCGAACACCGGCCCGACCTGCTGGGCGAGCCACACGGCTTCGGCTGCCTGCTCTACGACGCCAAGGGCATGCTGCAGCAGGTCGCGGGGCAGAGCTGGCTCTACAGCACTTTCCAGGAGGCCGACGGTCGCTGGACGAGTTGGGTCCGCAGCTTCGATCTCGCGCGTCTGACAGCCGGAGCGGCACGCCGCATCCTGTTGCCTCAGCTTGGCGAGGAGCGGGCGGTGATCCACAACGTCATTGCGATCGGCCCGCGCTGCTTCCTCGCCTTCCTCTCCACCGGCAAGGGCGTCCGGGCGGCGCTCGCCGAGACGCCCGACGGGACCTTCAGGTTCATCGCCGACCTGCACCTGCGGCCCGAGCTTTCCTGGGAGCTGGCGGGGCAGCCGCAGGAAAGCTGCGCCCTGGAGGCGAACGGCGGCCACGTCCTGGTCTCGGAGGATGCCGAGGAACTGCTGTTCTGGCAGAACTACGACAGCTATCACCCTGCCCTGCTGCAGGGCGACATCGGCTGGTTCCTCTGCCGCTTCGACAAGCGAGCGCAGCGGCTCGAGATTCAGGACCGCGCCAACGCCGCGCCGCTTCCCTTCCGGCCCGCGTCCTGGGGCTGCGCGCGCTGCGGCAGCAGGCCGTAGATCTCGTTGTTGAACAGCAGGATCTTGATGTTCACGTTGCGCCGGAGCAGTGTGGATCAGGTGGTTGCCGCCGATCGACAGCGCATCGCCGTCGCCGGTGACCACCCAGACGTCGAGCGCCGGATTGGCCAGCTTGATGCCGGTGGCGAAGGCCGGCGCGCGGCCGTGGATGGTGTGGAAGCCGTAGGTCGCCATGTAGTAGGGAAAGCGCGCGGCGCAGCCGATGCCGGAGACGAATACCGTCCTCGCCCGGGTGAGCGCCCACATCGGCCAGAGTTTTCTGCATCGCCTTGAGGATCGCGTAGTCGCCGCAGCCGGGGCACCAGCGCACTTCCTGGTCGGTGGCGAAAGTCCTTGGCGGTGCAGCTTGGCGGGCGGGGTCTGGACGTTCATGGCTCAGCCCTCCAGCAGGCGGCGAGGATGGCGGCGCTTCGATCTCGGCGATCTTGAAGGGCCGGCCGGCAATCTTGGTGAGCGGCTGCGCGTCGATCAACGTCTCGGCCCGCAGCAGCGCGACCAGTTGGCCGTTGTTCATCTCCGGCACCAGGACCTGCTCGTAGCCCGACAGGAGCGCCTTGAGATTGCGCGGCAGCGGCCAGATGTGGCGCAGGTGGATGTGCGCCACCGCGTGGCCCTCGGCCAGCAGGTTGGCGACGGCGCGGCTGATCGGCCCGTAGGTCGAGCCCCAGCCGACGACGCAGAGCTTGCCGGACGGCTTGCCCAACTCGACAGCCTGCTCGGGAATGTCGTTGGCGATGCCGTCGATCTTGGCGGCGCGCGTGTCGGTCATCTTCTGGTGGTTCGCGGGCGCATAATCGATGTGGCCCGAGCCGAACGCCTTCTCGATGCCGCCGATGCGGTGCATCAGGCCGGGCGTGCCCGGCTTGGCCCAGACGCGCGCCAGCGTCTCCTCGATCGCGCAGGAAGGGCTGGAAGCCCTTCCGGGTCGGTGCGGAAGGCGACCGGGAACGGCGCGTAGCGTCGTCGAGGTCGGGAATCGCCAGGGCTCCGCGGCGTTGGCGATGTAGCCGTCACTGAGCAGCATCACCGGCGTCATGAACTTGGTGGCGATGCGCACCGCCTCGATCGCCGCGTCGAAGCAGTCGCCCGGCCCGTGCGAGGCGATCACCACCAGCGGACTGTCGGCGTTGCGGCCGTAGACCGCCTGGTAGAGGTCCGACTGCTCGGTCTTGGTCGGCAGGCCGGTCGACGGACCGCCGCGCTGGCTGTTGATGATCACGAGCGGCAGCTCGGTCATGATCGCCAGGCCGATGGCTTCGGTCTTGAGCGCGATGCCGGGGCCGGACGAGGAGGTAATGCCGAGCTGGCCGGCATAAGAGGCGCCGATGGCGGCGCAGACCGCGGCGATCTCGTCTTCGGCCTGGAAGGTGGTGACGCCGAACTGCTTGAGCCGCGGCCAGCGATGTGCAGCAGCGGCGAGGCCGGGGTGATCGGATAGGAGCAGAACAGAACATCGGCAGCGCCGGCAATTGGCGCCGGCGACCAGCCCCCAGGCCAGCGCCTCGGTGCCGGTGACGGTGCGGTAGAGGCCGGGCGCGATCTCGCGCGGCAACATGAAGCCCAGGTGCTGGCCGCCATCCGGCAGCTCCGCGGTCTCGCCGAAGGCGTGGCCGGCATTGAGCGCCGCGATGTTGGCGTCGGCGATGTCCGGCTCGCTTGGCGAATTTGCCGCTTCAGCCAGTCGACGGTCGGCGGCGGTCGCGGCCGAACATCCAGTAGACCAGGCCCAGCGCCCACATGTTCTTGCAGCGCAGCGCATCCTTCTTGGTCAGGCCGAATTCCTTGACCGCTTCCAGGGTCATGCGCGGACATGTCGATCTCGATGACCCGGTAGCCATCGAGCGTGCCGTCTTCGAGCGGGTTGGCGGTCGTAGCCGGCCTTGGCCAGGTTGCGGTCGGTGAAGGCGCCGCTGTCGACGATCATCAGGCCGCCGGCTTGCGAGGTCGGGCAGATTCGACCTTCAGCGCCGCCGGGTTCATCGCCACCAGGCAATCGAAGGCATCGCCCGATGTGCGGATATCGCGGGCGCCGAAATTGATCTGGAAGGCGGAGACGCCGAAGGTGGTCCCGACCGGAGCCCGGATCTCCGCCGGGAAATCCGGGAAGGTCGCCAGATCGTTGCCCGACAGGGCCGTGGCCAGGGTGAACTGGCCGCCGGTCAGCTGCATGCCGTCGCCGGAATCGCCGGCGAAGCGCACCACGGCGCTCTCCAACTCCTGACGGGGGGCGGCGGCCGGCCTGGCGGCCGTCGCGGTCTGGGTGCTCAAGGAAAGATCCTACCTTCTGTCGTCCGCCGTCGCGACGCGCGCGACGGCCTCCGCAAGCGGCCCGCCATAGCAGATCGACCGGCCGGCGCAAAGGGTCCCCGGCGTCGCAAGACCTGCGCCGAGGCCGGTTCCGGCGGCGCCGGCGGAGCGAAGCCGGCCGCGGATGCCGCCCGCCCGCGCCGGCCCGGCCGGTCCCCGCTCAGGCCGACTCGGCACGGCGTCCGGTGCGGTCCGCCAGGTCGATCAGATGGGCCTCGCGCTGCTTGAAGGCGGTGATATCGCTGAAGACCACGATGCAGTCGCCCTCCGGAGTGCGCTTCTCGCTGATCCGGAACCAGCTGCCATCCGCCATCCGCTGCTCCACCTCCTCGCCAAGGTCGCGCATGCGCTCGCGGCGCTCGATCCAGGCGTCGAGCGACAGTCCGTCGAGGGAGACCCGGCCGGTGCGCCCGACCAGCTCGAGAAACTCCCGGTAGCTGGCGCCCGGCTGGATCTTCGCCTCCTCGCCCGGCATGTGCAGCGAGCGGAAGCGTTCGTTGCACATGATCAGGCGGTCATCCTTGTTGAAGAGGGCGAAAGCCTCGCTGACCGTCTCGATCGCGCGCAGCAGACGCATCTGCGCCGCGACCGCGCGGCCGTCGGCTTCGCGCGCCAGGGTGATGTCGCTGGCGGTGCCGCGGTAGCCGATGAAGCGCTCCTCGGCATCGAACAGCGGCTTGCCCGAGGCCTTGATCCAGCGGTTGCGGCCGCGGCCCAGGTCCATGCGGAAGATGAACTCGCGGAATGGACGGCGATCCTCGAGGTCCGACAGGAACAGCGCCGCGTGCTCCGGGTCGTTGGCCTGATCGATCAAGGCCGCCAGGCTCTGTCCCTTGAACCATGAGGGATCGAGGCCGGAGACCTCCCGGACCCGTTCCGAGACATAGGAGAGGCGTCCCTCGGCGTCCATCTCCCAGAACCAGTCGGAGGCCGCATCGGCGATGTCGCGGAATCGCTCCTCGCTGGCCTCCACCAGGCGCATCGCCGCCTCCCGCCGCCAGGCCTCGCGGGCCAGCGTGCGGCCGACCAGCACCGTGGCCACGACCGCCGCCAGGGTGAGCAGCCCGGCGATCACGAAGAGCACCTCGTAGCGGTCGCGCCAGAGTGCGGTGACCGTGCCCATCGACTGGCCGGCCACCACCGTCAGGCCGAAGAGCTGTACCCGGCGCCAGCCCACCATCCGTTCCGCCGCCTCGCTGTCGCCGGTCGCCGCCTCGCCCGGCCCGATGGCGGCGATGCCTTGCGGCGCACCGGACTCGCGCATCGCCTGGAACAGCGGTCCGCGGCTGGCGTCGGCGCCGATCAGGTTGCTGGCGAAGGGATGACGCAACCAGACCAGCCCCTCGCCGGTCAGCAGCGCGAAGGAGGCCTCGCTCGGCACGTTCGGCTGCGCCCAGGCATCGAGCACCGCATTGATCGAGAAGGTCAGGGTGGCGACGCGGCCGGCCGCGTCGTCCAGCGGCCGCACCGCCGTGGCATACCAGTCGTAGCCCATGCGATAGGGCAGGCTCAGTTGAATCTTGTCCTGCTCCAGCGCCTGCACGATCAGGGACTGCAGCTCGCCGCGCGCGGGCAGCACCAGTTCGCTCACCGAGTCGGCCGCCTGCCCGTCGCGGTCGAGGATCGCCCCCCGCCCGTCGGGCACCGCCAGCCAGGAGCTTTCGGAGGCCGTGCCGCTCTGCTTCAGCGCGATCTGGTCGAGCACCCGCTCGACCTCGGTGAAGAGCAGGGTCATCGGCGCCGCCGCCTCGGCCAAGGCTGTCAGCATGCGCTCCTGCAGTTCGGTGCGGACGCTGCGCCAGCTGGTGTCCATCCAGGCCACCAGGGCGCCGCCGGCCACCAGGAGCATGAGAGCGGCGACCAGGAGAACGTGCCGGCGGACGCGGCGCCCGGTCCTGTCGGCGGTCGCGGCTATCGACAGGGCCTGCAGCTCATAGTCCCCGTCGCCGATCCCCAAGCGATCCAACCAAACCTCCTCCTGCAGCAGGCCCCCAGCGCCGCCGCAACGCGCGATTATGATGCCAATCTGGCTTCCGCTGCCAGAGAAATGCCCCGCATTCCCGCTGCGGAGCAGGGGCGCTA
>CALOEA010000021.1:0-4169 GCA_942492185.1 uncultured Alphaproteobacteria bacterium
AGGCCGGCCAGCCGGCGGGTCAGGCGCCAGAACAGCAGCCCGGCCAGCAACACTCCCGGCAGTCCGATCTCCAGCCAGATCTGCAGCAGACCGTTGTGCGGGTGGATCGGGATGACCTTCTCGGCATAGGGCAGCAGAGGCCGCACGCCGAAACTGGGAAGCGAATCGGAGGCGTCGAGCCCCCAGCCGAATAGCGGGCGCTCGAGGATCCGTTCGGCGGCGAAGGACCAGATCTGCACCCGTGCGCGCGCGGTGATGTCCAGCCAGTCCGCCTCCTGCAGGCCAAGCGCAGGCAGCAGCAGGGCGATGGGCAGCGGCGCCAGAATCAACAGGACGCCCAGCGCCACGAAGCAGCGACGGCCGCTGTCCGGTCGCCAAAGCGCCAGGCCGAGGATCGGCAGGGCAAGGCAACCTGCCACCAACGCCGTCTCGCTGCGATAGAAGGACACCACGACGAGCGCCGCCAGCAGCAGGGCCCAGGCGGCCAGGCGGCGCCCGCCGAGCCACAGCAGCAGCGCCGGCGCGAAGCTATGGAGGAGCACCGCGAGCGCGCCGCGGTTCAAGCGGTCGGCCCATCGCGGACCCTGGAAGACATCGCCAGCCATCAACTTCGTCAAGGCAAGATGCGAGGCCTGCTCTTCGATCAGCAATCCGATGGCGATCAGCAGCCCCGGCAGCACCCAGGGCAAGGTGGCGGATACGACCGCCTCGGGGAGGCGGCGGGCAAGGTCCAGCAGCAGCAGGGCGCCGGCGACCGTGACGAAGGTGCGCAACGCCAGCCAGAGGGCGAGCTGCGGATTGGCCGGCGTCCACAGCGTGGTGACCGCGGCCCAGAGGAACAGCAGCATTGCCGGCCATAGCAGGCCGCGGTCGAGGCCCGGTCGCTGTCCCAGGGCGAGCCAGGCGATCAGCGGCAGGCCGATGACCCCGCCGTAGAACCAGACGATGGTCCAATGCGGCAAGAGCACCGCGAGGCCCGGTACCGCGAGGAAGCTGAAGACCAGCAGGAGGTGCAGCAGCTGCCGCCAGAAGGGATGGCCGGGGCGGAGGAGCGATCGCATGACCGGACCGTAGCGGGCCACCTGCGGCCTGGCGAGAGATGCCGCGAGGGCGATCGTCGACCGGCGCCAGCCGACCTCAGTACCTGTTCTTCGCGAGGGCCTGGGCCAGGTCGAGCAGGCTGTGACGCAGCGATTGCTGCGGGATCGACTGGAAATAGCGAATGAGGCGCAGCGTGCGGGCGAGCTCGATTGGCGAGGTCCCGGGATCGATCTGCAGGGCGTTGCGCGCGCTGCCGTCGATCCCGTCGTAGAAGTAGCTCACCGGCACCTTGAAGGCTGCGGCCAGATCGCAAAGGCGTCCGACGCTGAGGCTGCTGTCGCCGCCCTCGTACTTCTGCACCTGCTGGAACGTGACGCCAAGCTGCTCCGCCACCTGGCCCTGGGAGAGACCGAAGGACAGTCTCAAGCCGCGGAGTTGCTGGCCTATGTGCCGATCGATCGTCTGGCCCGCCTTGGCGGTCGCACGAGTATCTTGCATGGCGACGACTGAGAAGCAGCCCCCTTTGCATAACGCTTGCTGCGAAGCCTATCCACTTCGCGGGCGGCAGGGAAGCACTTCGCTCTGGCGTCGAGGAGTGGCGGGCGCCCGCAGGGCGGCGGCGAGAGCTTCCGGCAGGGGCGCCGCCGGCTGCCAGTCGAGCTGCTCGATCAAAGCGCTGGGCGACAGCAGCAGGTCGGCGAAAAGGCCTTCGGCCATGGCGGCACGTCCGGCAGCCCGGAGCAGCAGCGAGAGGGGTGCCGCCGGGAGCGGCAGGAAACGGGCCTCGCGCCCGGCCGCCGCTGCCAGCGCGCGGAAAAGCGCACCGCTGGAGAGGGGCTGCGGATTGGCCACCAGGAAGGTGCGTCCGGCCGCAGCGGGATGACTGCCGGACAGGCGGAGGGCGTCAACCAGCTCGCCCAGCGTCACGAGGCTGCGGCGGTTGCGCAGCGTCGCCCGGGGCAGCGGCCGGCCCTGGGCGGCCCAGCGGGCCAGGCGGGCGAGATTTCCAGGCGCGCCGTGGCCGACCACCAGGGGAGGGCGCAGCACGACGAGTTCCAGTCCGGTCTCGATCGCCACCGCCGCCAGCCCGACCTCGGCGGCACGCTTGCTGCGCCCGTAGGCGGACAGCGGGTGGCAGGGATCCTGTTCGCTCAGCGGCTGGTCGCTTACCTGTGCCTGGGCGCCGATCGAACTGAGAAAGACGAAGCGGCGCAGGCCAGCGGCCGCGCCCTGCCGGGCCAAGGTCAGCGGCAGCTCGACGTTCAAGCGCCGCAGCAGGTCGGCATCGGGCGCCCCCCGATGGGCGAGGGCCGCGAGGTGGTACAGGCAGTCGGCCCCCTCCAGCAGGCCCGGCGGCAGCCGCAGAGAGGCGGCGAAGTCCTGGCGGTGGCCTTCGCTTTCGTCGCCACGTCCGTCGTCGCGCCGCTGTCCGACGACATGGTGGCCCTCAGCGCGCAGTGCGGTGACCAGCGCGCGTCCGATAAACCCGCCGGCTCCGGTCACCACGATGCGTCTGCCGCCCGTCACGCCGCTCTCCCCCTGGCCCGCTGGCCAGCCGCTGCAGAGGATCGCACTCTGCATGAACTTGCCCGCGCCGGCACCCCTGCCGACTTTAGCCTGTCGCGCAGCGATGTCATTCTGCCCGGACACAGCAGAGGGGGGCGTGACGATGGCGACCGCATCCGACAGTCAACATCCACGGCTGCTCGCCCTGATCGAGCAGTTGCGCCCGGAGGAGCCCCTGCCGACCGCCGTAGTCCATCCCTGCGACGCGCTCTCGCTGGCCGGTGCCTTGGCGGCGCGGGACGACGGCCTGATCCGCCCGCTCCTCGTCGCGCCGGCGGGGAAGCTGCGGCAGGCGGCGGAGGCGGCGCGCCTGTCCCTTGCGGACCTCGAACTGGTCGAAGCGCCCCATAGCCACGCCGCGGCGCAGATCGCCGTGGATCTCGCGCGCGCCGGCAAGGTCCGCGCCCTGATGAAGGGGAGCCTGCACTCCGACGAGCTGCTGCATCCGATCGCGGCGCACGACGGCGGCCTGCGCACCGAACGCCGGCTGTCGCACCTCTTCGTCATGGAGGTGCCTGGCCATCCGCGCCTGCTGGCGATCACCGACGCGGCGGTGAACATTGCGCCGACGCTGGAAGAAAAGCGCGACATCGTGCAGAGCGCCATCGAGATGATGCAGGCACTGGGAATCGCCACGCCGCGGGTCGCCATTCTGGCGGCGGTCGAGACGGTGACCTCGCGCATGCCCTCGACGCTCGATGCCGCCGCGCTCTGCAAGATGGCGGAACGCGGACAGATCGTCGGCGGGCTGCTCGACGGACCGCTCGCCTTCGACAATGCAATCTCGCCGGAGGCCGCGGCGGCCAAGGCGATCCGCTCGGAGGTCGCCGGGCGGCCCGACATCCTGGTGGTGCCGAACATCGAGGCCGGCAACATGCTGGCCAAGCAGCTCACCTTCCTGGCGGGTGCCGAGGCCGGCGGCATCGTCCTGGGTGCGCGCGTGCCGATCGTCCTGACCAGCCGCGCGGATTCGGTCCTGGCGCGCCGTGCCTCCGCCGCCCTGGCGGTGGCGGCCGCTGCCGCCGGCGTCGGCCTGCGCAAATGAGCGGCGCTGCCGACGAAGGGGTGCTGGTGCTCAATGCCGGCTCCTCCTCGGTAAAGGCTGCGGTCTTCGATAGCGCGGGCAGACGGCTGGCCGGTGGTCAGGTCGCGCATCTTGGCGGCCGGCCGCTGCTGAAATGGCGGCAGGCCGACCGCCTGCTGGAAGAGGACCTGCCGCTGGAGCTCGATCATGGCGCGGCTGTGGCGAGATTGCTGCGGGCGACGGAGGGCTATCGGCTGCTGGCGGCCGGCCACCGCATCGTCCACGGCGGCAGCCGTTTCGCCGCGCCCTGCCGGCTGGACGGCGAGACACTCGACGCGCTCTGGGGGCTGGCGCCACTGGCACCGCTGCATCAGCCGCACAACCTGGCGGCGGTCGAAAGCCTGCAACGGCTGCAACCGGGGCTGCCGCAGGTGGCCTGTTTCGATACCGCCTTCCATCGGACCCATGGGCCGCTGGTCGACCGCTTCGCGCTGCCGCGCCGGCTCTACGAGGAAGGCGTGCGGCGCTACGGCTTCCA
>CALOEA010000022.1:0-26488 GCA_942492185.1 uncultured Alphaproteobacteria bacterium
GCAGCGCCGCGGTCTTGCCCGGCGAGCGGTTCCACACCGTCAAGGCGTGGCCGGCCTGCAGCAGGTTGGCAGCCATCGGCTGGCCCATCAGGCCGAGGCCGAGAAAGGCAATCGTCGTCATGCGGGTCCCCTCCGTTCGAACGTGCGCCGCGTTGTTAGCAGAAAGACCGCGACGCCGCGATCCCGGGTCGCCGCCGCGAGGCTAGGCGGCGGCCGTCTCCGGCGGGTCGAGCGCGACCCGGGCCGCCGCCTGGCGGAACAGCTCCGGCCGTGCGTCGGGGCGCTGCATCCCTTCGCTCAGGGTCCGCCGCCAGGCGCGCGCACCGGGCAGGCCGTTCATCAGCCCCAGCGTGTGGCGGGCGAGCCACTTCAAGGGCAGGCCGTCGGCCGCCATGCGCTCGCCCAGCGCGACCAGGCCCTCGACGACGGCGCCGCGCGTCTCGGCCGGCCCGGCTTCGTCGAAGAGGCGCCGGTCGACGGCCGCCAGCATCCAGGGATCCTGATAGGCGGCACGGCCGAGCATGACGCCGTCGGCCCAGGCAAGGGCCGCCTCGACGGCGTCGAGCTCGACCAGGCCGCCATTGAGCACGATGGTGAGCTCGGGCCGCTCGCGCTTCAGTCGCTGCACCACCTCGTAGCGTAGCGGCGGCACCTCGCGGTTCTCCTTCGGCGAGAGCCCCTGCAGCCAGGCCTTGCGCGCATGCACCAGGAAGGTATCGCAGCCGCTCTCCGCCACGGTGGAGACAAAGCGCAGCAGGTCGCCGAACTCCTCCTGGTCGTCGATGCCGATGCGGCACTTCACCGTCACCGGCACGTTCGCCGTCTCGCGCAGTGCGGCAACGCAGTCGCGCACCAGCGCCGGCTCGGCCATCAGGCAGGCGCCGAAGCGGCCCTTCTGCACGCGATCGGAGGGGCAGCCGCAGTTGAGGTTGATCTCGGCATAGGGCCAGGGCGCGGCGCGGCGCGCCGCCGCCGCCAGCTCCTCGGGGTCGCTGCCGCCGAGCTGCAGCGCCACCGGCCCCTCGGCCGGGTCAAAGGCGAGGAAGCGCTCGGGGTCGGCATGGGTCGCCGCGCCGCTGGTCACCATCTCGGTGTAGAGCAGCGCGCGGCCTGTCAGCAGCCGATGGAACAGCCGGCACCAGCGGTCGGTCCAGTCCATCATCGGCGCGACGCAGAGCCTGTGGGAAGCAGCGGGCACGTTTCGATCCGTCGTTTTCGATCCACGACGCCCGGCCGTGCGGGGCGCCAGCCGCTTCATATGCCGCCTTTGGCCCTGGGAATCCAGGGTGCCCTGCCCGTCCGCGGCCCGATGGGAGCTCTCGTGACCCCCTGGCGCTCGTGTCTCGGCGCGTCGAACGCCGATCGGACGCCCTAGGAGGCAGCGCGGGGCTTGGTCCGGCCGGCCAGCGCATCGAGGCGCGCGGCGGTTTCGGCGGTCAGGCTTCGAATCAGGCCTGCCGCCGTCGTTGGCTTGGCAAGCAAGGCCGATTGGCCGCAATAGTGGGCGCTGAAATCCCGCGAACCTGTCTCTTCGGCCTTCGAGCGCAAGGGTGCCAAGGCGGCGAATCCCTTTGGGAAGGCGGGAGCCTCGTCGGCCATGGGGCCTAGCTCCCGCATCGCTCGATTGACCACGCAGCGTGCGGGACGTCCGGAGAATATGTTCGTCAGCGCCGTTTCCGTCGGCAAGGCGGACAGCAGCGTCTCCCTGTAGAGCGGGCTGATCGTTGCCTCCTCCGTGAGAAGAAAGGCCGTTCCAATCTGCACCCCCGATGCGCCGAGCGCGAAGGCGGCAGCGACGCCGCGACCGTCGGCGATGCCACCCGCGGCGATAACGGGAACAGCGACGGCGTCCGCGATCTGCGGCACGAGAGCCAGGCTGCCGATCTGGGTATGGGTATCCCGGGTCAGAAACATGCCCCGATGCCCGCCCGCTTCATAGCCCTGGGCAATGACCAGATCCGTCCCTCGGTCGGCAAGAGACCGCGCTTCCGCCACGGTCGTCGCCGAGCTCATGATCCTTGCGCCAGTGGCCCTTACCCGGTCCAAGAGCCGCTTGTCGGGAAGCCCGAAATGAAAGCTCACCACTTTCGGCGGGAGCTCCTCGAGGACGGCGCAGCGGGCCTCGTCGAACGGCAGAATGTCGTCAGCCGAGATCTCGCCCGGCGGCTCTACGCCAAGAGCCTCGGCAAAGGCGGACAGCCGCTTGAACCACACCGCATCGGCGCGGCCCTGCGCTTGCGGAGGCACATGGGCGAAGAAGTTGACGTTGACCGGCTTCGATGTGCTGTCCCGAGCCAACGCCAGAGTCTGGCGCAGTTGCTCTGCGGTCTGGGCAGCGCAGGCCAGCGAGCCCAAGGCACCCGCTTCGCTGACCGCGACCGCCATCCTGGTGCTGCTGGAACCAGCCATGGGGGCCTGAACGATTGGAACGTCAATCCCCAGCAGGTCCTGCAGGCGCGTGTCCGGCCACATTGTCATTCACCTTTCTGTTTCGTCGCAGCGCTTGCCCCACGGGAAGGCGACGAGGGCGGCGGGGGTCTCTGCCATGACGGCAAAGACATCGGGACCGCAGCCCAGCCCCTTCTCAAGACTGGCGAGCGCGGTGCCAGCTTAGGCGGGAGCCGCTTCGCGGGTGTAGAGGGTTTCTGGGACTCATAGGTTACTTCACGCTGCCGCTTGTCAGTCGGTCGACTGCTTTGGCCGAGGCGACCACACGGACGGGAGCAGGCATCTCGGATAGTGTAGGCACCGTCGCGATGCACGCTCCGTCGCAAGCCTGATGGGAACTCTCCGCGCTGTCGCGGCGTTGGTTTCCTGGCGCGTCGCGCGCCGATCGGATGACGAGGGAAGCGGCATGAGCAAGCGACCGACGAAACGCAAGGCACCGGCGGCGAAGACCGCGCCGGCGAAGAAGGCGCCGCGGCGCCGCGCCGGCGGCGACCGCAAGACGAGCGACTCCTCGCTGCTCGGCGTGCGCCCGGTCTGGAGCGGCAACCTGCGTCTGGCGCTGGTGTCGGTGCCGGTCAAGCTCTACCCGGCGACCAAGAGCGGTGCGCGCATCTCCTTCCACCAGGTGCACGAGCCCTCCGGCAAACGCATCCGCTACCAGAAGGTGGCGCCCGGCATCGGACCGGTCGATACCGACGAGATCGTCAAGGGATTCGAGATCGAGAAGGGCCGCTACGTGCTGCTGGAGCCGGAAGAGCTCGACGAGCTCAAGCTGGAGGCGCGCAAGACCCTCGACCTGGTGCAGTTCACCGAGCAGGGCGAGATCGATCCCATCTGGTTCGACCGCCCTTACTACGTCGTCGCCGACGGCGACTTGGCACAGGAGGCCTATGCGGTGCTGCGCGACGCGCTGCGGGCCAGCCGGCGCCTCGGCCTCGGCCAGTTCGTCATGCGCGGGCGAGAGTACATCGCCGCCCTGAAGCCCTGCGGCCGCGGGCTGATGTTGGAGACCCTGCGCTTCGCCGACGAGGTGCGCACCGCCGCACCCTTCTTCGCCGACAGCGACGAGGGCGAGGCGGACGAGGAGTTGCTCGCCCTGGCCGCGGAGTTGATCGAGCGCAAGACCGCGGCCTTCGACCCCAAGCAGTTCGCCGACAGCTATACCGAGGCCCTGCGCGACCTGATCGACCGCAAGTCAAAGCGCGGCAAGCCGGTCGAGGTCGAGGAAAACGACGAACCGAGCGGCGGCGGCGCGCAGATCATCGACCTCGTCGAGGCGCTGAAGCGCAGCGTGAAGGGTGGCAAGGATGGGGCGGCGGCGAAGAGCGGCGCCGGCAAGACGGCCGCGGGCAGGTCGCGCTCCGCCAAGGGCTCCACGACGCGGCGCAAGGCCGGCTGACGTGGCCTCGGCCGGCGAGGCGCTGGAGACCTATCGCCGCAAGCGGCAGTTCGACCGTACGCCCGAGCCCAAGGGCGGCCGGCGACGCAAGGCCGGCTGGCGCTACGCCATCCAGAAGCACGACGCGACCCGCCTGCATTACGACCTGCGGCTCGAACTGGATGGCGTCCTGAAGAGCTGGGCCATCACCAAGGGACCGAGCCTCGATCCCTCGGTGAAGCGCCTGGCGGTGCGCACCGAGGACCATCCGCTGGACTACATCGACTTCGAGGGCACCATCCCCAAGGGCAACTACGGTGCCGGCACGGTGCTGCTGTGGGACCAGGGCCACTGGGAGCCGCTGCAGGATCCGGCGCAGGGGCTGCGGGACGGCAAGCTCTCCTTCCGCATCGAGGGCCAGCGGCTGCACGGCACCTGGGCGCTGGTGCGCTTCAAGGGCAAGGAGCGCTCGAAGCGCGAGAACTGGCTGCTGATCAAGGAAAAGGATGCGGAGGTCGAGCCCGGCGGCGAGCCGACCGAGACGGCCGGCGACAGCGTGAAGAGCGGACGCAGCCTGAAGCAGGTGGCCGCCGACCGCCACCGGGCCCGACAGGAGAAGGCGGCCGGCCTGCCGTCCTTCGTCGCGCCGCAGCTGGCCACCCTGGTCACGGAGATACCGGCGCGCGGCCGCTGGCTCTACGAGCTGAAGTTCGACGGCTACCGCGCGCTGGCGGCGGTCGACGGTGCCGCCGTCCGCCTCAGCACGCGCAACGGCAAGGACTGGACCGAGCGCTTCGCGTCCCTGGCCGACGCGCTGGGCGAGCTCGGCCTGAAGGGCGTGCTGCTCGACGGCGAGGTGGTGGCGGCCGACGCCAAGGGGCGCAGCGACTTCGGCCGACTGCAGCGCCGGCTTGCCGGCGAGAGCAAGGACGCCCTCTCCTACTTCGTCTTCGATCTCCTGGCCGAGCAGGGGCGCTCGCTGCGCGGCCAACCGCTCAGCGCGCGCAAGAGGCGACTCAAGGCACTGCTGGGCCCGGCGGCGAAGAAGGGCCCGATCTTCTATACCGACCACCTCGAGGGCGACGGGGCGACGATGCTGCGCCAGCTCTGCGAGCGCGGCTTCGAGGGGATGATCGCCAAAAAGGCCGACGCGCCTTACCGCTCCGGCCGCAGCAAGGCCTGGCTGAAGCTGAAATGCGACCGCGCGCAGGAGTTCGTCGTGGTCGGCTGGTCCAGGTCCGACAAGGAGCGGCCCTTCGCGTCGCTGCTGCTCGGCTACTATGACGGCGAGGCGCTGCGCTACGCCGGCCGCGTCGGCACCGGCTTCTCGGACGCCGAAATGTCGAGGCTTGCCCGCCGCTTCCGCACGCTCGGCCGCAAGACCAGCCCGCTTGCCGAGAGGCTAACGAGCGCGCAGCGCCGTGGCGTAGAGTGGCTGCGGGCGGAGCTGGTGGCGCAGGTGGCCTTCACCGAGTTCACCGCCGACGGCCTGCTGCGGCACCCGCGCTACCTGGGGCTGCGCGAGGACAAGCCCGCCACGAAGGTTCGCCGCGAGGAGCCGGTCATGAGCGAGGAGAAGAGCAGCAAGAGAGCAGCCGGTGACGGCCCGGTGGAGATCGCCAGGGTCCGCCTGACCCATCCAGATCGCGTCCTCTTTCCGCAGCAGGGCCTCACCAAGCGCGACCTGGCGCGCTATCTGGAGCGCGCGGCGCCGCGCATGCTGCCGCATCTCGCCCACCGCCTGGTCAGCCTGGTGCGCTGCCCGGAGGGGCGCGCCAAGAGCTGCTTCTTCCAGCGCCACGGCGGCGCCGGCCTGCCCCAGGCGATCGCCCGCCTGGCGGTGGCCGAGGACGACGGCGGCAAGGCGGACTACCTGCACATCGACGACGTCGAGGCGCTGGTCGCCGCGGCGCAGATGGGCGCGCTGGAGTTCCACATCTGGGGGTCCCACATCGACCGGCTCGAACGGCCCGACCGTCTGGTCTTCGATCTCGACCCGGCACCGGACGTCGACTTCCCTGTGGTCCGCCAAGCGGCGCTGGAGGTGCGTGCGCTGCTGCAGGCCCTCGGCCTGGAGAGCTTCCCGCTGCTGACTGGCGGCAAGGGCGTGCATGTGGTGGCGCCGTTGGAGCGCCGTCACGACTGGCCGCTGGTGAAGGCCTTCGCCGCAGCCTTCGCCCGCCACCTGGCGGACCAGGCGCCGCAGCGCTATCTCGCGGTCGCCACCAAGGCGAAGCGGTCGGGGCGGATCTTCGTCGACTACCTGCGCAACGCCCGCAGCGCCACCGCCATCTGCCCCTTCTCGCCGCGCGCCCGCGAGGGCGCCCCGGTCGCCTGGCCGTTGGACTGGACGGCGCTTGAGCGCAGCGCGTCGGCCAACGGCATCGCCCTCCCGGCCGCCCTGGAGCGGCTGGCGGAGCCCGACCCCTGGGATGGCTACGATTCGCTGCGCCAGCTGCTCACCAAGGACAGCCTCGCGGCGCTGGGCGTCGAGACGACCTGAGGGGCCGCGACCGCTGGTCGCTTTCGCGGCCGCCGGGCTTGATCCCGGCGCGGTGCGGCGCGAGGCTGCCCGCCCTGCCGCCGACCGTCTCCGGGAGCCGCCGATGCGTTCAATCCTTGCTCTTCTGGCCCTGCTGCTGCTCGCCGCGCCGCCGCCGGCTGGCGCCGCCGATCTTCGCCAGGGCGACCTGCTGATCGGCCAGCCCTGGCTGCGCGCCACCATCGGCAACCTGCGCATGACCGCCGGCTATCTCGCGGTGACCAACGCGGGCGCAACCGCCGATCGCCTGCTGGCGGTCGAGATTCCCGGCGCCGCGATGGTCGAGCTGCATGTCACCGAGAACGGCGCCATGCGCCGGGTCGACTCCCTGGAGATTCCGGCCGGCGGCAACCTGCTGGTGTCGCCCGGCGGCACGCACCTGATGGTCGGGCCGCTGGAGGGACCGCTGGTCGAGGGCGAGCGCCTGGATGGCATCCTGGTCTTCGCTGAGGCCGGCCGCGTCGCCGTCACCTTCGTGGTCGCGGCGGCGAACGCCATGGCGCCGGACTAGGCCGGCGGCAAAAGGCACCCAGGGCCTTGCCCGCCGTCCGGCCGCCGCCTAGCCTCGCCGCGCCATGACTGCGAGAGCGAGAAAAAGCGAAGAGGCGCCTCCGCGCGCCTGGCAGCGGATGCTGTCGGGCCGGCGGCTCGACCTGCTCGATCCCTCGCCACTCGACATCGAGATCGAGGATATCGCGCAGGGGCTCTCGCGGGTCGCCCGCTGGAACGGCCAGACCAGCGGCGACTGGGCCTTCACGGTGGCGCAGCACTCGCTTCTGGTCGAACAGATCGTCGCCGCCTTCCGCCCCCTGCTGCCGGCGCGCTGGCGCCTGGCCAGCCTGCTGCACGATGCCGCCGAGTATGTGCTGGGCGACCTCATCACTCCCTTCAAGGCGCAGATCGGCCCGGGCTACAAGGCGCTGGAGAAGCGGCTGCTGGCCGCCGTCCACCTGCGCTTCGGCCTGCCGGCGCAGCCGCCGCAGCAGGTGGTCGAGCTGATCAAGCGCGCCGATCGGGCCGCCGCCTACTTCGAGGCAACGGCGCTGGCCGGCTTCGGCGAGGCCGAGGCGGTGCGCTTCTTCGGGCGGCCGCGCGGCCTGACGCGCCCGACCCTCGCCGCGCTGCCGCCGGACGAGGCCAAGGCCCGCTTCGTCAGCCGCTTCGAGCGGCTGTCCGAGGCCCTGGCGGAATGAGCTGGCCGGCGATCCTGGGGCTGCTGCCGGTGGCGGCCTGGCTCTACCTTCTGCTGCTGCACGGCCGCTTCTGGCAGGCCGACCAGCGCCTGCCGCAAACGACGCCCGCTCTCGCCGACTGGCCCGCGGTCGTCGCCCTGGTGCCGGCGCGCGACGAGGCAGCGACCATTGCCGCGGCGGTCACCGGCCATCTGGCACAGGACTACCCCGGCACCTTCCGCCTGCTGGTGATCGACGACGAGTCCGCCGACGGGACCGGCCGCCTGGCGGCCGAGGCCGCCGCCGCCAGCGGCCGGCCCGAGCGCTTCGAGCTGCTGTCGGCACCGCCGCGCGAGGCCGGCTGGGTCGGCAAGCTCTGGGCGCTGGAGAGCGGGCGCCGCCACGTCGAGGCCGGCGGGGAGGCACCGACCTACTGGTGGCTGACCGATGCCGACATCGGCCATCCGCCCGACACGCTGCGCCGCCTGGTGGCGCAGGCCGAGAGCAAGCGCCGGGCGCAGGTCTCGCTGATGGTGCGGCTGTGGTGCGGCTCCGCCTGGGAGCGCCTGCTGATTCCCGCCTTCGTCTTCTTCTTCCAGAAGCTCTATCCCTTCCCGCGTGCGAACGACGACCGCGACCGCCTCGCCGCCGCTGCCGGCGGCTGCATGCTACTGCGCCGCGACACCCTGGCGGCGGCCGGCAACCTTGCCGCGGTGAAGGGCGCGCTGATCGACGACTGCAGCCTGGCGGCCCTGGTGAAGCCGCAGGCACGGCGGGAGGAGCGCGGCATCTGGGTCGGCCTCACCGCCGGGTCGCACTCGCTGCGCCCCTATCGCGGGCTCGGCGAGATCTGGCGCATGGTGGCGCGCTCGGCCTATACCCAGTTGCACCACAATCCGCTGCTGCTGCTGGGGACACTGATCGGCATGAGCCTGCTCTACCTGCTGCCGCCAGCCCTGGTGCTGGCCTGGCCCTGGCACGGCGATGCCGCCGCCGGCCTGCTCGGCCTCGCCGCCTGGCTGATGATGGCGCTGGCCGAGGCACCGACGCTGCGGCTCTATGGCCGCTCGCCGCTGGCCGGCCTGCTGCTGCCGCTGGCTGGACTGCTCTACAGCGCCATGACCCTGGCCTCGGCGATGGATCACTGGAGCGGCCGCGGCGGCCGCTGGAAGGGCCGCGTCGCGGCGGGGAAGCAGGGCGCATGAGCGTCCGGCCGCAACCGGACGAGACGCTGGAGACGCCGTCGGGCAAGGGGGCCGGGGACGAGAACTTCCCGGTCGGCTCCTTCCTCATTGCCAAGCGCCTGCGTCCGCACGTCGCCCGCTACTACGCCTTCGCCCGCGCCATTGACGACGTGGCCGACGAGCCGGCGCTGCCCGACGCCGAGAAGATCGCCCGCCTGGAGCGCTTCGCCGCGGCCATTCACGGCCAGGACGGCGGACCGGGGCTGGAGAAGGCCACGGCGCTGCGCGAGAGCCTGCTGGCCACCGACGTGCCACTGCGCCACGCCAGCGACCTGACGGTCGCCTTCATCCAGGATGCGCGCCAGCGGCGCTACGCCGACTGGGCCGGCCTCCTGGGCTATTGCGAGAACTCGGCCAACCCGGTCGGGCGCTACCTGCTGGCGCTGCACGGCGAGCAGGAGGCCGCCGCCTTTGCCGCCGCCGACGCGCTCTGCTCGGCGCTGCAGGTGCTGAACCACCTGCAGGACTGCGGCGACGACTACCGCACGCTCGACCGTTGCTACCTGCCGCAGGACTGGATGGCGGCGGAGGGCGCGCGCAACGAATCGCTGGCGGAAGCCGCGCTCAGCCCGGCGCTGCGCCGCGTCCACGACCGCTGCCTGGCCGCCACCGACGCCCTGATCGCCGCGGCCCGCCCGCTGGCGGGTTTGCTGCAGGACCGCCGCCTCGCCATGGAATCGGCGGCGATCTGGCGCATCGCCGTGGCGCTCTCGGCGAAGCTGAAGGCGCGCGACCCCCTGGCCGCGCGCGTCGAGCTCGCCAAGCCCCGCGTGCTGCTCTGCGGTCTCGGCGGGGTCGCGGCGGTGCTGCTGCGGATCGGCGAGGGCCGCCATCCCGCGAAAGGCGGCCGGCCATGAGCCTCGCCCTCTCCCCGGCCGAGGAGGCCGCGGCACAGGCCCACGTCGACGCGGTGGTCGGGCGCTCGCGCACCTCCTTCCTCTCCGGCATGCGCATCCTGCCGAAGCCGCGACGCCAGGCGATGTACGCCATCTATGCCTTCTGCCGCGAGGTCGACGACGTCGCCGACGAGCCCGGGCTGCTGGAGGACAAACTCAGCGAGCTGGCCGCCTGGCGCCGCGAGATCCAGGCGCTCTTCCGCGGCCGGCCGACGCGGCCGACGACGCGCGCGCTGCTGCGCCCGCTGGCCGACTATCGCCTGCCGGAAGCCGAGTTCCTCGCCGTCATCGACGGCATGGAGATGGATGCGCGCGGCCCGGTGGTGGCGCCCGACCGTGCCACCCTGGCGCTCTATTGCCGCCGCGTCGCCGGCGCCGTCGGCCAGCTCTCGATCCGTGCCTTCGGCGCCGAGGGCGAGGCGGCCGAGCGCCTGGCGGTCGCCCTGGGCGAAGCGCTGCAGCTGACCAACATCCTGCGCGACCAGGCCGAGGACGCCGCCGACGGGCGGCTCTATCTGCCCGAGGAACTGCTCGCCGAGGCCGGCGTGGCGAGCCGCGATCCCATCGCCCTGCTGAGCGACCCCGCCATCGGCCACGCCCGCGCGGCGCTCGGCGCCTGGGCGGGGGAGCGCTTCGCCGAGAGCCGCGGGCTCATCGCCCGCCTGCCGCGCCGCTCGATCCGGCCCGCGATCCTGATGCTGGAGGCCTACTGGCGGCTCTGGCAGCGGCTCGAGGCGCGTGGCTGGCAGCAGGTCGAGCCGCGGGTCCGCCTCTCGAAGGGGCAGAAGATCTGGGTCCTGCTGCGCCACGGACTCATCTGAGCCAGGCGCCCTCGCCGAATCGTCATCGATCTGCCCTAGGCTCCGGCCGCGCAACGACCTGCGGGAGTGAGCCATCTTCGAGCGTCTCTATCGCTGGGCCATGCGCGCCGGAAGCGGCCCGGGCGCGCAGCGGACCGTCGCGCTGGTCTCCTTCGCCGAGAGCGCGCTGCTGCCACTGCCGGTCGATGCCGTGACCCTGCCGGTGATGCTGGCCGACCGCGCCGGCATCTGGCGCACGGTGCTGAATGCCTCGCTCTTCTCGCTGCTGGGCGGCCTCGCCGGCTACCTGATCGGCCTGCTGCTCTACGAGACGCTGGTGGCCTGGCTGATCGAGCTCTACGGCTGGCAGGAGGCCTTCACGGCGCTTCAGGCCGACTTCCAGCGGCGCGGACTGCTGATCGTGCTGATCGGCGCGCTGACCCCCATCCCCTTCAAGCTGATCGCCATCGCCAGTGGCGTCGAGCGGCTGGACCTCCCGCTCTTCCTGATGAGCGCGGCCGCCGGCCGCACGCTGCGCTTCGCCGCCTTCGGCTGGCTTGCCTGGCACTTCGGCCCGGCCCTCCGCCGCCTGCTGGAGCGGCATCTCGCCTGGGTCGGCTGGCTGGTGCTGGCCCTGCTGGCCGGCGGCTTCCTCGCGCTCGAGTGGCTGTTCTAGCCGGCGAAGGCCGGCACCGGCAGGCCGCCGACCGCCGGCTCGAAGGCGAAGAGCGAACCGGAGAGCGGCGCCGTCGCCGTCATCCCGTCGCCCGAGGAGGTGACATAGAGCGTCCGCAGTCCGGGGCCGGCGAAGACCGGGCAGGTCGGCCGCGGCGCCGGCAGCGGCACCTTGTGGCTGCGACGGCCCTCGGCGTCGTAGCGCAGCAGGCAGCCGCCATCCCACATCGCCATCCAGAGACCGCCCTCGGCATCGCTGCAGATGCCGTCCGGCAACCCCTCGCTGCCGTCGAAATGCAGGAAGCCGCGGCGGTTGGAGAGCGTGCCCTCGGCGCCGTCGAAGTCGTAGGCCAGGATGTTGCCCGGCATCATGTCGACGAAGTAGAGCGTGCGCCCGCCGGGCGCCCAGGCGAAGCCGTTGGAGCAGGCGAAGCTGCCGTCCATCCTCGCCAGGCCGCGAGAATCGAAGCGATAGAGGCTGCCGGTCGGCTTCTCGTTGGCCACGTCCATGGTGCCGAACCAGAAGCGGCCCTGCGGATCGACCTTGCCGTCGTTGGGATTGTTGTCCGCCAATCGCGCCTCGACGTCGCACAGCGGCTCGGCCCGCCGCTCGCCGGGGCGCAGGCGCAGGAGCTGCTTGCCGCAGAGGATCAGGAGGCCGCCGCCGGCCCAGAGCGCGATCGAGCCGAGGTAGCCGGAGAGACCGAGGGGCAGCCGCTCGTCGCGGCCGCTGGCCGGATCGAAGCGGTGCACCTCGCTGGCCAGGGAATCGATCCAGTACAGCCGCGCCTCGGTGGCAGACCAGACGGGCGTTTCCCCGAGCCGGGCCTGGCCCTCCCAGGCGATGCGGACGGCGGCAGTCGACATGGCGTTTCCTTTCGTCGGGCTCAGCGCCGCCCGCGGGGGGCCCGGCGCAACAGGATCTGGGCGACGACCAGCAGGGTCAGGGTGACCAGCATGACCGAGGTCGCGATGGCGTTGATCTCCGGCGTCACGCCACGGCGGATGGAGGAGAAGACGTAGATCGGCAGCGTGACCTCGCGGCCGTTGACGAAGCTCGCCACCACATAGTCGTCGAAGGAGAAGGTGAAGGAGAGCAGGAAGCCGGCGACGATCGCCGGCAGCAGCAGCGGCAGCGTGACCTGGCGGAAGGTGCCCCAGGGCGAGGCATAGAGATCGGCCGAGGCCTCGATCAGGCTGGCATCCATGCCGGCCATGCGCGCGCGCACGATGACGATCACCAGCGCCATGTTGAAGAGCGTGTGCGCGGCGACGATGGAGCCCCAGCCGAGGTCGATCTCCGGCATGCCGGACCAGAGCGAGAGCAGCAGCGGATTGACCGCGTCGCGCACCGTGGCGATGGCGATCAGGGTGGCGATGCCGATGACGATGCCCGGCACCATCAGCGAGACATAGATCAGCAGGTCGTAGAGCCGGCGGCGCCAACCGGTGACGCGCTGCAGCGCCAGCGCCGTCATGGTGCCGAAGACCGCCGCCATCGAGGCCGAGACCAGGGCGATCGAGAGGCTGTTGAAGAGCGCCTCGACCATGAAGCGGTTGGCGAAGGCGGTCTCGTACCACTGGAAGGAGAAGCCGGTGAAGCTGGAGGCCTGGCGGCCGGAGCTGAAGGAGATCAGCACGATCAGGCCGATCGGCGCGTAGAGGAACAGATAGATGCAGAGGGCATAGCCCTTGAGCCAGCCGCCCTTCATGGCGCCGCCCCTCATAGCAGCGACACCTCTTCGCGCTGACCGCCCAGGCGCCGCGCCCAGCGCAGCGTCAGGCCGACCGCCAGCAGCATGATGGCGACTAGCGTCATCGCCACGGCCGAGCCGTAGGGCCAGTTGCGCGACTGCAGGAAGAGATCGACCAGGGCGTTGCCGATGAAGAAGACCTTGCCGCCGCCCAGCAGCTGCGGGATCAGGAATTCCCCCATCAGCAGGATGAAGACCAGCAGGCAGCCGGTCACGACCCCCGGCAGCGAGAGCGGCAGCGTCACCTGGCGGAAGGTCGCCAGCGAGCCGGCATAGAGATCGTTCGAGGCCTCCAGCAGGCGGCGGTCGAGGCGCTCCAGGCTGACGTAGATCGGAAAGACCATCAGCGGCAGGTAGCCATAGACGATGCCGATCAGGACCGCGAGCGGCGTATTGATGATGCGCACGCCCTCGATGCCGATGGCGTCGAGCCAGGAGGGAATGCCGCGTCCGGAGAGCAGGATGATCCAGGCGTAGGTGCGCAGCAGGAAGGAGGTCCAGAAGGGCAGGATCACCAGGATCAGGAGAAAGAGCTTGCCGCGCCGCACCTTGATCGCGAGGAAGTAGGCCAGCGGATAGGCGAAGAGCAGGCAGATCGCCATGCCGACCGGCGCCAGGACCAGGGTGTTCTTGAAGGCGGCCAGCCGCGCCGGCAGGTTGAGGTAGTTGTCCAGCGTCAGGCCGGGCTGATAGCCGCCGGCCGGCGCCCGCTCGCCCAGCGAGAAGACCAGGACCACGATCAGCGGCAGCACCAGCAGGGCGATGAACCACAGGGTGGCCGGCGCCAGCAGCAGCGCGGTGGTGAGGGAGGTGCGGCGGGCGGGCGTCATGGAGAGAGGCGGCCCTCACTCCGCCCTGCACCCCAAGGGGGGACGGGTCCGGAGTGAGGGCGCCTGGACTCAGGCCGACTTGAAGCGCGCGAAAAGCTCGGCGCGCGCCTCGTTGGTGATCAGGCCGGTGGCGCCGAACTCCAGCGGCGCCAGCAGTTCCGCCGCCGGATAGAGGATGGGGTCCTCCAGCAGCTCCTTCGGCAACAGCGCGTTGGTGCGCGAATCGGTCGAGGGATAGCCGTGGAAGAGCACCTCCTTGGCATTGATCTCCGGCGTCAGCAGGAAGTTGATCAGCGCGTGGCCGCCAGGCACGTTCGGCGCGTCGGTCGGCACGGCGTAGAAGTCGGTCCAGATCTCGCCGCCTTCGCGGCCGAGTACGTACTCCATGCTGGGAATCTCGCGCTTCAGCTGCACCGCATCGCCGGTCCAGCAGATCGACATGGTGGCGTCGCCGGAGAGCAGCGAGGGCTTGTAGTCGGAGTTGATCGCAAAGAGATGCGGCTTTGCCGCCAGCAGCAGCTCCTCGGCTTTCGCCAGCTCCGCCGGGTCGATCGAGTTGAAGGAGTAGCCGTAGTACTTCAAGGCGTTGCCGATGGTGGTGAGCTGGTAGTCATGCACCATCACCGTGCCGGAGTGGGCGCCCATGGTGAGGTCCCAGAACTCCTTCCAGCTGGTGGGGTTCTCGGTGACCACGGCGCTGTCGAGGACGAAGCCCGTGGTGCCCCAATCCTTCGGCACCGCATAGACCACGCCGTCCACCGTGCCCTCGCCGGTGAAGCGCTGATCGTGCGCCGCGGCGTCGTGCTCCGGCAGCAGCGCCAGGTCGAGCGGCTGCAGCAGGCCCTGCTGCACGTAGTCGCGGATGGTGTAGTTGGTCGGCACCAGCACGTCGTAGCCGGCGGCACCGGCCTGCAGCTTGGCCATCATCTCCTCGTTCGAGCCGAAGACCGTGACCTCGACAGCAGCGCCGGTCATGGCGGTGAAGGCCTCGAAGTTGGCCGGGTCGTGGTAGCTCGGCCAGGTGCAGATGCTGACACGGTCGCCGATCTCGCCGGCGAAGGCGCGCCGCGGCGCCACCCCGAGCTCACCCGCCAGGACCGCGGTGGCGAGGCCGAGGCCGGTCACGCCGAGGAAATGCCGCCGGCTGATCGAGCCCCGCTGATAGCGCCGGAGGTGGTGGAGAAACTCACTCTTTTTCATCGCCTCTTCCTTTCGGCTCATGCCTGTTGTGCGGGGCCGTCCGCCCCCCCTGTTCGACCGCTCCACGCGCCGCGGAACCCCGGCCGTCGGCGCCGGAGGTCCCAGCGTCTTGCCGCTAGCCGTCGGCCAGGGCCAAGGCGCGGCGGCGTTGCCAGCCGAGGCCGACCACGTCGCCCGGAAGAAAGCTCTCGCCGCCCTTCGGCACCCGCGCGAGCAGGCGGCCGAGCAGCGGCGAGGAGAGGGAGTACTCCGTCTGGTCGCCCAGATAGATCCGGTTGTCGATGCGCCCCTCGAAGCGATAGTCCAGCCCCTCCGGCGCAGACCCGCCGGCCGGCCAGAGGCCGATCGCCTCGGGCCGGATGGCAATGGTGGCGCTCGCCTCGCGCGCCAGCCCCTGCCCCCCTGCCGAGAGCGGCGCGGCCAGCACCGTGCCGTCCTCCAGACGGATCGCGGCGCTGCCCTCGGCGAGTTCGCAGACCCGGCCGGGAAGAAAGTTCGACTCGCCGACGAAATCGGCGACGTAGCGATTGACGGGCGCGTCGTAGAGCTCCGCCGGCGGCCCCATCTGCACCAGGCGTCCAGCGCGCATGATGCCGACGGCGTCCGACATCGAGAGCGCTTCCTCCTGGTCGTGGGTGACCAGCACGAAGGTGATGCCGAGCTCGCGCTGCAGGTTCTGCAGCTCGATCTGCATGTCGCGGCGCAGCTTGCGGTCGAGGGCGGACAGCGGCTCGTCCAGCAGCAGCACCGTCGGGCGGTTGATCAGCGCGCGCGCCAGCGCGACGCGCTGCTGCTGACCGCCGGAGAGTTCCCAGACGCGCCGCCCGCCATAGCCCGGCAGGCGCACCAGCTCGAGCGCCTCGTCCACCCGCCGGGCGAGGTCCCCGCGGTCCGGCCGCGGACGCTGCTGGCGCAGGCCGTAGGCGACGTTGGCCGCCACGTCGAGATGCGAGAAGAGCGCGTAGTGCTGGAAGACCATGTTCACCGGCCGTCGGTGCGCCGGCACGCCGACTACCGAGCGGCCGGCGATCTTCACCTCGCCGCGGCTCGGCTGCTCGAAACCGGCGATCAGCCGGAGCGAGGTGGTCTTGCCGCAGCCCGACGGCCCGAGGAAGGAGTAGAAGGCTCCGTCGGCGATGGCGAAGCTGACGTCCTCCACGGCCCGGACGGTCCCGAACAGCTTCGAGACGCCGAGGAACTCGATGTCGGGCAGGGCGGCGACGGATGGCACGAAGGCTCTACTCCAGCGCGGGGAAACGACCGCTCCTTGGCACGGCGCTATGAGAGCTTGCGAAGTCCCACGCTGTCCAGCGGGAACGCCATCGCGACACGGGGCCGCGCCTCAGCCGCCCTTCAGGTTGGCCAGGATCGCCAGGCGCGCCGGGTCGAAGGACCAGGCCGGATCGGCGGGGCGGGACCGCGCGAGCAGCGCCTCCGGCGGCACGAGGGCGGCGGCGGCGCCCCGCAGGCGCGCCAGGGCGCGACGGTCGGCCGGCGCCTGGTCGCCGTCGGCCGCCGCGGCGGCCGCCATCGCCGGATCGCTCAGCCAGGCGAAGAGCGCGTTCGAGGCCGAGGGGTCCGGCGCCCAGCGCGGGATCGCCAGGGCGTCGAGCCACAGCAGGCTCTCGTCGGAAGGCTGGAAGAAGCGCATCGTCGGCCGGGCGCGCAGCAGGGCGGCCGCATCGCTGGACCAGAGCGGCGTCAGCGCGGCATCGCCGCTGAGCAGCGGCGGCAGCGGGTCGCCGGTCACCGCGAACAGCAGCCGCCGCCGCTCGCTCAGCCAGGCCGCAGCCTCGTCGAGCGCCTCCGGCGCGCCCGCGCCCCAGTCGCGCCCGAGGGCCTGCAGCGCCAGGCCGACGGTCTGGCCGGCGTCGTCCGGCAGCAGCACGCGGCCGCTGAAGGCGCCGCCCGCCGCCACCCAGAAGGCGCCCCAACTCTCGCCGGGCGGCGCGCCGAGCGCGCTGTCGTAGGCGAAGCCCAGGCGGCCCCAGGCCCAGGGCAGGGCCTGCAGCTGTCCCTGCCAGCGGCACAGCTGGAGCAGCGTCGGCGGCAGGTCGTCGAGGTGGTCAGCGGACGCCAGAGGGCCCAGCGGTCGCAGCAGCCCTTCCGACGCGATCGCCGGCAGCAGGCCGTCGCCGAGAATTGCCAGGTCATAGTGCGCCGGGCCCGCGCGCAGCAGCGCCAGGGCTTCCGCATCGGCGCCGACGGCGCGCTGCTCGACGCTGCGCCCCGCCGCAGCGGCATAGCGCTCCAGGAGGGCGGGCAACGGCACGCCCAGCGCGGACAGCAGGCGCAGCGGCGCCGGCCCCGCCGCCCGGACGCCGGCCGGCGCCGCCAGCAGCGCCAGCGTGGCGGCGAGGACATGGCGACGCGCAGCGGGTCCCGTCATCGCAGGCTCCCGCGGCCGGTCGATCGCTAGTTGCCGGCGGCCGCCATCCGGCGGGTGGACAGCACGCCCTCCAGCCAGCCCAGTTCCATCTCTGGCACCGAGGAGAGCAGCAGGTCGGTGTAGTCGTCGAAGGGCGGCGAGAGCACCTGCGACTTCGGCCCGTAGCGCACGAGGCGTCCCTTGAACATCACCGCGATGGAGTCGGCGATGGCGCGCACCGTGGCGATGTCATGGGTGATGAAGAGATAGGAGACATGGGTCTCGCGCTGCAGCCGCAGCAGCAGCTTCAGGATCTCGTCCGCCACCAGCGGGTCGAGCGCCGAGGTGACTTCGTCGCAGATCACCAGCTCCGGCTCCGCCGCCAGCGCGCGCGCGATGCAGACGCGCTGCTTCTGGCCGCCGGACAGCTCGGCCGGATAGCGGTCGGCGAACTTGCCGCCCATCTCGATCTGCTCCAGCAGCTCCTCGATCCGCTCGCGCTTCTTCTTGCCGGTCACGCCGAAATAGAACTCCAGCGGCCGGCCGACGATCTGCGCCACCGTCTGGCGCGGGTTCATCGCCACGTCGGCCATCTGGTAGATCATCTGCAGGCGGCGGAGCTGGTCCTTGCTGCGGTTCTTCAGCGCCCGCGGCAGCACCTCGCCGTGGAAGACCGTCTCGCCCTCGCTCGGCGGCAGCAGTCCGGTGACGACGCGCGCCAGCGTCGACTTGCCGGAGCCGGACTCGCCGACGATGGCCAGGGTCTGCCCCTTGGCAACGGCGAGCGAGACGTCGTCCAGCACCTTCAGGCCGTTGCCGTAGGCGGCCGTGATGTTGCGCGCCTCCAGCACGTAGGTCCCCTCGTCGCCCTGCGACTCCTCCTTCTGGATGCCGCGGACCGAGACCAGGCGCTGGGTGTAGTCCTCCCGCGGCTGGTGGATGATCTGCTCGGTGGTGCCCCACTCCACCGTCTTGCCGTGGCGCAGCACCATGATGGCGTCCGACACCTGCGCCACGACCGCCAGGTCGTGGGTGATGTAGAGCGCCGCCGTGTTCTCGTCGCGGATCGCGTCCTTGATCGCTGCCAGCACCTCGATCTGGGTGGTGACGTCGAGCGCGGTGGTCGGTTCGTCGAAGACGATCAGGTCCGGCTTGGGGCAAAGCGCCATGGCCGTCATGGCGCGCTGCAACTGGCCGCCGGATACCTGATGCGGGAAGCGCCGGCCGATGGTCTTCGGATTGGGCAGCTTCAGCTTGGCGAAGAGCTCGACCGCCCGCGCCTCGGCCGCGCGGCGCCCCATGATGCCCTTGCGCACCGAAACCTCGACCACCTGGTCGATCAGGCGATGCGAGGGGTTGAAGGCGGCGGCGGCGGACTGGGCGACATAGGCCACCTCCGATCCGCGCACGCCGCGGATGCCGCCATGGCCGAGCTTCAGGATATCGCGGCCCTTCAGCCAGATCTCGCCGCCGGTGATCCGCACGCCGCCGCGGCCGTAGGCCATGGCGGTCAAGCCGATGGTCGACTTGCCGGCCCCCGACTCGCCGATCAGGCCGAGCACCTTGCCGCGCTCCAGCGTCAGCGAGACGTCGTCGACGATGACGATGTTGCGCGGCGGCTCGCCCGGCGGATAGGAGGTCGCCTCGACCCGGAGGTTCTTGATCTCGAGCAGCGGATCAGCCACCGCGGCCTCCTTTCAACGACGAGGTGCGATTGAGGATCGTGTCGACCACCAGGTTCACCGAGAGGCAGAGCATGGCGATGATGGCGCCCGGATAGAGCGCGGCGGCAATGCCGTAGACGATCCCCTCCTTGTTGTCCTTGATCATGCGTCCCAGGTCGGCGTCCGGCGGCTGGATGCCGAGACCGAGGAAGGAGAGCGAGGAGAGGAACAGCATCGCGAAGGCAAAGCGCAGACCGAACTCGGCCACCAGGGGCGAGAGGGCGTTGGGCAGGATCTCGCGGAAGATGATCCAGCGGCGCCCCTCGCCGCGCAGCCGCGCCGCCTCGACGAAATCCTGCACCGCGATGTCGAGCGCCACCGCCCGCGACAGGCGGAAGACGCGGGTGGCATCGAGCACCGCGGTCACCCCGATCATCACCGCGATCGAGCGGGGCAGGACGGAGAGAATGACCAGCGCGAAGATCAGCGTCGGGATCGACATCAGCAGGTCGACCGAGCGCGACAGGACCTGGTCGGTCCAGCCGCGCACCACGGCGGCGAAGAAGCCGAGGGTCGAGCCCAGCGTGAAGGAGACGATGGTGGCCGCACCCGCCAGGATGATGGTGAACTGCGTCCCATACATCAGCCGCGTGAGCAGATCGCGCCCCAGGTTGTCGGTCCCCAGCCAGAACCGGGCGGAGGCCGGCTCCCAGGTCTTGCCCAGCGCCTCGTCGCCGTAGGGTGACAACAGCGGGCCGATGAAGGCGAAGAGCGCGAAGAAGACGAGGCCGATCGCTCCGATCCGCGCCGTCCAGGGCATCGTCGACCACTTCAGCATGGGCCGGCCTCCCCTCTAGTCGCTGCGCCGCTCATTTCGGGTGCCTCAGGCGTGGGTTGGCGACGATGGCGACGATGTCGGCCACGATGTTCAGGCTGATGTAGGTCGCCGCGAAGAGCAGGCCGCAGGCCTGCACCACCGGCACGTCGCGATAGGAGACGTTGTCGACCATCAGGGTGCCGAGACCGGGATAGACGAAGACCACCTCGACCACCACCACGCCGACCACCAGGTAGGCGAGGTTCAGCATGACGACATTGACGATCGGCGCGATCGCATTGGGAAAGGCGTGCCGCAGGATGACGTAGATCGGCCGCGTGCCTTTCAGCTCCGCGGTCTCGATGTAGGCCGAGCCGAGCACGTTGATGATGGCGGCGCGCGTCATGCGCTGCATGTGCGCCAGCACCGCGAAGGTCAGGGTCGCGCAGGGCAGCGCGGCGGCGATCAGCTTGTCGCCGAAGGACATGCCGGTGCGCACCACCGACAGCGGCGGCAGCCAGGCGAGCTCCAGGGCGAAGACCAGGATCAGCAGGTAGCCGACGAAGAACTCCGGGAAGGAGATCGCCGAGAGCGAGAAGACATTGATCACGCGGTCCGGCCAGCGGTCCTTGTAGCGCGCCGAGATGACGCCCAGCAGGATCGCCAGCGGCACCGCCACCGCGGCGGTGATGCCGGCGAGGAAGAGCGTGTTGCCGAGGCGCTGGCCGATCAGGCTCATGACCGGCTGGCCGTTGGCGAGCGCATTGCCGAAATCGCCCGTGAGCGCACCGCCGAGCCACTGGAAGTAGCGCGTGACGGCCGACTGGTCGAGGCCCAGTTCGCGGCGCAGGTTCGCCAGATTCTCCGGTGTCGCGGACTGCCCCAGAATTGCCTGGGCGACGTCGCCCGGCAGAATCTGGGTGCCGACGAAAATCAGCACCGAGACGGCGAGAAGGAGGAGACCGCCCAGCGCGAGGCGCTGGGCGATCATCCTTACCAAGGGTAGTGGCATCGATCCCCCCCGGGTTCGCTGCCGCTACCTAGACGAGCCAGCAGCGCCGTGCGGCGAAGCCGCCCGACATCTCGCCGGAGCCGTCCTCGACATAGCCCTGCACCTGCTCGTTCATGGCGTCGATCCAGTCGTTGAACATCGGCAGGATCAGGCCGCCCTCGTCGCGCACCTTCATGGCGGCCTGCGAGTAGAGCGTCTTGCGCGTGTCGCGATCGAGCTCGCCACGCGCCTGCTGGATGAGGGCATCGAAGCTCGGGTCGATGAACTTCGTGTCGTTCCAGTCGGCGGTCGAGACATAGGCCGTGGAGTACATCTGGTCCTGGGTCGGACGGCCGCCCCAGTAGGAGGTGCAGAAGGGCTGCACGTTCCAGACGTTGTTCCAGTAGCCGTCGCCCGGCTCCTGCAGCACCTCGATCTCGATGCCGGCCTTCTGGCACTGCTGCTGATAGAGCACGGCGGCGTCGATGGCGCCCGGGAAGGCGACGTCGGACGTGCGCAGCAGGACCTTCCCGCTGTGGCCGGACTTCTTGTAGTGGAAGGCCGCCTGGTCGGGATCGTAGGCGCGCTGCGGGATCGAGTCGTCGAACAGGTCATAGGCGGCGTTGATCGGGAAGTCGTTGCCCACCGTGCCATAGCCCTGCAGCACGTTGTCGACCATCGCCTGGCGATCCATCGCCAGCTTCAACGCCATGCGCAGGTCGGCATTGTCGAAGGGCGCCGTGTTGCAATGCATGATGAAGACGTAATGGCCCTTGCCGCCGATGTTCTTCACCACCAGGCCCGGCGCCCGCTTCAGCAGGTCCGCGGTCTTCGGCTCGACGCGATTGACGATGTGCACCTGGCCGGACTGCAGGGCGGCGAAACGCGCCGTCGAGTCGTTGATGGTCAGCACCTCGATCGAGTCGGCGTAGCCGTCGGTGCCCCAGTAGTCGGCGTACTTCTCGCCGGTGTAGCGCACGCCGTGCTCGACGACGCCGACCTTGTAGGGGCCGGTGCCGATGCCGGCGTCCGGCGCATCCTTGCCGCCGTTCGGCTGGATCATCAGGTGATAGTCGGAGAGCAGCAGCGGCAGGTCGGCGTTGCCTTCGGTCATCTCGAAGGTCACTTCGTTCTTGCCGCTGGCCGTCACCGAGGCGATGCCGCCCATGATGCCGAGCGCGCCGGACTTGGAGTTCTCGTCGGAGTGGCGCTCCATGGTCGCCACCACGTCCTCGGCCGTCAGCTCCTTGCCGTTGTGGAAGGTGACGCCGGGGCGCAGCTTGAACACCCAGGTGGTGACGTCATCGGACCCCTCCCAGGACTCCGCCAGCAGGCCGACCGGCGCGCCGGTCGCCGGGTCGGTCTTGATCAGCGTGTCGGCCCAGGCCCGTCCGAAGGTGTAGGGCACCTGCGATGCCCAGGTGGCGGGGTCGAGGCTGTTGGAGGACTCGCCGCCCACCAGGCCGAAAATCAGATTGCCGCCCTTCTTGGGCTCCGCCGCCTGCAGAGCCGTGCCGTAGAGCGTGCCGGCCGCCGCCAGCGAGACGCCGAGCGCCGAAGCGCGGCCAAGGAAATCGCGCCGTGAAATGCGATTCCGCTTCACCTGCTGCGTCAGGAAATCAAGCTCACTCATTTTTTCTAGCCTCCCAGTTCGTGTTCTCTAAAGGTTGGAGTGTGCCCAGTCAGCGTTACAGTAGGACCGCCTTCCATCGCGACTTTCGAGTCAGCGACAAGGTCAGATCAAATCCCGACGGACCGACTTCTTGAAATTTCGCTTCAAGAAGAGCCGTTCTTCGGGACCGACTCCTTCGTACGCCTCCAGTTCACCCTCCAGGTGAAAGTGCGTGGCATCGCCGGTGAGGCGGGCCATCGTCTCGGTCCGCACGGCCCAATCGCCGCGGGCATGAATGCTGGTCCAGTGGGTCTCGCCGCAGGCCGACAGCGGGTCGGACGGGCGGAGGCTCCAGCGCTCGCGGGCGATTGTATCACCTTCCAGGCCGTGCGGGGCGATGCGTTGCCGACCGAAATCGTCGAGGATCTCGACGGCGGTCTCGCCGCTGGCCAGATCCTGCACGATCCGGCGGCTGTTGGCCGCGGACCGCAGGCTCTCGGCGACGGCCGGGGCCGCGCCGGCCGGCGGCGGCATGACCACCGCCGCCTCGTCCGCCGCCTGCCGCAGCGGCAGGTCGAGGGTGGCGGCGCCGGCGAAGAGCGTCAGCGTCACCGGCTCCGGCGCGGGCCAGACCATCGGCCAGTAGGCGGTCGAGAGCGAAAGCCGCAGCCGGTGGCCGGCGGCGAAGCGGTAGCCGATGTCGTCGAGCTGCAGGAGCACGCGGTAGCGGCGGCCCGGTTCCAGCGCCGCCGGGGCCTCGGAACCGTCGCGGTGGCAGAGATTGAGCACGCCGTAGGTGACCCGCAGCACGCTGCCGTCCGGGGCCACGTCGTTCAAGCGCGCGGCAAGCTGCGCTACCGGGCGGTCGACCGCCAGCTCCAGCTCCAGCAGCGGCGCGCCGAGCAGCTCCAGCCCCGCCGCCGGCACCGCGGCGTCGAAGACCAGCGAACCGGAGTCGTCGTGGCGCTGGTCGACCGGACCCTCGGCGCCAAGCCAGATCTGGCAGTATTCGCCCCCGGCGGTGCCGGTATCGGCCGGCGAGGCCAGCGAGAGGACCGTCTCCTCGCCCGGCCGATCGGCCAGGCCGGCCGCCGTCAGATAGAAGCGGCGCGGCGAGATCCACGGCGACGGCCAGGCGGCTTCCGCCACCCAGCGCCCGGGGCGATGGGCATAGGAGGCCGCCGGCGGCACCCAGTCCATGATGTAGGCCCGCAGGTCGGGGTCCTGCTCGACGCCGCTGGCCTCGCCCTTCAGCCAGCGATCCCACCAGCGCCTGGCCTCCTGCAGGAAGCCGATGGCCGGGCCGGGAACGGCGAAGTGCGGGTACTTGTGCAGCCAGGGCCCGACGATAGCCTTGCGCGGGCACTGCAGACCAGCCAGCAGGCCGGGGACCGCGTTGGTATAGGCGTCGGCCCAGCCGCCGATCGCCAGGGTCGCAGCCTCGACCGCCGACCAGTCCTCGCAGATCGAGCCGTGGCGCCAATAGGCGTCGCGCCGCTGGTGGTCCAGCCAGATCTCGATCAGGTGCGGCTCCGCCTCCAGCCGCTCGCGCCACAGGGCGCGCCAGCGCTCGCCCACCAGCAGCGGGTCGGGGGGCGCGGCCGACCCGGAGAACATGGTCGAGGACCAGCCGAGGTTCTCCGCCAGCAGGCAACCGCCCTTGTAGTGGATATCGTCGGCATAGCGGTCGTCTGTCGAGCAGAGCGTGACGATGGCCTTCAGCGCCGGCGGCCGGCGCGCCGCCACCTGCAGCGCGTTGAAGCCGCCCCAGGAAATGCCCATCATGCCGACCGCGCCGCTGCACCAGGGCTGCCGGGCGATCCAGTCGATCACCTCCAGCGCGTCCTCCTGTTCCTGCAGGGCGTACTCGTCGAGCATCACGCCATCGGACTCGCCATTGCCGCGCATGTCGACGCGCAGGCAGGCATAGCCATGTCCGGCGAACCAGGGGTGGGTCAGGGCATCGCGGACGTAGGTGCCGTCGCGCTTGCGATAGGGCAGGTACTCGAGGATCGCCGGCACCGGCCGGGTCTCGGCATCGACCGGCAGCCACACCCGCGCGGCGAGGCGCGTGCCGTCGGCCAGCGGGATCCACAGGTTCTCGATCTCGCGTACCTGGCGCGGCAAAGCCGTCGCCGTCGTCTCGCCGCTGGCTGGACCCGCCGTGTCCGGCAAACCTCGGTCTCCCGCTGTGAGTTTGTTGAATGAGCCTCCAACATCGCTTGACCCATTGAAGCAAAGCGCCGGCTCCGGGCCAAGCCCTCGCGAAGGGAGCAGAGGTGGAAAGGCGGGATTTGCGCCAGATCAAGGCGGCCGACGGCGGCATCGCTAGGCTTCGAGCGGGTCCGCAGGGCACCGCCCCTGGGCCCCACCCCTGGACCCCGCCCCTGTTGCCAGCCAAGGACCGCCGGACGCCATGAGCGACACCCTGAACAGCACCGCCAGCCCTTCGATCGCTCCCGCCGCCCCGGCGATCCGCCGCATCGATCCGGAGGCACCCTGGCACTGGCTCGCCGCCGGCTGGCGGGACCTCTGGCAGGCGCCGCGCATCAGCCTGTTCTATGGAGCGCTCTTTTCGCTGGTCAGCGCGCTCATCACCGTCGGCCTCTGGGCCTGGGGCAAGCCGCAGTACCTGCCGCCGCTGGCCGGCGGCTTCATGCTGGTCGGGCCGCTGCTGGCGGTCGGCCTCTACGAGGTCAGCCGCCGGCTGGAGCGCGGCCAGCGGCCGACCCTGGCGCGCGCCCTCTTCGTCAAGGTCGCGGCGCCGACCCAGCTGGCGCTGCTCGGGCTGCTGCTGACGGCGGTGCTGCTGAGCTGGATGTACGCAGCCGTCGTGCTCTTCGCCATCGTCATGGGACCGGTCGAGCTGCCGCCCCCGGCGATGATGCCGGCGCTCCTGCTGTCCAGTGCCGAGGGGCTGGCGCTGCTGGCCATCGGATCCGCGGTCGGCGGCGGCCTCGCCGCGGCGATCTTCGCAATCTCCGCGGTTTCCGCGCCGCTGTTGCTGGAGCGCCAGTGCGACGTGGTCACCGCCGCTCTGACCAGCCTGCGCGCGGTCAGGGCCAACTGGAAGCCGATGCTGCTCTGGGCGGCGCTGATCGTCGCCATCACGGCGGCCGGCATCGTCACGCTCTACGTCGGGCTGATCGTCGCCTTCCCGCTGATCGGCCATGCCAGCTGGCACGCCTATCGCGACCTGGTCGAGCCGCCTGGCTGAGGCCGCGACGCCGCCGGGGTCGCCGGCGCCGCCGCCGACGGGCGGGGCGCGTGGCTCTCATCCTCGAAGAGAATGCGGTGCGCGGCGCCGTCCAGGTCCTCGTACTGCCCGGACCGCAGCGACCAGAGGAAAGCCAGCAGGCCAAGCCCGCCGAGCAGCAGCGCCACGGGAATGAGGACGCCGATGATGCCCATCGCGCGCGCCTAGGCCGGCCGCCGCGGCACACGGGCGACGCGCAGGGCATTGCCGGTCACCAGCAGCGACGAGCCGGACATGAAGAGGGCCGCCAGCAGCGGCGAGATCAGCCCGGCCATCGCCAGCGGTACGGCCACCAAGTTGTAGCCGAGCGCCAGCGAGAAGTTCTGCAGCACCAGGCGCCGCGCCTTGCGGGCGACGACGACGGCCTCCAGCACCGGCGCCAGGGAGTCGCCCTGGAACACCAGGTCGGCGGCGGTCTGCGACAGGTCGCTGGCGGCGGCCGGGGAGATCGAGGCCCGCGCCGCGGCCAGGGAGGGCGCGTCGTTCAGGCCGTCGCCGACCATCAGGACCCGGTGGCCCCGGGCCGCCAGCGTTTCCAGCCGCGCGAGCTTGCGGTCCGGCCGGCAGGGGGCCCGCCAGTCCGCCAGTCCCAGCGACGCGGCGACCCGGCCGGTCACCGCCGCCTGGTCGCCCGACAGCAGCTCCGCCGGCAGGCCCAGGCGCCGCAGGCCGGCGACCGTCGCCGCCGCGTCCGGCCGCAGGCGGTCGGTGAAGTCGAAGCGCTGCGTCGCGCGGCCGGTGCGCGCCAGGTAGAGCGCCGGACCCGGCAAGGGCACGACTTCGGCAGGCAGACCGACGTGGGCGGCGCTGCCGAGCCTGGCCTCGCCCTCGGGCAGGTCCG
>CALOEA010000023.1:0-76362 GCA_942492185.1 uncultured Alphaproteobacteria bacterium
CCGCCTTCGTCATGGCCGCCGCCGCCGCGCTGCTGATGGCGCAGTCGCTCTCCTTCGCCATCTGGCAGAGCCGCTGGCTGGCCCTGGCGTTCATCATCCTGCTGCAGCTGCAACTGCTGGCGCGCACCCGCCCGGCGGCGTGAAATCCTGTCAGCAGTCCGGGGTCGTGGCTGCTAGAAGATTGATTAATAAGAGGATTTTTATTGCGACCGCGACGCGAAACCGCGCAGGATTCCGCCTGGAGGCTGGCCGACTCCGCGGCCGGACGGACCGCACAGGAGGACAGAACGATGCAGGCGAACAGCGATGCCGGTGCCAGGGAGACCGAGATGGCCCTGCAGCTTCAGGGCTATCGCCTGGCGACGGCAGAGATCCTCTACCACATGCCCGACCACCCCGGATTGCTGCAGGCCTTCATCTGGCAGCACTACGATCTGGCCCCGCGCTTCCCGGTGCTGCACCGCTTCCTCGACCACTGGCGCCAACATATCGACGCCGTGCTCCACTCAGTGCAGGTCGGCCGCCTCCAGCTTCTCGAACCGCGCCGCCTCAGGCATGCGCGCGACGCGTTCCTGCTGAACTGAGCGTCAGGCAATAGGCCTCGATTCGCCGGCAGGCCTCGGCGAGCGACTGGTCCGCGAGCCCCAGCGATATCCGCAGGAAGCCCTCTCCCTGCTGCCCGAAACCGTCCCCCGGCAGGATGGCCACGTCCTGGGCCTCCAGCAGCCCCTGGGCGAAGGTGAAGGCCCCCAGGCCGCTCGGCCGGCAGTCGGCCATGGCGAACATGCCGCCCTCCGGCTTGCGGCAGGCGAGACCGGGCAGGCGGTCCAGCCAGGGCGCCACCAGGTCGCGGCGCCGGGCATAGGCCGCGCGCATCCGGGCCACTTCGCCGCCGGCCTCGCGGATCGCGGCGATGCCGGCATCCTGGATGAATCCGGGCGATCCGTAGAGCATGCAGAGATAGAGATTGTGCAGATGGCGCGTCAGGGCCCGCGGGCCGATGGCCCAGCCGACGCGGAAACCGGCCATGGCATGGGATTTCGAAAGGCTGGAGACCACCACCGTACGCTCCGCCATGCCGGGCAGACTGGCCGGCGACACATGCGGGTGGTCGAAACTCAGCGCCGCGTAGACCTCGTCGGAGACCAGCCAGAGGTCATGGCGCTGCGCGATTGCCGCGACTGCCTCGACCTCGGCGCGGGTCATCACGGCGCCTGTCGGATTGTGCGGCGAGTTGATCAGGATGGCGCGGGTGCGCGGCGTGACCGCCGCCGCGAGCGCCTCCAGGTCCATGTGGAAAGCGCGGTCTGGCAGCAGCGGCACCGAGACGGCGGTGGCGCCGGCGGCGCCGACCACCGCCTCGTAGGTCGAGTAGCGCGGATCGGGAACGATCACCTCGTCGCCAGGCCCGGCGATCACCTGCATCGCGCTGTAGAGCGCGTTCTGCGCGCCGGCGGCAACGACGACCTCCTCGGGCGTGACCTCTTGCCCGGTGGTGGTGAAGTGCCACTCGGCGATGGCCTGGCGCAGCTGCGGGAAGCCGACGATGTCCGTGTAGTGGGTGTTGCCGCCGCGCAGGCCCCGCACCGCGGCCTCGACCGCCCCGCCGGGCGAATCGAAATCCGGGTCGCCGACGGTCAGGAAGATCACCTCATGGCCGGCGCGCTGGCGCTCGGCGCCCAGTACGTGCAGCTGCCACGCCTCGCTGCCGCGTCCGGCAATCCGCTCGGTCAACGACGAGAAACGCATCGCTCGGTCCCTTTCCTGCCACCGCGCGCCCCGATCTAGCCGCCCTTGCGGCCGCAAGACAAGCCGGCGTGGCACGGGGCTGCCCTGCCGCGGGGCAGCAGACGCGACAAGAAACGCCTTGCGCCGGGCTGTTGTCGCAGCTTTCCTGCGCCGGCGCCGCTGGCGGGGGGCGCTCGCCGGGTTCCTCCGGCGCCGGTGGCAAGGGAGCGGTGAAGCGTCGTGGGCGAGGCGAGCGAGAGCGATCTGCAATCACTGGCAGGCGGCGATGTGGCCGTCGCGCCGGCACGCCGCCGCCGCGCGCCCTGGGGCCTGATGGCCAAGGCCCTGGTCACCCTCGCGCTTGCCTGGCTGATCACCGACAAGGTGGACCTCTCCGTCGTGGGCGAGCGCTTCGGCCGGATCGACGCCGGCTGGCTGCTGCTCACCATCGCGCTCTTCGGCTGCCAGTACCTCACGGCGGCGCTGCGCTGGCAGCTCATCCTCCGGACCCTCGACCATGGTCTGCCGCTGCGGCGCCTGGCCGAGATCTTCATGATCGGCCTGTTCTTCAACCAGGCCCTGCCCTCCTCGATCGGCGGCGACGCTCTGCGCATCTGGCGCAGCTACACCTACGGCCTGCCGCTCGGTCGCGCGGTTTCCGGCGTGTTCCTCGACCGGGCCCTGGGCTTCGTGTCGCTCTTTATCCTGGCCGCCATCGGTCTGCCCTGGAGCTTCGCACTGCTGGGCGACCACCCGCTGCGCTGGTTCGCACCGGCACTGATCCTGGCCGCCTTCCTCGGTCTTGCACTGCTGCTGTCGCTCGACAAGCTTCTGCCGCGTTCCTGGCACGACCGGCGGATCGTGCGCGGCCTCGCCGGGCTGGCGCAGGATGGCCGTCGGGTGCTGCTCAGGACGCGGCCGCTCCTGGCGCTGACGGCCACCGGACTGCTGTCGGCGCTGGCCGCGGTGAGCGTCGTCTATTCCCTGGCCCAGGCGCTGGCCTTGCCGCTCTCGCCGCTGTCCTGCCTGCTGCTGGTGCCGATCCTCTTCACCGCCACCGCGGTGCCGATCTCGCTGGCCGGCTGGGGCCTGCGCGAAGGCGCTGCGATCTTTCTCTTCGCGCTGGTCGGCCTCGGCCAGGCCGACGCGCTGGCGCTTTCCCTGGCTTACGGCCTGCTGGCGGCGGCGACCAGCCTGCCCGGCGGCCTGGTTTGGCTGCTGACGCGCGAGCGGGATCGCCGCGGCGCCCCAGCCCGCGCCTGAGGACGCGACGATGCGGATCGCGCTGCTTGGAAGCTGCGTCAGCCGGGAAGCCTTCCGCCATCGCGGCGGCGAGGAGGGGTGGCGCCTGCCGCGTCCTGACCTCTACATCGCGCGCAGCTCCCTGGTATCGCTCATGTCGCCGCCGCTGCCGGTGCCCGGCGGCCTGCTGCGTTCCATCCGGGTGCCCTGGGAACGCGACTGGCTCAATCGCGATTTCAATCGCTCCTTCTGGCACAAGCTGGCGCAGACAGCCCCGGATGTCCTGCTCCTCGACCTGATCGACGAACGCTTCGATCTCTATGGCCGCGAGACCGCGGAGGGCGAAGGCTACAAGCTCGCGGTCTGGGATATCGCTGCCTGGGCGCGTCGGCAGCACCCCTTTCAGCGTCTGGCGCGCCGCCTGCGCGGGAGCGAGGTCCCCGCTGGCCGAGAGCCGCCACGCCGCGAAAGCCTCTCGTGGCTCGGCTACCGCCTGATCGCCCGTGAAAGCGAAGAGGCCTGGCGCCTGTGGACCGCCGCGGCGGCAGCCTTCTTCGCCCGCCTGGACCGGGAGTTCCCGCGGCTTCGCCTGCTGCTGCATCGCGCGCCGCTGGTGGAGCGCTTCGTCGACGGCGGCAAGATCGAGCTGCGGCGCATCCGCCATGGCTGGCGAGGGCCGGGCAATCTGGTGCGCAATTTCGGTCCTCTGCTGCGGCGCTACTACGACCACCTGGTTGCGCTGCGACCCAATCTGGAGTTGCTCGACGTGCCGGTCGCGGAGCATTCCCTGCGGCGCAAGCATCCCTGGCTGGAGGCGCCTTTCCACTATCAGGACGGCTACCACCGCTGGCAGGCGGCGGAGTTGCGGCGGCGTCACGGACTGCCGCCGAGCGACTAGCCGTCCTCGCCCATCGACATCAGGCTCGCATTGCCGCCGGCCGCCGTGGTGTCCCAGCTCAGCACGCGCTCGGTGGCGAACCGGTAGAGATAGCGCGGGCCGCCGGCTTTCGGCCCGGTGCCGGAGAGCCCCTCGCCGCCGAACGGCTGCACCCCGACCACGGCGCCGATCATGTTGCGGTTCACATAGGCGTTGCCGGCCCGCACCCGCCGCGTGACCTCCTCGACGGTCGAATCCACCCGGCTGTGGACGCCGAAGGTGAGGCCATAGCCGGTGGCATTGATCGCCTCGATGACCCCGTCGAGCTCCTCGCCGTCGAAGCGCAGCACGTGCAGCACCGGCCCGAAGACCTCACGCTGCAGTCGCGACAGCGAATCGATCTCGAAGGCCACCGGCGCCACGAAATGCCCCTTTGGATTGGCATCGCCCAAGGCCGTCTCGGCGATCAGGCGGCCCTCCTGCTTCATCCGCTTGACGTGTCCCTCCAGCATCGCCTGTGCCTCGGCATCGATGACCGGCCCGATGTCGGTGGCGAGATCGGCCGGATCGCCCACCGCCAGCTCGGCCATCGCGCCGGCCAGCATGGCCAGCATCCTGTCGGCCACGTCCTCCTGCAGGAAAAGAACGCGCAGGGCGGAGCAGCGCTGACCGGCCGACTGGAATGCGGAGACCACCACGTCGCGCACCACCTGCTCCGGCAAGGCGGTGGAGTCGACGATCATCGCGTTCTGGCCGCCGGTCTCGGCAATCAGCGGCACGATCGGTCCCTCGCGATTGGCCAGGGTCTGGTTGATGCGCCGTGCCGTCTCGGTGGAGCCGGTGAAGGCCACGCCGGCGATCCTCGGATCGGCCACCAGCGGTTGGCCGACGCTTGGCCCATCCCCCGGCAGCAGGTGCAGCGCATCGACCGGGATGCCGGCGCGATGGGCCAGGCGGATGGCCTCGGCAGCAATCAGCGGCGTCTGCTCGGCCGGCTTCGCGATGACACAGTTGCCGGCCGCCAGCGCCGCCGTCACCTGGCCGAGGAAGATCGCCAGGGGGAAATTCCAGGGGCTGATGCAGAGGAAGATCCCCCGCCCCTCCAGCCGGATCTCGTCGATCTCGCCGGTCGGCCCAGGCAGGCGGCGGGCTTCGGCGAAGTCGGCGCGCGCCCGGGCGGCGTAGTAGCGGCAGAAATCCGCCGCCTCGCGCACCTCGGCCTGGGCGTCCGCCGCCGTCTTGCCGGCTTCGCGCAGGCAGAGCGCCATCAGCCCGGCACGATTGTCCTCCAGCAGGCCAGCCAGCCGGTCCAGCGCGGCGGCCCGCTCCAGGGCCGGGGTGGCGTTCCACAGCGGGAAGGCCCGCTCGGCCCGCTCCAGGGCCGCGGCAAGATCCTCGGGGGTTGCCTCCAGCACGCTGCCGACCACCCGGCCGCTGTCGGAGGGATCGGTCACCGGCCGCCCCTTGCCCCGCCGCTCCTGGCCGCCGACGATCGGGGCGGCCGTCCAGGTCCCGGCCGCCGCCGCCGCCATCTCCTGGCCGAGCGCCGCCAGGACCAGGGGGTCGGCGAGGTCGAGACCGGTCGAGTTCTTGCGTTCCCGTCCGTAGAGGTCGCGCGGCAGGGGGATGTGCGGATGGGGGATCTGCGAGAGCCGCCGGGTTTGCGCCACCGGATCGGCGATCATCTCCTCGATCGGCAGGCGCTCGTCCTGGATGCGGTTGACGAAGGAGGAGTTGGCGCCGTTCTCCAGCAGGCGGCGGACCAGATAGGCAAGCAGGTCCTCGTGACTGCCGACCGGCGCATAGATGCGGCAGGGCCGGTCGAGTTTCTCGGGGCCGACGATCTGGTCGTAGAGCGCGTCGCCCATGCCATGCAGGCGTTGGAACTCGAAGCTCTGGCGATTTCCGGCCTGCTCCAGGACGGCGGCAACCGACAAGGCGTTGTGCGTGGCGAAGCAGGGATAGAAGGCTTCACCCTTGGCCAGCAGGCGGCGCATGCAGGCAAGGTAGGAGACGTCGGTCGTCGCCTTGCGCGTGAAGACGGGATAGTGGCCGAGGCCCTGCTCCTGCGCCCACTTGATCTCGCTGTCCCAATAGGCGCCCTTCACCAGCCGCACCATCAGCCGCCGCTCGGCGCGCTTGGCCAGGACAGCGAGCCAGTCGATCAGCCAGAAGGCACGCTTCTGGTAGGCCTGCACCGCCAGTCCGAGTCCCTGCCATCCCTGCAAGTCTGAATCGAGCGCCAGGGTCTCGATCAGGTCGAGCGACAGGTCCAGGCGGTTGGCCTCCTCGGCGTCGATGCAGAGTCCGATGTCGACTGCCTTCGCCGCCAGGCAGACCTGCTTCATGCGCGGCAGCAGTTCGGCCAGGACCCGCTCGCGCTTCGCCATCTCGTAGCGCGGATGCAGGGCCGAGAGCTTGACCGAGATGCCGGGTCCCTCGATCGGCCCACGTCCGTCGGAAGCCTTGCCGATGGCGGCGATGGCCTTGAGGTAGGAGGCAAGATAGCGCTCGGCGTCGGCCATCGTGCGGGCGCCCTCGCCCAGCATGTCGTAGGAGTAGCGGTAGCCCCGCCTTTCGTCGCGGCGGGCACGCTCGAGCGCTTCCCCGATGGTCCGGCCCATGACGAACTGGCGGCCGAGGATCTTCATCGCCTGATGCATCGCCGTGCGGATCACCGGCTCGCCAGAGCGCTGCACCAGCCGGCGCAGCACGCCGCGGAAATTGCGCTGCTCCGCCTCGTCGATCTGCAGCACCCGGCCGGTCAGCATCAGGGCCCAGGTCGAGGCATTGACGAAGACCGACTCGCTCTTGCCCAGGTGGGCGCGCCAGTCGGCCTCGCCGATCTTGTCCTTGATCAGCTTGTCGATGGTGAAGCTGTCGGGCACCCGCAGCAGCGCCTCGGCCAGACACATCAGCACGACGCCCTCCTTGGAGGAGAGCTGGAATTCGTGGAGAAAGGCATCGAGCCCGCCGTGGCCGAGCCGCGCCTTGCGCACCGCCTGCACCAGCCGCCGCGCTTCAAGCTGCATGCGGTCGAGGCTCTCGGACGAGAAGGCGGCCTCGTCCAGCAGGCGCCTCACCACGCTTTCCTCGCTCATCGCCAGGGCATTGCGCAGGGCCTGGCGCTCGCTCGAACCCTGGGCCAGATCGGGAGAAACCAGCATGTCGGAAACCTCGAGGGCTGCGGCGGATGAGGCAGGATCCTGCCATTGCGGGCCGATTCCGGGACCGGCGCCTTTGCCGATGGACTTGCGCCGCTTTTTCGCCATCTTAGCATCCCAGGTATTGGGCGGCCACGCGCCCGGAGCCCTCGTGGAACCGTGGCGCGCCCCTGGGGATTTCGAGCGGAGAATGTGCGATGCGTAGCTTCCTGCTGGCGATGTTTGTCGCGCTGGCTCCCGTGGCCTTCGGCGGTCCGGCATCGGCCGAGGTGCCCAACATCATCGTGCTCGATGCGCAGAGCGCGGCACGCAAGGGCAACTATGACGAGGCGATCCGCCTCTATAGCGAGGCCCTGGCCACCGGCGAACTGAAACCCTTCATGCAGGTGGCGGCGCTGAACGGGCGCGGCCTGGTCTACTATCGCCAGCAGGTCTATCCATCGGCGCTGAACGACTTCACCGCGGCGCTGAACATCGAACCCAACAACGCCACGGTCCTGCGCAACCGCTGCTTCGTCTTCATCGAGCAGCGCGAGTGGGGCTACGCGATCGATGACTGCCGCGCGTCTGCCGCCGCCCTGCCGAACGATCCGCAGGGCCCCGATACGCTGGGCTATGTCTATCTGCGCCAGGCGCGCTACGACGAGGCCATCGGCTACTTCAACCAGTCGCTGACCCTGGACGCCGACTACGGCCCGGCCTACCTGCACCGTGGCATGGCCTACTACAATCTCGGCGACCGGCAGCGCGGCCGCGACGACCTGCTGAAGGCCCAGTCGCTGATGCCGAACAACGTCGAGGTCGAGAAGCAGCTGCGCCGGATGGGCCTGATCCCCTGAGTCCGGGCATCGTGCTTCCCTAAGGAAGCGAAGTGTGAAGGGCCGGCAGATCGCCGGCCCTTTTTCCTTGCCGCGCCTCAGCCGGCGAACATCACCTCGAGGTCACGTGGCGGCTCGAGCCGTGCCGGATCGACGGCCTGGCGGCGCAGGTCGAGCAGCTCGAAGGACACGCTATCGTCGAAGCCGCCGTCGCCGTCGAGAGTGCGATAGTCGATCTCACCGCGCAGGACGATGCCGTCATCGGTGATCCAGACGCGGCCTCGCCAGTACTCCTGCGGGCCGTTCTCAAAAGTCAGGCGAAAGCGCAGGGCCGGCTCGCCTGCGATCGTCTCCCGCCCCTCGAACACCGGCTGCAGCTCTGCGAGCAACGCCGGCTGGCGCAACAGAGCGGGCGGGGCGAACCATATTGAGTAGACCGTTACGATGCCGTCCTCCGGCATCGGGTCCCACATCTCGCGACTGCTGTTGCGATAGAGATGCGCCCGCTGGCCGCCATCTGGATAGGTTTCGAGCATGCGTTCGTCGCCATCGATGCGCTCGACCTCGTGCCGAGTGCCGTCGTCGTAGAGATAGACGCCCGTGAAGCTCGCCCGCGGCCGCGGCAAGCCGGAGGCATGCGGCAGGCCGGCCGCCTGGGCCTCCTCCTCGGCCTTGAACAGCAGGACGTTGGCACGCTCGATCTCGCTCAGCGCCGGCTCGCCCGGCATCGCCTGATACCAGGACCGTCGGGCGAAGTAGCTTGCCAGGTCCGCGCTCTGGAAGCTGCGCCCGTGGCGGGCGAAAATCTCGTTCCGACCGGGGCGCAGCATCTCAGGCGGCCTCTCGAACAGCCGCTCCGCTGTCAGCAGCTCATCATCGGAGCCATAGAACAGGATGGCGTCGCCGCAGCCGGCGAGGTCGCTGTTCAGCGGGCAGCGCCCGGTGCCGATATAGGGCTCGTCGCAGATGCCGTCGTCCTGGAAGCTGCAGCTCTCCTGCCCCAGCACCGGCCCCCCGGCAGATAGCAGCACCAGGGCGCTCACCGCCAATCCCGCCGTCAGGATCTTCCGCATGGCCATTTCCCGCGCTGTGACTGTCGCTCTGTCGAACCTGCACGGCCATCCTGGCCAGCAGGCGCGCAGGGAGCAAGCCGGCCGGGGCAGCACGTCAGATGACGAACGCCCAGAGCACGCCACCGACGGCGATCACCGCCAGAATCATGGAAATGCGCAGCACCCACCGCATGCGATGCAGTTCGATGCCCTGCTTGGCCTCTTGCGGCTCGATCTCATCCGGCCCGTTTTTCAGGTCCACGTTGCGCATCGATCTCTCCCGTGAGGTTCGTGCGGCGGGCCGATAGGCAGCCCGCGCGGCGACCGCCGGCATGATGCCGGCAGTCGCCCTCCTGCGGACTTGAACGAGCGGGCGCGGCCTGCGGTTCCCCAGCCTCAGGTCAGCGGCTTGGCACGAGTCTCCTGCGGGATGAGCAATGCCGCCACGGCACTGACCGCCAGAAGGGCCGCAAACAGCCCGATGGCGAATTCGAAGGAGATCGCCACGACCGAGGCCACGATCGAGGGCGCCAGCAGCCCGCCAACGCGTGCCATGGCTCCTGCCGTGCCCATGCCGGTCCCTCGCAGTTCGGTGGGATAGAGCTCCGGCGTATAGGCGTACATCGCCCCCCAGGTGCCGAGCAGGGCGAAGGACATCAGCAGCAGCGAGACGGCGATCGTCGTGGGGTCGCCGGCGATGGTGAAGAGGAAGCAGCCGGCCGCACTGGCGATCAGGAAGGCGATCAGCGTGACGCGACGGCCGACCGCCTCGACGGCCCAGGCCGCCAGGGCGTAGCCCGGAATCTGGGCGACGGCGAGCCAGACCAGGAACTCGAAGCCGCGGACCCAGCCGAATCCGTCGCCTGCCAGCTTGATCGGCAGCCAGACGAAGACGCCGTAGTAGGCGGCGGAAACCAGCAGCCAGACCAGGCAGATCAGCAGCGAGGTTCGCAGCAGGGCCGGCTGGAACAGCGCCCAGGCCGGTTGCCGCTGGCGCTTGTCGCTCTGGATGTCGCCGGCGGAAAGGCTGCGGCGATTGATCCTGGCGATCTTGTCCAGCACGCCGCGCGCGTCGCCGGCACGGCCCCCGCGCGAAAGGTGATAGGGCGACTCCGGGATCCAGAAGCGCAGGAAGAGACCGATGAGCGCCGGCACGCCGGTGATGACGAAGATCCAGCGCCAGGAGTCGACCACCTCAGCCGAGGTCAGCAGCCAGGCGGCAATGACGATGATCAGGGTCCCGACGGCCCAGAAGCCCTCCAGCGCCACCAGCCAGCGCCCGCGTCGCGCCGGCGGCAGGAACTCCGCCATCAGCGCGTAGTCGACCGGCAGGGTGCCGCCGACGGCGGCGCCGGTGAAGAAGCGCAGCACGATCAGCCAGAAGAGGTCGGGCGCGAAGGCCGAAGCGATACCGAAGAGCGCATCGAGCAGGACGGTGAAGATCAGCACCGTGCGGCGGCCATAGCGGTCGGCAAGCTGCCCGAAGCCCCAGGCGCCGACCATCATGCCGACGAAGAACCAGAAGCCGGTCTGCAGCGCCTCCGGGATGGTGACGCCGAAGGTCTTGGCGATGGAACCGGCGGTCAGGCCGATTGCCAGGACCTGCATGGCGTCCGCGGCCCAGACGAGGCCGAAAATGCCGAAGAGCCACCACTGGAAACGGCCGGTGCCGATTTCCGTGAGTGCCGCGTCAACCGTCTTAACCTGCATCGCACATCCCCCCGGTTTGGAGCAGGGCGCCGAGGCTATGCCTGTTTGCACTGCAATAAAAGGGACCTTTGCGGCATAGCTGCTGATAGATCAGCTGTCGACAGTTTCGGCACCTTCGAACGGCAGGCCGACATAGTTTTCCGCCAGCGCCCGCGCGGCGTTGGGCGAGGAGACGACATAGTCGAGTTCGGCCAGCTGCAGGCGTCGCGCGACGCTGTCCTCGTCGGGGAAGCGGTGCAGCAGAGAGGTCATCCACCAGGAGAAGCGCTGCACCTTCCAGACCCGCCTGAGGCAGCGCGCCGAATAGCTTTCCAGCAGGTCCTCGCGGCCCTCGCGATAGAAGGCGGTCAGCGCTTCGGCCAGCACCCGCACGTCGGCGACCGCCAGGTTCATGCCCTTGGCGCCGGTTGGCGGCACGATGTGGGCGGCATCGCCGGCCAGGAAGAGGCGGCCGTAGCGCATCGGCTCGGCGACGAAGCTGCGCATGGCGGTGATCCCCTTCTGCAGGATCGGCCCTTCGTTCACCTGCCAGCCGCCGTCATTCTCCAATCGGCGGTGCAGCGCTGCCCAGATGCGGGCATCGGGCCAGGCCGCGATCGCCTCCTGCGGCGCGCACTGCAGATAGAGCCGGGTCAGCGCGGGCGAGCGCATGGAGAAGAGCGCGAAGCCCTCTTCGTGGCGGGCATAGACCAGCTCGTCCGACGCGGGCGGCGCTTCCGCCAGGATGCCGAGCCAGGCAAAGGGATAGTCCCGCTGGTAAAGCTGCAGGGCCTCGGCCGGAATGCTCGCCCGCGCGATGCCGTGGAAGCCGTCGCAGCCGGCGATGAAGTCGCAGCACAGCAAAGCCGCCCCCTCCGCGGTGCCGTAGCGCACCCGCGGCCGAGCTTCCGTCAGCCCCTCCAGCACCTGTGCCTCGGCCTCGAAGTGCAGGGCGCCACCGGCCGCGAGCCGGGCGGCGATCAGGTCCTTCACCACCTCGTGCTGGCCGTAGACCGTTACCACCTGGCCATCGGAAAGGCTCTTCAGGTCGAGGCGGTGGCGACGGCCGGAGAAGGAAAGCTGAATGCCCTCGTGGAGCATCCCCTCGCGATCCATCCGGGCGCCGAGGCCGAGCTGGCGGAGCAGGCTCGCCGTGCCCTGCTCCAGGACCCCGGCACGGACACGGGTTTCGACGTGCTCGCGGTTGTGCCGCTCCAGGATGACGCTCTCGATACCCGCCTCGGTCAGAAGATGAGCCAGCAGGAGGCCAGCCGGGCCGGCGCCGAGGATGCCGACCTGCGTGCGCGTCATGCTTTCCGCTCCCTATCCTCGGAAGCCACCGCGTCGTCGAAGACTTCGGCGGCCAGATGGAAGGCGCTGTTGGCTGCCGGCACGCCGGCATAGATCGCCGCCTGCAGCAGGACCTCGCGAATCTCCTCCGCAGTGACGCCGTTGTTGCGCGCACCGCGCAGATGCAGCTTCAACTCATCCCAGCGGCCCAGCGCCGTCATCATCGCCACGGTGATCAGCGACCGCTCGCGCAGGCCGAGACCGGGGCGGGTCCAGATTTCGCCCCAGGCATAGCGCGTGAGGAGATCGATGAGTTCGGCATTGAAGGCCGAACCATTGGCTTCGGAGCGTGCGACATGCGCCTCGCCCAGGACCCGACTGCGCTGCGCGCGGCCCTTCGCGTGCCGTTCTTTCTCATCCATTGTCTCAATCCTTCAGGAAGTCGAGGAGGGCACCGGTGAAGGCGTCGCCGGCCTCGATGTTGGAGAGGTGGGCGGCATCGAAGGCGACCAGCCCGCAGTTGGGGATCGCCCGGGCGATGTCCTCGCCGAGCGATGGCGGCAGGGCGACGTCGGCCAGGCCGTTGACGACCAAGGTCGGCGTGCGCACCATCGGCAGCGCGGCGAGGAAATCGACATCGCGCACGGCCGCGCAGCAGGCGACGTAGCCCGCAGGCGCGATCGAGAGGATCTGCCTGCGCACCGCCGCCACCGCCTCCGGCTGAGCGGCCTGGAAAGGCTTGGTGAACCAGCGGTCGATCACCGCGTCGACGATCGCCGCCATGCCCTGGGCGCGCACCGTCTCGATGCGCTGGTTCCAGGGCTCCGGCGACCCGACCTTGGCCGCGGTATTGCAGAGCACCAGCCGCTCGAGGCGCTCACCGGCATTGAGACCGAGCCATTGGCCGACCATGCCGCCCATCGAAAGCCCGCAGAAGGAGAAGCGATCGATACCCAGCGCCTCGGTCAGCGCCAGCGCATCGGCCCCCAGGGTGGCGATGTCGTAGGGCCCCGGCGGCACTGCCGAGCGCCCGTGGCCGCGGCTGTCGTAGCGCAGCACGCGGAACGCGCGGGTCAGGGCGGCGATCTGCGGCTCCCACATCGCGTGGGTGGTGCCGAGGGAGTTCGAGAGCAGCAGGATCGGCGCGCCCTCCTCGCCGTCGAAACGATGGAACAGCTCCGTGCCGTTGGCCGCGATCAGCGTCATCTTGGCGTCCTTTCAGTCCAGTGTCCGTGCCTCCGCCAGTGCGGCGGCGATGAAGGCGGCCGCCGCGCCGAGGTAGTTCTGCGGCGCGAAGAGGGCATCGAGCTCGCTGCCGCTCAGTGCCGCGCTTACCGCCGGATCCCCGGCCAGCAGGTCGCGCAGCGGCCGACGTTCGGCCAGGCTGCGGCGGACCGCGGCCGCCAGCAGGTCATGCGCCGCCAGCCGGCCGAGCTTCGGCCCCAACGCCATCATCACCGCCTCGCTCAGAATGCGCCCCTGCGAGGCCGCGAGATTCTCCGCCATGCGCGCATGGTCCAGTTCCAGTCCCGCGAGGGACTCCAGCGTGCGCGCCAGGGCACCGGCGGTCAGGCGACAGAGCTGCGGCAGGCTTTCCCACTCCGCCTGCCAGCCGCCCAGGCCCCTCTCGTGCTCCTGCACCTGCGCCTGCAGCAGGGTCGCCACGAGGCCGGGCGCCTGCAGCGCGGCGGAGAGCACCACCGAGGCGACGACCGGGTTGCGCTTCTGCGGCATGGTCGAGGAGCCGCCGCGTGCCTCGCCTCCCGGTTCGAAGGCCTCGCCGACCTCGCTCTGCATCAGCAGCGAGAGGTCGCGGGCGATCTTGCCCAGCGTACCGATCAGCAGGCCCTGCCAGCAGGCCAGCTCGCCGAGGCGGTCGCGCAGCGCATGCCACGGCAGGGCCGGCAGACCGAGGCCCAACGCCTCGCCCAGCGCCGCCGCCACCGCCGGTCCGCGCTCGCCCAGGGAGGCCAGCGTGCCGGCGGCGCCGCCGAACTGCAGCACCAGCAGCCGCGGCCGCAGTTCGGCCAGGCGATGGCGGTGGCGGGTAAGGGCGTCGAGCCAGCCCGCCGCCTTGAGGCCGAAGGTCGTCGGCAGGGCCTGCTGCAGCCAGGTGCGCCCGGCGAGCAGGGTGTCGGCCTCACGCTCGGCCAGACCGCAGAGACAGCGCGAGACGCTCGCCAGCGTCCCCTCCAGATCGTCGAGAAAGGCCCGGAGCTGCAGCACCAGCCCGCTGTCCATCACGTCCTGGCTGGTCGCCCCCCAGTGGACGTAGCGCGCCGCCTCGGGGTCGCGCTCGCGCACCAGCGCCGTCAGCGCCTTCACCAGGGGGATCGCGGGGTTGCCGGCGGAGGCCGTCGCCGCCGCCAGCGCATCGAAATCGAAGAGCGCGGCGCGGCAGCACTGCTCGATCGGCGCCACGGCTGCCGGCGGAATGACGCCGACGGCGGCCTCGGCGCGTGCCAGGGCCGCCTCGACCTGCAGCATGGCCTGCAGCCGGGCCGCGTCGGTGAAGCGCTCGGCGGCATCGTCGGTGCCGAAGAGCGGATCGAGGAGTCCTGTCTGCCTGCCGGTCGCCTTGTCCATCGGGGTCCTCAGAAGCCGAGCCAGCCGACGATACCGTAGCTCAGGACAGGGAAGAGCAGCAGGATCGCCACCCTCACCGCATCGGAGAGCAGGAACGGCAGCACGCCACGGAAGGTCTCGCGCATCGGCACGCCGACGGCGATCTTGTTGATGACGAAGACGTTCATGCCGACCGGCGGGGTGATCAGGCCGACCTCGACCACGACCAGCGACAGGATGCCGAACCAGAGCGCCGTCTGCTCGGCGCTGAGCCCGAAGTCCAGCGCCGTCACCACGGGGAAGAAGATCGGCAGGGTCAACAGGATCATCGAAAGGCTGTCCATCAGGCAGCCGAGCCCGAGATAGACCAGCAGAATGAGCAGCATCACGCTCATCGGCGAGAGCCCGCTTTCGCCGATGGCGGTGGCGAGATACTGCGGCAGGCCGGCCAGGGCCATGAAGGCGTTGAAGACCTCGGCGCCGATCAGGATGAGGAAGATCATGCCGCTGGCTACGGCGGTGTCAGCCAGGCTGTCGGCGAAGTCGCGGAGCCGGATGCCGGGGCGGCAGAGCGCGATCAGCGCGGTGCCGAGCGCGCCGAAGGCGGCGGCCTCGGTCGGAGTGAAGACGCCGCTGTAGATGCCGCCCAGCACCATGATGAAGAGCCCAGCCACCGGCAGGAAGCCGACCAGGCTGCACAGCCTTTGGCGCCAGCTCGCCCGCGGCCCGGCCGGCCCCGCTTCGGGATCGAGCCGCACCTTGATCGCGATGGCGGTGAAGTAGCCGAGCGCCGCCAGGATGCCGGGAATGAAGGCGGCGAGGAAAAGCTTGGCGATGTTCTGCTCGGTGATGATGGCAAAGACGATCAGCGGGATCGAAGGCGGTATCAGGATGCCGAGCGTACCGCCGGCGGCCAGAGTGCCGGTCGAGAGCGAGCCCTTGTAGCCGTAGCGCTCCATCTCCGGCAGGGCGACCTGCGCCATCGTCGCGGCGGTGGCAAGCGAGGAGCCGCAGATGGCGCCGAAGAGCGCGCAGCCGCCGATGGCCGCCATCGCCAGCCCGCCGCGCAGGTGCCCCACGAAGGCGTTGGCCGTGGCGAAGAGCGCACGGCTGATCCCCGCGCGCGACGCCAGGAAGCCCATCAGCAGGAACAGCGGAATGACGGTGAAGCTCTCGTTCGAGAGTACGTAGTAGGGCCCGGTCTTCAGGGTGGAGAGGAAGGGCCCGAAGCCGGCGAGCGTGGCGAAGCCCAGTCCACCCGAGAGGATCATCGCCACCGCGATCGGCACGCGCAGGAACATCAGGACCAGCAGGGCGGCGATGTAGCAGAGCCCGACCTCGGGACTGCTCACCGCCCCTCCTCCCGCCGCGCCGCCAGGTCGCGGCGCAGGGTCGCCAGCGACGCCGCGCACAGCAGGCCGATCGCCGGCACGATGGCGAGGAAAGCCCACCAGGTCGGCAGGCGCAGCACCATCGTCTCGTCGCCGGCAAGGCGTAGCTCACCGGCGCCGATGGCGAGGCGCCAGGTGAAGACAGCGGCGACCGCCGCCAGCAGCAGGCTGCCCAGCGCGTCGAGCCAGAGCCGCAGACGCGGCCGCAGGTTCTCCGTGAAGACGTCGACGATGACGTTGCCGCGCCGCAGCTGGCAGTGCGGCAGGAAGAAGGCCACGGCGATGGCTGTCAGGTTGGCGACGATCTCCGCATCGCCGCTGATGGCGTCGGCAAAGAGATAGCGCCCGAGAACGGAGATCACCGTCACCACGCCACCGGCGGCCAGCGCGAGCCCGCCGACCAGGGCGAGGGCGCGACAGAGACGGTCGAGCGGGGGCAGGGCTCCTTCGCCGCCCACCTGCCCGCCTTCCGCCCGCCCGGCAGGTCTCGCCGTCATGCCGGGCGCCGCGCCCTGCTCCCGCCCGGCGGCCTAGCTGCCGTACTTCGCGACCAGCGCACGGGCGGCCTCGAGCAGTGCCGCGCCGTCGTGCCCGCCGGCCGTGATCTCCGCCACCCAGGCATCGATCACCGGCTGCGACAGCCCCTTCAGCGTCTCCACCTCGCCGTCCGGCAGGACGACGATGGAGTTGCCGTGGTCGACCGCGGCCTGGCGGCCGGGGATTTCCGCCTCGTCCCAGGCGCGGCCAATGTCGGCTGCGATGTTCATGCCGGAGTTGGCGTCGACGATCGCCTTGAGATCGTCGGAGAGGCCGTCGTAGGTCGCCTTGTTCATGGCAAAGAGGAACACCGAGGTGTAGAGCCCGCGCGGCCCCTCGATCTCGGTGTGGTTGGTGGTCAGCTCCGCCAGCTTCAGCGACAGGGTCACCTCCCAGGGCACCACCGAGCCGTCGATCACGTTCTTCGACAAGGCCTCGGGCATCTGCGGCACCGGCATGAAGATGGGCTCCGAACCGAAGGCCGCGAGCGCGTCACCGATCGGGCGCGTCGGCGCTCGCAGCTTCAGGCCCTGGAAATCCGCGACCGCCAGGATCTGCTTGTCCTTCAGGTGGATGACGCCGCGGTCGTGGACGTGAAACAGCAGCGGATGGACGTCGGCGAACTCCTCGGTCGCATAGGTCTCGTAGTATTCCTGCACCGCCTGGCTGGTCGCCTCGGCGTCGCTGATCATCCACGGCAGCTCGAAGACCGAGATCAGCGGGAAGCGGCCGGGTGTATAGGCCGGCAGGGTCCAGACCACGTCGACGACGCCGTCGCGCACCTGGTCGATCAGCTGCGGCGGCTTGCCGCCGAGCTGCATCGCCGGATAGATCGTCACCGCGATGCGGCCGCCCGACTGCTCCTCCAGCGCCTTGGCCCAGGGCTCGATCAGCTGGGTCTGCGCCGGCGCCTTCGGCGGCAGGAAATGCATCACCTTCAGCTCCACCTCGGCGGCACCGGCCGGCTGGAGCGCGAGTCCGGCGAGCAGGGCGCAGCCGGCAAGCAGTCGCTTCATCATCGTTCAACCTCCCTCAGGTCTGCCCGGGCCTGCGGCGGCCCATGGCGGTTGCCGCCAGCCTAGACGAGAAAGAACACCGTCTCTCCCTCGCCCTGCAGGCGGATGTCCCAACGATAGTGTCCGGCCCGGTCCGGCAGCGGGCGGGCCAACAGTGTCTCGCGCCGCTCTGCCGGCACCAGTGCCAGCACCGGGTCCTCGGCATTGCTGGCCTCGTCGGCGAAATAGATCCGCGTCACCAGACGGCTGAGGATACCGCGAGCGAAGATCGAGACCAGGATGTGCGGCGCCTGCAGGCGCCCATCGACCGCCGGCACGCGGCCGGGACGCAGCGTGGTGAGGGCGAAGCTGCCGCCGGCGGCGGTACCGCAGCGCCCGAAGCCGACGAAGTCGCCGCGAGGCGGCAGATTGCGCCGGTCCTCGGGATGGGCATGGCGCCCGTCTCCATCGGCCTGCCAGGTCTCCAGCACGGCATCTTCGACCGGCAGCCCGTCGCCATCAAGGAGCTGGCCGGCGATCTCGATCCGCTGCGCCGCCGGAATGGCCGCGGCGCCCACCGTTTCATAGCCGGGCCAGTCCATGCCGATCGACCAGAAGGGGCCTACGGTCTGCCAGGGGGTCGCCCGCAGCTCCGGCGGCTGCTCGCTCATGCCGCGGGCTCCAGCGGCGTGGCGTCACGCCCGCGCAACACGATATCGAAGCGATAGCCCAGCGCCGTCTCCGGCACGGTCGTTGCCAGGTCGAAGCGCGCGACCAGCCGTTGGCGCGCCGCCGGGTCCGGCACGGCATTGAAGATCGGGTCGAAGGCGAAGAGCGGATCGCCCGGGAAATACATCTGCGTCACCAGCCGCGTGGCGAAGGCCGGGCCGAACAGCGAGAGATGGATGTGCGCCGGACGCCAGGCATTGTCGTGGTTCCGCCAGGGATAGGCGCCGGGCCGGATGGTGACAAAGCGATAGCGGCCCTCGGCGTCGCTCACGCAGCGGCCGCGGCCGACGAAGTGGGGGTCGAGCGGTGCATCGTGCGTATCGCGGTCGTGGCGATAGCGCCCGGCGGCATTGGCCTGCCAGATCTCGATCAGGCTGTCGGGGACCGGCCGGCCGGCCTCGTCCAGCAATCGGCCGGCAACGACGATGCGCTCCCCTTGAGGCGGCGCCTTTCCCTGCGCCGTCAGGTCTTCCTCGCCGCCCTTGAGGACGGCCGCGCCGAAGAGCGGCCCGGTCAGCTCGGAAAGACTTGGCGGCAGCGCGATGGGGCGCTGCGACGGGGCACGCTTGCGCGTCGAGCCATAGTCCGGGCACAGCAGCGGCGGCTGGCTGCCCGGCGCCTCCGGGCGATAGCCGAGGAGTTTCGACATGCGGCCTCCCACTCGTGGCGCGCCTTCTTGTGCCTCCGGCCATCTGTCGGGGCGGCGCCTCGCTGAGGGGGATGCTGGCAAGAGAGCCCTTGACGCGTCAAGTGCGATCTTCGAACATGATGTCCGATAATCGCCCATCGGATCCGACCAGCATGACACGGCAGGGGCAGGACAGCGACGCACAGGAGGTCGAGGCGGCCGCGGCCGAGCGCGACCCCAACTTCATGACCTCGCTGGCGCGCGGGCTGGTGGTCATCCGCGCCTTCACCGAGCGCCAACCCCGCCTGTCGATCGCCGAGGTCGCCCGCATCGCCGGGCTGCCGCGCGCCGCCGCCCGGCGCTGCCTCCACACGCTGCAGCGCCTCGGCTACGCCGGCAGCGACGGCCGCAATTTCTTCCTCAAGCCGAAGATCCTCTCGCTGGGCTACGCCTTCCTCTCGTCCACGCCGCTTTCGGCATCGTTGCAGCCCTTCCTGGAGCGGGTCAGCGAGACGCTCCACGAATCCTCCTCCGCCGGCGTCCTCGACGAGACCGACATCGTCTATATCGCCCGCGCGCAGACCCGCCGGATCATGTCGGTCGGGCTCAGCGTCGGCAGCCGCCTGCCGGCGCACTGTACCTCGATGGGCCGCGTGCTGCTGGCGAACCTGCCGCCAGACGAGCTCGAAGGCCTGCTGTCCCGTGCGCCGCTACGGGCGATGACGGAACGCACGGTGACCGATCCCGCCGCCTTGCTGCAGGTCCTAGCACAGGTTCGCCAGAGGGGGTTCGCGCTGGTCGACCAGGAGCTGGAGATCGGCCTGCGATCACTGTCCGTCCCGGTCGTCAGCGCCGGCGGCCAGGTGGTGGCGGCGATGAACGTCAGCGCTCAGGCCCAGCGCGTCCAGCGGCGCGAGATGGAGAGCCGGTTCCTGCCGGTGTTGCAGGCCGCGGCCGAGGAGCTGCGCCACCTCTTGATCGTCTGAAGCCCGCCGCAAGGCGCCTGCCGGCAATTGGCATGGCTGGTGCGCCGCCGAGTCTGGAAGAATGGCGCCATGACGACGACACGAGCATCTGCACTGCCGGGTTCGGTGGCCGGCCGCGCGGTCGGCGGGCTGCTGCTGGCCGCCCTGATTTCCGGCCTCTACTGGTTGCCGCTGCGCGCGCTATCGGAATCCGGTGTGGCCGATCTCTGGGCCTGCGCACTGGTGGCCTTGGGCGTGGTCCCGTTCTTCCTGCCGGCGCTGCGGCAGGCCGCGAGACTGGACGCGACGTCGCAGCGCGATCTCGCGTTCATCGGCCTGGTGATCGGCGGCGCCTTCACCTGCTACTCCGCCAGCCTGCTGCTGACCGACGTCGTGCGGGCCCTCTTGCTGTTCTACATCGCGCCGGTCTGGAGCACGCTGCTCGAACTGCTGGTCATGAAGCGACGCCTGACCTGGCGCCGTCTCGGCGCGCTGCTGCTCGGCGCCGGCGGCCTCTGGACCATTCTCGGTGCCGGCTGGAGTTTCCCGCTGCCGCAGAACGGCGGCGACTGGCTGGCCCTGGCCTCCGGCCTGCTGTGGTCGGTGGGCGCGCTGCTGTCCTACCGCCGCCCGGATATCGGCACCGGCCTGCAGACCGCCGGTCTGGCGATGGGCGCCCTGATCAGCGCTCTCCTCCTCGCTCTGGTCGGCGTCGGTGCCGGCGCGCCGCAGGGCGCGATGATCCTCGAGGCCCTGCCGTGGCTGGTACCCATCGCCCTCGCCCTGACCCTGCCGATGTGGTTCCTCACCCTCTGGGGCATCCGGCACCTGGAGCCGGCGCGCGCGACCTTGATCTTCATGTTGGAGGTCTGCATCGGCGTGCTTTCGGCCGCGCTGCTGACCGAGGAGCCCTTTGGCTGGCGCGAGTTGGCCGGAATGCTGCTGGTGCTCGCGGCCGCCGCCGTCGAATTGATGCCGCCGCCGGCCCCGCCGTCGCCGCGCGCGGCGCGCTAGTAGTCCCACTGCCAGCGGATGCCGACACTGCTCTCCTGACCGGCCTTGCCCTGGACGATGATGTCGGGCGTCAGCTCGATCTCGACCGTCGCGGCGGTGCTGCCCGGGGTCGTGCCCTGCGTGATGCCGACGAAGACGTCCTCGCCGATGTACTCGCCGGCGGTAGCACTGGCGATGTCGTCGTCGGTGCCGCCGCCCAGCCGCAGCACATCGAGGCCGAGCTTGTCCCGCAGCCGGTCGACCATCGGCCGCTCGGTGCTGACGCCGGAAAGGATTGCCAGGGCCTCGGCCAGCTGCACGGCCTCGAAGGCCGAGAGCTTGCCGGTGCCGCGCTTGAAAAGCACCCGCGCCAGCACTTCGTCCTCCGGCAACGGCGGCACGGAGCTCAAGGATATCTCGGGCTTGCTGGCGCGCCCGCCGATCGAGGCGATGGCCTTGATCTCGCCGGTATCGTTGACGGCACGCAAGTCCAGGATCGGGTCGATCGAACGACCGCCGTCGAAGGTGATGCTGCCGCCATCGAGCACGAAGGCATTGCCCAGCAGCTCGTACTGGCCACGCTGCGGCACCAGCTGTCCGCGGATCACCGGCGCTGCAGAGGTGCCGGTGACACTGAGCGTCCCGCCCCATTCGCTGTCCAGCCCGCTGCCGCGCACGAAGACGCGCCGCGGCAGGTCGACCGAGATGTCGAGCACCACCAGGAAGGGCGCCGCCGCCTCGGCCTCCTCCGGGGTGAGCTCGCCCTGCGGCTCATCGCCGATAAAGCCGACCTGCTCGCCATCGCGCAGCACGACGACGTCCAGCGTCGGCAGGTTCGGCGGCAGGTCGGCGCCGATGTCGATCACGATCTGCTCGCCGGTCAGCTGCCCCTTCAACGTCGGGGTACCGTCGACCGGCGCGAACTCGAGATTGCCGTCCATGGTGGCCAGCAGGTCGTCACGGCCGAGGACCTGGAAGTTCTCCAGCGACAGCTTGATCGAGGCGGCCTCCGGCGCCGCCAGGTCGACGCCGCCGGACAGGGAGAGCTGACCGCCGATGCCGTCGCGACCGCCGGCCTGTTCGATGGTCAGGCGGCTGCCGTTGCCGACAACCGTCATCCCAAGATCGACGATCGTCGTGCCGGTCACCAGGTTCTCGTAGCTGCCGTCGCTCAGAACCACCTTGCCGGCGACTTCCGGCACCGCCGGCGTGCCGGCCAGCCGCAGGTCGAGTTCGAGGTCACCGTCGAGCTGCTGGTTGTCGAGCGGCAGGTAGTCGACCAGTCCGCTGGCGCGCCCCTGCCAGCGCACGCTGCCGGAGAGCGGCCTGCCCTTGGCCACTACCGGGCTCAGGCTGGCCAGCGCGATGGAGACCGGGTAGCTGGCCTCGATCATGAGGTCTTCGCCGAAATCGCCGGACAACGAAGCCTCGAGCGTCGCCTGCTGTGGCGACAGCTGCAGCCGCGCGACCAGATCGACGTCGGGTCCGAGCGTCAGGCCCTCGCGGCGCAGGGCGAAGTCGGTGAGCCGCAGGTCGAGAGTGCCGGCCGCCTTGCCGGAGCTGCCGCCGAGATCCAGCGTGAGGTCGGCCCGCCCGCTCGGCGTCATGCCCTCGAGGAAGGGATCGAAGGCCGCGAGATCGACTCCCTCGGCCCGGACCTTGAGCGACAGTCCGGCGCCGCGGCTGCCTTCCAGGGTTACCCGGCCGCCGGCCACCTGGATCGCCGTCGGCGAGACGGTGATGGGATCGCCCAGCCCGATGCGGCTGCTGCCGGCCAGGGTCAGCGGCAATCCGGCGAGCTTGCCATCGAGCCGCGACAGCTCGATCGCCGCGCCGCCGTCGATCAGCCGTCCCGCCAGTGCGATGTCGCTGGGGCCATTGAGATCGCCTGCCGCCTGCAGGCTGAATTCGAGCGCATCGAGGGTGCCGTTCGCGCGCGCCGAGACACGGTCGAGCCGGCCGTCGCCGAGATCGAGAGCCGCCACTTCCAGCGTCGCCTCGAGGGCCGGGGCGGCGAGGAGATCGCGCAGGCTGGCCTTGAGCTGGAGCGACCCGTAGGCGAGGTCGGCGACGCTCCCGCGCCCGAGCGTAAGCCCCACGACCGCGTCCTGACGCCCCTCCGGCGCCGTCAGCTCGACGCTCAGCGTACCGGTGCCCTGCAGCGGCACGCCCAGCGCCTGCAGCAGCGGTCCGGCCTTCAGGTCGCCCGACAGCCGACCGACAAGCGGCAGGCCGGCCGCGGTGCCCTGGAGTTCGCCCGACAGCGCCACCTCCGTGCCGAGCGACAGGGCGAGCGGCGACACCCGGTAGCCGCCCTGTTCGTCGGCCTCGGCTTCAGCCTGCAGCGACAGCGGGCCGTAGGCACTGTCGGGGGCCGAAAGCGAGACCGTGCCGACCGGTGCGGCGGGCAGCCCGCTCAGCGCGATCGTGCCGGTCAGCGTGCCGATCTCCGTGCCCTCGAGCGACAGCCCCTCGCCCCGCAGGTCCGCCTCGACCGCCAGTTCGCTCGAGGGATCGCCGGCCAGACTGCCGCTGGCGCTGAAGCGGCCGGCCGCCGGTACCGCCAAGGGCCGCAGCGCCGCCGCCAGATCCTCCACCGTCACATGCCAGGTGAGGCTCAGGTCACCGCTCGCGGCGATCGCACCGTCGAGATCGAGCGCGACCTGCGCTGCCAGCAGGCTGGCACCGGCCAGCGACAGGCCCTCCGGCCCATAGGAGAAGCCGCCGGCCAGATCGACCTGCGGGCCCAGCAGCTCTCCCAGGCCGTCGGGCAGGCTTTCCGTTTCAAGCAGGCTGGCGGCCAGCTCGCCTTCGATCGCGGTGGAAAGGTCGTCGCCGGCGACGTGGGCGTTCAGGGTGACCCTGGGCGGCAAGGGCCCGAGCTCCGGCAGAGGCGGCAGCCGCCCCTTCAGCGCCACCTCCAGTTCGCCCGCCAGGGCCGGCACTGCAAGGTCCCCCTCCAGCGACAGATCGAGGTCGTCGCCGATCAGCGACAGCCGCGTCAGGCGGGCGGTGCCGGCCGCCGGCTGCACCGAGAGGTCCGCCGTCAGCCGCGTGTCGCCATAGGTCCAGGCCGGCACGTCGGGCAGCAGCAGCTCTGGATCGTTGAGCGCGGCATCGAGGGATATCGCGAAGCCGTCGTCGCCCAGCGCGTCGCCGCCCAGCGGGGTCGCATCCAGCTGCAGCGTCAAGTTGCGCATACGGGCTTCCGGAAGGCTTGGCTCCTCCAGTGTGACGTTCGCCGTCATCTGCGGTGCGGCCAGCGGGCCGGTGACGCGGCCGGTGAGAGTCGCGGATTTCAGCGTCGGGCTCGGCAGGTAAGCCGCAAGGGCCGCGCCATCGGGCAGCGCGAGATCGATGTCGAGCGCCACCGTTTCCCTGTCCAGGTCGACCCGGCCCTTCGCGGCGAGGTCGAGCCCCTCGCCGACGAGCTTCAGCGTCTCGAGCTCGAGCTCCTCGCCCTTCACGCGGCCCGCCGAGGTCAACGTCAGCCCGGTCGGCAGCAGCGCCCCCAGGTCCGGCAGGCCGGCCAGCGATTCGGCGGCCTCCAGGGCGGCGGGGGCCACTGCGAGCGAAACCGTGAAGGCGCGAGTTTCCTCGCCCTGCATCGTCACCTCGCCGCTCAGCGCCTGGGCACCCTCGAGCTGCAGGTCGAGGGTGCCGTGCCAGTCGTCGAGCGCGCCTTCGCCCTTCATCGCCAGGTCGAGCGCCGGCAATTGCGGCAGTTCGAGCAGCCGGGTCGCGAGGCCGCCGCTCGGCTCCTGCGCCGCGATGTCGAAGGTCAGCCGCTCGTCGGCCTGGCGCCAGATCAGGTCGGCCTTCACGAAGCCGGCCTCGCCGTCCTCGCGCTTCAGCGAGAGATTGAGCCTTGCCTCCTCGCTGTCGGCCTGCGCGGCCGCTTGGAGACCCAGAACGGCAGCGGTGCCAAGCACCGCCTCGCCCAGGCGGAGGGAGCCGATCTCGAGCTTCGCCAGGTCGAGGGCGAAGGGCAGGCTCGGCAGCCCGCCCGCCGTGTCGTCAGGCGGCGCCTCCGGCCCCGCCGGCGGCAGCCGCTCGAGCTTGGCCTCGCCGACCCGAAGCAGCGCGACCTCCAACCGGCCGCTCAGCAGCGCGCTCGGCGACCAGTCGAGCACCACCTCGTCGAGTTCGAGCCAGGCGCCGGCCTCGTCGGACAGCGTCACGCCCCGCAGCGTCAGGCGATTGAACAGACTGCCGTCGCTGCCGGAGATGGCGATCTCGGCTCCATCGCTGGAGCCCATGTCCTCGATCAGCGTGACCAGCGTCCGGCGGCCGACATCGGTCTCCAGGAAGCCGAGAAGCAACAGCGGGAGGGCCAGCAGCACCGCCAGCAGCAGCAGCGACCAGCGCAGCAGCCGGCGGCCAAGCGATCGCCGGCGCGGCGGATCGCGGCGGGCCCGCCCCTCGGGCGGCCGGGCGCTAGAAGGACTGGCCGATGGAGACATAGAACTGATAGGAGGCGTCGCTGGGACGCGGGTTCAAGGGAATCGCCACATCGAGCCGCACCGGCCCGATCGCGGTGAAGTAGCGGAAGCCGACGCCGGCGGCGAACAGCGGATCGGTGAAGGTCGGAATCTGCTCGGCATAGACCTGGCCGGCGTCGAGGAAGGCGACGAGGCCATAGTCCTCGAGGAAGCGCGTGCGCACCTCCAGGCTGCCTTCGAAGAGCGAGCGGCCGCCGGTCGGGTCGTTGTCGGAATCCAGCGGGCCGAGACTGTCGACGTCATAGCCGCGCACCGAGCCGCCACCGCCGGAATAGAGCCGCTTGCTGGCCGGGATGGCATCGACGCCGCCGCTGCCCATGATCGAGGCGACGCGGCCGCGCACCGCGAAGACCAGGCTGTCGTCCTCGAAAGGCGCCCAATAGGTCGAGGCGCCGAGGTCGGCCTCGACATAGGGCGTGGTGCGATCCAGCGTCACCAGGGCGGGCGTCAATGAGAAGATGGCGAAGAGGCCGTTGGTCGGGTTGAAGACGTCGTCGCGATTGTCGTAGTTCAGCGAGCTTGGCACGCTGCCGATGATGAAGTTCTCGGTGAGGGTGTCCTGATCGCCGGTCTTCAGCGCTTCCAGGGCAACGCCGGTGGTCAGCGTCAGATGCTTGGACAGCGGCCGCTCGACGCCGCCGAAGACGAGAAACCCCAGCTCCGAGAAGGCGTCGCTCTGTTCCTGCCGGAGTTCGGCGTTCAACAGCAGCGTCTGCTCGTCATCCAGCCAGTTCGGCTTGCGGAACAGGGCCGCCACCCGCTGCCGGGTGAGCGAGAGGGAGGTCTCGAAGCGCAGGCTCTCGGCTTCGCCGAAGATGTTGCGATGCTCCCAGAAGGCATCGACGGTGAAGCCCTGGGTGTCGTTGCCGTCGCCGGTCGAGTAGCTGAGGCCCACGCCGACGCTGCGCGGCGCGGCCTCCACGACCGTCAGCGTCGCCGCCAGGCTGCCGTCGGCAGCAGGCTCGGCGGCCGTATCGAGGGAGACGCTGTCGTAGAGCCCCATCGCCACCACGTCGCGGCGCACCCGCTCGAGCCGCGCGGCGCTGTAGACCTCGCCTTCCGGCCAATGGAGGATCTCGCGCAGATAGGGCTCTTCGAGGCGGTCCAGCCCGTCGATGGTCAGGGTGCCGAAGCGCGCCGGCGGTCCGGGCTCGGCCTGCAGCGTCGCGCTCATCTCCGCACTCGCCAGATCCACCGTGACGCGGCGCGGGCCAGCTTTCGCCAGGGGGTAGCCGTTGTTCTGCAGGTAATCGATCAGTCGGCTCTCCGCTGCCAGCACATTCTCCGCCTCTGCAGGAACACCCAGCTCGATCCCGAGTTCCGCGAGGCTGGGTTCCGGCAGGTTCGTCAGGTCGGCACCGGGAGGGAAGGTGATCTCGACGTGGGCCAGCACGAAGCGTTCGCCGGGCTCGACCTTCAGCACCACGACCGGCGGCGTGCCCTCCTCGATCTGCCAGGCGATCTGCGCCCCGTAGTAGCCCTTCGACTGCAGCGCCTTGGCAAAGAGCTCCAGATCGCGCTGGACGCGGCGCTCCAACGCGCTGCGGCTGTTGACGGGACGATCCTTCAGGGCGACGAGCTGCGAGACCTCCGGGAGCAGCACCTCGAGCTCCTCGCTTAGCGGCCCCTCGATGCGAACGTCGTAGGATAGCTCCGCGCGCGCGGGCACCGCGACCAGTAGGAGCAGGACGGCGCACAGCCGCGCCAGCAGCGTCGCCACTCCGCGACTCCGCTGGAGACGGTGCAATCGGCTAGGGGACGCGCAAGGGGGCAAGCTTACCTCGGTTCCGTCGGCAGAGCGTTCGATCGGGCGCTAGACTCTCACGTCAGCCAGTCCGACGACAGCAAATGGCACAGGGTCGGCCTCGCCAGGAGGCAAACACGCGATTGCGCCACGCCGCTCCCTCGCTACGCACCTTTGCGCTTCTGAATAGCTAAGGGCCGGCGCTCGGCGGTCAAGTCGCGACCGTCATTCGGATCGGAATATTGCTCACCTTCGGTCGGAGCGCCGCGAAAAGCCCCCCGTGGCCATCTTTTTTGGCGAATCCACTTTGGTTTGATTCTTCTTTGGCACGATCACCGCTCGCAGCGCTTGCAGGAGGGCCGCGTGAGGGATTTGCCCCCCTTTTTCAATAACAAGAGCCATCTGTTGCCAAATTGACACAGACCATAATCTGGAGCGTGCAGCCGGAGACTCCCACTACAATTGGTACTATCTTCAAGACCTTTCCTTTTCCGAAAATGAATAAAGCCCTGTTATTCCAGCGCCTGGCATCAATTTGAAACGAACGCCCATTGTGGTCCCAACCCTCTCCAAAATAGCTTTAGCCCATCGGCGACTTTCGAGGACGCCGTCTCGTAGGCCAAAATGTGCTTTAGCAGCAACAGGCTAAAGACTATCAACAGGAGATCGGGATATGAAGTCGTTCATCGTTAAGTTGCTCCGTCGTGAGGAAGGCGCCACCGCCATCGAGTACGGCCTGATCGCCGCCCTGATCGCCGTCGCGATCATCGCGGGTGCCCAGGCGGTCGGCGGCAGCCTCGACACGCTCTTCACCGGTGTGAGCACCGAGCTCAGCACCGCCGTCGCCGTCGCGCCGTAAGGCTGGACCGTCAGAGTAAGGTCCATGCCAACTGAATGGGGGGTGGGCGAGGCACTCGCCTACTCCCCTTTCACTCTTGCTTTCATCCTGCTTCTGGCCGCCGCGGCCGTGAGCGACCTCCGGGCGAGGCGGATTCCCAATCCGCTGGTTGCCGGAATCGCCGTCCTGGCCATCGGACAGCACCTGCTGCTGGGCGGCGCGCAGGCGCTTCTGCCGAGCCTCCATTCCGCCATCGTCTTTGTCCTGGCGACCACTGCGCTGCTGACCCTCTTCGCACGCAACGCCCTGGGCGCCGGCGACGTGAAACTGCTGCTGGCCGCGCTGCTCTTCGTCGGCGGCAGCCGCCAGTCGAGCCTGCTGCTGCTGGTCGCCCTCTTCGGCGGCCTCCTGGCCGCCGGCTATCTCTCGCTGCGTTGCCTGCAGAACGGCCCCGGCCAGGAGCAGACCGCCAGCGGCGAGCTATCGCTTCCCTACGGCGTTGCCATCGCCTCCGGCAGCATTCTGCTGGTTGGCGGCGATTTTGGCTGGATCCTCTGACATGCGCACCCGCGTCATCTTCCTCGTGCTGCTCGGCCTGGTCTTTGCCGGGGCCGCCACCTTCCTCGTCCTGAAGCGGGTGGCACCGCCGCCGCAGCAGGCCGCCGCGACCGCCGCGACCGCGCCCACCGGACCGGCGACCGTCGAGCTCCTGGTGGCGCTGCGCGACCTGCCGAGCGGCTACCTGATCGGGCCCGCCGACGTCCAGGTCGTCGACTGGCCGCGCGGCAGCCTGCCGGAGGGCGGCATGGCGCCCGGCAGCATCGCCTTCGGCCAGACGCTGGTGCGTCTGCCGGTGGCCCGGAACAGCCCGGTGCTGCAGAACCAGATCATCTTCAAGGGCGACGGCGGACACCTGGCCTATCTGCTCGAGCAGGGGCGGGTCGCCGCGACCATCTCGATTTCCGAGACCTCGGGCGTGGCCGGCCATGTCGCGCCGGGCGATTTCGTCGATGTGCTCTTCACCCACGAACTCGGCAACAGCCTGGCCGATACAATGGGCGCCAGCGGCGGCGCCGAGGCCTCGGCCACCGAGACCCTGCTGGTCAGGATCAAGGTGATCGCCGCCGACCAGCGGGTCGACGACGTGAACGCCGAAGCGCGGGTCGGCCGCACCGTGACCCTGGAGGTCTCGCCGAAGGAGGCCGAGATGCTGGCGCTGGCGCAGGAAATGGGCCAGCTCTCGCTGACGCTGAACAGCGCCAGCCAGCCCGAGGTGCTGGACCGCGAGTGGGTCCTGCAGGTGCGCGGCGGGCCGCTCACCTCCTACACGCTCGACAACGATATCTCGCCGCTTCTGAAGTACGCCCGGGCGACCGCGCGCGAGACGGCAGCCGCGGCGGCGGCCTCCACTGCCGAAGAGGCTCCGGTCGCCGAGGGCGAGGACGAGGAAGAGGGGCCGAAGCCGCATGTCGTCATCGTGATGCGCGGCGCCACGGCCGAAGAGGTGGCGATCTCGCCCGCGCCTGGCCTGGAAGCCGAGGAGTCCAAACCCGGCAAGACGACGAAGGGCGGGAGCGGCAAGCCGGCGCCGATCGACCGCAGCAACACGAATGGAGAGGCGAGGCAATGACCGCAATCCTGTCCCTGAGCCGCATCGCCCGCCTGCTGTTCGGCGGGCTGCTGCTGGCGGCCCTGGCCGGACCGTCGGCGGCCGAGCGCGTCGTCGTGCCCACCGGCGAGATCCAGCTGTTCCTGCGCGAGGGCAAGATCATCGAGGTCGACTCGCCGCTCTACAGCGTCTTTGTCGCCGACCCTGAAATTGCCGACGTCATGCTGCAGTCGCCCAACGCGGTCTACGTCTTCGGCCGCAACATCGGCGAGACCACCGTGTTCCTCGCCGACGAGACCGGCAAGACCGTGCTCGGCCGCACCCTCAAGGTCACGCACAACATCAATGTGGTGCAGGATTCGATCGACTCCATGGCGCTTTCCGGCCCGATCGCGGTGCGCTCCGTCGGCACTTCCATGGTGCTGGAGGGGACCCTTACCTCGCCGGAGGAGATCGAGGACCTGCGGCGCGTGCTGCGGGGCTACGTCGGCAGCGACGAGGAGATCCTCATGCGCGTGGGCCTGAATGCCTCGAACCAGGTCAACCTGCGGGTCCGGGTCGCCGAGGTTTCGCGGCAGCTCGATTCGCGCCTGGGCATCAACTGGAAGTCGATCTTCGGCTCGCAGAGTTCTGGCGTCAGCTTCACGCTGGACGGCGGCGTCTCCAGCAGCGCCCTCAATCCCTACGTGGCCGGCTTTCAGATCCTGACCGGCGGCGTCGACCTGAACATCGTCATCGACGCCCTCTCCACCGAGGGGCTGATCTCGATTCTGGCGGAACCGAACCTCACCGCGATCTCGGGCGAAGAGGCGAGTTTCCTCGCCGGCGGCGAGTACCCGGTCCCGGTCCAGAGCGACCAGGACACCGTGGTGATCGAGTACAAGCAGTTCGGTGTCAGCCTGAGTTTCACGCCGACCCTGGTCGGCGGCAATCGGATCAACCTCAAGGTCGCACCGGAAGTCAGCGAGCTTGATTTCACGCGCAAGGTGGAGGCCGCCGGCGTCTCGGTCCCGGCGCTGACCACGCGCCGCGCCTCGACCACGGTTGAGCTGACCAGCGGCCAGTCCTTCGCCATCGCCGGCCTGCTGAAGAGCACCTCCTCGCAGGATGTCAGCAAGCTGCCGGGCCTCGGGGACCTGCCGATCCTCGGCGCCCTGTTCCGCTCGCAGGCCTATCTGCAGGGCGAGAGCGAGCTGGTGATCATCGTCACACCCTATCTGGTGCGGCCGGTGGAGAACGTCGCGAGATTCCAGCTGCCGAACGATGGTCTCTCGACGCCGAACGAACTGGAGCGTCTATTGTTCGGTGATTTCCAGAGCCCGGAAGCTGCCGAGAACTCGCCCCTGGCCATCCGGCCGCGGCTGTCCGGCAGCGCCGGCTTCATACTGGAGTAGGAGGCGTCTATGACCGGCTCCCTGCAGTTCGCCTTCCTCGCAGCCCTCGCCCTGGCCACCGCCGGCTGTGGCGGGATCGAAGGCGTCGGCGTGCCCGGCGGGCTGAACGCCCGGCGCGTCGAGCTCGCTCAGCCCATCGTCGACGAACGCACGCTGCAGTACGACATCCAGTACGCCGGCAACGAGGTGCTGCCGTCGCTTCCCGAGCAGCTCGAGCTTGCCACCTTCCTGCAGGACAGCGGCACCACCGGTGGGGATTTCATCGCCGTGGCCGTCGAGCCGGCCGCCACAGCGCAGCTCAGCCTCGAGCGGCAGCGCCAGCTGGTCGGCTTGCTGCGCAACTGGGGCTATCAGGCCGCCGGCACCGGCAGCGGGACCGCCGGCGGCTTCGGCCAGTCGGCGCTGGTCCTGGTGCAGCAGGTGCGCCTGCTGCAGCCACCCGGCTGCATCGGAGACTCGGCCGGCGCGGTCATTGCCAAGCCGAGCGACGTGGCGATGGCCCGCATGGGCTGCTCGACGTCCTACAACCTGGGCCTGATGGTGGCCGACCCGCGCGACCTGGCGGATGGCGCCGCCGTCATGGGCCCGGCCGATGCCGAACGCGCCGCGTTCCTGCTGCGCACCTACCGCACGCGCGACCCGCGTCTCGACCAGCAGCCCGGGCCGGGCGGCTACACGCCGAGCGGCACCTGACGCACGGGACGGCAATGCGAGGCAGCCATGACCATTGAAATCACCAAGCCACGGCCGAAGGAGACCCGGCCGGCCGCCGACCCTCTGGAAGGCGGCCGCGAGCTGTTCGGCGCCTATCTCCTGGACGACGAGAGCCGGACCGTCGCCAGCGAGCTCGCCAAGCAGCGCGGTTGGCCGACCGACGAGGTCGTGCGCGGCGGCCTCTCCGGCGCGCTCCGCACGCTCTCGGTCGCGCCGCCGCCGCGCTACATGATCATCGATATCGGCCCTGCGCTCTCCTATGACGAAGTGGCGGAGGGCATCGCGGAGATCGTGCGCTCCGGCGCCATGGTCATCGCCCTGGGCGAACGCAATGACGTTCAGCTCTACCGCGCCATTCTCGACGCGGGCGCCCGTGACTACCTGATCAAGCCGGTCGACCTCGGCGCCCTGAACGCGGCCTTCGCCAAGATCGAGGCGCCGGTCGGTGGCGAGGGCCAGGCCGGCCGCCGGATCGCCATTCTCGGCGCCCGTGGGGGTGTCGGCGCCTCGCAGGTGGCCAACAACTGCGCGTGGATCATGGCGGAGGAGCTGCGCCGCAAGGTCTATCTGATCGATCTCGACCTGCAGTTCGGCACCCTGGCGCTGCTTCTCGACGTGCAGGCCTCCGGGGGGCTCGCCGACGCACTGCAGGACCCGGAGCGCATCGACCAGGTCTTCCTGGAGAATGCCGTGGTCCGGCTGGGCAAGCAGCTCCATCTGCTGGCGAGCGAGGACAGCCTCGACGCCGAGCGCACCGACGACCTGAAGGCGACCCAGACCCTGCTGGAGCAGGTGTCGCGCATCGCCGACGTCACCCTGGTCGATCTGCCGCGCCACCTGCTCAAGCGTCAGCCCGGCGTTCTCGGCAAGTTTGACGACGTGGTGCTGGTGACCGATGCCACGCTGGTCGGCCTGCGCGACGCCTGCCGCCTGCTGCGCCTCCTGCGGGGGCGCCACAGCGACGTGAAGGTCCATATCGTGGTCAATCACCGCGAGGCGAAGGACGAGGTGACCAGCAAAGAGATCGAGAAGGGCCTCGAGGCGCCGATCGACCTCTCGTTGCCCTGCGCGCGCGACGCCATGATCCGCAGCGAGATGGCCGGCGAGCCGCTGGCCAAGGCGCAGCCGAAGCACCCGGTGGTCGTCGGCCTGACGCGCCTCACGGTGCAGCTCGCCGGCGTGCGCGAGGCTCCGAAGCGGCCGATGATGCGCCGCTTGCTGAAGCGTTGAGGAGGCCGCAGACATCATGACGGTCCTGCCCACCGCTCCGCTGGACAAGTCGACCGACTGGCGCGAGGCGCTGTCGCTTTCGCTGGCGCGCGCGGTGCGTGACCGTCTGACCGGCGATCGCGCCACTTCGGCATCGCGACGGCAGGTCGCGCAGATCGTCAGCGAGACCTTGGAGGACCTGCTCGCCGTCTCGACAGGCAAGCTGCCGCTGAGCGAGCAGCGTCGCCTGGTCGAGGGCCTGACCGAGCAGCTGTCCTCGCCTCAGCAGCGTCGGGCGGCCGACAGCCTGCAGGATCAGAAGCAGGACAGCGAGCCGCCGGACGAGGCGCGGCTGCGCCAGCACGAACGGATCCATACCATCAAGGGCCGCGTCATGCCGCTCCTGATGGAGCGGATGGACGTCTCGGTGGCCGCGCGTCTGACGTCGGTGGAGCTCGAGGTCCAGGTCCGCGCCATGGTCGCGGAAATCCAGACCGAGTTGAAGCTGCAGCTCAATGGCAACGAGCAGTTGCAGATCGTGCGGCTGATTGTCGACGACATGGTCGGTCTCGGCCCGCTGGAGCCGCTGCTGGCCGACGAAGCGGTCACCGACATCATGGTGAACGGCCCGAAGCAGATCTACATCGAGCGCAAGGGCAAGCTCGACCTCACCGACGTGACCTTCCGCGACAACGAACATGTGCTGCACGTGGCGCAGCGCATCGTCACGCGGATCGGCCGGCGCGTCGACGAGTCCTCGCCCCTGGTGGACGCCCGCCTGCCGGACGGCAGCCGCGTCAACATCATCATCCCGCCGCTGGCGATCGATGGCCCCTCGATCTCGATCCGCAAGTTTGCCAAGCGGCAGATCACGCTCGACATGATGGCGAAGCAGAACAACATCTCGGAGACGCTGGCAACCGTCCTGAAGATCGCCTCGCGCTGCCGCATGAACATTCTCATCTCCGGCGGCACCGGCTCGGGCAAGACGACGTTGCTGAACGCCATGTCGCGCCTGATCGACCATGGCGAGCGCATCGTGACGATCGAGGATGCGGCGGAGCTGCAGCTGCAGCAGCCGCATGTCGTGCGGCTGGAAACGCGACCAGCCTCGATCGAGGGCTCTGGCGAGATCAACATGCGCGACCTGGTGAAGAACGCCCTGCGCATGCGTCCCGACCGCATCATCCTGGGCGAGGTTCGCGGCGCCGAGGCCATCGACATGCTGCAGGCGATGAACACCGGCCACGACGGCAGCATGAGCACCCTGCACGCCAATACGCCACGCGAGGCCCTCACGAGGCTGGAGAACATGGTGGCGATGTCCGCCATGCGCCTGCCGAACCAGGCAGTTCGCGCAGCAGGTGGCCGGTGCCGTGCATCTCATCGTCCAGATCAGCCGCATGCGCGATGGCATGCGCCGCGTGACCCATGTGACGGAACTCATCGGCATGGAGGGCGAGGTCATCACGCTGCAGGACCTCTTTACCTTCCAGTACCAGGGCGAGCGCAGCGACGGCTCGCTGATCGGCAAGCATGCCTGCTCCGGCTTTCGGCCATACTTCACCACGCGCGCGGCCTACTACGGCCTCGACGATGTCCTGTTGGAGGCGATGGAATGCCGGGTTCCGACCTGACCTCCTCCCTCCTGCCGATGGCCGCCGCCTTCTTCCTGACGATCATCTCGCTGGGAGGGGCCTACCTCTTCTGGTGGGAGCGCGCGGTGCGGCAGCGCCAACTTCGCGTGGCACGCGTTACCGGCCTCAGCAAGGAGGCGGAGCGCACGCTTTCGATGGAGCACGAGGCGGCATTCCGCAGCAAGGAGCCGGAGGGCGCGCTCAAGCGGCTCGAGCAGCGGCTGTCGGTCATCCTGCCGAACCGCAAGGCGCTGCAGCGACGCATCTCCCGCGCCGGCCTGAACATCTCGCTGACTTCGTTCCTCGCGATGGTCGTCATTCTCGGCGGCGCCATCGCAGCAGCGATCCACACCCTCATCGGCCTGCCGGTCGCGACCGCCGGCGTCATCGGCCTGGGTGCCAGCTTCCTGCTGCTGAACCTCTTCATCGCGCTGCTCGGCCATCGGCGCTCTGAGCGCTTCCTGAAGCAGCTCCCAGACGCGATCGACATCATGATTCGCGCGGTCAGGGCCGGCCTCCCGATCCTGGAAGGCATCGCCGTGGTGCACCAGGAATTCCAGGCCCCCCTGGGCCCGGAGTTCCAGTCAATCCGGGACAAGGTCCATTTCGGCGCGTCGCTCGAGGAAGCGCTCTGGGAGATCGCCGACCGGATCGATCGACCGGAGTTCAACTTCCTCGTCATCTCGATCTCGGTGCAGCGCGAGACTGGCGGCAACCTGACGGAAGCGCTGGACAACCTCTCGCGCATCCTGCGACAGCGCGAGCAGATGAAGCTGAAGGTCCGCGCCCTCTCCTCCGAGGCGCGCGCCTCCGCCTATATCCTCTCCGCCATGCCCTTCATCATGGCGGTCCTCATCTACTTCATGAACCCCGGTTATCTCGACCAGCTCTTCATCGACCCGCGTGGCAACGTGCTTCTGGGCGCCGGCCTAGGCACGATCAGTGTCGGCGCGCTGGTGATGGCGAAAATGGTCCGATTCCAGATCTGAGAGCAGCATGGCCGGCCTCCTCGATTCCCCCCTCCTGCCAGCGCTCTTCGCCGGCCTCGCCGCCTTCCTGCTGTTCGTTGGCGGCGCGCTGCTGATCGGCGGTACGGTGTCGCGAAACGCCCGCCTTAAGGCCGTTGCCGGACTGAGCCGCAAGGGCCGCCTTGTGCTGCGCGAAACCGACAGCGAGAAGGCCGAGCGCTGGCGGCAGGATGCCATCCGCGTCATCCGCGCCTCGACGACGCGGATGAACCCGATCCGCGACACCCAGGTGAAGACCATCCGCCAACGCCTCACCCGTGCCGGTTACCGCGGGCGAGACGCCGTGCTGGTCTATGCCTTCGCCAAGGTCGTGGTACCGCTCCTGATCACCGGCGGCGTGGTCTTCTTCATCTTCTTCGTGCAGCCGCTGGACTACTCGATCGTCATGCAGATCGGCCTGGTGCTGGCTGCAGCGCTGGCGGGTTCCATCCTGCCTGACCTCTGGCTGAAGAACACCGAGCAGCGTCGGCTGACCCAGGTCCGCCGATCCCTGCCCGATGCCCTCGACCTCATGGTCATCTGCGCCGAGGCGGGCCTCAGCCTGGACGCCTCGCTGAAGCGGGTCTCCACGGAGATGGCCCGCACCTCGCCGATCCTGGCCGACGAGGTCGCCTATACCTGCCTCGAACTGCGCTTCCTGACCGATCGTCGCCGCGCCGTGGAGAGCCTGCCGGAGCGCATCGACCTCCCCGCCGTGCGCGCCCTCTCCAGCACCTTGATCCAGACCGAGAAGTACGGCACGCCGCTGGCCCAGGCGCTGCGCGTCCTCGGCGCAGAGCAGCGCACCGAGCGCATGCTGCGGGCCGAGGAGAAGGCGGCGCGGCTGCCAGCCATCATGACGGTGCCATTGATCGTCTTCATCCTGCCGGCCCTCTTCGTGGTCCTCCTCGGACCGGGCGCGCTCACGATGATGGATACCCTGCTGGCGAAGTGGTAGCGGACGCATCCCATGGCGCACCCTTCGTCCCTCCCGTCCAACAGCAGATCGCGCCGCGGCGCCTGCAGCCGTTTCCTGGCGCGCCTGCTCGGCGAAGAGCGGGCAGTCGCCGCGGTGGAGTTCGCATTCCTTTTGCCAGTGCTGCTTCTCATTCTCTTCGGCGTCGTTCAGTTCGGCTTTCTCTTCGTCATCCACAACGCCATGAGCAATGCCGCCCATGAGGAAGCCCGCTACATCGCGGTTTCCGGTGGTGACATCACGGGCCACGACGTGACCGCCAGCGTGATGTCGCGCCTCTCCCCCTGGTCGGACCGCTTCGGCGGCTTCACCGTCACATCCAGTCCGCCACAGGACCCGGCCGAGGCCGGTATCGCCTTCGTGCAGATCAGCTTCGACATGTCGGGAATCGCCTTCGGCGACTTCATTGGCCTCTTTGTCGGCGAGACGCTGGTTACCCGCGCCTCGTCGCAGATCGAATAGGTGGAGCCGGAACATGAAGCACCGAATGGCAGCCTCCCTGGCCGGTCTCCTGCAGCGGCTGCGCCGCGAAGAGCAGGGCGCGGCCGCGATCATGACCGCGGCGGTGCTGGTGATGCTCCTGGGCGTCGGCGGCCTGGCGATCGATGGCTCGCACCTCTACGTTACCAAGACGATGCTGCAGTCGGCCGCGGACGAGGCCGCGCGCGCCGCGGTGAAGGAGCTTCCCTCGGTCGGGCAGGCACAGAATCGCGCCATCCTGCTGGCGCGCCAGAACATGCCACCGACCGAGTATGGCGAGGTGCTCCTGCCGGCCGACGTGGTGGTCGGCATATGGAACAGCGGCAATGGCACCTTCACCCCGGACAACTCGAACCAGGCCAATGCGGTACAGGTGACCACGCGACGCAACGTTCCGCTGTCCCTCGCCTCGGTCTTCGGCCTCGCCCAGTCCACCGTCGTGGCCCGCGCGACTGCGTTGCGGACGCTTGTCGCCGGCTATGAAGCCTGCGTGCTGGCCCTTCAGACCATCGAGACCGGTATCGAGATCAACGGCAACGTGGAAATCGTGATGCCGACCTGCGCACTTGCCGCCAACTCGAGCGCGGTCGACGCCTTCGAGGTCAACGGCAGCTCCGCCTATATCGAGGTACAGACCATCGTCACCGTTGGCGGGCTCGATGCCCATCCGACGACGCTCAATCTGGCGACGCCCGCAATCAGCGGTGCCGTGCCGGCGATCGATCCCTATACCGACCTGCCCACGAACTTTTCCAGCCTGACCGCTCGAACCTGCACCGGCTCGGGGGGCAAGTGCAGCGGCACGCTGCAACCCGGCCGCTACGCCAGTGCCGTTACCCTGACCGGCGACGTCACCCTGGCGCCCGGCATGTACTACTTCGCCGGTGGCGTATCGGTCAGCGGCCAGACCCAGGTCTCGGGCATCGGCGTGACTTTCGCGTACTCAGGCAACGTGAAGCTCTCGGGGAACAATGTTTCCTTCGACATCCGGGCACCGACCGGCTCGGTATCCAATCTGGCCGACGGCATCCAGGGGGTCGCCCTCTACGGCGTCGGCGCCACCGCCCGACTCGACGTCAATGCCGCCGATGCCTATCTCGACGGGGCCGTCTATTCGCCGCAAGGATTCATCGACATCGGCGGCAACGGCGCGCTGGCCGGATGCTCGCAGGTCGTCGCCGGCGCGATCCGCATGCACGGCACTCCCTCTGCGCGGACCAGCTGCGCCAACGTCCCTCTGCGTGGCATCAGCGTCGGCGGCAGTAGCACCTCGGCGCTGGTCAACTGAGGCGAGGCCGGCGGCTCGGTCGCCGGCTGCCGCTCAGCGCAGGCTGTCCATCGCCAGGCGATAGAAGTCGACGTTGCTGACCACCTCGCCGGGGGGCAGATCGATGGCTGCCGTGGCCGCGGCGGCCTCGAAGCGTCCGGCGAGGCCGTAGGCCAGGGCGAGATTCTGCCGGATCTGCGGCGTGGCGTTGGGGTCGTTGACCAGCTCCCGCAGCAGCTGGATCGAGCGGTCGTACTGGCCGGAGAGCGCCAGCGACAGGCCCAGGTTGTTCAGCATCGGCAGATTGACCGGATCGCGCGCCAAGCCTTCCTGATAGACGGCCTGGGCCTCGTCGTGGCGCCGCAGGCGGTCGAGCGTCGCGCCGAGGGCCGAGTAGGCTGGCACATAGGCCGGCGCCAAGGCGATCACCTGCCGGAAAGCCATCTCGGCCTCCTCCAGCTTGCCCTGCTTGTAGAGCGCCTTGCCAAGGCCGTAGATACCCTCGGTATCGGTCGGATCCTGTGCCAAGGCGGCACGGAAGGACTGTTCCGCCCGGCTGTACATCGCGAGGCCGTTGAAGCAGCGGCCCAGGCCGATCAGGACCGGAAGCTCGTTCGGCCGCTCCGCCTGAATGTCCTGATAGAGCTTCAGAGCGGTACTGTAGTCGCCGGCCAGCTCGGTGCGCTGGGCGAGATGCAGACCGGCATCCTCACTGGTGCCATCCAGCCGCCCCGGCGCGGTATTGCAGCCTGCCAGGAACACCAGCAGGCAGGCAGCCGGCAGCGTCGATCTCAATCGCGTCATCGTGGTCCCGATTACCCCCACTCCCCTACTGGCCGGCGTCCTCTCCATCGTTGCGACGCAGGCACGGCAGTCCGGAGAGTCTGCGCCCTTAGCCCGCGATCCGCAACAAACAGGCAATTCCGTTTACGTTTACACCAAGTGGATCGCGGCGTGGGCAGAAGCCAAAATCCCCTCAACAAGTGCGCGCTTGGCCAAGTTTGGATGTTTCCATTCCATTATGCAGAAGAATCATCGCTTCGCTCCCCTTTGAGGATCCGTCAACGCTGTAAGGCCCACGCGCAAGGTGCTATTCACCTTGGATTCGAAGTGCAGCGGCCAAAGGAAAGCGGTGACAATGCCGTCTGGCATTCGAGCGAACCTCTACTTGATGATTCTGGGCGCCACCTTGCCGCTGGTGGCGCTGATCGTTTCCCTTGTCTGGAACGATGCCCGCAACCAGGCCACTGATGTGCGCGAACTGGCGCTCAACCGGGCGCACATGGTGGCCGACCAGATCGACAGCACCACCTGGCAAGTCGAGGCCGTCCTGCGGACGGCGCAGAGCCTGCTGCGTCCCGGCGAGCCGTCGCATGCCGCCCTGGAGACCTACCTGGGGAACCTGAAGAGCAGCGCAGTACCGCAGCTCAAGCGGCTCTGCTTCCTCGATGCCGACGGGCAGGAGATCCTCGCGGTCGATGCGCTCGGGCGGCCGGTGGACTCGCTGGCCGACAACGGCGAACTCGCTCGCCGGCAGGAGTTCTTCGCCGCGGCCGTCGCGAGCGGCGGCCTCTCGCTCGCTGGCCCCTTCTTCGAGGGGCCGGAGGGGGAGCCGGTGCTGCTGATCTCGCAACCGGCGATCCTGGCCACCGGCGAGGTCGGAGCCGTCGTCGCCAGCCTGCCGATCGCCGCCCTCTACCACATTGCGGTCGGCGCCAAGCTGCCGGCCGGCTCGGCCGTGACGATCGCCAACGAGAGCGGCCGGATCCTGGCCCGCTCGCTGGACCACGAGAAGTGGGTCGGGCGGAGTCTCGGATCGGCACAGAGCTTCCGCAGCGCGCTGGACGCCCACGAGGGCACCGTGGTGGCCGGCGCCATCGACGGCGTGGAGCGTCTCTCGGCTTTCACCCGTGCCAGCCATCTGCCGTTGCTGGTCTTTGTCGGCCTGCCGTCTGAAGTTGCCTACGCGCCGCTCTATGGTCACGTCACCGCCGTGATCGTCACCGCCGCCCTCATCGTCATCATGGCCGGCTTCGTCGGCTGGTGGCTCGCCAGCCGCATTCACCGGCCGCTGCAGCGCATCGAGGCCGGCGTGGCGGCCATCACCGCCGGGCAGCTCGACCAGCGGGTCGAGGTCGCCGGCCCGCGCGAACTGGCCCGTCTGGCGCAGGGGATGAACCGCATGGCGGCAGCGCTGCAGGAGCGCGAGGCGGATCTGCTGGAAAGCCGCGCGGCGCTCGAGCGCAGTGAGCAGATGCTCGAAACCATCATCGATTCCGAGCCGGCCTGCGTGAAGATCCTCGATCGCGGCGCCCGGCTGCTGCGGATGAACGCCGCCGGTCTGCTGATCGTAGCGGCGGAGCAGGGAGAGCTCGCCGGCAAGGACATCACGACGCTGCTGCTGCCCGAGGATGCGGATCGCTTCATGAACCACTTCAGGAAGGTCCTCTCCGGAGAGACCGACCGGATCGAGTTTCAGCTTCGGGACATGGCCGGCGAAGTGCATCGGATGGAGAGCTTCGCCGCGCCGATCCGCCTCGCCGCCGGTCAGGGCATGGAAACCTGCTACCTCTCCGTCTCCCGCGATGTCACCGAGGACCGGGAACTGGAGGAGAAGCAGCGGCAGAGCCAGCGCCTCAGCTCGATCGGCAAGCTGACCGGCGGAATCGCACACGACTTCAACAACCTGCTGACGGTCATCATCGGCAGCATCGAATTGCTGCAGGAGAAGGTGCCGGACCGGCCGGACCTGCACAAACCCTTGGCCAATGCCTTGGCCTCGGCCCAACGCGGCGCCGAGCTCACCAGCCGCCTGCTCGCCTTTGCCCGGCGGCAGCCGCTGCAGCCACGACTGCTGGATCTGAACGCCCTGGTGGGCAACATGACGGACATGCTGGCCCGTACGCTCGGCGAGCAGATCGATGTCGTGACGCGCCCGAGGGCCGGTCTCTGGCCCACCATTGCCGACCCGGCGCAGCTCGAAAGCGTCTTGCTGAACCTGGCCCTCAATGCCCGCGATGCGATGCCGGAGGGTGGCCGGCTCGTCATCGAGACCAGCAATGCGGTGCTGGACCGCACGGATATCGGCGGGCTGTCGGATCTCGATGTCGGCGACTATGTGCAACTCGCGGTCAGCGACAACGGCGGGGGTATGGCGCCGGATGTCCTGGCCCGGGCCTTCGAGCCCTTCTTCTCCACGAAGGGCCCCGGCAAGGGCAACGGCCTCGGCCTCTCGATGGCGCATGGCTTCGCCAAGCAGTCGGGCGGGCAGATCCGCATCTACAGCGAGCCCGGGCACGGCACCACGGTGCGCCTCTATCTGCCCAGGGCCGGTGCCGTGAAAGCGGCCTTGCCGCAGAGAGGCGAGGCCAGCAGCCTGCCGGGCAAGGGCGAGCGGGTGCTCCTCGTCGAGGACGATGCGGCGGTGCGCGAGCTCAGTGCCAACAGCCTCCGGCAGCTGGGCTACGACGTTATCATCACACGGCAGAGCGACGAGGCCCTGCAGATCCTGCGAAGCGACCTTGCGGTCGACCTGCTGTTCACCGATGTGGTGCTGCCCGGTGGCATGGACGGCGCTCAGCTGGCCGAGCGCGCGGTCGAGCTGCGCCCCGGTCTGCGGGTGCTCTTCACGTCCGGTTACTCCGAGAGCACGATCGTGCGCAACGGCCGCGTGGCGCCGGAGGTCCTGCTGATCTCGAAGCCCTATCGCCGCGATGAGCTATCGCGGATGCTGCGCAAGGCGCTTGCCGAGCCGGCCTACGTGCCGGTGCGGGCCTAGCCGCCGGCCACCCGGCGCGCCGGCCTCAGCTCGCGGCCGCGCGGCCGCCCACCGCCCCGAAGTAGCTGGCCATCTTTTCGTATCCGCCGTCGGTAAGCTCGACGAACACCCGCCGGGTGTCCTTGGAGTCGCGCGTCTTGGTCACCAGGCCCTTGGCCGCCAGGTCCTCGATGCGGCGGAAGGCGGTAGCGATAGGGACGCCGGCAGCGATGCAAAGGCTGGTGACATAAACCTTCTTGTCGGACAGGTGCGCCAGCATCAGATCCAGCAGCATGTCCCAGGCCGGGTCGGAAAAGAGGCTGGCGTCGAACATGCGCGAGCGCAGGGCGCGTGCCCGGATGACACTGCGCACGAAATCGAGATCGAGCGGCCCCTGTTCGCCATCGCGCGCGCCAAAGGCGCCCGCCTTCTCGTCAGCGCCGGCCTTGCCGCGGTCGTTCTTGCTGCCGCGGTAGCGGACGCTGAAAGCGCGGGCGCGGGCGCGCTGTACCGCGGCGATCAGGTCGGACGGCGGCACCGGCTTGGTCAGGAAATCGACCGCCTCCAGGCGCAGGGCCTGGATCGCGTTCTCCAGGCTGGGATGGCCTGTCACCATGATGGCCTGGATCCAAGGCCGCCCGGCAAGCAGGGGGCGCAGGGCGTTCAGCACGCCGAGGCCGTCGATGTCGGGCAGCATCAGATCGGTCACGATCACGTCGATGGCCGGATCCTCATCGAGGAGCGCGAGACCTTGCGCGCCCGACGCGGCCGTACGGAAGGCGATGCCGTGGCGACTCATCAACTCGCCATAGTTCCTGAGCGTTACGGGATCGTCCTCGATGACCAAGACGGCGCTGAGCGACTGCTTGATCTCCTGCTGATCGGCGTTCGTCTCAGGCTCCTGCACGCCCATACGGTCCCTCTGGTCCATCGATTTTGCTAGCGGTTTGGCGACTTGAGCCGGCATGGCCTGAATCATAGGAATTGGCCCCGCGTCGCACAACCAGTTCCTCTAAATCCAATGCACGCCGTTGCCCAACGGTTGAGTTCTCACGCGCCGGGCGGAATGGCTCACCGGCTCAGGGTGCGGGGGCGAAGACCTCGGCATCGACCATCAGGGCGGAAAGCCGCGAGACCTGATCGAGCAGATCGATCTGCTTCGCCCGCAGATACTCTTCGTCCGGCGTGGACTCGAGGAAGGCATAGAGCAGGTTTTCCAGCAGGAAGCTCAACGCCGTCAGGGGCTGCGTGGTGCTGTGGCGCGTGGTCGGCTCGCTCTGCGCGACGCGTAGCCGCTCCGGCAGATCGTGGGCCAGGGCCGCATTGCCGGCCAAAAGCGAGACCTGCAGCAGCAGCCCGGCCGGCTCGGCCTCGACCGGCGTGACGATCCAGAGCAGATGGTTCTGCGCCACGGCGTCGAAACCGACGCTGAGCCGCGCCTTGCGGCTGGGCTGGCTCTCCCGGTGATTGAGCCCGAGCAGAACCACGGCAGCATCGAAACTGCCGGACCCGCCGATCTGGCCCTCAATGCCCAGGCTGGAGTCGATCTGACCATCGGCTTCGTTCAGGATGCAGCAATGCTGGGCCGGCAGAGCCAATAACCAACTCTTGAATCTCTGCAGACCCCGTTCGCTCAGCACTTGAAGATCTCCGTCGAGCGGGACACCACCATTCGTGTCGAGGGCAGATTTCATCACGTGCCGCACCCTGTTGTTTCGTGCCTTGGCGGCGTCGCCGCCAAGGCGGTCGCTGGCCATGCACTCGTTTGATCCAGGTCACAACTCACCTCCGGCCAGCTGGCCGGTTTTCCCGGAGTGTGGGGCGGCTGCCACGATCCGGAAGATGGAGCTGCGCCCAGCTCGGCGGATCCGGGCGCAGCTCCGTCTTCATCCGGGAACGCTTGCGATTGGATCGGCGGATACCAAGCACAGAAGGGCGTTCCGGTCGGCGGCCGCAACTATGAAAGCGCGGCCATCCAGTGACTCCACCCTAACCGCGCTTGGGCGCCGATCCAACCACCGTCTGTTCGGAGAAAATTCCGTTTTGGAGGGAATAAGCCCCCGGGTAATCCTTGCGCAGCCTGCAGGGTGGGGAAAAGCGATGCCGATGGCCGAGCGGCAAGCCGGTTGGGGCGCTGGTTCCGCGTCCGATCCGAACCTTTGGCTTCCGTTTGCTGTTGTATCGAGCGGGCGGCAAACTGCGGCAGTGGCGCCGACCGCTCCCGAGTGGAGGGGGCAGGACGGGCGGGCAGGACCAGCGGTCGCACTTGCATCGGGCGCAGGCAATGCGCATGTCGCGTGAACAGTTTCGAGAAGGAAAGCCGGTGGCGCAGAGAGAAGGCTTCGTATTCCGCTTCCCGGGCGCACAGCCCCGGCCGGCATGGCAGCAGTGGCTGATCCTGGCGCTGGCCGGCGCCTTCATGCTGGCTCTGCTGATCCTCGCCGGCATGCTGGCGCTGCTGATGCTGCCGGTGCTGCTTGTCGCCGGCTGGCTGTGGCGTCGGCGCATGCAGCGCGCGCTGCGGGAAATGCAGGAGCGGGCCGAGCAGGCGACGCGGCAGGCCGACGCCGATTCCCGTACCATCGAAGGCGACTACCGCTCGCTTGACTGACCGGTTCCGGCGGCCGGCCCGCTCCCTGCCACCGCGCCGGGAGCGCCGCGCTGCCAGGCAGGGAGAACCTCATGGACTTCCGCGTGCAACGCCTCGATCACCTGGTGCTGCGGGTCCGTGACCCGGACCGCATGATCGCCTTCTATCGCGATGTGCTGCGCTGCCCGGTCGAGAAGGTCCAGGCCGATCTCGGCCTCTATCAGCTCCGCGCCGGCGACAGCCTGGTGGACCTGGTGGATGTTGCCGGGCCCTTGGGCAAGGCGGGCGGTGCGGCGGCAGGACGCGAAGGCCGCAATCTCGACCACCTTTGCCTGCGCATCGAGCCCTTCGACCTGCCGGCGCTGCGTGCCTGGCTGCGGCAGAACGGCGTCGCGCCGGGCGAAGCCGGCCTGCGCTATGGCGCCGAAGGCAACGGGCCCTCGCTCTACCTCGGTGACCCGGAGGGCAACGTCGTGGAGCTGAAGGGCCCGCCCGGGCCGATGCCGCCGGAAAGCTAGCCCTCGGCGTCGACGATCTCGACGGCCATGGCGGCGAGAAGGGGGATGGCCTCGCCCATCTTCAGGCCGCGCTCGGGGTTGGAGGCATTGCCGTCGAGGGCGCGCTTCAGCACGCCCTGCAGGATCGCCGCCATGCGGAAGAAGCTGAAGGCCAGGTAGAAGGGCCAGTTGCCGATGGCGTCGACGCCGCGGCGCTGGCAGTAGGCGGCGACATAGTCCGCCTCGCTCGGGATGCCGCGGGCGCGGCGATCCATCTCACCGAGACCACGGAAGACGCCCTCGTCCGGCAGGCGCCACTGCATGCATTGGTAGGCGAGATCGGCATAGGGATGGCCGAGCGTGGAGAGTTCCCAGTCGATGATCGCCAGGATGCGCGGCTGGTCGGCCGCCCAGATCATGTTGTCCAGGCGATAGTCGCCGTGGACGATGGCGACCTTGCCGTCGTCCTCCGGCAGGGCCTGCTCCAGCCAGGCGATCAGGCGGTCCATGTCGGGCCGCGGCTCGGTCTCGGAGGCCCGGTACTGCTGGCTCCAGCGCGAGAGCTGGCGGGCGTAGTAACTGCCCGGCCGGCCGAAGTCGCCCAGGCCGACTTCGGCGGGATCGAGCGCGTGCAGCGCCGCCAGCGCCCAGTTCATCTGCTCGTAGATGGCGCCGCGCTCGGACTGCGTGACCTCGTCCAGCGCCGGCCGCCAGAACACCCGTCCCTCGACGTGCTCCATGACGTAGAAGAGGCTGCCGATGACCTCGGGATCCTCGCAGAGATGCAGCACCTTCGGCACCGGCACGTCAGTTTCCGCCAGGGCCCGCATCACCCTGAACTCGCGGTCGACGGCATGGGCCGACTTCAGCAGCTTGCCGGGCGGCTGGCGGCGCAGCACGTAGCGCCGGCCGCCGCTTTCCAGCAGGAAGGTCGGATTCGACTGTCCGCCAGCGAACTTCCGTGTCGTGAACGCGCCGGCGAAGCCTTCCAGGTGCTGCGAGAGATAGCGGCGCAAGGCCTCCGCATCGAGCTGGGCGACGGTATCGGCGGCGGCTTCAGAGGTCTCTGTCATCGGCTCCTCAGGCAGTACGATTGCTGTAGCGCCGGAGTTCGGCGCGGGCGACGACGCGACGATGCACGGCATCGGGCCCATCTGCCAAGCGCAGCGTGCGCAGCTGCGTCCAGATACGCGCCAAGGGCACGTCCTGCGAGACCCCCATGCCGCCATGCAGCTGGATCGCCTCGTCGACCACCTTCAGCGCCATGCGCGGCGCCACCACCTTGATCTGGCTGATCCAGGGCGCCGCTTCGCGCGGGCTGGCGTTGTCCATCATCCAGGCCGCCTTCAGGCACAGCAGGCGCGCCATCTCGATCTCGATGCGGCTCTCGGCGATGATGTCGTGATTGGCGCCGAGGTCCGCCAGCGTCTTGCCGAAGGCCGTGCGCGCCAGCGCCCGGCGGCAAAGTAGTTCCAGCGCGCGTTCCGCCTGCCCGATGGCCCGCATGCAGTGGTGGATGCGGCCAGGACCGAGGCGCCCTTGGGCCACTTCGAACCCGCGACCCTCGCCGAGAATGAGGCTGTCCGCCGGAACGCGGACCGCAGTCATGCGAATGTGCATATGGCCGTGGGGAGCGTCGTCGTGACCGAAGACCGTCAGCGGCCGCAGGATCTCTATGCCCGGCGTGCCGGCCGGCACGAGGAATTGCGAATGGCGCCGATGCTTCGGCGCCGACGGATCGGTCAGCGCCATGACGATGTAGAGCCGGCAGCGCGGATCGCCGGCGCCGGTCGACCACCATTTCTCGCCATCCAGCACCCACTCGTCGCCGTCGCGCCGGGCCGCCAGGGCGATGTTGGTGGCGTCGGAGGAGGCCACGTCGGGCTCGGTCATCAGATAGGCCGAGCGCGTCCGTCCTTCCAGCAGGTCGTCGAGCCAGGCCCGCTTCTGCGCTTCGCTGCCGTAGCGCTCCAGCACCTCCATGTTGCCGGTGTCGGGGGCCGAGCAATTGAAGCTCTCCGCGGCGAGGCGCGACCAGCCCATCACCTCGGCCAGATAGGCATACTCGACCGTGCTGAGACCGTGTCCGCGCGCGCTATCGGTCAGCCAGAAATTCCATAGTCCTCGGGCCTTCGCCCCCGCCTTCAGGCGCGCGAGGATCTCCTCCTGGCGGGCCGTAAGGCTGAAGCGCCCGCCGCTGTCGATCTCTGCCTCGAAGTCCGCCTCGCGCGGGATGATTTCTTCCTCGAGATAGCGGCGCACCGCCGCGACGAGCGGCTTCACCCGCTCGCTCATTCCGATGTCCATGACGGTTTCGTCCCCTAGGTCGTGGCGCCCTGCACAGTCTCGCGCCGCCGTGCGCTCCAGGCCAGGGCCAGCGCCGGGGCCGCGACCAGAAGGCCAAGGCCGGAGAGCGCCAGGTGGGAGAGCCCGATCCAGTCGCCGCCCGGCGCGGCGCAGAGCACACCGCCCAGCACCATCAGCAGCCGCGCGCCGACGCCCACCAAGCCACCGCCGATCCGCCCGAAGCCACTGGCATAGCCCTGCAGCGCCGAGCCGAACAGCCAGACGCCGAGCAGCGCCGTGATCAGGGTAACGACGACATCGTAGGTGTCGCCTTCGCCGATCAACGCCGGGTTCAGCACGAAGAAGAAGGGCGCGAGATAGATCACGCCGCCCAGCCGCATGGCCTCCAGGCCGACCCGGAGCGGGCTGGTGCGCGCCAGCGTGGCGGCGGCGAAGGCGCCAAGCGCCACCGGCGGGGTGATGTAGCTCACCATGCCGTAGTAGAGAATGAAGAGATGCACCGCGAGCGTGTTGAGGCCGGCCGACACCAGCGCGGGCGCCAGAACGATGGCGAGAAAGATGTAGCAGGCGGTCACCGTCATCCCCATGCCGAAGATGAAGGCCGTGATCGCACCCATGCAGAGCAGCGCGATGGTCGAGCCGCCGGCGAGGAATATCAGGTCGTTCACCAGCGTGCCGGCAAGTCCGGTGGCGGAGAAGGCGCCGACGATCAGCCCGACGCCGAGCAGCACCGCCACCAGTTCCGACAGCGCGCGGCCGACGCCGACCACGAGGTCTGCGATGCCGCGCAGGGTCAGGCGGTGGCTCGGCAGCAGCTGATTGATCGCCAGCAGCAGGGCGGTGGCATAGAAGGGGGCCAGCGTGTCCATGCGCAGCCCGACCATCAGGAAGATCAGCAGGGCGAAGACGAAGATATAGAGCCAGCCCTGGCGGAAGGCCTGGCCCAGCCGCGGCAGTTCGCTTCGCGGCAGCCCGCGCAGGCCGCGCCTGGCAGCGTAGGCGTCGATCTGCACGAAGAGGCCGAAGTAGAACAGCAGCGAGGGGATCGCCGCCGCCACCGCGATCTCGACATAGGGACGCGAGAGGAAGGAGGCCATGACGAAGGCCGTGGCGCCCATGATCGGCGGCATCAGCACGCCGCCGGTCGAGGCGCAGGCTTCGGTGGCGGCGGCATAGCGCGCGGAGAATCCGGTCTTCTTCATCGCCGGGATCGAGACCACGCCGGTGGTCAGCACGTTGGAGATCACCGACCCCGACATCGAGCCCATGAAGCCGGAGGCAAAGATCGCCACCTTGGCCGCACCGCCACGCAGGCTACCCACCAGTGCCAGCGCCAGGTCGTTGAAGAACTGGCCGCCACCGGTGCGCTGTAGCACGGCGCCGAAGAGAATGAAGCCGATCACCAGGTTGCCGAAGGCGCCCATCGGGATGCCGAAGGAGCTCTCCGAGGAGATCATGTGATAGGGGATCGTGTCCCAGAAGGGCTGGGCGAATCCCGAGATCGGCCCCGGCAGCTGGTCGGCGAAGGTCGGGTAGAGCGAGAAGACCAGCACAAAGAGGAACAGGGTGAAGCCGCCGGTCCGCCGCGTCGCCTCGAGGATCAGCAGATAGAGCCCCAGCGAGGCCCAGCGCGCAGTCTCCGGCGCCGCGTACTCCCAGCCGTTCTCCAGGCTGGCTTCGGCGGTCCAGGTGAAGTAGCCGCAGAGGGCGAGCGCGGCGCACGCCAGCAGGTAGTCCCACCACGGCACGCCCTCGCCTTCCCGCTTGACGCTCTTGAAGCCCAGGAACGTCAGCGAGAGGAAGCAGCCGGCCAGAAGATAGAGGTAGCGCCCCTCGATCAGCACGAGGCCGAAAGCCTGCAGATTGAAGAGCTGGTGGATCGCGATCAGCACCGCCGCCGCCGTCAGCGCCAGGAAAGCCATGCGCGGCAGGCCTCGCGGCACGCGCTCGCGGCCGGTCTCGTCAAGCTTGGCCGCTTCGGCCATCGGCGCCTCGCCCATCGATCGGGGAACGGAGGGGGCGACGGCCGGCGTCGCCCGGGAGCACCCGGGCGATCGCCAGCCGCAGACCCATGCGGGAGCTGATCGTCAGCCGATCAGAAGACGACCTCGTAGCCGCCGTCGGCCAAGGCCTTGCGGCGGGCTTCCTCCCACTTCGCCGACCAGTCGTCCTCGGAGACGCCCATCGCCTTGAAGTCCTCCCAGGCCAGCGCCAAGGCCGCCTGACGGTCGATCAGAGCATCGTTGTGCGCCTGTGCCTCGTCGGTCCACAGGCCGATTTCGGTGAAGTAGCGGATGGCACCCTCGTGGTACGGCACGACCCAGCTCATGTCCTGCTTGTCGATGGCCCAGCCGTTGATCCCCGGGGCGGTGTCCTTGTAGTCGTCGAAGAGCTCAACCATCGCCTTGGTCATGTTGTAGACGTAGTCGGCGTCCTGATCTTCCATCGCCACCAGCACGGGATAGGCATAGCCGGCGCCCTGGTAGGGCTCCTTGCCGTCGATGGTGGCACCGACCGTGGCGGCGTTCGGTACGAAGAAGGGCGCGATCTTCTGCATGCGTGCGATGCCCTCGGCGTTGTTCGGGTCGATCGGCGGCCAGAACAGCCCGCGCGGGCCGGCCTCGGCCTCGTAGGCCATGCCGGAGTTGGTCGAGGCGAAGGCGGCGTCGACCTGGCCGTTGATCAGGCCCTTCCAGCTGTCGCCGAAGCCGCCGAACTCGACGATCTCGACATCGTCCCAGGTCAGCCCGCCGTAGGCGAGATAGGCCCCGGTGTTCACGTTCAGGGCCGGGGCGCCCTTCACCCAGGCGACCCGCTTGCCCTTGAGATCGGCGAACTCCTTTACGCCGATGTCGCCGGCCACGCCGACCGCCAGGTTGATGGCGCCGCCGTTGTTGGCCAGCAGGACGCGCACCGGCTGCGGCCCCCACTGCATGTTGCCGAACTCGAAGACACCTTCCTGGGCCATGAAGGAGCCACCCACGCCGGTGGCCGAGAAGTCGACCTTGCCCTGGCGCAGCGGCTCGGTGCGGGCGACGTCGTTCTTGCCCGGCAGCACCCGCAGGTCGATGCCAAGCACGTTCTTCAGGGCCGAGCCAATGGCGACGGCCTGGTTGTAGCCGGCCGACCCGGTATCGTAGGCGGTCCAGGCGATCTGCTCCGGCAGCTCGATCTCCGCCGCGACCGCGCCAGAGTGCGCCAGACCAAGCGCGAGAACCGCGCCGAGCGTTTTCTTCAGCATGGTTTTCCTCCCTAGGGTGATGCGATGGTCTCCTTTGCGGAGACACTTATTCTGAACTTGCGGAATTCTGTTCCGAAAAACAGATTAGAAGCAAGCCGCGCGGAGTGACAAGCGCGGAGCGTCACGACACCGGGAGGATTGCCAATGGCCCGCGCGGCCGACCGACTCGTCGAATGTCTCGCGGCCCAGGGCCTCGATCGTCTCTTCTGCGTACCAGGCGAGAGCTACCTCGCGCTGCTCGATGCCCTGCAGGGGCAGAACGCCATCGAGGTCGTCACCTGTCGCCAAGAGGGGGGTGCCGGCTTCATGGCCCTGGCCGACGGCAAGCTCACGGGCCGGCCCGGCGGCCTCGCGGTCAGCCGCGGCCCCGGCGCCACCAACGCCTCGATCGCCATCCATGCCGCGCAGCAGGACGCCGTGCCGCTGGTCGTGCTCATCGGCCAGGTGGCCCGCCACGAACGCGGCCGCGGCGCCTTCCAGGAGGTCGACTACGGCAAGAGCTTCGCCGACATGGCCAAGGCGGTCTGGGAGGTTACCGAGGCCGATCGGCTGCCGGACATCGTCGCCCGCGCCTTCCGCCTGGCCATGACGCCCACGCCGGGACCGGTGGTGATCGTGCTTCCGGAAGACCTGCTGGAGGAAACGACCGACGTGGCGCCGCTGGTGCTGCCGGCCCCCGTCGCCCCGGCGCCAGCGGCGGCCGAGGTCGCGGAGGTCGCCGCCCTGCTGGCGCGCGCCGAGCGGCCGCTGCTGATCGCCGGCGGCACGCTGGAGAGCCGGCGCGGTCGCGCCGCGCTGGCCGCCGCCGCCGCTGCGCACGGCCTGCCGGTTGCCTGCAGCTTCAAGTTCCAGCAGCTCTTCGACAATGGCAGCCCGCTCTTCGCCGGCCATCTCGGCTTCAAGATCCCGCGCCGCCAGGTGGAGGGCCTCGCCGCGGCCGATCTGGTGCTGGCGATCGGCACGCGACTGGGCGACGTGCCGACCCAGGGCTATCGCTTCCCGGCCGCGCCGGAGCCGGCGCAGCCGCTGGTGCAGGTGCATCCCGATCCGCAGCAACTCGGCCGCAACCACCGTTGCACGCTGGCGCTGGCCTGCGATCCGGCGGCGCTGCTGGAAGCGCTGGCCGCGCGGCCCGATGGCGGGCGTGCCGCCGCCAGGGCCGGCTGGGCGGCCAGTCTCAATGCCACGGTGCAGACGCTGCGGCAGGTCGCGCCGCGCGCCATGGCGGACGGCCTGGACTTCGGCGCCGTCGTCGCGCCTCTGGCGAGGCTGGCGCCACGCGACGCCATCGTCACCACCGACGCCGGCAACTTTGCCGGCTGGGTGCACTGCCTCTGGCCCTGGGACGGCACGCAGCCGGCGCTGGGCTGCGTTGGCGGTGCCATGGGGATCGGCGTGCCGGCAGCGGTCGCCGCCTGCCTGCGCCACCCCGGCCGCTGCGTCATCGCCTTCGTCGGCGATGGCGGCCTGATGATGACCGGCAACGAGCTGGCCACTGCCATCGCCCATGGCGCGAAGCCGAAGGTGGTGGTCTCCAACAACGGCGGCTACGGCACCATCCGGCTGCACCAGGAGCGCGCCTATCCAGCGCGCGTGGCCGGCACCGAGCTGCGCAATCCCGACTTCGCCGCCTGGGCCCGCTCCTTCGGCGCCAAGGGCCTGACGGTGACCCGCGCCGAGGAGGCCGAGGCGGCGGTCGAGGAGTTCCTGGCGACCGATGGAGCGGTGCTGCTGCAGGTGATGAGCTCGATGGAGGCGATCTCCGCCTTCGCCACGATCGAACAGCTCCGGGGCGCTTGATGGACGGCCAGGTCGAGAGCCCGCAGGCACGGCAGGACCTGCTGCAGGCCCTGCTCTCGCCGCGGTCGGTCGCCATTGTCGGCGCCTCCGACGATCCGACCCGCATCGGCGGGCGGCCGATCGCCTACATGCAGGCCGCCGGCTACCAGGGCCGCATCCTGCCGGTGAACCTCCGCCACGCCCAGGTGCAGGGCCTGCCGGCGGTGCCGCGGGTCGCCGACCTCGAGGGGCCGCTGGACTTCGCGGTGATCGCCGTTCCGGCCGACAGCGTGAACCAGGCGCTGCGCGACTGCGCCGCCAAGGGCGCCCGCGCCTGCCTGGTCTTCTCCTCCGGCTTCGCCGAGGCCAGCGAGGCGGGGGCGGCGCTGCAGGCTGAAATGCGCTGCGTGGTGGCCGAGACGGGCTTGCGCGTCATCGGCCCCAACTGCCTCGGTGCCTTCAATGCGCACAGCGGCTTCATCGCCTGCTTCTCGACCACACTCGACCGCGGGCCGCCGCTGCCCGGGGGCCTCTCGATCGCCAGCCAGTCGGGCGCCTACGGCAGCCATATCTACTATGTCGCCCGCACCCGCGGTGTCGGCGTCGCCAAGGTGGTCACCACCGGCAACGAGGTCGACCTCGATGTGGCCGAGATCATCGGCCTACTGGCCGAGGATCCGGAGACTCACTGCATCGCCGCCTATGCCGAGGGTGTCACCGACGGTGCCCGCCTGGTGGAATCGCTGGAACTGGCGCGGGCCGCCGGCAAGCCGGTGATCTTCATGAAGGTCGGCCGCTCCGCCGTCGGCGCCGAGGCGGCCCGCTCGCACACCGCGGCCTTGGCCGGCGAGGATGCGATCTACGAGGCCGTGCTGCGCCAGCACGGCGCCTGGCGCGCCCGCTCGACCGAGGAGATGCTCGACATCGCCTACGCCGCGCGGCGGCGACTCTTTCCGGCCGGCCGGCGGCTCGGGCTGGTGACCATTTCCGGCGGCGCCGGCGTGCTGATGGCCGATGCCGCCGCCGATCTCGGGCTCGAGGTGCCGGCCATGCCCGCCGACGCGCAAGCCGAGCTGAAGCGCCTGCTGCCCTTCGCGGCACCGCGCAATCCGGTCGACGTCACCGCCCAGGCCTTCAACGACATGAGCCTGGTCGAGGCCAACATGCGGATCATGCTGGAGCGCGGCGGCTACGACGCCATCCTCTGCTTCTGGACCTCGGTCGCCGGCTCGACCTCCATCGCCGGGCGCCTGCTGGAGGCCTTCCGCAAGGGCGCCGCCGGCCACCGCGACAGCCTGATCCTGCAGTCGATCGTCGCCGCGCCGGAGATCGTGCAGGCCTACGAGAAGGAGGGCTACCCGGTCTTCGAGGACCCCACGCGGGCCGTCCTCGCCATCGCCGCGCTGCTGTCCTTTGGCCGGGCCTTCGCAGCCGGGCGGCCGGAACGGCCGCCAGCGCTTGCGCTGCCGCCGCTGCCCTCCGGGGCGCCGGACGAGCATCGGGCCAAGCAGCTCCTGACCGCCGCCGGCCTGGCCTTTCCCGCGGAGCGGGTCGTCACCTCGCCTGAGGAGGCGGCAGCCGCCGGCGAGGCGCTGGGCTGGCCGCTGGTGATGAAGATCCTCTCGCCGGACATTCCGCACAAGACCGAGATCGGCGGCGTCATTCTCGATGTGCGCGGCGCTGCCGCGGCGCGCCAGGCCTACGGCACGTTGCTGGAGCGCGCCGCCAGCAAGGCCCCGGCCGCCCGCATCGCCGGCGTACTGGCGGCAGAGCAGCTCGGTGGCGGCGTGGAGTGCATCCTCGGCGCGAAGCACGACCCGGTCTTCGGCCCGGTCGTGCTCTTCGGACTCGGCGGGATCTTCACCGAGGCCCTGGGCGACGTCGTCTTCCGCCGGGCGCCCTTCGCTCGTGCGGAGGCGCTCTCGATGCTCGACGAGATCAAGGGCCGTCGCGTGCTGGACGGGCTGCGCGGCCGCCCGCCGGCCGACCGGGAGTCGCTGGCCGCCGCCCTGGTGGCGCTCTCCCGCTTCGCCGCTGCAGCCGGGCCGCGCCTGGAGTCGGTCGACCTCAATCCGGTCCTGGCCTTGCCCGACCGGGTGGTGGCGCTCGACGCGCTGCTGGTGCTGCGCGACGGGCCCGCGAGCGGACCCGATGACTGACCGCCACCGCGCCTTCTGGCCGCCGGGCGCGCCGAGCAGCCTGGTGCTGCCGGCCACCAGTGTCTTCGAGAACCTGGCCGTCTCGGCCCGGCGCTTTCCCGAGCGGGTGGCGATCCACTACTACGGCGGCACGATCACCTATCGTCGCCTGTTGCAGGAGGTCGAGGCACTGGCCGGCTGGCTGCAGCACGAGGCCGGCGTGGGCAAGGGCGAGCGAGTCCTGCTCTATCTGCAGAATTCGCCGCAGTTCATCGTCGCCTACTACGCAGCCCTGCGGGCCGACGCCGTGGTGGTCCCGATCAATCCGATGAACCGCCTGGGCGAGCTTCAGCACATCCTGGCCGACACCGACGCCAAGGCCGCCGTCGTGGGCCAGGAGCTGCTGGCGCAGCTCGCGCCGCTCCTGGCCAGCGGCAAGCTGCGGCATGCCGTGGTGGCCTGCTATGGCGACTACGCCGCCCCCGACGAAGAGCTGCCGCTGCCGGAGGTGGTCGCCGCCGCCCGCCAGCCCGTAGCGCTGCCGCAGGCTGTGGCCTGGCGCGAGGCACTGGCAATGGCGCGGACCCCGGCGCCGCACCGTGCGACCGCGGAAGACTGGGCGCTGATCTGCTACAGCTCCGGGACCACCGGGCGCCCGAAGGGCTGCCTGCACAGCCATCGCAGCCTCAGCGCCACCTTGCTCGGCTCCATCGCCTGGAACCCGGCGCACAGCAGTTCGGTGGCGCTGGCGACCCTGCCCTACTTCCACGTCACCGGCATGCAGAACTCGATGAACGCGCTGCTCTACGCCGGCGCGAGCATCGTGCTGATGAGCCGCTGGGATCGCCGCCTGGCCGGCCTGCTGATCGAGCGCCACCGCGTCACCCATTGGCGCTCGATCACCACCATGGCGGTCGACTTCCTGTCCGACCCGGCGGTCGGCGAGCGCGACCTCTCCAGCCTGGTGGCCATCGGCGGCGGCGGGGCGCAGATGCCGAAGGCCATCGCCGAGAAGCTGAAGAGCCTGACAGGATTGGACTATGTCGAAGGCTATGGCCTGACCGAAACGGCGGCCGGCACCCACATCAACCCGCCACAGCGGGCCAAGCCGCAGTGCCTGGGCATTCCGGTCTTCGACGTGGATTCCCGCCTGCTCGATCCAGAGAGCGGCCGCGAACTGGGACCCGGCGAGGTCGGCGAGATCGTGGTCCATGCGCCGCAGGTCTTCCTCGGCTACTGGAACCAGCCGGAGGCCACGGCGGCGGCCTTCCTGGAGATCGACGGCAAACGCTTCTTCCGCACCGGCGATCTCGGAACCTACGACGAGGAGGGCTACTGGTTCCTGGTCGACCGCCTGAAACGCATGATCAACGCGTCCGGGTTCAAGGTCTGGCCGGCCGAGGTCGAGGCCCTGCTCTACGATCACCCGGCGGTGCGAGAGGCCTGTGTCATCTCCGCGCCTGACGCCCGCCGCGGCGAGACCGTGAAGGCGCTCATCGTGCGCGATCCTGCCGGCGGACTGGAGGAAGAGGCGCTGCGCCTCTGGTGCCGCGAGCGCATGGCGGCCTATAAGGTGCCGCGTCTGGTGGAGTTCGTGGAGCGCCTGCCGCGCTCCGGTGCCGGCAAGGTGCTCTGGCGGCAGCTGCAGGAGGCGGCCTGGAGCGAGGGCGGCTCCGCCGACTGAATTTCATTTACCCGGTCGCCTGTTTCATTTTCCTTGGGTAGAGTCGCGGCCATGGACAGCATCGAACGTTCCAGCGAGAAGCCGGCCGCGCGCCGCCGCGGGCGCCGGCCGAAGGCCATCGCCAAGCCCGCGACCGGTTCCGGCGCGCCGGCGACCGAGAACTGGCAGACCGGCGCCGAAGGCGATCCGAACTTCGTGACCGCGCTGGCCCGTGGCCTCGACATCCTGCGCGCCTTCTCCATCGAGGATACCTACCTGGGCAACCGCGAGTTGGCGGAGCGCACGGCCATCCCGCGCCCGACCGTCTCGCGCCTGACACAGACGCTGACCACACTCGGCTACCTGCGCTACTCCGACACCTTCGGCAAGTACCAGCTCGGCGCCGCTGTGCTGGCGCTGGGCTACCGCTTTCTCGCCAGCAACGGCGTGCGCGACCTCGCCCGCCCGCACATGCAGGCCCTGGCCGATTCCACCAACTGCGCCATCGCGCTCGGCGCGGCGGAACGGCTGCACATGAGCTACATCGAGGTCTGCCAGGGCAAGGGGCCGCTGGTCATGCGCCTGCAGATCGGCGCGCGCCTGCCGCTGCCGCTGACCTCGATGGGCCGCGCCTACGTTTCTGCCCTGCCGGAGAAGCGCCGCGGTGCCCTGCTCGACGAGATTCGCGCCAGCGACCCGGACAACTGGAGCAGCCACCGCAAGATGTTCCAGGCAGCGCAGCGCGAGTACGAGAAGCAGGGCTTCTGCACGTCGCTCGGCAACTGGAACAGCGAGGTCAGCGCCGTCGGCGTGCCGCTGTCGCTCGAGGGCGGCGCCCAGGTCATGGCGTTCAACTGTGGCGGCTCCGCTCTGCGGCTGACCCGGCAGGTGCTCGAGGAGAACCTCGGCCCGCGCCTGGTGAAACTCGCGCAACGCGTCGAGCGCGAGTTGACCGGCGCCGTCCGGCAGACAGCGTGAGGCCGCGGGCGATGTTCTCGCTGGCCGGCAAGGTCGCCATCGTCACCGGCTCCACCCGCGGTATCGGCCGCGCCATCGTGCAGGCCTTCGCCGAGGCCGGCGCCAAGGTGGTCGTCTCCAGCCGCAAGCCGGAGGCCTGCGACGAGGCCGCCGCCGCCCTCACCGCGGAGGGCCACGAAGCGCTGGCCGTTGCCTGCCATGCCGGCCGCAGCGACCAGCTCGCCGCCCTGGTCGAGCGCACGCGGGCAGCCTTCGGGCGGCTCGACATCCTGGTCTGCAACGCCGCGGTCAATCCGGTCTATGGGCCGCTGGCGGAACTGGAGGACGAAGCCTTCGACAAGATCCTGCAGACCAACGTGCGCGGCGCCTTCCGCCTCTGCGGCCTCGCCTGCCCGCTGATCGCCCAGGCTGGCGGCGGCGCGGTGGTCCTGATGTCTTCCATCGCCGGGCTGCGCGCCAGCAGCAACATCGGCGCCTATGGCATCTCCAAGGCGGCGATGGCGGCGCTGGCCCGCCAGCTCGCCGCCGAGTGGGGACCCAGCGGCATCCGGGTCAATGCCATCGCGCCGGGGCTGGTGAAGACCGACTTCGCGCGCGCGCTCTGGGAAGATCCGGAGCGGCGCGCGCGCGCCGAACAACGCAATCCGCTGCGGCGCCTGGGCGAGCCCGAAGACATTGCCGGTGTGGCGCTGTTCCTGGCCTCGGCGGCGGGCGCCTACGTGACCGGGCAGACCATCGTCGCCGACGGCGGCGAGACCATCGTCTGAGTGACCGCCCGGCACAGCGATCTTCCCGTGACGCGGGCTTGCCGGCGGCCCCGGCCTGACTAGAGTCCGCGGCGCCAGGCCGCGCGACCGGAAAGAAGAGAAGAGAGGACGTCATGGAGCACCCCGTCACCTATCGCCGCGAAGGCGCCATCGGCGTGATCGAGATCGACAGCCCGCCGGTCAATGCGCTGGGCCAGGCGGTGCGTGCCGGGCTGCTCTCCGCCCTCTCGGCCGGCGTCGCCGATACCGATGCCAAGGTCCTGCTGCTGGTCTGCGCCGGGCGCACCTTCGTGGCCGGCGCCGACATCAAGGAGTTCGGCAAACCGCCGGCCGCTCCGCGCCTGCGGGATCTCATCGCCGCCTTCGAGGATTCGCCCAAGCCAGTGGCCGCCGCGCTGCACGGGACCGCGCTGGGCGGCGGCCTCGAACTGGCGCTCGGCTGTCACTACCGCGTTGCCCTGCCGGGAACCAGGGTCGGCCTGCCGGAGGTGAAGCTGGGAATCATCCCGGGTGCCGGCGGCACGCAGCGCCTGGCGCGCGTCGCCGGGGTCGCCGCGGCGCTCGACATGATCACCAGCGGCCGCTTCGCAACGGCCGGCGAGGCCGCGACCCTGGGTATCGTCGATGCCGTGGCGAAGGAGACCGAGCCGCTGGCCGCGGGGCTCGCCTTCGCCAGGCGGCTGGCCAAGGAAGGCGCGCCGCCGCGTCGCGTGCGCGACCGCGACGAGAAGCTCGATGCCGCCGCCGAACTCTTCGAGTCGAGCCGCAAGACGCTGGCCTCCAGGCAGCGCGGGCGCCTGTCGCCGCAGAAATGCGTCGAGGCGGTCGAGGCCGCCGCCCGGCTGCCGTTCGACGAGGGCATGGCCAGGGAACAGGCGCTGTTCGACGAATGCATGGCGTCGCCGCAGCGCGCCGCCCTCATCCACGTCTTTTTCGGCGAGCGTGCGGTCGCCAAGGTCCCGGGCCTCGACGCGGCCGCCGAAGCGCGCCCGGTCGCGCTGGCCGGTGTCATCGGGGCCGGCACCATGGGCGGCGGCATCGCCATGGCCTGCGCCAATGCCGGCATCCCCGTCGTTCTGGTGGAGACCGGCCAGGAGGCGCTCGATCGCGGGCTCGCCAAGATCGAGGGCAACTATGCCACCAGCGTGAAGCGCGGCAGCCTCAGCGAAGCGGCGAAGGCCGAACGTCTCGCCCTGATCCGCCCGACCCTGGCTTTCGAGCGCCTGGCAGAGGCCGACCTGGTGATCGAGGCGGTCTTCGAGAAGATGGAGGTGAAGAAGGAGGTCTTCGCGCGCCTCGACAAGGTCGCCAAGCCCGGCGCCGTCCTGGCGACCAACACCTCCTATCTCGATGTCGATGCCATCGCGGCGGAAACCGGCCGGCCGCAGGACGTGCTCGGCATGCATTTCTTCAGCCCGGCCAACGTAATGCGCCTGCTCGAGGTGGTGCGCGCGGCCGCGACCAGTGACCAGGCGCTGAAGACCGCATTGGACCTGGGGCGGCGGATCGGCAAGATCGCCGTCGTGGCCAGGGTCTGCGACGGCTTCATCGGCAACCGCATGCTCAAGTCCTATCAGCGGCAGATCAACTACATGCTGGAGGACGGCGCTCTGCCGCAGGAGGTCGATGCCGCGATGATCGCCTTCGGCATGGCCATGGGGCCCTTCGCGGTCAGCGACCTCGCCGGGCTCGACATCGGCTACTTCAACCGTCGACGCGAGGACGCGACGCGCGACCCCGGGGAGCGCTATGTCGCCATCGGCGACCGGCTCTACGATCTCGGCCGCCTCGGCCAGAAGACCGGTGCCGGCTGGTATCGCTATCCCGAGGGCAGCCGCAAGCCGGAGCCCGACCCGGCGGTCGAGGCGCTGGTGCTGCAGGCCTCGCGGGACAAGGGCATCGTGCGGCGCCCCATCGCCGCCGAGGAGATCCGCCTGCGCGCCCTCTGCGCGCTGGCGAACGAAGGCGCGCGCATACTGGAGGAAGGCATCGCCGCGCGCTCCGTCGACATCGACATGGTCTGGATCAACGGCTACGGCTTTCCCGCGCATGAGGGTGGCCCGATGTTCTGGGCCGATGCCCGCGGCCTGCCGCAGGTCCTGGCGGACATCGAGCGCTTCGCCGCCGACGATCCCAGGACCTGGGCCGCGGCGCCGCTGCTGCGCCACCTCGCGGAAAGCGGCGGATCATTCAAGCAATGGAGCGACAGCAAGTGACCGAAGCAGCCATCGTCTCGACCGCGCGCACGCCGATCGGCAAGGCCTTCCGCGGCGCCTTCAACAACACCCACGGCGCCACGCTGGGCGGCCATGTCGTGAAGCAGGCCGTGGCGCGCGCCGGTGTCGACCCGGCGTTGGTGGAGGACGTGATCCTGGGCTGCGGCATGCCGCAGGACGAGACGGGGCACAACATCGCCCGCCTCTCCGCCGTGCGGGCAGGCCTGCCGATCGGCGCGGCCGGCACCACGGTGCACCGCTTCTGCGCCTCGGGTCTGCAGGCCATCGCCATGGCGGCGCACAGCGTCATCCTGAACAAGACGCCGGCCGTGGTGGGCGGCGGCGTCGAGTCGATCTCGCTGGTGCAGCCGAAGCGACAGAAGGGCATGGTTCAGGAGGCCTGGTTGGCCGAGCACAAGCCCTCGCTCTGGATGCCGATGATCGACACCGCCGAGATCGTCGCCAAGCGCTACGGCATCGGCCGCGAGGCGCAGGACGCCTATGGCCTGCAGAGCCAGCTGCGCACCGCCGCGGCGCATCAGGCCGGCCGTTTCGACGACGAACTGGCGCCGCTCACGACGGTGAAGACCGTCAAGGACAAGGCGACCGGCGAGGTCAGCGAGGTCGAGGTGACCCTGACGCAGGACGAAGGCATGCGGCCGGAGACCAATGCCGGGGGACTGGCCAAGCTGGAGCCGGTGATCGAGGGCGGCTGCATCACCGCCGGCAACGCGAGCCAGCTCTCCGACGGCGCCGCCGCGGCGGTGGTGATGGACGCCGGCCTGGCGACGCGCGAGGGTCTGCCGATCCTCGGCCTCTTCCGCCACTTCACCGTCGCGGCGCTGGAGCCCGACGAGATGGGCATCGGGCCGGTCTACGCCGTCCCGCGCCTGCTGGAGCGCGCCGGCGTGAAGGCCGACGACATCGATCTCTGGGAGCTGAACGAGGCCTTCGCGGTGCAGACGCTCTATTGTCGCGACAGGCTCGGCATTCCCGACGAGCGGCTGAACGTCGACGGCGGCGCCATCGCCGTCGGCCACCCCTTCGGGATGTCCGGCGCCCGCCTGGTCGGCCACGCCCTGATCGAAGGCAAGCGCCGCGGCGCGCGCTATGTCGTGGTGACCATGTGCGTCGCCGGCGGCATGGGGGCGGCCGGGCTCTTCGAGGTGGCCTAGGAGGAAGGCCCCTCGCTGCCGCTACGCAGGCGCAGCACGCCCTCGCCCAGGGCGATGACCGTGCCGGCCTCGTCCAGCACCTCGCCGGTCGCCTGGAAGATGCGGCTGCCGCCGCCGCGCCGCAGGCCGATAGCACGCAGTCGTCCCTCGGTCGCCTGGCCGACGAAGGTGGTGGTGAGCGAGAGGGTCAGGCAGCGGCGCTCGCGCGCCGGATCGGGGTCCCACAGGCCGCACCAGGAGATCGCGGTGTCGAGCAGCGCGGCCAGCACGCCGCCGTGGACCACGCCGCGCATGTTGAGATGTTCCGGCCGCAGCCGGGTCTCGATCACGGCTCTCCCGTCGCTCCACTCGACCAGGTTGAAGCCCATGGCGACCATGAAGCCCGGCCCGAGTTCCTTGATGGCCGGCCTCTCTCCACCCCCGCTCATCGCTGCGCCGCCTTGATCATGTTGCGCGCGATGATGAGCTGCTGGATCTGCGTCGTGCCCTCGTAGATGCGGAAGAGGCGGACGTCGCGATAGAGCCTCTCCACCGCGTAGTCGGCGATGTAGCCGGCGCCGCCGTGGATCTGCACCGCGCGGTCGGCGACGCGGCCGACCATCTCGGAGCAGAACATCTTCACGCAGGAGCACTCGGTGACCACATTCTCGCCGGCATCCTTGCGCCGCGCCGCATCCAGCACCATGCAGCGCGCCGCGTAGGTCTCGGCCTTGCTGTCGGCCAGCATCGCCTGGATCAACTGGTGCTCGGCGATCGCCTTGCCGAACTGCTTGCGCTCCATCGCGTAGGCCAGGGCGTCGTCCAGCAGCCGCTCGGCCAGCGCGACGCAGACCGCGCCGATGTGCAGCCGCCCGCGGTCCAGCACCTTCATCGCGGTCTTGAAACCGACACCCTCCTTGCCGCCGATGATGTTCTCCGCCGGTACCTTCACGTCCTGGAAGACGATGTCGCAGACGTGGGCGCCCTGCTGGCCCATCTTCCGGTCCGGCTTGCCGCGCGAAAGGCCCGGGCTGTCGCCCTCGACGATGAAGGCCGTGACACCCTCGGCGCCCTTGCTGTCGGGGTCGGTGCGCGCCATGACGGTATAGAGTCCGGCCTCGGGGCCGTTGGTGATGTAGCGCTTGGTGCCGTTCAGGACATAGTGGCTGTTGCCTTCGCGCCGCGCCGAGGTCTTCAGCGCGGCGGCGTCGGAGCCGCTGTCCGGCTCGGTCAGGCAGAAGGAGGAGATGATCTCGCCGCTGGCGAGCTTCGGCACGTACTTGCGCTTCTGCTCCTCGGTGCCGTCGATCAGGATGCCCTGGCTGCCGATGCCGTTGTTGGTCCCGAAGATCGAGCGGAACGCCGGGGCCGTGCGCCCGAGGGTCAGCGCGACCCGCACCTCCTCCTCCATCGTCAGGCCGAGGCCGCCGTACTCCTCGGGAATCGAGAGCCCGAAGAAGCCCAGCTCCTTCATCTCCGCCAGGATGGCGGGCGGCACCGCGTCCGACTCCGCCAGCTTCGCCTCGTTGGGAATCAGCCGTTCCTCGACGAAGCGCGAGACGCTCTCCACAAGCTGGTTCAGGGTCTCTTCGTTGCGGATCATCGGCGCTCTGGTCCCTGTTGCTGCAGTCCTGCCGCCGGCCGGAGGCCGGCGATCCGCCGCTCGACGCCACTTTGCTGGCCGAGCGCGGCCAGGTCAATAAATCGGAATTCAATTCTGAATAGCGCGCTGGCCGCCGCTCCCGCAGACGGGCTGACTCTAGCCGCGGCCACCGTCGCGGAGTAGTCTGGAATCGTGCACTCCTACGGATGGACCCCTCCCCCATGACCTTCCTCGCCGGCAGCCTCTCGGGCTTCGTCAAGGCGCTGCTGCTCCTCTCCGCCGCCGCCCTTTTCGGCGGCGAGGCCGAAGCCCAGGACCAGGAAACCAAGACCTATCGCGACTGGGTCGTGCGCTGCGCACCGCGGGAGGAGCTGCCGCCCTGCGACATGCACCAGCAGGTCGTCGACAAGAAGGGCCGGGTCATCATTGAGCTGACGGTCGGCTACCGGCCGCAGGAGGAGCGCTACATCTTCCGCGCCGAGCTGCCGTTGGGGTTCCTGCTGCCACCCGGCGTGCTGGTGAAGGTCGATGACGCCACCGAGTTCAGGGAGTTCGTGGTGACCCGCTGCATCGCCCGCGGCTGTCTGGTGGAGGCGGCCCCCAGTGAAGAGCTGATGCAGGCCTTGCGCGGCGGCACGGCCGGCCAGTTCGTCGTGGCCACGCCGGAAGGGCGCGGCCTCGCCCTGGTCTTCTCGCTGCGGGGCTTCGCCGCCGCCGCCGACGAGATGGTGGCGCGCAACAGCGCCTCCTGAGGGCGCGCGACGACGCGGCCGTCACGGCAGGGCGGTCAGCGTGAAGCTGTCTACCCGCAGCCCCAGGGTCACGCTGCTGCCGGTTGGCCGGTTGGGGGCCGCCACCGGGTGAGCGTTGTGCAGGCCGATCAGCAGCAGACCGTCGTCGGTAGCGTTTGACGAGGCGAACCGCAGGGCCGCGCGGAAGGTGCTGTCGCCCGGCACCTGGCTCCAGCGTCCCAGCTCCTTGCCGTTCACCGTGATCCAGAGATCCTGCTCCTGCGCGCCGGGCAGCGCCGGCAGCAGGGCTTCGATGGTGAGCTGCAGGCCATTCGGCGGAAGGCGATCGGGCCGCAGGATGAGGTAGCCGACCCCATTCAGGGTCCAGGCGCCGGCCTGGTTCTCGCCCCAGCCCGGCCCCAGCAGGGCGGCAGTCTCACCCTTCATCGATGGCTTGAAGACGCCGCCGACCCGCACCGCGGGGAAAATCTGGGTGGCCTCGGCCTTGATCGTCTTGAAGTAGTGGTTCACCGCCGGCAGGTCGGGCCACGTCCGGCTGCAGGCGATACCGGCCCTGAACAGGCGGCAGTAGTCCTGCGCCTGCCTGATGCCGACGCTGCTGACGGCGAGCTTGATGAGGTTGTCCTGCCGGCCGACCAGGACCAGCAGCCGATCGGGCGGCAGCTCGCGGAAGAAGACGGCCGCCGCCGGCCGCTCCGAGCAGTTGCGCGGTGCCGGGCGCGCGCTGTAGGCGGTGCTGGCCGGCACCAGCTGGCCGGACGCCTGGTAGACCACGAGATTGACCAGCGCGCGCTCGCGATCCTCGCGGCCGCAGACGAAGTCCGGCATCACCTCGACCAGATCCTTGCCGGCCATCAGCGGCCCCCAGGCATCGGACGGAAAGGCCGGGGCCGGCGCATCGGCGAAGCGCTGGCTGAGGTTGTCCCGGTAGCTCTGGCTGTCGAGCAGCTGCAGCGCCGTGCAGAAGGCCAGCAGCGCGAGGCCGCCGCGGCCCCAGGCGCGCGGCAGCGTCAGCAGGACCGCCAGCAGCAGCAGATAGACCAGCACCCAGACCATGCGGCCGCTCGACCGCAGGGCGCCAAGGAAGGCCGGCGCCTCGCCGAGGTCGAGGAGCTGCCACTGGCCGAGCCAGATGCGGTTCGACAGCGCCAGGAGCAGCAGCGCGGCCACCGCCAGCAGCAGCGCCCAGTGCCGCCGCAGGATCGCTGGCAGCCGGTGCCGCGCGGCCACGGCGGTGGCTATCAGGGCCAGGATCAGGCCGAGGCCGAGATAGCTGAAGCCTTCGTATTGCCCGCCGGTGGCGTCGACCATCGGCCAGTCGGGAAAGAAGGTGCTCTGCTGCGGGACGAACAGCGAGAGCGGGTTCCAGGAGTAGCGCCCGAAGCCGGAGCCCGCGCCCTGGGCGGCCAGGAATCCACCGCTCCACAGCAGCAGCAGCGATCCCCCGAGATGCGCCCCGATCATGAGGAGGGACCTGAGCGGCGTGACGGCGCGATCGACCGACGCGGAGAGCCAGAGCGCGCCGAAGACCGCGCTCACCATGACGAAGAGATAGGCATTGATCAGCAGGGTGCCCCAGCAGAGCAGCACGCCCCACAGCAGCATGGCATCGGCCTGCTCCGGCTGCCGGCGGCCGCGAAGATAGAGGCCGAGCGCCAGCAGGATGAGCCCCTGTGTGCATAGCGGCGTATGGCTGAATCGCAGGATGAAACTCGGCAAGGCCAGGGCGAAGACCGCGCCCAGAAGGAGAACGCCGCCGTGGCGCATGCCGGCCAGCAGCAGCGCCGCCACGGCGGCAAGCCCCTGCAGCGCGTAGCAGAGGGCGAGCCAGAGGGCGAGGACGTTGCTGTCCGGCCAGAAGAGGATGTCGCGCAGGAAGCGCACCAGCAGCGAATAGAGCGGCAGCCCGTCGGAGAAGACGATGTTGCTGCCCTCCGGCGCGCCCATCGGCTGCGCCAGGAACAGCGGCCAGCGCCAGTCGTCCCAGGCGAAATAGCGGATGGCGGTGATGTGCTGCTGCTGGTCGGGTTCGAACCCGAAGGCATCGGCGCCGGCGAAGACCGCGTCCAGCGGGAAGGTCAGCGCATAGGCCGTCAGGCCGATGATCGCTCCCAGGAGCAGGCAGAGCCGCGGGGTCAGCGCGAAAGGCAGAAAGGTGGGCGCCTTGATCTCGTCCCCCCTACCGACCTCACCGTCCCATCCCGTCATCGATACTTCCGACTCGTGCTGTAGCGCCGCCGCGGCCAACTAGATAGCAGTGATCGCGGCGCCGGCCCAATAGTCGAAGGGCGGCGCCTTTCGGCGCCGCCCTTGCGACAGTGGATCGATGGTGCAGTGGCCTAGAAGGCGAAGCGCCCGCCAATGCCGACGGCCTGGCTGCTCTCGGAGCCGCCGAAGCGCCCGTCGTAGTCGACGAAGACCTCGATGTTGGTGTCGACCGCCAGCGTCAGGCCGACGCCCACCAGGCCGCTGTCGGAGTTGACCTCGGAGCCGGTCACCGTGAAGGAGGTTCCCGGGGCCGCGACGAAGGCGTTCACCACCTCCGGCGCATCGAGGTACTCGTGCTGCCAGCCGGCCCGCACCTCGGGCACCAGCATCATCCCGCCCAGATTGAAGCTGGTCGAGGCCCGCAGCATCAGGGTGGTGGTGAAGGAGTCGGCATCGATCCCGTCACTGTCCAGGCTCAAACCGCCCGCCCCGGTCTCGGTGAAGTCCTCGCTGCCGACGTTGCTGTAGGCCAGCCCGAAGGAGGGCGTCAGCTTGAAGCCGCTCAGATCGAAGCCGTAGCCCACCTCGCCGTAGAAGCCGTAGGAGGTGCCGTTGTAGTCGGCCGAGGCCTCCGTCGTGCCGCCACCCAGCGGCACCGTGCGCGAGGTCTCGTAGTCGTTGAAGGTCACCACCGCGCCGACGTCGATGTAGAGTTCGTTCGGCTGCCAGCTTCCGTAGAACGAGAAGCCCCAGCTGCCGATGTCCACCGAGTCGTCGTAGCTGTCCATGTCGGCGTCGGTCGAGACGTAGTGGAAGGCCGCACCCACCAGGAAGTCGCTGCCGGTGCGGTAGTCCACGCCCAGCGTGCCGCCGATGCTGCTGCTGTCGTAGCCCGGCGCGTCGGCGTCGCCGTCACGGTTGTTCCAGCCGCCCAGCGCCTCGCCCCAGATCGCAAAGCCGCTCTCGCCCTGCGCCAAGCCGCCGTTGGCCGCCGCCTCCTGCGTGTCGCCGGCGCCGTCGGCCGCGCCCAGGGCGGCTAGCTGCCCCAGTGCCGTCGACTGACCGCTCGCCGTCTGACCCAACCGGCTGCGCGCCAGGTGGTTCTGCAGCGAGCCGAAGATGCCGTCCATCACGTCCTGGCCCAGGTAGCCGGCCTGGGCGTGGACCGAGCCGCTCCAGGTCACCATCAGCGCGTTCGCATCGGAGGCGCTGCTGGTCCCGAAGAGGTCCTGCACCGCCGACTGGATCGTCGGGTCCAGCGTGCCGCCGCCCAGGTAGCCGTTGTAGAGCGACTCGAAGGCACCGCCCACCGAGCTGGCGTTCGAGCTCTGCCCGCTCAGGCCGTCGAAGGCGATGCGCGTCAGCACCAGATCGTAGTCGGTGCCGTTCTGCACCAGATCGGCATCGAGGAAGGTCGAGGTGTCGGCCACGTTGCTGAAGCCGCCCGAGAACCCGCCGGTCTGGATCACGCCGGTGTAGGTCTGGGTGTTCTGGTAGAGGTCGGGCGCGACCACCGCCAGGAAGGTGCCGTCGAAGGAGTTCCCCGCCGGCGTGAAGACCCAGGTCCCGCTCTGCGGCGGGTCGGCGCTCACCACCACGCCCAGGGTCGCGTCCGGGTTGGCGTTGTAGGCGCTGGCGAAGGTCCCGGTCTCGCCGATCCCCATCAGGGCGGTGGCGCCGTTCGCCACCGTCAGCGTGTCGCCGGTCAGCGTGCCGTTGAAGGTCGTCTGGCCGCCGATGACGTTGACCTCGTCCAGCCCGGTGGCATCGCCAAACAGTTCGAAGGGCGAGCCCACGTCCAGGTTCAGGTCGTCGTCGCCGTCGCCGATGATGTCGCCGTAGAACTCGCCGCCGCGGATGTTGACCGTCGCGACACCCGCCGTCGGCAGCAGCACGTCGCCGTCGATCAGCCCGCCGTCGAAGTTCATCGCGATGTCTGAGCCGAGCGAGCCGGCATCGATGGCGTAGTCGGAGCCGATGATCGTGCCACTGTTGGTGATGCCGCCAGCGATCGAGGCGTTGCTCACAAGGATGCCGATCACCGGATCGATAACCCCGGAGTTGACGATGCCGCCAGCCATCGTCGCATTCGTGAAGGCGATGCCGGTCTCCAGCGCCCAGATCGTCCCGGAGTTCTCGATCCCACCGGTCATGGTGTCAACGTCGGAGACCCAGATGCCGTAGGACACGTCCTCGATCAGGCCGGAGTTGAAGACCGAACCGCTGACGGTATCCCAGCTATAGAGGCCGATGCCGGTGTTCCCATCGGTCCGGATCGTGCCGCTGTTCACCACGTCGCCGCTGAAGGAGGTGCCGTTGTAGAGATAGATGCCGGTACCTTCGCTCTCGATCAGGCCGGAGTTGGAGACGCCGCCCACGAAGGTGTCCACCGAATAGACGTAGATACCGTAGGAGCCGGAGTCGATCGTCCCGCTGTTGGCAATCCCGCCGTCGAAGGAGTCGCCGTCGTAGACGTAGATGCCGGTCTCATCGGCGTAGATCGTGCCGCTGTTGTGGATGCCGCCGGTGAAGGTATCGATGCTGTAAACGAAGATGCCGGCGCTGCTGAAGGACTCGACCAGGCCGGAGTTCCAGATGCCGCCGCCGAAAGAGGCGATATCGGAGATCCACAGCGCCGGGTCGTCGCTCCAGACCGTACCGGAGTTGTTGATGCCGCCGGTGAAGGTGTCGAGGCTGCTGGCCCAGATGCCGTAGGAGTCCGCGTCGACCAGGCCGGAGTTCACGATGCCGCCATTGAAGGCGTTGCCGTCGTAGACGCCGATGCCGCTGGCACCGCTGTCGATCGTGCCGGAGTTGTTGATGCCGCCGTTGAAGATGTTGAAGTCCTCAACGTAGATACCGAGGCTGGTGTCGGAGCTGATCGTGCCCGAGTTGACGATGCCGCCCTCGAAAAGCCCGAAGTTGTAGAGGTAGATGCCCGTCGAAGAACTGACGATCACGCCGGAGTTGTTGATCCCACCGGCGAAGCTGTTGAACTGGCTGACGTAGACGCCGTAGTCGAAGTCCGCGTCGATCAGGCCGGAGTTGACGATCCCACCCTCGAAATAATCGAAGTCGTAGACGTAGATACCGGTCTCGCTCGCCGAGATCGTACCAGAGTTATCGATGCCACCGGTGAAGGTGTCGAAGTTCGTCACATAGATCCCGTCGTAGAAGGTCGAGTCGATCGTGCCGCTGTTGTTGATACCGCCGCCGAAGGAATTGAAGTCGGTGACGTAGATACCCGTGTCGCTCGCTTCGATCACGCCGGAGTTCCAGATGCCACCGGTGAAGGTGTTCACGCTGACGACCTCTATTCCTCCGTCGAAATGCGAGTCGACCGTGCCGGAGTTGTGGATCCCGCCCTCGAAGGAATCGACGTCGTAGACGTAGATGCCGGTTTCGTAGGTCTCGATCGTGCCGCTGTTGTGGATGCCGCCGGTGAAGGTGTCGACGCTGGAAACATTGATTCCGACGTAGGTGTAGGAATCGATGTGCCCGGAGTTCGAGATGCCGCCGCCGAAGGAAGAGACGCTGTAGACATAGATGCCGGTATAGGACGAATCGATGTAGCCGGAGTTGGTGATGCCCCCGGTGAAGGTACCGATATTCGATACGTAGATGCCGTAGCTGTTGTCGGACTCGATGGTCCCGGAGTTCGTGACCCCGCCATCGAAGGAGGTGATGCTGTAGACATAGATACCGGTGCTGGAGGCGTCGATCGTGCCGCTGTTGTGAATGCCGCCGGTGAAGGTGTCGATGCTGGAGACGAAGATTCCCAGCGCGCTTCGTGCATCGACCAGACCGCTGTTCACGATGCCGCCACCGAAAGTGTCGATGGCCACCACCCCGATGCCGGTCGAGCTGCTGTGGATCGTACCGGAGTTGTCGATCCCGCCGGTGGCGGTCCCGATATCGGAGAAGTAGATACCGTAGCTCGCGTCGATCGTGCCGGAGTTGTTGATCCCGCCCTCGAAGACATCCGCCGTATAGAAGCCGATACCGCTATCGGTGCTCTCGATACGGCCGCTGTTGGAAACGCCGCCGGTGAAGGTACCGAAGTTCTCGAGGTAGATGCCGTAGCTCGCCTCGATCGTGCCGGAGTTGTGCACCCCGCCCGAGAAGGAACTGACGTCCTCTACCCAGATGCCGACGTAGGGCACATCGATCCGGCCGCTGTTGTCGATGCCGCCGGTGAAGGTGTCGACGCTATAGACGTAGATGCCATTGGAGTTCTGCGTCTGGATCGTGCCGCTGTTGTCGATGCCGCCGCCGAAGGACTCGACGCCCGAGCCGACCCAGATGCCCGTGTAGTCGCTCTCGATGCGGCCGCTGTTGGTGATGCCGCCCTGGAAGGTGTCGATCGAGGTTACGTAGATGCCGTAGCTGTCGTCGGAGACGATCCGGCCGCTGTTGTGGACGCCACCGGTGAAGGTGCCATTGCCGCTGACATAGATGCCGGTCTCGCCAGCGTTGATCGTCCCGCTGTTCTCGATGCCGCCGCCAGCGGTGAGGGAGGTCGCGTAGATGCCGATGTCATCGGCGTTCACCGTGCCGCTGTTGCGCACCTTGCCGACAAGGGTCGTGCCCGTGACGTAGATGCCGGTGTTTGAGGATTCGATGCGCCCCGTATTGTAGATGTCGCCGCCCACGGTGTTGTCGGAGACGGTGATGCCGTAGTCGCTGGACTGGATCGTGCCGCTGTTGCCCACCGAGCCACCGATCGAGCTCTGCGACACCCAGATGCCGGTGTGAGTGCCGGCGTCGATCTTACCCTGGTTGGTCACCGCGCCGGTGACCGTCGTCTGGTAGACGCCGATGCCGGTCGAGGTGCCGCCGTTGATCGTGCCGTTGGGCAGGTTGGTGACGCTGCCGTTGATCGTCGAGCCGCTGATCGAGATGAAGTCCAGGAACCCGGCGTTCGTCACCTCGCCGCGGTCCTCGCCGACGATGGTGATGTCGACGGCACCGGCGGGGTCGGCGAAGCCGAGAACGGCCAGCACGGCAACGGTCGAAGTGCGCGCCAGCAAAGACTTCGCACGGAATGACTTACGCATCGGGGAACCCCTCCAGAGACTGGCCTTCCCTCACCTCTCGCGTTCTGGTAGCTCCAGAACGCCCCAACCAAAGGGGAGAGAATCGACGAATACCAATAGCTTTTAGGGTAAGACGGCGGTTCGAAGCAACTGCTAAGGTCCAGTATGGAATGGAAACTTGCCAGACCTCGCCGCACTGTGGCGCAAAGATCACGGCGCACCTTTGCAGCAGCAATGAACACCAATTCGCCATAATGCGCGGCCCGCATTTCGACTGCGGGTGGCGTGGAAAGAGCCCCCGAAAATGACGACGTCGCCGGCCACAGAAACACAACAAACTGCCCAAGATCCCAAGGGAATGGGCCTGCTGTCGCTCTGGACGGCCGGCCAGAAGGCAGACGCCTATCGGGCGGCACGGTCGCACCTGGGCGGCAGCGGCGGTGGCAGCGGCCAGCGCTCCGAGGCCCTGCTGCTGCTCAGTCTGGAGGCCGAGGAGACAGACGACTTCGACCGGGCCCTCGAGCACGCCGTGCAGGCTGCCGCGGCCGAGCCCCGCTTCCTGCACGCGCGGCTGCGCCACGCCTCATTGCTGCGCCGCACCGGCCGCTGGCCGGAGGGCTTGGCGCTGGCCGAGGCAGCCGTGCGGAGCTGGCCCCGCCAGGCGGTCGCCCGCATCGAACTGGCGCAGTGCCTGACCGAGGCCGCGCGTCACGAGGACGCCAAGCAGCAGTACCTGCTGGCGGTCCGCCTCTCTCCGGACCATGCCGCCGCGCACATGGGCTTCGCCGAGAGCCTGCTGATGACCGAGGACTGGATGCCCGGCTGGCGGGAGTATGCTTGGCGCGGGCGCATGAAGGCGGTGGCGCACAAGCATCCGACGCTGCCGACGCCGGAGTGGAATGGCATGCGGATGCCAAACCGCCGGCTCATACTGATCGGCGACCAGGGCTATGGCGACTGCATCCAGTTCTGCCGCTTCATTCCCAAGGTTGCGCCGAGGGTCGGGGAGATCGTTCTCGCGGCATCGGACAAGCTGACGCCGCTTCTGGCCCGGATCGAAGGTGTCGCCAACTGTGTGGGGCGATGGGAGGACCTGCCGAATGCCGAGGCCCACACGCGCCTCTCCGACCTGCCGCTGCTGCTCGGCGGCGAAGAGTCCGACCTGGCGGCCGGCGATTGCTACCTCCCCCTCGTACCGGCACGCCAAGCGGCCTGGCGGGCCCGCCTGGACCGCGATGCGGGCGCGAACCTGAAGGTCGGCCTCTGCTGGTCCGGACGCACCGACCATCTTCACAACCGATTGAGATCGCTCCGCCTTTCCGCCCTCGCTCCGCTTGCCGCCCAAAGCGGCGTCACCTATTTCAGCCTGCAGTTCGACGAGGAGAAGCGGCAGATTGCCGATTGGCCGCAGGACGGCGCGCCGCTGGTCGACCTCTCGAGCGAGCTCGAGGGATTCGACGAGACCGCCCATGCCTTCGCCGCGCTCGATCTCGTCATCACCATCGACACCGTGACCGCGCACCTGGCCGGCGCCGCCGGCTGCCCGACCTGGACCCTGCTGCGCCGGGTGCCAGACTGGCGCTGGCTGGCGAACCGCGAGGACAGTCCCTGGTACCCGACCATGCGGCTCTTCCGGCAGGACGAGACGGCAGACTGGGAAGGCGTCACCGCGCGGGTCGTTCACGAACTCGCGGCCGTGGTGGGCGGCGATCGCAGCCGCCTACGCCCGGCCGCGCCGTGACCGCCGCCATGCCCGAGTCCGCTGCCCCCGAAGGCCGCCGGGTCCCGCGCGCCGAAGCCGAGCGCATCGCCCAGGACCATGCGCGCGCCGGAAACCTGGAGCAGGCCCTGACCATTCAGCAGCGGATCGTCGCGGCGCATCCGCAGGACCCCGCGACCTGGCACCGCCTGGCGCTGATGCAACTGCAAGGCGGTCGCCTGCCGGCCGCCGCGCAATCGCTGGAAAAGGCGATCGCCCTCGCACCGCAGCTCGCGCTCGTGCAGTGCCACTATGGCGAAGTGCTGCGGCGGCTGGGGCGCCTGGATGAGGCGGTGGCCGCGGGCGAAACCGCCCAGCGCCTGGCGCCCGAACGTCCCGACGTGCTGGTGAACCTGGCCGCCGCGCTGCTCGATCGGCGCGAGGCGGACCGCGCCCTGCCGCTGCTCGAAGCGGCGATTGCCCGCGACCCGCAACAGCCGAACACCCACGTCAACCTGGGCAACGCGCGGCGGATGCAGGGCAACCTGCCGGCGGCCATGGCCGCCTATCGCAGCGCCCTGGCCTTGGCCCCCCGCCAGGTCGACGCCCTGGCCGCACTGGGCCTCTGCCTGCGCGACAGTGGCGACCTGGCCGCGGCCCGCGTCCAGATGGAATCGGCCGTGGCGGCTCAGCCGAACCACGCCAACGCCCGCTCGTCGCTGGCGATCCTCAATCTGCTGGAAGGCCGGTTCGCCGAGGGCTGGCCGGGCTACGAGGCTCGCTGGGCCTCCAGCGAGATGCGGCCACGGCCGCTGCCGATGCCGCTCTGGCGGGGCGAGCCGCTGCGGGGCCGCCATCTCTTCGTGCATGCCGAGCAGGGCCACGGCGACACGCTGCAGTTCGCGCGCTACCTCCCGCGCCTGCTTGAGGCCGGCGCCCGCGTGACCTGCGAGGTGCAGGCCCCACCCGTCGGCCTGCTGGCGGACTCGCTTCCCGGGGTCGCCTTCGTGGAGCGCGGCGGCCCGGTGCCGGCCGCCGACCTGGCGGTGCCCCTGCTGTCGCTGCCCGGCCGCTTCGGCACCGACCTCACCAACCTGCCGGCCGCGTGCCCCTACCTGGCCGTGCGCCCGTCCGTGCGCGCCGCCTGGCGCCGGCGCCTGGACGAGCTGGCACCGCGCGACAGCCTGCGCGTCGGTCTGGTCTGGGGTGGCAGCCGCACGCACCGCACCGACTTCCTGCGCTCGCTCACGCCCAGCGACCTCGGCCTCTTCCAGCAGCTGCCAAAAGCCCGCTTCTTCAGCCTGCAGTTCGGCGAGCGGCAGCCGGAGATCGCCGGCTGGCCGGCAAGCGGCGACGGTGAGCGGGCCTTGTTCGATCTGGCGCCGGAGCTCGGCGACTTCGCCCACACCGCAGGCGCGGTCGCGGCGCTCGACCTGATCGTGACCGTCGATACCGCCACCGCGCATCTGGCCGGCGGCCTCGCCAGCCCCACCTTCGTGCTGCTCTCCAGGGTTCCCGACTGGCGCTGGCTGCTCGACCGCAGCGACAGCCCCCTGGTATCCCAGCCTTCGGCTTTTCCGGCAGGCCGAGTCGGGCAACTGGGACGGCGCACTTGCGGCGGCCGTTGCCGCAACGGCGGAGAGCGCCGGCTCATTGATTGATCGCCGCGAACGCGAAAGGCTCAGCGACGCCCCATGACCAGCCCGACCGCTCCCGCCCGCCAGGGGGGCCGCCAGCTTTCCCTGAACCAGGCCATCGACCTCGCCCGCCAGAAGCTCAAGTCCGGCAACCTGGGGGACGCGGAGAAGGTGCTGCGCCAGATCCTGCAGGTGCATCCGAGCCATCCGGAGACGCTGCACCAGCTCGGCATCGTGCTCTTCCAGGCCGGCCGGCAGGAGGAGGCGATCGAGAGCGTGCGCCAGGCGACGCAGAGCGCCGGCATGAACCCGCTCTATCACGCCAACCTCTGCGAGATGGCGCGCCAGGCGAAGCAGCTCGACATCGCCCTGGAGGCCGGCAAGAAGGCCGTGGCGCTGCGGCCGAACTATGTCGAGGCCCTGAACAACCTCGGCATCGTCCACTTCGACCGCCTCGAGTTCGATGCCGCCATCGCCTGCTACCGCAAGGCCCTGAAGCTGCGCGAGCGCTACCCGCAGGCCTGGAGCAACCTGGCCAATGCACTGCACCAGACTGGCGAGGACGCCGAGGCGCTGCGCTGCTACGACCGCGCCATCAAGATCGAGCCGGGGTTCCACGAGGCCTACAACAACAAGGCCACGGTGCTTCGCGACCTGCACCGCCACGAGGAGGCGGTGCCGATCTACCGCAAGGTGCTGGAGCTCAATCCGAACTACGTCGATGCGATCAACAACCTCGGCATCGCGTTGAAGGACATGGGGCAACACGGCGAGGCGATCGAGCTCTTCAAGCGCTCGATCGCGCTGAAGCCGGAGTTCCCCGACAGCTACACGTTCCTCGGGACCACGCTGGTCGACCGCAAGCGCCCGCAGGAGGCTCTGGCAGCGGTGCAGCAGGCGCTTCGCCTGGCGCCGCGCAACCCGGAGAACCACAACCTGCTCGGCCGCGTGTTCTTCGAGATGGATCGAGTCGAGGACGCGCTGAAGGCCATCGACGAAGCGCTGAAGCTGAAGCCGACGATGCACGACGCCTACAACAATCGCGGCAACATGCTGAAGGAGGTCGGCCGGATCGCCGAGGCCACCGCCTCCTTCCGCCGCGCGCTCGACATCAAGCCGAGCCTCTATGGCAGCTACGTCAACTTCGCCGAGACCGAGAAGCTGTCGCTGGATGACCCCGTCGCACGGCGGCTGCAATCCTTCGCCGCCAATCTCGACAAGGTGCCCTCGCGCGACCGCCACTTCGTGCGCTTCGCCTATGGCCGCGTGCTCGACGACAACAAGATGCACGAGGCGGCGATGGAGCAGTTCGTCGAGGGCTGCCGGCTGAAGCGCCAGCTCTCCGGCTATGACGAGGCAGCGGCCCTGGGATACTTCGACCGCATCATGAAGACCTTCAGTGGCGAGCTGATCCAGCAGAAGAGCGGTGCCGGCGACCCCTCGCAGCTGCCGATCTTCGTCCTCGGCATGCCGCGCTCCGGCACCACGCTGGTGGAGCAGATCGTCGCCGCGCACCCGGCCGTGCACGGTGCCGGCGAGCTGGCGGATTTCGGCAAGGTCGCCCATTCCGTCATGGGCCCGCAGCGCCAGCCGTTGCCCTATCCTGAAGTCTGCACGGCGCTCGGCGCGAAGCAGCTCGGCGCCGTCGGGCGGAACTACCTGGAGCGCCTGCGCGCCAACCACGCCACGGCCGAGCGCATCACCGACAAGATGCCCTCGAACTACTACTTCGCCGGCCTGATCCATCTGGCACTGCCGAGGGCCAAGATCATCCACACGATCCGCCATCCGCTGGACACCGGCGTTTCCTGCCTGAGCAAGCTCTTCACCGGGGATCTGAACTACACCTACGACCGCGTCGAGTTCGCCCGCTACTATCGCAAGTACCACGAGTTGATGGCGCACTGGCGCCAGGTGCTGCCGGCCGACAGCATCCTCGACGTGGTGTACGAGGAGGTGGTGGCCGACACCGAGGGCCAGGCGCGCCGCATCCTGGAGTTCCTGGAGCTGCCCTGGGATCCGGCATGCCTCGACTTCCACACCCTCGACCGGCCGGTGAAGACGGCGAGCGCCATGCAGGTCCGCCAGCCGATCTACCAGGGCTCGGTGGAGCGCTGGCGGCGCTACGGCCCGCTGGTCGAGCCGATGGCTGCCGCGATGGGCGAGCTCGCCGCCTACGACCCCTCCACGGCCGGCACCCGGCGGGGCTAGCTCAGTAGGGCTTGTAGGACTTCACCTCGGTCATCGCCGAGCCGAAGAGCTCGTCGAGGTCGCGCTTCAGGGCCGCCCGCCGGTCGTTG
>CALOEA010000024.1:0-13878 GCA_942492185.1 uncultured Alphaproteobacteria bacterium
GGTGGCCATCCTGGATGGCGGGTTCCCGAAGTGGCAGGCCGAGGGCCGGCCGGTGGCAAGCGGCCCGGCCGCGGCTGCCGTGCCGGCGACCTTCGCGGTGCGGGAGCGGCCGGAGCTGGTCCGCGGGGCCGAGGACCTTCTGGCCAACATCGGCAGCGGTCGTGAGCTGGTCGTCGATGCCCGCACCCCGGGCCGCTTCGCCGGCACCGAGAAGGACCCCTACGAGGGACTCCGCAACGGACACATACCCCAGAGCCGCAATCTCTACTGGGCCACCCTGCTCGACCCGAAGGACAAGACCTTCCTGCCCGATGCGGCGCTGCGGGAGCGGTTCCAGGCGGTGGGACTGGAGGCCGGACAGCCGCTCGTGCTCAGCTGCGGATCGGGCGTGACGGCCTGCATCCTCGCCGCCGCCCTCCACTTGGTCGGCCACGACAGCTGGGCGGTCTACGACGGCTCCTGGGATGAATGGGGCCGCCGCTCCGAACTGCCGATCGAGACGTGAGCGACGGGGCGGCGCCACGCAGCCGCTTGTTCAGCCCGGTCCGTCTGCGGGCCCTGGAGCTGCGCAATCGCGTCGCCGTGTCGCCCATGTGTCAGTACTCGTCGACCGACGGCCTGGCCAACGACTGGCATCTCGTTCACCTCGGCCGTTTCGCCCTGGGCGGGGCCGGCCTTGTCATCGTCGAGCAGACTGCGGTCGACCCTGTCGGACGGGTGACGCAGGCCTGTCTCGGCCTGTGGAGCGACCGCCAGATCGCGCCGCTCGCACGGGTCGCCGCGTTCCTGAAGAGCAACGGCGCCGCTGCCGGGTTGCAGCTGGGTCACGCCGGGCGCAAGGGCAGTCGCGCCCTGCCGTGGCTCGGCTACGCGCCTCTGATCCCCGGCCGCTCGGCCGACGCCTGGCAACTGGTCGGTCCGACCGACAGCCCCTGCGGCGAGGGCTGGCCGGCGCCGCTTTCCTTGAGCTTGATCGAGATCGGCCGGGTCGTGGAGTCCTTCCGTGCCGCTGCCGGGCGCGCGGCGCTGGCCGGCTTCGATCTGCTCGAGATCCATGCGGCCCACGGCTACCTGCTGCATTCCTTCCTCTCGCCGCTCAGCAACACCCGCGAGGACGCCTATGGCGGGGACCGGGACGGCCGGATGCGCCTGCTGCTGGAGGTCGTCGCCGCGGTGCGCGAGGTTTGGCCCGGCGATCGCCCGCTGTCGGTGCGCCTCTCGACGGTCGATGGAATCGAGGGCGGATGGAGCTTGGACGACAGTATCGCCTTGGTGCGGCATCTGCAGGGCCGCGGCGTCGACCTGGTCGATTGCTCCTCCGGCGGCGTGCTGGCAGCGGCGCGGGACACCCTCAGGCCGCCGTCGCAGGGCAGCCAGGTCACCTATGCCGCCGCCGTGCGGCAGGCCACCGGCGCGGCGACCGTGGCCGTCGGCATGATCACCGAGGCGGACCAGGCCGAGGCGATCGTCGCCTCCGGCCAGGCGGACGTGGTCGCGATTGGCCGGGAGATGCTCTTCAACCCCAACTGGCCGCTGCACGCGGCGCAGCAGCTGGGGGTCGATCTTGATTTCCGCGGATGGCCCGCGCCGGTCGGCGTGTGGCTGCGCGGGCGGGAACGCAGGCGCAAAGAAGCAATGGAGGCGACGAGAGAATGAGTGCGAACAGTCCGGGCTCACGATTGCAGGAGACCACGCGCCTGATCACGGCCGGCCGGTCGGTGACCCATCCCTACCAGATCGTGAGTCCGCCGGTGTTCCACGCCTCCACCGTGCTGTTCGACAGCATGGCGGCCATGGAGGCGGCAGCGAAAGACCCCTTCGACTCCTTCTTCTATGGCCGGCTGGGGACGCCGACCACCTTCGCCTTCGAACAGGCGATGGCAGCCGCCGAAGGCGGCTTCCGCAGTGTCGCAACGGCCTCGGGCCTGGCGGCGATCGCCGCGGTCTTCACGGCCTTTGCCAGCGCCGGCGACCACGTGCTGGTGGTCGACACCATCTATGACCCAGCCAGGCGCTACTGCAACCGGATCCTCAGTCGTATGGGGGTGGAGGTCGAGTACTACGATCCGATGATCGGCGCCGGCATTGCCGAGCTGCTCCGTAAGAACACCAAGCTGGTCTATCTGGAATCGCCCGGCTCGCAGACCTTCGAGGTCCAGGACGTGCCGGCCATCGCCGCGGCCGCGCAGGCCGCCGGTGCCGTGGTCGCGCTCGACAACACCTGGGCCTCGCCGTTCTTCTTCAAGCCCTTCGCGGCAGGGGTCGATGTCGCCATCCAGTCGGCCACCAAGTATGTCGTCGGCCATTCGGATGCCATGCTGGGGGTCGTGACCACCACCGAGGCCACCTTCCAGGCCGTTCGCACCACGGCCCAGGACCTCGGTGCCTGCGCGGGGTCGGACGAGTGCTTCCTCGGCCTGCGCGGGCTGCGGACCCTCGCCCTGCGCATGGCGCGGCACTACGAGAACGGCCTGGCCCTGGCCCGCTGGCTCGAGGCCCGCCCCGAGGTGGCGCGGGTGCTGCATCCCGCGATGCCCGATCATCCCGGCCATCTCCATTGGAAGCGCGATTTCCAGGGTGCCAGCGGCCTGTTCGGGGTCGTCCTGCACCCCTGCTCGGCGACAGCCGTCACCGCCCTGGTCGATTCGCTCGAGCTCTTCGGGATCGGCTTCAGCTGGGGCGGCTTCGAAAGCCTCGTGCTGCCGACCCATCCAGAGCGGGCGCGCAGCGCCACCGCGTGGAATCCTGGCGGACCGACCCTGCGCTTCCATGCCGGTCATGAGGACATCGACGATCTGACCCGGGATCTGGCGCGCGGCTTCGCTCATTTCGCGGCCGCGAATTAAAGTGATAGACTCCTTCATCTAAAATGTTAAAGATCGAGACTTAACATGACAAAGCTCGAACCCCTGGCCGCGGAGCCGCAATCCGATCGTCTGATCGACCAGGCCTACGCGCGGCTGCGCCACGACATCATCAGCTGCAGCCTCGAACCCGGCCTCGAGGTCACGGAGGCGCAGTTGGCGCTGCGCTGCGGTTTCGGCAAGGCGGCGACGCGGGCCGCGCTCCTGCGTCTCTCGCAGGAGAAGCTGGTCACCGCACTCCCGCGCCGCGGCTATCAGGTCACGCCGATCACGCTGCGCGACGTCTGCGAGATCTTCCAGCTGCGCGCCCTGCTGGAGCCGGAGGCGGTCCGGCTCGCCGTGCCGTCGATGGACGCCGATCGTCTGGCCGAGCTCGATGCGATCTGCGCTGCCGGCTACGTGCCCGGCGACCGCGAGAGCGAGGAGCGCTTCCTGCGTGCGAACCGCGAGTTTCACTCCTCCATCATCCACGGTTGCGGCAACGAGCGTCTGGCGGACCTCGTCGACAGCGTCGTCGACCAGATGCAGCGTCTCTTCCACATCGGCCTCACGCTCTCGAACCGGCGCGAGGACCTGCGCGGCCAGCATGCCGCGCTGCTGAAAGCGGTGCAGCAGCGCGACAGCGCCGCCGCGGCGGAGGTCACGAACGAGCACATCGAAACGATGCGCCGGATGGTGATGGACTCGATCATGCGCAGCCCCAGCATCATGCAGGTACCGCTGAGCGCACGGAGTGCGCTGCAGTGAGGCCCGACGGGAGGGCGCTGCTGCCCCGTACCGGAAGCTAGCGGAGGCGGCCATGGCCAGCGAACGCACGCCGCAGGATCTGAGACTGGAGGATGTCAGCCGGCGGTTTGGCGACATCGTCGCCCTGGATCGCACGAACCTCCAGGTCGAGGCTGGCGAGCTGCTGGCGCTGCTCGGGCCGTCGGGCTGCGGCAAGACCACGACCCTGCGGATCATCGCCGGATTCGAGTTCGCCGATACGGGGCGCGTGCTGATCGGCGGGCGCGATCTCGGCATGCTGGCACCCAATCGGCGGGCGCTGGGGATGGTGTTCCAGGACTACAGCCTCTTTCCGCACATGACCGTGGCGCGCAACGTCGGGTTCGGATTGCGCATGGCGAAGGTGCCGCGCGCGGAGATCGGCCAGCGGGTGACCGAGGCGCTGGCTCTGGTCCGGCTGCAGGGATTCGACGAGCGCTATCCCAACCAGCTTTCCGGCGGCCAGCAGCAGCGCGTCGCCCTGGCGCGCTCGCTGGTCACCAATCCCTCGGTTCTGCTGCTCGACGAACCGCTGGCGGCGCTGGACAAGAACCTGCGCGAGTCCATGCAGTTCGAGCTGCGGCGCATCCAGCAGATGCTGGGAATCACCACCGTCATCGTCACGCACGACCAGGAAGAGGCCCTCACGCTGAGCGACCGTGTCGCGGTCATGCAGGGGGGCCGCATCATGCAGGTCGGGACGCCGCGGGAAGTCTACGACTCGCCGCGCAATCGCTTCGTCTCCGAGTTTCTCGGCACCGCCAATCTCTTCGAGGGCGAGCTGGCGAGGGAAGAGGGCGTGATGCGGCTGCGCGTTCCCGAGGGGGCTGACCTGCGCTTGCTGCTGCCTGCCTCCGCCGCGGCCGCGACGGCCGGCCGCCGCGCCACCATCGCCGTCCGCCCGGAGAAGATTCGCATCGCCAGCCAGCCGATGGAAACGGCGAACCGGGCACAGGCCCTTGTCGTCGGACATGTCTTCCGCGGCACCTATCACGCCTATCAATTGACGCTCACGGCTCAGGAGCAGCCGCTCTTCGTCTACCAGCAGGCGCAGAGCCGCCTCGGCGAGGAGAACTTCAACGTCGGGGACAGCGTGCATATCGGCTGGAGCCTGGAGGATTCGATCGTGCTCGAGCAGGGAGATCAGGAGTGAGTGAGCAGCAGCGCTGCCGCATCGGCGTCGATGTCGGCGGTACCTTTACCGACCTGGTCCTGGCGGATTCGGCGACGGGCAGTCTGACCTTCTACAAGGAGCCCAGTACCCCTGCCGAGCCCTCGCTGGCGGTTGAGCGCGGCGTGCAGGGGATCCTGGCGCGCGCTTCGGTCCCTCCCGAGAGCATCGAACTGGTCGTCCACGGCACCACCCTTGGCCTCAACACCATCATCCAGCGCCGCGGCGCAAAGGTCGCGCTGGTCGTCTCGCGCGGCAATCGCGACGTGCTGGAGATCGCGCGCTGCCGGATGCCCTCGTCCTACGACCTCAGCGTCGGGAAGGAAGAGCCGCTGGTCGCCCGCGACCTGGTCTTCGAGCTGCAGGCGCGCGTGCGTGCCGATGGCTCCGTGGAGGCGGAGCCGAGCGACGCCGAGATCGCTCGGCTCGCCGGCGAGCTGAAGCTCCACGGCGTCGATGCCGTCGCGGTCATGCTGCTGAACTCCTATCTGCACCCGACCCTGGAACGGCAGACCGCGGCGCGGATGCGCGCCCTGCTGCCTGGCATCCTGGTCACGGAATCGGCTCAGATCTGGCCCGAGATCCGCGAGTACGAGCGGGCACTGGTGGCGACGCTGAACGCCTATATCCACCCATTGGTGGACAGCTACCTGGATCGGCTTCGCGGCCGGCTCGATGCGATCGGCGTGGCCGCGCCGATCTACGTCACCGCGTCGAACGGCGGCACACTGGGTGTCTCCACCGCGAAGCAGCGGCCGATCGATACCGTCCTGTCCGGCCCTGCGTCCGGGGTGGTCGCCAGCGCGACCCTGGCCGCGCAGGCCCAGGTGCGGAAGATCATCACCTTCGACATGGGCGGGACCAGTTCCGACATGGCGATCTCGACCGGCGGCTCGCCGGAGTACACCACCCGCACGACGGTCGGCGACTTCCCGCTCATCCTGCCGGTGGTGAACGTCTCCGCGATCGGGGCGGGCGGTGGCTCGATCATCTGGGTCGACCCGCAAGGCATGCTGAAGGTCGGGCCAACCAGCGCCGGCGCCGATCCCGGCCCGGTCTGCTATGGCCTCGGCGGCAGCGAGCCGACCGTCACCGATTGCTACCTCGCCCTTGGCTACCTCCGCGCCGATGGATTCATCGGCGGGCGCATGGCCTTGGATCGTGACGCGGCGATCAAGGCCCTGGAGGCGGTGGCCGACAAGGTCGGCATGACGGGCGCCTCGCGGGCGGCGGCGGCGGCCGAGGCCGCGCTACGCGTCGCCACCGCGAAAATGGCGACAGAGCTGCACAAGGCCTTCGCACAGCGCGGCCTCGACCCGCGCGAGTTCGCGCTCATCGCCTACGGCGGGGCCGGGCCGACGCAGGCCAACCTGCTGGCCGAGGAGGTGCGCCTGTCCTCGATCGTCGTGCCGCTGTCGCCCGGCACGCTCTGCGCGTTGGGCGCTCTGGTGTCGGACCTGAAGCGCGACTACGTCGGCACTGTGCGGCGCCAGCTCGAGCCGGCGATCGGGGAGCACCTGCTGGCGCTGGCATCGGAACTGCGCGCCAGCGCTGCCGAGTGGCTGCAGCAGGAAGGCGACATCGTCGGTTCGACGACCATCCACTGGACGGCGGATATCCGCTACGCCGGCGAGGCGCATGAACTCAGCGTCGTCGTAGCCGAGGCGGCGATCGACGCGTTCGACATGGAGGCCATCGCCGAGGCTTTCCATCGCACCCACGAGGCCGTCTACGGCTTCCGCGACCTGGAGAGCGCGATGGAGATCAACACGCTGCGCGCACAGGTGATCGGCCGGGTGCCGGCCATCGCCCTGCCGAAGATCCCTGCGGCTGCCCGAACCCTCGAGGCGACGAACAGGCGGATGGTCTTCTGCGATGGCGGCTGGCAAGAGGCGGCGGTCTACCGGCGCGAGGAGCTGCTGGCCGGCGACCTGCTTCCCGGACCGGCGCTGGTCGAGCAGGAGGACACCACCATCTGGATCCTGCCCGGGTGGCAAGGCGCGGTCGACGCGCATGGCCTGCTCCGGCTGACGCGAGGCCAATGATGCAGACCGACCCCATCCTGCTGGAGATTCTCTACAACAAGGTCACCTCGATTTCGGAGGAGGCCGGCTTCACCGTGCAGCGCACCGGCCGGACCCTCTACGTCAAGGAGACCGCCGACTTCGCGACCGCCCTGGTGAACCGCGAAGGCAAGTTCTTCGCCTATCCCAACGCCATCGGCGTCTCGGGCTTCATCGATCTCGATTGCGGTCCGACGATCCGCGCCGTGCCCGACCTGGGACCCGGCGACGTGATCCTGACCAATCACCCCTATGCGTCCGAGGGGCTGGCGACCCACCTGCCCGACCTGCAGCTGGTGGTTCCCTACTTCTACCGCGGCGAGCTGGTCTGCTACGGCTGGTCGTTCCTGCACTCGACCGATGTGGGCGGCCGGGTGCCCGGCAGCATCTCGCCTTCCAACAGCGAAGTCTTCCAGGAAGGACTGCTGATCTACCCGACCAAGCTCTGCGTTGCCGGGGAGCTGAACCCCGACGTCCTCGCAATGCTGCGCTCCAACAGCCGCACGCCAGACGAGAACCTCGGCGACCTGAAGGCGATGATCGCCGCCCACCGGATGGCGGAGAGGCGGGTCGGCGAGGTGATCGAGCAGCACGGCCTGGCAACCTTCCTGCAATGCCAGGCGGACCTCATCGAGTACGCTGCGATCAAGGCGCGGGCCGTTCTGCGCACGCTGCCCGACGGCGTCTACGAGTTCTGGGACTATCTGGATGACGACCTCATCTCGCAGATCCCGGCGCGGATCCGCGTGCGCATGACCGTCGACGACGGTGCCGTGGAGCTGGACTTCACCGGGACCGACCCCCAGACGCTGGCGGCCTTCAACATCCCGACGGGCGGCAAGCGGCACGCGTGGCTGACGCTGCGCCTGATGGCCTTCATCTGCACGCAGGACAAGACGATGCCGCTCAACTCCGGCATCTTCGAGAGCATTACCGTCAGGGTGCCGAGCGGCACGCTCTTGAACCCGGAGTTTCCGGCGGCGGTCGGCGTGCGCCACGCCACGGCCATCCGGGTGAATGACGTGCTGAACGGTGCCCTGCTCCAGGCCGCGCCGTCCGCCATGCCGTCCTGTTCCGGCGGCGTCGTGATCCCGGTGGTCATGGCGGAGCCGGGAACGCGCGGGGGCAAGCGGAACGTCCTGGTGGTCGAGCCGATGGTCGGCGGCATGGGTGCACGCCAAGGCCATGACGGAGTCGATGGACGGGACAGCGGCATCTCGAACCTCTCGAACAATCCGATCGAGACGGTGGAGAGCAGCGCCGGCCTGGTGGTGCGCGACTACCGCCTGCGCGCGGACTCCGGTGGCCCGGGGCGCTGGCGCGGCGGTGTCGGGCTGGAGTTGACCTTCGAGGTGCTGCAGGACCGCGTGCAGCTCCTCGGCCGCGGCATGGAGCGCTTCCGGTTCCGGCCATGGGGTGTGGCCGGCGGCAGCTGCGCCGCCGGGGCCCGTACCGTGGTGAACGCCGGGACCGACCGGGAGGTCGATCTGGGCAAGATCGACATGGTGACCCTGATGGCGGGCGACCGCTTCACCGTCGCCACGCCCGGTGGCGGCGGCTACGGCGACCCCTTCGAGCGCGATCCCCAGGCCGTGCTGCACGACGTGCGGCGCGGGCTGGTCAGCGCCGAGGCGGCGGCGCGGGACTACGGGGTGGCGGTTCGCGACGGCGCTCTCGATGAGGCCGAGACAGCGGGCCTGCGCGGCGCTGGCGTACGACCGGAGCCCTCGCGCTTCGACTTCGGCCCGGAGCGCAACGCCTGGGACAGCCTCTGCGACGACGCCACGATGAACCTGCTGGCGGAGCGCCTGCAGCATTTGCCGGCGGCCTCTCGCAGCGAGCTGCGTCGAGAGCTTTTCGTTTCGGTCTTTCCGGAACTGGAGCAGCCCGGCATCGCGCTGGCGAGCCTGCTCGACGATGCACCGGCGCGACGCGCGCGCTTGCGTGCTGCAGTGGAAGCCCTCGCGACAGGAGAGGGCTAACAGCCGGCGGTCGCATGAGGCGGCCGCTCAGAAGAGCAAGGAGGCTTCAATGAACCGGTTTGGACGACGTAAGTTGCTGAAGGGGCTGGGTGCTGCCGGCGCCTTGTCCGCACTGCCCCGCTCATGGGCCCTGGCTCAGAACCCGGAGCGGATCACCGTCACCAGCTATGGCGGCGTCTGGGAGACCGCCATCCGCGACACCTTTGCCGCCGATTTCACGGCGCGCACCGGCGTCGCCACCGACATCCTGCTGGGCAATCCCAACCAGTGGCTGGCCCAGGTCGAGGCCAGCCCCGAGGATCCGCCGATTGACGTGGTGGTGACCAGCGTCGACCTGGCGATCTCGGCCGGCCGCAACGGCCTGCTGGAGAGGATCTCGCCGGAGAAGGTCCCCAACATGGTCGACGTGCCGCAGTTCTTCACCGACATCTGCGAGGGCTGGGCCACCTGCTTCGACTACGGCGCCGCCGGCATCGCCTACAACAAGGAGCGCATTGCCGAGCCGCCGAAATCGATCGTCGAGCTGATCGAGCGCACCGAGAGGGGCGACTGGGTCGCCTCGCTGCCAACCGTCTCCTTCCAGCCGGCGATCCAGGCGCTCATCTGGTCGTTCAACGACGCGCTCGGCGGCACGCTGGACGACATCTCCCCGGCGCTGGACGCGATCAAGCGCATGAAGCCGAACACGGTCTTCTGGAGCAGCGTGACCGACTTCCTGACGCAGCTGGAGAGCGGCGAGGGCGACATCGGCATCTACTACGACGGGCGGGTCTGGACCGCCTACGATGCCGGGGCCACCTGGATCGATTTCATCAACCCTGCGGAAGGGGCCGTGATGACGCCGATCGCGGCGGTCAAGCCGCTCAACGCCGATCCGATCGCCTGGGAGTACATCAACTCGATGCTGTCGCCCGGCCCGCAGGCCGCCTTCGGCGAAATGCTGAACTTCGGCATGACCAACAGCAAGGTGCAGTACTCGGAACTGCTGAAGGCGCGGGTGACGCCCTGGGACCAGACGCGCTTCCCGCCGGTCGACGAGATGGCGCAGTACATTCCGATGTGGGTCGAGCGCTGGAACAAGGAGATCGGCGTCTAGCGCCGGTCTCAGGAGGAGGGGACCGCATGACAGCAAAGGCGGAGGCGGCAGTCACCGCCGCCCCGCCGGGCGGTCGGCGACGGCAGCCCGGCAACGGCCGAGGGGTCTTGCTGGTGCTGCCGGCGGCCCTGTTCCTCATCGCCTTCTTCGTTCTGCCGCTGGCGGAGAACGCCGTCGAGAGCTTCAGCGGCAGCGAGCAGATCGCCAACTACACCAAACTGGCGACGGACCCCTATTACCTCTGGGTGATCGCCGCCACCATCGGCCTCAGCCTGACCGTCACGCTGGTGTCGCTCGTGGTCGGCTATCCCGTGGCCTACTTCCTGGTTCGCCGGGCAGGGCGCTGGAGCGGTCTCATCGTCTTTCTGCTGATCGCGCCGCTCCTGACCTCCATCATCATGCGGACCTTCGGCTGGCGGGTGCTGTTCGCCCGCCGCGGCCTGCTGAACAGCTGGCTGACCGATCTCGGCTGGATCGACCAACCGTTGCAGTTGCTGAACGGACCAGGCTCCGTGGTGATCGGCCTGGTGCATGTCCTGGTGCCCTTCATGGTGCTCTCGATCGCCTCCACCCTGCAGGGCATCAACCCTCGCCTGGAGGAATCGGCGCGCATCCTGGGCGCCGGCCGCTTCCAGACCTTCTTTCGCGTCACCCTGCCATTGAGCCTGGATGGCGTCGGGACCGGCTCGATCCTGGTCTTCATGCTGGCCAACGGCAGCTTCGTCACCCTGCTGCTGCTGGGCGGCGGCTCGCTGCAGACCCTGCCGCTGCTGATCTACCAGCAGTTCACCACGACGCGTGACTTTGGCTTCGCTGCGGCCATGAGCAACGTCCTCCTGGCCATCGCCGTGCTCTGCCTCTATCTGCAGCTGCGGATGATCCGCCGGCAAGGGGTGAAGCAATGAGGCGCAGCCGTCTTGCCAGGCGTCCCTTCGACTGGCCGGGCCTGGTGCTCGCCGCTTTCGTCGTCGCCTTCTTCCTCTTCGTCCTGGCGCCGATCGTCATCGTGGTGGTCATCTCGTTCAGCGACAAGGCCTTCATCTCCTTCCCCATCGAGGGCTTCTCGTTCCGCTGGTTCGAACGGATCTACGAGTATCAGCCCTTCCTGGACTCCTTCGTGGTGACCCTGGAGATCGCCTTTCTCTCGGCCCTGATCGGCGCCGTTCTCGGCGTGCCGGCCGCCCTGGCACTGACCCGCTCCCGGTGGCGGGCGGCGAACGTCATCATGACCTTCCTGCTGTCGCCGCTGTCGATGCCGCTGATCGTGCTGGGCTTCTCGCTGCTCTTCTATCTCTCGGCCCTGGGGCTCGGCGTGTCCTTCGTCTCGCTGCTGATCGCCCATACCGTCGTCGGCATCCCCTACATCGTGCGGACCGTCGCCGGGCTCTATCGCGGCGTATCGCCGAACCTTGAGGAGACGGCCTCGATCCTGGGGGCCAGCAACTGGCAGCGATTCCGCTATGTCACCCTGCCGACGATCCGGCCGGCGATCTTTGCCGGCTGCCTCTTCGCCGTGCTGCTGTCGGTTGACAATCTGCCGATTTCCTACTTCTTCGGCAGCGCCTCGACCAACACCCTGCCGGTGGTCATGTTGAGCTACCTGGAGAACTCCTTCGATCCGGCCATCGCCGCCATCAGCACAATCCAGCTGCTCTTTGCCGTGCTCGCCCTGCTGATCGTGGAGCGCATCTATGGCCTGCGGAGCCTTTCGCCGCCGGCCTGAGGCCGCGATCGGACGAGGCCAACCTGATCACCGGAACGGATCTGGTGATGGACGGCGGCCTCCTGGCCACCTGACAGGCGGGCGCGAGGCTGCCGGTCGGGGGCCGGTCGGGGGTCGACGAGCTCGACCGCTGCTGGTCCGATCTAAGGGGCGATGACGCCGGCGATGCGCCCTGCCGTCGCTGGATCGCGAAAGCCCTCCACCGTCGCCTGCGTCTCCAGCGCCATCGCCTCTCCGAGCGGGAGCTGGAATGATCTGTTCAGCACCTTCTTGACGTTCTGACGCGCGATCCGCGGCAGATCGCGAATGCGCGCCGCGATGCTCCGTCCGACCTCCAGATAGTCCTCGTCGCTGGCAAGGCGCGCGACGAGGCCCCACTCGGCTGCCTGGCCCGCCGTGAAGCGGTCCCCAAGGAGGATCAGCTCCTTGGCCTTCTGCAGGCCGACGACATTGGGCAGGATGCTGGTGACGCCACCGGTCACGAAGACGCCGAGACTGGTTTCCGGGAAGAAGCACCGACAGCCCTCGGCCATGACGGCGATATCGCAGTTGAGCACCCACTCCAGGCCGCCGCCGACGGCCCAGCCGTGGATCGCGCCGACGACGATCCGGTCGGTCCCCATCAGCAGGCGCGTGATCTCCTGCCCTATGTCCTGGGTGAAGCGCCGGTCTCGGCCGCGTCGGCGCGCCGCTCGTCCATTGGGAAGTCGCTCGAGGTCGTCGCCTAGCGCAGAACGCCCGCGCCACCACGCCGCGCAGGAGGACGACCTCGGCCGCCGCGTCGGCCGAGGCGGCGCGCAGGGCGGCGGCGAAATCGGCGAGCAGGTCGCCGTTGATCGCGTTCAGTCGGTGCGGTCGGTTCAGCACGACCTCGGCGACGCCCTCGTGGACGCGCAGCTCTACGGTGTTCGTCATGTCGCTCAGCTCTCCCGAATCAGGCGGCGGGTCTTGCCGGAGGTGCGCGGCAAGGTCCCGTGTTCCAGTAGTGTGACGACGGCCGTGATGCGGATCTCTCGGCGAAAGGCCTGGGCCAGGCTCTCGACGAGCTCGCTGCTCGGTGGCACGCCGCGGGCGGTCTCGGCCTCGACGTGCAGCCGGTCGTGCGGGCCGGGCCCTTTCAGCCGTATACGATACTCGCCACCACAGGCCGGCGTTGCGTTGATGACCGCGGCGACCATGCTCGGGAAGACGTTGATGCCGCGAATGACCACCATGTCGTCGCTGCGCCCGAAGACGCGGAAGCGCATTCCGGTACGTCCGCACGCGCAAGGCTCGGTATTGCTGACCGTGATCATGTCGCCGGTGCGGAATCGGACCAGCGGCTGGCAGTCGCGCTCCAGGTGGGTCAGCACCAGCTCGCCCGAAGCGCCGGGAGCGATGGCCAGGGGCGCGCCCGACTCGGGTTCGACCAGCTCGGGATAGAGCACGTCGCCGCCGAGGAAATGGAGATCGTTGTCGTGCTCGCACTGAGAGGCGAAGTTCGAGAAGACGTCGGAAACGCCAAAGTTGGCGTTCCGCGGCTCCATGCCCCAGGTCTCCTTGAGCCGGCGCCGCAGTTCGGGGTTGTCCAGGCCCGCCTCGCCGCCGAAGAGGCCGATGCGCAGGCCCAGGTCGCGTGGCGACAGTCCGGGGTAGACATCGGCGAGCACCTGTTCCAGCACGGCGGGATAGGAGGGGGTGCAGGAGATGGCGTCGATGCCAAGCTCGCGGATCGTCCGGATCAGCAGCTCCGTGCTGCCGACGCCGAAGGGCACGACCATGGCGCCGGTGCGTTCCAGCGTCAGGTGATCGGTGAGCCCGCCCATCCACATCTGATAGTTCAGGCAATGGACGACGCGATGGCCCGGCCGGAGTCCCGCCGCGCGGTGGCTTCTGCCGCCGACGGACTCCGTCACGTCGCAGTCGTTCCTGGAGAGTGCCAGGTTCATCGCCTGGCCGGTCGTGCCCGAGGTGCGGTGGAGGCGGTTGACCGCCTCCATGGGGGCGGCGAGATAGCTGCCGAACGGCGGGTGCTCGGCCTGGTCGACGCGCAGCATGGACTTGTCGGAGAGCGGCAGCCTCGGCAGGTCGCGCAGGTCGGCCGGCGGCGCGGCGCCGTCCCAGAGTTTCCGGAAGAAGCTGGAGTTGCTGGAGACATAGGCCCCTTGCCGGACCCAGGCCTCGTTCTGCAGAGCGATCAGGCCGTCTGCGTCGAGACGTTCGGCGTCTGCGTGC
>CALOEA010000025.1:0-6650 GCA_942492185.1 uncultured Alphaproteobacteria bacterium
CGCTGGACGTGCGCCCCGGCCTGGTGGATCGAGCCCTTGAAGTCGGCGGTGATGAGCGTGCCGTCGGCGCGGACCTTGGCGCTGTGGCGGCCGTCGGCGCTCTGCAGCACCGTGCCGGGCTCCAGGTAGCCGCGCTCGACCAGCCAGCCGAAGGGGACGCGCGGCTCCTCGCGCTTGTTCAGGGGTGTCGCCAGCGCCGGCTCGATCGGCCGCACCTGGCGCAGCCGCTCCTCGGCCACCGCGGCATAGCGCGCCTCGCGCTCGAACCCGATGTAGCGCCGGCCCAGCCGCTTGGCGACGGCCGCCGTGGTGCCGGAGCCGAGGAAGGGATCGAGCACGATGTCGCCGGGATTGCTGGAGGCCATGATGACGCGGTGCAGCAGCGCCTCCGGCTTCTGCGTGGCGTGCGCCTTCTTGCCGTCCTCGCCCTTCAGGCGCTCGGCGCCGCTGCAGATCGGCAGGTACCAGTCGCTGCGCATCTGCAGGTCTTCGTTCAGCGCCTTCATCGAGAGGTAGTTGAAGGTGTAGCGCGCGCTCTGCGACTTCGAGGCCCAGAGCATGGTCTCGTGCGCGTTGGTGAAGCGCCGGCCGCGGAAGTTCGGCATCGGATTGGCCTTGCGCCAGACGATGTCGTTGAGGATCCAGAAGCCGAGATCCTGCAGGATGGCGCCGACGCGGTAGATGTTGTGATAGCTGCCGATGACCCAAAGCGAGCCGTCCGGCTTCAACGCGCGCCTGGCTCCCGACAGCCAGGCACGGGTGAAGGCGTCGTAGTCGGTAAAGCATTCGAACTGGTCCCAGTCGTCGTCGACAGCATCGACCTTGGTGTTGTCCGGGCCGATGCGAGTTCGCCCGAAGCTGCAGGTTATAGGGCGGATCGGCGAAGACGAGATCGACCGAGCGCTCGGGCAGCGCCTGCATCAGCTCAATGCAGTCGCCCTGCACCAGCTCGGTTTCTTTCGACGGACTCCCCACGATCGCCTCTCCCGGATCGCAGGCCCCCTCAGGGCCGGCGGGGAGCTTGAGTCACCCGGGAGTCGCCGTCAACGGCTGTCTGAATCAAGCGCTTAGGCCGAGAGCCGTCCGGATCGGCGCAAAGGAGCGGCGATGTTCTGTGGTTACCCCAAGATGTAGTAGCGCGTCGCGGTGCTGCCGCGTCCCATAGCCCCTGTTGCGCTCCCAGCCGTAACCGGGGTGCTGGGCCGCCAGGTCCTCCATGAGCCGGTCGCGTGTCACTTTTGCCACAACCGATGCGGCGGCAATGGAGAGCGACAGGGCATCGCCGGACACCAGCGGCGTCGCCGGACAGCCAAGCTTGGGGCAGCGGTTGCCGTCGACCAGCGCGTGGTCGGCGGCGAGGCCGAGGCCGGCAAAGGCGCGCTGCATCGCCAGCATGGTCGCGGCCAGGATGTTCACGCGGTCGATTTCCTCGACCGTGGAGGTGCCGACGGCCTGATGGCCGTCCTGGCAGATCGCCCGGTAGAGGCTGGCGCGCAGTTCGGGCGCCAGCTTCTTCGAATCGTCGAGGGTGGCGCGGAGCCAGCGTGAGCAGCGGCGCGGCTCCAGCCAGACCACCGCCGCAACCACCGGTCCGGCCCAGGGGCCGCGCCCAGCCTCGTCGAGGCCGACGACGATCCGCCCCTCGCTGAGGCCCAGGCGATCTTCGGCGGCGAAATCCGGCATGGCGGAAAACTAGCAGAGCCGACTCCCGCTCCGCATCCCTAGAGTCGGAGCCGATGGACTCCCTGCGGGATCGGGAGACGCGCCCTGCGCGCGGCTGTTGGCCTCTCGAGGACCGCGCGGCCCTGGCCGACCTGCGCCTTGCCCGCCAGGTGGCGGCGGATGCCGGCCTCGGCGGCTGGTGCCTGGCCGCCGGCTGGCTGCGCAACCGCGTCTGGGACCGGCTGGTCGGGTTTCACACCTTCGCGGCCGCCGAGGACATCGATCTGGTCTACCACGATCCGGCCGACACCCGGCCGGAGCGCGACTGGGCGCTGGACGAGCGCCTGGCCGCGCTCGCGCCGGGGCGGCGCTGGGAGGTGCGCAACCAGGCCCGCATGCACCGGCGTCACGGTGACGGCCCCTATCGCGATACCGCCGATGCCCTGGCGCACTGGCTGGAGACGGCCACCGGCGTCGGCGTCCGGCTGGAGGCCGACGGGCAGCTGTCGCTGGTGGCGCCCTGGGGGCTCGGCGATCTCTACGCGCTCACCCTGAGGCCGACGCCCAGCGGGCGCCAGCGCCTCGAAAGCTATCTCGCACGCGTGATGGCCAAGGGCTGGCGCCGCCGCTGGCCGGGACTGCGGGTGCTGGAGCGCTAGAAGGGGGAACTGCCTCAGAGGGGGGGACCCGGCATCGATCCGACCCACGGCGAAAGCGCCACCGGCGATGCCGGTACCCCCGCCCCGTCCCTCCCGCCGGAGGCGCGGCGGGAGGGGGAGGAGGGCCGATGGGGGGAAGCGGCCCTCCGTGCCGCGCGTCCGCACGCTAGAACAGCGTCATCTGGCGGACGTCGGCGGGGGGTGGGGTGAAGCGGCTGGCGTCGGGCTGCCGTTGCGTCTCGCCGAGGCCGAGGCGGCGCTGTGCTGCGCGGAAGCGTTTGCCGATCAGCTCGGCATAGGGGCCCTGGCCCGCCTGGCGCCAGCCGAAGCGGCTGTCGTAGAGCTGGCCGCCGCGGGTCTGGCGGATCAGGTCGAGCACCCGCTTCTTACGGTCGGGGAAATGGGTCGTCAGCCACTCCTCGAAGAGCTCCTTGATCTCCAGCGGCAGGCGGACGAGCACATAGCCGGCATGGTGCGCGCCGGCCTTGGCGGCGGCCTCCAGCAGGGCCTCGATCTCGTGGTCGTTGATGGCCGGGATAAGGGGCGCGGTCATCACGCCGACCGGCACCCCCGCCTTGGCCAGCGCCCTGACCGCGGCGAGGCGCTTGGCCGGGGCACTGGCCCGCGGCTCCATGGTGCGCGCCAGCTGGCGATCCAGCGTGGTGATCGAGAGCGACACCGACACCAGCTTCTCGGCGGCGAGTCGCTGCAGGATGTCGAGGTCGCGCAGCACCAGGTCAGACTTGGTGACGATGGTGACCGGGTGGTGCGTCTCGGCCAGGACCTCGAGGATCTGGCGGGTGATGGCGCTGCGCCGCTCGACCGGCTGATAGGGGTCGGTGTTGGTGCCGAGCGCGATGGCGCGGGGCTTGTAGCCGGGGCGTGCCAGCTCGGCGCGCAGCAGCGCGGCGGCATCGGGCTTGGCGAAGAGTCGCGTCTCGAAATCCAGCCCCGGCGACAGGCCGAGATAGGCGTGGCTCGGGCGGGCGAAGCAGTAGACGCAGCCGTGCTCGCAGCCGCGATAGGGATTGATCGAGCGGTCGAAGCCGATGTCCGGGCTGTCGTTGCGGGTGATGATCTGCCGGGCCCGGTCGATCGAGAGGGTGGTGCGCAGCGCCGGCGGCGGCTCGGCCTCCTCGGCTGGCGTGCTCCAGCCGTCGTCCACCGCCTCGCGGCGCTGCGGCTCGAAGCGCCCGCTGGCGTTGGAGATGGCACCGCGGCCTTTGCGCGGACGATCGGGCAGGCGATGAAGCATGCAAGAACAAATAGCGAACATTCGCGGAGCTGGCAAGCCCCCTGCGCGGTCCTGCCGGGAACCGCCTTCCGCGGCCGCCTCAGACCTGGCCCGGCGCCCGGCGCGATCGAACAGGCCGGGAACCTGTGGCCTGAAGGGAACGGCCGTCTGCCACAATTCTGCCTAGATGTAGCGGCTGCCACCGGTACCGCCGACGAGGCCTTGGGAGTCGCCGAGTCGCGTTCTCACGTCCGGAACGCGGCGGGAACAAAATCGGACAGATTGTCCCATAACGCTTTATTCGGCGGCCGGGGCGGTTCCCGCCAGGTGCTCTTTGAGGCGCGGCATCAGCTCGACCAGATTGCAGGGACGGTGCCGGCTGTCGAGCTGCCAGCGCAAGATCTCCTCCCAGCCGTCCTTGACCGCGCCGGGGGAGCCGGGCAGGGCGAAGAGATAGGTCCCGCCGGCCACGCCGCCGACCGCCCGGCTCTGGATCGTCGAGGTGCCGATCTTCTGGAACGAGATCCAGCGGAAGAGCTCGCCGAAGCCCTCGATCTTCTTCTCGAGCACGGCCTCGAAGGCCTCCGGCGTCACGTCGCGGCCGGTGAAGCCGGTGCCGCCGGTGGTGATCACCACGTCGACCTCCGGATCGGCGATCAGCGCCTGCAGGCGGTCGACGATGGCGTCGGCGTCGTCCTTGAGGATGGCCCGCTCGGCCAGGCGGTGGCCGTCGCGCTCGATCATCTCGGCCAGGCGCTGGCCGGAGCGGTCGCTGGCCAGGTCGCGGCTGTCGGAAATCGTCAGGACGGCGATGTTCACCGGCAGGAAGGGCCGGCTGTCGTCGATGCCGGGCATCGCGGGGCTCCCGATGGTTCGCTAGCGCATGTAGTGTGCGCGCTCCGCCGGGAAAAGGCCAAGGGACAGGCGCCGGGCGGCGGGCCGTCCGGCCGCCGGCTCAGTTGGCGATCTTGGCCTGGCGCGTGGTGTCGAGCGGGTGGTAGCGCGGCCAGTCGCCGTTGGCGATCTCGCTCATCGAGGGGCTCGGCTGGCCGAGGCGGGCACGGTAGATCCAGAAGTTCGCCAGCACCCGCTCGATGTAGTCGCGCGTCTCGGTCGCCGGGATCGATTCGATGAACAGCAGCGGGTCGCCGGCGAAGTTGGTCTCGCGCTGCCACTTCGCCAGGTTGCCCGGGCCGCCGTTGTAGGCGGCGCAGAGGCGGAAGAGATCGCCGCTCACCTCGGAGAGCCCAGCAGGTGCAGCAGGTACTCCTGGCCGAGCCGCAAGTTCAACTCGGGGTCGTAGAGCGAGTCCTTGCTCTTGCCCTGCAGGTTCTTGTCGCCGGCCACGTAGCTGGCGGTACGCGGCATGATCTGCATCAGACCGCGGGCACCGGCCCAGCTCTTGGCCTCCGGATTGAAGGCCGATTCCTGCCGGATCAGCGCATAGACCAGCGCCTCGTCGACCAGGAAGCCGCCGGCCGGCCGCCAGGGGGGCACCGGATAGAGCGCCGCCAGCAATGGCCTGCCACGATGGTTGTTGCCGTCGGAATCGGCGAGGCGATTGGCCAGCGTGAAGGCGAAGCGCGCCAGGTTCGCCTGGTCGGCGATCGCCAGCAGCACCTCGGAGACGTCGGCCGAATCCCAGGCCTCCAGCAGCAGCAGCTCCTGCTCGGCCAGTCCGTTCTCGCCGATCTGCAGCAGCGCCACCGCCCGGCCGCCGATCGGCGAGCGGGAAAGCTGGTCCATGCCGCTCTCGGTCAGGCGGAAGGAGCGGAAGTCGAACTCGGTCTTCAGCCCCAGCGCCTCGCGCGCCAGCTGGCCGTAGAAGGTGCGCGGGTACTCGGCGGCCAGCGAGAGCCAGAAGCTCATCTCCGCCGGGTCGCGCCGGCGCAGGTGCGCGCGTGCCGCCCAATAGGCGCCGCCGGACGCCACCCAGCCGCTGACCCGGTCGGAGAGCGCCAGGCTCTCGAAGTGGTGCGCCGCCCCGCTGAAGTCGCCGAGGCGCCAGGCCGCCAGTCCGGCATACCAGTTGGCATCGGGCGCGTAGGCGCCGGAGCGCGCGGCCGCCGGCGCGGCCAGCGCATAGGCCTTCTCGTCTTCGCCGAGGAAGAACCAGGCACGGGCGATCTGCGCATAGCCCTGGTCGACCTCCACCGGGTCGAACAGCCGCTGCACCTCCTTGCTCTCGAGCAGGGCCAGCGCCTTGGTCAGCTTGTCCTCGCGCGCCAGGTTGCGGATCTGCTTCCTCAACTCGGCGACGCGCTTGCGCGTCTTGGCGTCGCGCTCCTGCGGCGAGACATAGGCCTTGATCGAGCCGCGCGGCGGGCCGGAGAGGCTGGCCGGATTGACGATCGGCGCCTGCAGCTCGCTCTTGCTGCCCTTCTTCTTCTTCTGCGCCAGTTCGTAGATGTGCTGCGCTTCCGGGTGGTCGGCATAGAGCGCCAGCCAGGCCTTCAGCTCGGTGAACTTGGAGATGTAGGCGGTGGGGTGGAGATAGCGCTGGGCCAGCACGTGGCCCATCAACCGCTGGTCCTCGAGCCCGGCGATCAGCTTGTCGGCTTCGCCCAGCTTGCCGGCCTCCTGCAGCACGAAGATCTGTCGATAGCGTTCGGCATCGGCGGCGCTCAGCAGCAGCGGCAGGCCGCGCTCGTCGGTGGCGGTGGAGGCGGTATAGGCGGCCGGAGCGGAGAAGCTGACCGCCGGGTCGGCGGCGAGACTCCCGGCCGGCTGTGCCAAGGCGGCAATCGCCACGCCGAACAGCGCGGCGGCGAGCGTCGGAACCCGGCTGCGGAGCCTACTCATGGTTGACCGTTTCCCCACCCCTGCCGCGACGAACGCAAGACCCTAGCCAAAGGCGAACACGGCGGCAAGCAAGCCCGCTGGCCGGGTTTGTCGCCGCTCCCGCCCCCCAAGGGCCTCAGCTGGCCTCCGCGAAGGCCCGCACCGGCATGGAGGTCGCGCCCTGAACCTTCAGCGGAACGGCAAAGAACCTGAAACGCCGGCCGTGGAGGGCTTCGAGCCCCCGGAGGTTCTCGACAATCGGAACATCCTGCTCGAGCGCGCAACTATGGATGGGGTGGGCGGCCGCGCCTCGC
>CALOEA010000026.1:0-260122 GCA_942492185.1 uncultured Alphaproteobacteria bacterium
GCTTAGTGAAAGAAACAATATAAAAAAAAAAAACGACATCATTTACAATATACTGAACTGCATACTACGAAAGCCAATCAACAACCAATTGAGAGAGGAAAACAGAGGAGAAAAACAGAACAACAACAGATAATAAACAAAAATGAAAAGGAAAATCAAGTAATTACAAATGAAGAAGAAGACCAATTAGCTACAAAGGAAAATAATACACCAAAGAGGGAAATAATACAAATAGAGAAGGGTTATAAAATCAAAAGAGGTGAGATTGAGGGTGAAGGACTTACTCAAAACATGGCACAACTTAAAAATACAACCAATCGACAGAAGAAAGAACAACAGCAAACAACAACAGATTTTCAAAAGATTATGCAGGAACAGGAACAACAGCAAAGAAGATTACAACAGCAGAATCAAATACAGAATCCAATACAAATGCAGAATCAGCAAAATAGTGCAGTACAGAACCCATATGGGTTAAATTTCTTTCCCTACATTTCCACAAGCATTACCATTAGATAATCAAACACCAGGGAATCCAGGAATTATAACATTACCATTTGGTGTACCACCAACCCAATATAATGAATACGTACAATGGTTGCAACAACAACAACAACAACAACAAAGATTACAACAAGAACACAAAAGAAAAAACCAACAAAATACAGCGCAAGGATTAAATGAAAGCGCAAATACGCAACAAATGAAACAAATGAACACACTAGAGAATCAAGGGAGTTTAAGACAAGCAGCACAATATGGAATTAAAGTACCAGTACAAGAAACAAAAGAAGAAACGCAGAAATGGAAAGAAGAAACACCAGAACAAGTACAAGAAAATATACAAAGACCTAATTCAATAAAAAAGAACAAAAAAAAGAAAGTAGTAAGAAAAATCCATAGATATATTGAAGATGATGAATTTACATCATACAGTACGAATTATGAAACTGATGAAGAAGAAAAACGAGGACACCAAGCAGAAGACAATGAGCAGGGAGATGAAGAAGAACAAGAAGAAGACCAAGAAGAGGACGATGAAGAGGAACAACAAAATGAGAATGAATTACCACTAATATATGAAGAAGCAGGGATAAAGCAACAATATGCAGCTACAGAAATAATAAAACATTTTGTACCATATAATGATGAACAAACAGCACCATTTATACCACCAATTAAAATAGATAGAAAAGCTACAATAAAACAGAATATAGAAAATGATGAAAAAGAATGGACACCACCACCACCAATAGAACAAAAACGAGAATATCATCAATGGCAACAAGCGATAACAGCTAGATATCACCATATAAGACAAATGAGAGTAGCAATGGCAGGTAAAATAAAGGATACAAAAACAATGAAAAAAGAATTGGGACTATCACCAACAATATTTGAAAAATGTAAGAATATGTTACCAAGAACATATGTTAGAAAGAAAGCACAAGAATATGAAGATATAGAACAATTACCAGAACAAGAAAGGGGAACTGAACAACTAATGGAAAGAATGTATGGAATAAGAGATAACAGAACAAAATACCAACAATCAACAATTACATATGCATTAGAAAGAGAACACAAATTAAGACAATATAATCCGGTGATATATCAATGGCCGGAAGATCCTAGACCAATAAAATTACTATTTAAGAAGAGAAAAGATGGGACATTTACAATAAAACCAGATATTACAAGAAAAAGATTTTACAATTTTTGTAGACAATTACTATTACAATGGATATATGGAAATACAAAATATAAACCAATAAAGAAAATACTAACACAAAGATTTATAGAATTATCACCAGTAGCGATGAGTACAATAATAATAAATACGAAGGAATTTAATGAATGGTTAGCAGAACAAGAAGTAGATATATTTTATGATGGAAATGAAAAAGAACGAGCAAAAACAATGAAAAAAGAAATAAGAAAAGCACAAGAGATGGGTAGAAGCTTTGGACCAGCACCAAAACAATTGATAATAGAAATAAGAGATGAAATCAACAATACACAGGCATTAAAAGAAGTAGGAATATGGTATATGCCGGAAAGAGAAATGAGACCAAGAGGTGGAATACAATATAGAAGACAAACAAATATTAGAGAAAGATATGCACCAAGACCACAAAAGTATAAAGATTATAGACAAGAATCAGAGGATAGTTACAATGAAGAGAGATATTTAGATAAACAACAATTACAACAAAATAGGAGATTTAGAAACGAAAGTATAAAATACTCAACAAAAGAAGGTACAGAAGAAGAATCAATAAAATATATGACACAAAATGAACCTAGTGAAACAGATAAATACTTCACAAAAGAACAACAAGAAAGATTGAAACAAAGAGGTACAAATGCAGAAACAAATGAAGAACAAATAATATGGGAAAGAAATAATATTACAGATAAGAAATTAATAATACAAGTAGCTAAAGAAACAGTACAAAAGAAGCAACAAAGAAGACTAATGATAGAACAACTAAGACAGATGACATATTTTAGAGCAACCTATAAAATACTAACACAGGGAAATTTACAAGCACAGATAAGATTACAACAAGGAATAGATGAGGCATATAAATATATGCATTTCTTGCAACGAGAGACAAAGATAAATGATATAGACTACTGACACATATGCAGCATTATTAGAAACAAATGGTGGCAATCTGGCAAACATTACAAGCAGTAGCAAATGAAGAAAGGATGAGACAAGTAAAAAAAAATGTAATGCAGAGAGAAGAGCCAGATGCCATTAGAAGGAAACAAATGGAACAAATGAAGAATATGAACACTCAATTAAAACAACAATGTGCTAATGGCAAGCAAGAAAAATGCAATTTACAGAAAGAAGCAATATAGAGCAAATATGTGCAAATGAAGGAAAGAGGAAAGAGAAGTATTAATCCAGCATATATTAACAGATGCACCAAATAAGATGGTAAGATTCTACAATCAATAGAATTAGAATTAAATAAAGTAGGAATTATAGATTTATTTGCAAAGAATAGAATAGCTGTATTAAATAGATGTACTTGTACAATAGATCCAGTAGATAAACAACAAACACCTATGGATATACCTATGTACCCTAGGATGATATGATGCAATTGGTGTAAAATTAGCGAAACAGATGCTTAAATAAGAAGATATGGATACAATCTTTCTAAGGACAACGACAATGAAGAGATTACAACGAATTGAAATACATCAAACAATTAGAACAAATGAGAGAATACAAGCAGCATCGAACAATGGATATTATATGACCAATATCTAGACACAACAAAGCATTAGAAAAAGTGGTAAAAGCACAAAGAATAATAAATTACAAAATCACAAATGTTTTCGAGAAATAATCTTGCATATGAAGATATTAGAAGAGGAAGAAGCAGTGGATGAAGCAGAAGAGAAGAAACAAGAACTAGATAGAGGACAAATAGAATTTATATATACCAGTGAAGCTGGACAATTTATAAAGATGAGTGGAACATTTGTAGAATGCTGGATTATAGAAAAATGATGACAGAGGAGGACTAATAAAATAATGGAGAAGTACAAAGTTGACAGGTAATTTATAATAAAATAATATACTTTTATACAAACTGAAGAACATCAAGCTGAATGTCAATATATTGAATTACAAAAATTGCAGCTAAATCAAGTAGAAGGAAAAAAAGATGATTATGTACTTAAAGGAAATTGATATAAATGCAATTAATGCAGAAAGAATGCTGCAATTAGTACAATATATAATGGAAATTAAACAAATGGATATGGTTAAATCAGAAAAATATCCAATCACAAGAAGACAAATAGAACAAATAGAGGAATATAATAAGAACAATGAATTACAAAGTAGAATTTCTGCAGAAAAACAAAAACAATATAGAATGATTACGTAAAATGAGAAACAAAAGAGTAGCAATAGGCGAACCACCATATATTATATATAAACAAATGATTCGTCCAGAAATAATGCAACAGGTAAAGATACACTATAGATTAACAGATCCAAAACCAATAACTACACATAAAGTAATATATAATCCAAAATGTGTATGTCAAACAATACAGGACTATACAGCAATCCCAATACAAGGATATAAAGCATTAATATCAATATTAGCACAATTAAAAGGAGAAATAGGAGATATATACTATTATAGAGGATCGAAAGAAATAAAATATGGATTGCAATGGTATTCTACAAAAATAGCAGAAAGAGATATAACAATTATAGCGTTAACAAATATGAATTTATTAATAGAAACAAATTATAGTACAATAAGTAGACAATTAATACAAGTGCAAAGATTAAGAAAGATGACCAAATAGTAGAATAAACTCTTCCTGAATTAGAGAAAGTATAAAATTAAACAGAAAATGAAGGATAAACACACAGCTCTTATTATTAACATATTGTAACATCAAGATTAATGTCAACCAACAAGAATATAAATTATAGTCGAAATAAGAAAACATATGTTTAGACAAATAATAGAATTATAATTTCAGTATCAAAGAAATACCACAACCCAACAACACTAATATCAAGAATTATATTTTTAGAAACTACAACAAGAAGAAAGGACACAAACAGAAAAATATAAATCCACTTAGTCCACTAGACTAAACTTAGAATCTCAAACTTTTAATCTAAAACATCAAAGCACACAACAAAAAAAAAAATCACAGAAAACAGAAAAGATATAATAATATTGTTTTAATCCACAGAACAACCCAGAAAAAACAACAAAGCAAAAAATAATTTAAAACAATACAAAATATATTATAAAGAAATATAATCAGAAAAATTATCATTTAATTATAAACTATTGATGGTAGATTATAGCATTTTAAACGTATTAAAGAGAGAATAAACAAAAATTAGTCAAACATAAAGAAAGATTTTTTTTCACAAATTTTTATACCGGAAAACACAGAATAATGTTAATAATTGAATTATATGAGTACAAGAGATGAAAAAAAATTACTGGAAAATAAGATGAGGACCAGATAGCGAATATAGAATACAAGATGTGACATTGATCACAGCCAAACAACACCAAAACAGAATAACAAAGAGAGAAAAGATAAAACAAATAGATAACATATGACATTATATGGTATTAAGAAAAATATAAGAAGGTATACAGTAAAATACATATACTATTGTAGAGTAAATAAATATGGATTAGAGAACGCCCATATAAAGTAACAAATTAAGATTAAATATGGTTAAATTAAGAACATATAAGAATATATAAGAGGGAAAAGTATCACATAGAACCACAACAACCCACAGAAATCAATACAACCAATGTACCGTGTAACAATAGTACCAACAACAAATGATACCAAAGCAACCAAGAAAGAAGAAGCGAACAAAAGTCCAAACAAATGAGAGAAAAATAATAATATAATAATAGAAGAAAAAACAAATAAATTCAATTATAGACATATGAGAAATAATAGATATAGAGAAAAAACAAATGATACACGGTAATAAAACGATGAGCAAAAGATGAACAATACAAAATAATAAAAGAATAAAAATATAATAAATATCCAACAATAAAAGCAGGCAAAACAGGAATATATCAATGAGATTATTTGACCAACAATATTGTCCCATATAGAAAAGATAAGGAGAAATAAGAAAGAAAAATTAGAAAGAATAAACTATATAAACAACAGAAATGGAAAAAACTAATTAGACGAATTCAAGCACAACAAAAACAAAGAACAGATAAAATGCAAAGACAAAGAAGACGCAAACAACAAAAAAAACAACAAGAGCAGAACAATAATCACAACCAGCAGAACCACAAACAAATAGATGGATAATCTAGAAGCACAAAAGAACCAATAGTGATGATGGATAAAGACAAATGATAAAATATATATACAGAAATTATGGAACACAGTCCAAAAAACACAAAATGATAAAGATATGCAGAAAATAGTAGAAACACTATACCAGAAACAAATATTAAAAGATAAAATAAAAGCAATAGAAAGTGAAACGGAAGTTAATATACAATATTTGAACAAAAAATTGGACAATTTAAAATATAATGATGAAGAAACACAAAAACAAATAACTAAAAGAGTACAAAGAAGTATTAAATTAGGCAAAAGAAGGAAAATATAGGAACAGAAAGAGGCAGATAATGCATTGAGCAAATGGAACAATAGTAGATTTATATAAAGAAAGTAATTATACAAAACTACGAAGTAAATTTCCTAAAAGGAGATTACAAAAATGAAAAGAGATGTAAATTTTTAGGATTTTCAAATTTTTTGTTACTGAATATTAACATTTTTTAATAGATTTTTAATTAACAAATGAAGAAATAATAAAAAAATGTTAGAAAAATTCCAAAACCATATACGAATTACAATCATGTTGCAGGAAAAGATAGGAATAGATAATGAACTAATACAATGGGCGGTATAATGGAAGAAGAGACAGCACATATGGAATTGTACAAAAAATGAAACAATTAGCTAGAACAATAATAGAATACAAAGCCCCAGATTTTATAAGAGAACCATTAATGTATGCTAAAGGATTACCATTAGGGAAGGAAAAATACGGTATACCAGATTACGATATCAGACCAGTAATTATAACAGACTCAATAATTAGAATATTAGATAAGATAGCAGTTGCAAATATACCAAAAGAGAAAAGAATAGAAGCAATGGGACCATATCAGATGATAGGAAAAAAATCAGCATGTGAAATTGCAACAATAGCAGTAGAGGCAGCAACAACAATATTAAAAACAATACCCAATATGGCGTTATTAAATGTAGATGCAAGTAATGCATACAATAGTGTAAACAGAACGAAACAAAAAGAACTATGCCACAAAATGATACCAGAATTTGATAACTTTTATGATTTCCTGTATGGAGGAGCAGTAGAAACACAATTTTCAGAAGTGCATAAAATTACAATGACAGAAGGAGACATACAAGGATTGGCATCATCAGAATTACTATATTCAATGTCCAAGTGGGACGTACAACAAAAAGTAGACCAACAAATGAAGAGCAGACATAAAGATTATGAAATATATTTTCAAACTGACTACATAGATGACGGCTTATCAATGAAACAACTCAAATTCATACCAGAATATATGAAGAATCTAGAAAGAGAATACAAGGAATATAACATCAAGATAAATAAACAAAAAACAACAATAGTATTGGGAACAATACAAGGATATACCAAATTTTCTGTATTATATATCATATAATGCAGAAAATTTGATATATCTGTATTGTTCTAATTTTTGTTTATTTATTAAATGTTTTAGTAAAATTTTTTAAAAGCTTTTAAACATAAATTTGCATGTGAACTTGCTGATTGTAAGTTCAGCAACACCCATTATCTATTAACTTTAATCAGTAATGTTCTCGACAGATGTATTTTTATCAGTACTCATAGTTACCAAAACTGAAAATTGAGGTCTTTGAGATTCTCAGAGAAGTACATCAAATAAAAAAATTGCTAAACGATTGCTAAAAGGATGATAAATCATTTCATTGTCAATCAAATACAAAATGAATAGTATATAAGAAAAAACTAAATCTCCACTTCTTTAAACAACATATATTCTATCTTGTACATGTTAAATATTATAAATGCATCATTATTCACTTACACAATGTCCAAAAATGTGCTTATTTGTCACATAAATCAAGCGTAAAATGAATTATTCTATATGCATTTGTCCATAATTTTTTAATAAATGGTTTTTTAATTACCTATTTTCACTATATTGAATAATATACCTCTTAAATACTAAATATGTGAATCTTTTTCTTTTTGAAATTACAGAGTTTCCATCAATTTTATCTAATTTTCACCTATATTTGCATGTTTGAAAAATATTAATAAACCTTTCTTTTCACCAAAATTAAATGCTGTATAACAATCAAAAACATAATCTAACATTGGATTTTGATAATACACAAAATTGTAACCATTCGAGCTCATTTGGAGTTGTTTTAATAACAATGTCATCTTGTACATGAAAACGGTATTCATTTCACACATTAATAATATAATAATCTTATCTTGCCAAGATAAGTAAAACCTGCCAATTTTCAAAAAGTTATCAACATTGATGAATAAATTATGAAACTTTCAACATATTTTATTTTCAACATAAAATTGGCTTGAATAACCTTTACAACAAACTTTCTTGATTGATCAAACTGTAGTGAATGATAATGTTTTGGTTCTTACTTATTTTACACTTAACACATAGATGTCTAACCAATTGTTTTATTTCTAATGGACGATTTGTTATATTCACAGGAGGCACGATTTCAGTCTCATTTTTGTTTGGATTATTTGAATGGCTTTTTTTCTGTCTTTTCATGAAAATCAGCAATTTCACGAACTTTTATACGGCTGAACATTTTGAAAACGTACTGACTTTAATGCATTAGATTGGACCAAATATCATATTAATCATGTTATCTGGTTAGTAAATAAAGAGTGTAAAAACTTATCAAGCTTTGCAGCTAAACACTCTGAAGAGTATAAAAAAAAAACAAGTTATTACAAGAGGAAGTGGTGGATGCATTAGATGATTTATTTGATGAATTTATTGATGAATTATTAATTAAAATTGATGCAGCATTGTTAATTTAGTATTAGTTTGGATAAAAATATTTTTAAAAAATTTATTAATAATTTAAAATTATTAAAAATTGATATTTATAGTGGTTCATTAACTAATATTTTAGGTAAAGGTCAATTGTATTCAAAAAATGATATTTTAACACATCAAAAAGTACCTGTGCATGTTGTTGTTTCATCTAATGATTTATTAGATGATAAAATTGATATTAAAAAATCTTTTAAATTTTATTGTGACCATGCTTTGAAATCACGTTTTTGAACATGGTCCATCTTTTAAAAAATGATTCTACACCATCATTACCTGATACGGTGTCAATATCTAATGCTGATAATGGTGAATTGGATCAAATTGATGATAATAATGGTTTAGAATTAGTATAATTTAATAAAAATAATTAAAAAAATAAAAAATTTGATGAATCATTTGATGAGTCATTGCATGGAAATAAAAAAAATGAAAAAAATAAAAAAAGATCAAGACAACAATTTATTCAAAATGATTGTGATGATAGTAAAAGTGATAATGATGATGATTTAATTCAAGGTAGAGATACTGTTCCATTTCTTCCTTTTGCTGTATTACCTCAAGATCCAGATCAATTATCAAAAACTGCATTAAAATTATTAATTCTTGCAACAAAACGAAAATGTCCTGATATTTTATCTATTAATTTTTTGAATGCAAAACAGTGGCAAAATATATTTAATTCATCTGGTTATCAATTACCTTCTCAAGATCGATTAGTAGTATTTAAAGATGTTATTATTCAATTTTGGGATGAATTTAATGAAAATATGCAAAATTTATTAACAAAACCTGCTAAACCAAAATTAAATTTAAATAATAATCATCATTATGATCATATTAAACAATTTTTCAAAATATTGATAATAAATTTGATCTTAGTGATCAACAACATCAAAAATTAAGTAATTTTTTATTACAAGATCTACGTTCTCCTCCAATTGTTTCAAATGATAATAATTTTTCTCGGAGTAGTAATAAACATATTCCACAATTCTTTACAAGCCCTATGGAAACGAATTTTTATTAGTTATTAAATCAATCTGAATTAGCTCCAGGTGTAAAATTTTGTGATGTTACTACTTCGTTGAAAGAAGCTGTTGTTCGAGAACATAATAATAATGTAGATCCTCAATATTTATTATCAATTCAAAAATTAAATAAATTATTAAATAATAATAAAATTAGCTCTGATTCATTTATCATTGCTACTATAAACTGTTTGTTTTATAGTCTATTACTTCCATGTACAACAGCAAACACATTCAGTGAGAGAGAGTGTACCAGCTCGTTTGGCGAGTGAGCCTCTCATTTGTTATTCTGTAAACTCCTTTAGGTCGTCTCTCATCTAGGAGTTGCCTGTTTTTCATTCTTTGTGCATGGATAATTTTTTCGTTTTTTCTTTTTTACGTGTTATTCATGTGCTTAGTTTGTCGCAGGATCATTTTTAATATTTTTAAAAATGTGTTTAAGTTTTAGCATCCAGGCGGTTTGTGTAAGTTTTCACACAAGTGTAACTTCACTCAAGTGGTTCCACCCCACTTTTTGGTAAAATGATTTAGGATAATTTGGTATTATCCTTTAGGTTGTGTTTTGCTCTCGGTGAGTTTATCATTACTTGCCTCATCCCAGCCCTTCCTCCCCTAACTCTTTACATATTTTGTTTTAGTAATGGATGTTCATTCTTTGGATATTGATCTTTTAAAGTGTTTTTATACTGTATTGGAATTTTTATTTCATAATATTAGTATTAATGCTACTAAAATTATTAAAAATTTGTGGATTTTACATGATATATTGTTTAATTATTCTATTAAATATATTACATTTAATGAATCAAAAATTAAACAACGTTTAATTGATATGGTTTATATTAAACAAGCTATGCAAGTTATTCCTCTCGGCCATCGCATCTCGTGTCCCTATGCCTACAACAACTTCGACAATCGCACGATGTACGCCGTGATGCTGCTGGTGGTGCTGGCGGTCGGCGCGATCAATCTCGGCCTGCATGGCTGGGAGCAGCGGCTGTTGCGCGGGCGCGGGCAGGCATGAGCCGCGGCCTGCTCTCCGCACTGGCCCTGGTGGCCCTGCTGGCGCTCGGCTGGGAGGCGGCCAGCCACCTGGCAGGTGCGCAGTTCCTGCCGGGCGTGATCCCCACCCTGACGGCGCTGGCCACGCTGCTGGGCGAGGCCGGCTACTGGAGCCACATCGGCGCCACCCTCCTGGCCTTTGCCTATGCGGCGCTGATCTCGCTGCTGGGCGGGCTGTTCCTCGGGCTCTGGCTGGGCGCGCGGAGACTGGCCGGCGACATCGGCGAGCCCTACCTCATCGCGCTCTACTCGCTGCCGAAAATCACCTTCTATCCCCTGGTGCTCCTGGCCTTCGGCCTGGGACTGCCGGCGAAGGTCGCCTTCGGCGCGCTGCACGGCCTGCTGCCGATCGCCCTCTTCACCCTCGCGGCGGTGCGCAGCGTACCGCCGCACCTGCTGAAGGTGGCCCGGGTGCATCGCCTCGGCCGCCTGGAGACGGCCCGCCACGTGCTGCTGCCCTATGTCATGCCGGAGGTGCTGGCCGGCATCCGTATCGGCCTCTCGGTGACCCTGCTGGGCACCTTGATCGGCGAGATGTTCGCGTCCCAGCACGGCCTCGGCTACATCGTGCTGCGCAGTGCCGCGCGCGGCGAGGCGGCCGAGACCATGGCGACGACGCTGCTGCTCTTCGTCATCGCGCTGCTGGTGAACCAGGCCATGGGCCTGGCCGGCGCGCGGCAGCGGGCGGGCACGGCCTGACGGCCGGCAGCTCCGCCACCAGATGCCGGCTCAGCGGGCCGGCGGATCGCGCGAGAGGTTGCGCTCCTGCAGCGCCGCGAGGTACCCGGCCCAGCGGCTCTCGCGCTCCTCGGCCAGCTGGCGGAGGTAGTCCCAGGCATAGAGGCCGGTATCGTGCAGGTCGTCGAACACCAGGCGCACGGCGTAGCTGCCGACCGGCTCGATGGCGGTGATGCCGACGTGGCGGCGGCCGGCCACCACCTGCTTCTGCCCCGGGCCGTGGCCCTGGACCTCGGCCGAGGGGCTCTCGACGCGCAGGTACTCGGCCGGCAGCTCCACGGTGAAGCCGTCGGCGAAGGTTAAGGCCAGCAGGCGCGTGGCGCGGCTGTAGGCGACCTCGGTGACGCGGTGGCGCAAGCGCCTCAGCTCCCCGGTGCCGTCTCGTCCAGCGAGCGCGCCTCGTCGGGCAGCATGATCGGGATGCCGTCGCGCACCGGGAAGGCCAGGCGGGCCTTCTCGCTGATCAGCTCCTGACGCGCCCGGTCATAGACCAGCGGGCCCTTGGTCACCGGGCAGACCAGGATCTCCAGCAGCTTCGGATCGATCTGGCTCTTCGCTTCGGCCATCGCGGGTCTCCTTTCGCAGGGGCGCCTTGCCCTAGTTGGGTCGGGACGGCGGCTCGTCGTCCTGCCGGTCGTCGTGTGCGCCGAGCCTGAGGATCGTGGTCATTGCCTCGGCGCGAAGCGTGAGGGTCGAGGCCTCGAGCAGCACCTGCTTCTCCGAGGGCTCGAACGGACAGAGCATGGCGAGCGAGGTCACCAGCTTGTCGTTCGGCGCCTTCTCGATCGCCGCCCAGTCGGCCTTCAGGCCGTGGCGCCCGAAGTAGAGCCGCAGCGCCGCGAGCAGTTCCTCGCGATCGATCAGGCTCTCCTCCGGCTCCGCCAGATCGCGCCGGTAGGGACGGAAATCCGGCGCCGCGATGCGGAAGCCGCCGGCATCGTCCGGCAGTTCGGCGCGGACCCGGAAGCGGATCAGCCCGGCCAGCGTGATGAGGTAGCGCCCGTCGTCGCTCTCCGAGAAGGCGACGATGCGGCCGGCGCAGCCGACCTGATAGAGCGGCCGGCTGCCAACCTCCGGCGCGGCGCCTTCGCTGTCCGGCTCGACGTCCTGCGGCTGGATCATGCCGATCAAGCGGCCGCCGCTCAGGGCCGCATCGACCATCGCCAGATAGCGCGGTTCGAAGATGTTGAGCGGCAGGCGACCGCCCGGCAGCAGCAGGGCGCCGGGCAGCGGGAAGACCGGCAGTCGGTCGGGCAAGGCCTCGTAGGTCGGGTCGAAAACCGAATGGCCCATGGTGCGCCGCCCGCGCTCCGGCTCAGGAGAAGAGGATCGAGGACAGCTGCCGGCGGGCATCCAATGTCAGGGGATCGGTCGGACCCCAGGCCTCGAAGTACTTCACCAGCTGCTTGCGCGCGGCCTCTTCGTTCCAGGCGCGGTTGCGGCGGATGATCTCCAGCAGCGCGCCGGCCGCCTCCTCGCGCTGGCCGGAGGCATAGAGGGCCTGCGCCAGCTCGAAGCGTGCCTGATGGTCGTTGGCGTCGTTCGCCACCTTCTCGGTCAGCTCGGCCAGCGCGCCGGCCGCCTTGGCGCCTTCCGCCGCCAGCTCGAGCTGCGCCTTCACCGCGGCCAGCTCCGGCTTCTCGCGCATCTCGTCGGTCATCGCCTCGAAGTGCTCGGCTGCCGCCTCGACCTCGCCGGCGGCGATCATGGTGCGCAGCATGCCGGACATCGCCTTGACGTTCTCGTTGTCGTGCTGCAGCACCTGGCCGAAGATCGCCTGCGCAGTCTGGTGGTCGCCCTGGGTCAGCGCCGTCTCGGCCTGCTCCAGCGCCTCCTCGAGCGCGGCGGCGTCATCGCCGCCACCGGCGGCGTCGACCACGCGCTTCACGAATTCCTTCAGTTCACTTTCCGGCAATGCGCCCTGGAAGCCGTCCAGCGGCCGGCCCTGGTAGAAGGCATAGACCGTCGGGATCGACTGGATGCGCAGCTGCTGCGCCAGCGCCTGGTTCTCGTCGATGTTGATCTTGACCATCCGCACGGCGCCCTTGGCGGCCGCAACGGTCTTCTCCAGCAGCGGGCCCAGCTGCTTGCAGGGGCCGCACCAGGGCGCCCAGAAATCGACGATCACCGGTGCCTGCATCGAGGCTTCGATGACGTCCTTGGCGAAAGTGGCGGTGGAGCCTTCGGAGACATAGGCTCCCGGCTGTCCGTTGGCGCCTGCGCCCGGGGCGCCGCCAATCAGCGTTTCCATGATCTTGACCCTTCCAAACCCAATGTCCCGTCGCGCCGGCTGGTCGCCCGCCTCTCCGTGGCCGCTTTGGCCGGCATTCGTCCACGGCGATGCCCGGGGGAACCGCTGTGGCGCCCATTAGATGGACGTTTCCGGCCTCGGCGGCAAGGGTTAGCCACCAGGCGGCCGATCCTTCGGCGCCGCCTGCGCGGCCGGCGCGATGCCGGCGATCAGGGCATCGGCCGTCGCCGGGTTCAGCGCCAGCGGCAGGTCGTAGACCACCGCGAGGCGGGTCAGCGCCTTGACGTCGACGTCGTGCGGCAGCGCCGTCAAGGGGTCGAGGAAGAAGATCAGGGCGTCGAGGCGTCCCTCGGCGATGGCGGCACCGATCTGCTGGTCGCCGCCCAGCGGCCCGCTCTTCAAGCGGGCGATGGCAAGCTCGGGCAATGCCTCGGCCAGGCGCTGGCCGGTGGTGCCGGTGGCGATCAGGCGACAGGCAGCCAGCGTGCGCCGGTGCCGGGTCGCCCAGTCGACCATCGCCTGTTTGCAACCATCGTGGGCAACCAGCGCCACACGGGGCACCGAGCCGGTCGTGGGCTGCCTCTCCATCGTGCGTCACCTCCAGGCGGTCGGGATGGCGGTAGCATAGCCGGCTTCCGCGCGCCGCGCGCTGGCTGCCCGCGGCGGTCGACGGGCCACCCGCGCCGCACCATACTGCCGGCCGCATCGATCGCAGCAGGAAGCGCTGAAACCGCATGAGCGACGTGACCCGCGCCCGCGAGGCGCTCTGCCGTATCGGCCAGCGTCTGGAGCGCCGCGGCCTGGCGCATGGCGCCGCCGGCAATCTCTCGCTGCGCCTGGCCGAAGGCGGCTGGCTGGTGACGCCGACCGGCACCGCGCTGGGCGAGCTCGACCCGGCGACGCTGGCTTGGCTCGACGAGCGCGGTCGGCTGGTCTCCGGCGATCCGCCGACCAAGGAGGTGCCGCTGCACCTGGCGATCTACGGTGCGCGGTCGCGCGAGACCGCCGCGGTCGTACATCTCCACTGCACTCACGCGGTCGCCGTCTCGACGCTCGAGCATCTCGATCCGCTGGCGGCGCTGCCGCCGATCACCGCCTATGCGGTGATGCGCGTCGGGCGCCTGGCGCTGGTGCCCTATCATCCGCCGGGCGATGCGGAGCTGGCGGCCGCGGTGGCGCCGCTCGCCGGCCGCCATCACGCCCTGCTGCTGGCCAACCACGGGCCGATCGTCGCCGGGCGCAGCCTGGAGGACGCCTGCTTCGCGATGGAGGAGCTGGAGGAGACGGCGCGGCTCTTCCTGCTGCTGCAGGGCAAGGCGACCGCCTTCCTGAGTCCGGCTGAGGTCGCCGAGCTGGAGCGGCGCTTCCCCAGCTAGCCGCTGGCCGGCCCGCTAGAGGCTGTCGAAGTCCAGCGGCTCGGGGCGATGGCCGGCGCTCTCCAGGAAGCGCACGAGGTCCTCGCCCGTCACGGCGGTGGTGCGATCGTTCACCAGCGGGTGGGCATTGACCAGGCTCGGTCCGGTCAGCGCCCGGTCGAGCACCATGCGCACCTCGCCACCGCGGTCGTTGACCACGGCGAAGGGGGTCACGGCGCCCGGACGCACGCCGAGGTGGCGCATCAAGCGCTCGGCCGACCCGAAGGAGAAGCGCCCGGCGCCCAGGGCTTCGCCGAGGCGCTTCAGGTCGACCGGGCGGTCCTCCAGGCAGGTGACCAGCCACATCGCCCCCTTCTTGTTTCGCAGGAAGAGGTTCTTGATGTGCAGCCCGGGCAGTTGGCCGCGCAGCGCCTTCGACTGCTCGACGGTGAAGAGCGGCGGGTGCTCGACCGTGGTCGCGGCAATGGCCAGGTCCGCCAGGCGGTCCAGCAGGCCGGCCGGCGACTCCGGCGCGCTGCCGTCCGCGAGCAGGGCGGGAATTGCCAGGTCCTCGGGCGTTGCTTCGCTCATCGCGTGCCTCGTCTGCTGCGCGGGTCCAATGGGCCGGCGACCTTAGGAAAGCAGCCGCCGGCAGGCAAGACTGCGGACGTTACGGAACTCGGGCGATGCCCCCTTGCAATCGCTGGGCAAAGGGGCTATCTCCCGTGCGCTTTCCGGAAGGACGCGGGCGTAGCTCAGGGGTAGAGCACAACCTTGCCAAGGTTGGGGTCGTGAGTTCGAATCTCATCGCCCGCTCCATTTCGGACCGCCATCAAGGGCCGCCTCGGGGCGGCCCTTTGCATTTGCGCTCCGAATGGGTCGCTACTGGCTGCGACGAACCGCTCAGAACGTGCAACGGGTGAGCGGATTGGGTGGCAGAACGCCCGACTTGAGGTCTTCATAGACGACTAGCATCCGCTGCTCGCCGTCCCGGCGCAGGCGCAAGGGCGGGGTCCCGACCAGCTCCGCCGGGGACAGCCACGCCAGCGTCAGCAGCTCGCCCTCCCAGGTCGCCGCGGCGTCGAAGCGGTCGATGTCGCTGCTGTGGGAGAAGGAGACCTCGCCGCTGACGCGTGCGGTGTCGAGCGGCAGGAAACGGTAGTAGACCAGGGCATCGCCCGACAGCGGCTGGCACCAGGTGCCGGCGAGAAAGGCGGTGGCATCGGGCAGGGCGGCCGGCGCGGCCGGCCCCGTGCCATCGGCCGTGACGGCGCCCGCCGCAATCTCGCCGCCCGGCGCGCCGTCATGCCAAGGCGCCCAGGCGACCAGGCCGCCGGCCAGCGCGAGCAGGAGCAGGCCCACGAGGATCAACGGCCTCCAGCCGGCGGGGCGGGGTCTGTGCGGCGGTGTCGCGGCCTGGCCCGGCGTAGCGTCGACGCTGGAGAGTGCACGGATGGCCAAGGCGAGCTGCGCCAGGTGCTGCTCCATCGGCGGTCGCCAGGCATCGATCCACTGCGCCGACGAAATGAAGAATTCCAGCGAGCCGGAGGGTGCGATCTCGCGGATCCGGACCGGCAGCACCGGCTTGGCCTTGCTGACGGCGCGCTCCACCTCGCGATGGACGAAGTGCGATTCGTTGGATCGCTCGGAGAGCACCAGCAGCAGGGCATCGCACTCCTCGATGCCCTTCAGGATGGCCGCGCCGTAGTCCTCGCCGGGCGGCACGTCGCGCGGCGCGATCCAGCAGCGGATCTCCTCAGCCTCCAGAAAAGCGGCGATCCGCCGGGCGGCGGCGGCATCTTCCTTGGCGTGGCTGACAAATACCTTGGCCATGGCAGCAGTCTCTAGCACGGCCCGTGGCGGGGCGGGAGCCGCCCTCTGACTATGGGATGAGAATCAACCCACTACGGGCACCTGTTGTTCGCCGCTCTGGGTGTTGACCGCGCCAATCCGGATCATACTTGCAGGAGATCAACCCATTCTAGGGACTCTGCGCGTGGAACGTTGACCCAAAATCGCTTGTTGTTACGGGCAAGGCCTACGTTCGGTAGCAAGTGACGGGCTGCAGTGTGCGCTTCACTTGTTCAGGAATACCGGCGGCAGGTTTCCAGGACGCCAAAAGCGACAAGGGAGACAACAATGTCAGGCTTTTTGATCGGACCGAGACAGTCCGCCCAGCAGAGTTCGGTTCGCGCCTCGCGGCTGCGCTCGTTACTCTTCACCTCGGCCCTGGTCGCCATCGGCTTTGCCGGCGGCCCCGCCTTGGCCAGCGGAACTTCGGTGACGCTGCAGGGTGTCACGGTTGCCTGCTCCGACCTGCCCTTCCAGCTGCGCAAGGCGAGGCGATGGCGATGGCGACGGCGACGGTGACGGCGATGGTGACGGCGACGGCGACGGCGACGGCGATGGTGACGGCGACGGCGACGGCGATGGCGATGGCGATGGTGACGGCGATGGCGACGGCGACGGTGACGGTACCGGCGACGTTGCAGCGGTCGGCGTCTCTGTCGGTTCCGGGCCGAACACCGGCAACGGGTCCGTGGCTGGCGTCTCCGTCGGTTCCGGCGCCAACAGCGGCAACGGCGGAGTCGTTGGTGCCTCGGCGCTGTCCGGCGAGAACAGCGGCAATGGCGGCGTAGTCGGCGCCTCCGTTGGCTCCGGCGCCAACAGCGGCAACGGCGGCGTAGCCGGGGCTGCGGTCGGCTCCGGTGCCAACAGCGGCAACGGCGGAGCGGTCGGAGTCGCCGGGCTCTCCGGTGAGAACAGCGGCAACGGCGGCGTAGCCGGGGCTGCGGTCGGCTCCGGTGCCAACAGTGGCAACGGCGGTGCGGTCGGCGCTGCGGTGGGCTCCGGTGCGAACAGCGGTAACGGCGGCGTGGCCGGGGCGGCGGTCGGCTCCGGCACCAACAGCGGCAATGGCGGCGCAGTCGGCGTGTCGGCACTGTCCGGCGAGAACAGCGGCAACGGCAGCATAGCCGGCGTCTCGGTCGGCTCTGGTGCCAACAGTGGCAATGGCGGCGCGGTCGGTATCTCGGCGCTGTCGGGCGAGAACAGCGGCACCGGTAGTGTCGTCGGCATCTCCGCCCTGAGTGGCGAGAACCATGGCATCAGCATCACGCGTGGCGAGAGCAGCGTGGTGTCCCTGGACGGCACGAACGGGATTGGCGGCACGGTCGGCAACGTCGGCGCCGCGGTCGGTAACGTCGTTGGCGGACTCGGTGGTCTCGGCGGCGGTGGGTCCACCGGTGGAACCGGCGCCTCGAGCGGTGGCTCCGGCTCCGCCAGCGCCGGCTCCGGCTCTGGCTCCAGCGGCTCTGGCTCCAGCGGCTCTGGCTCCAGCGGTTCCGGTTCAGGCGGTGTCGGTGGCGTCGGCGGGTCCGTAGGCGGCGTGGCCGGCGATGTCGGTGGCGCCGTGGGCGGCGCAGTCGGCGGTGTCGGCGGTGCGGTCGGCGGTGTCGGCGGTGCCGTGGGCGGTGCGGTCGGTGACGCCGGCGGGGCCGAGGGCGGTGCGGTCGGCGATGCCGGCGGTGCTGTTGGCGGCGCGGTCGGCGATGCCGGTGGCGCCGTGGGCGGTGCGGTTGGCGATGCCGGCGGTGCCGTGGGCGGTGCGGTCGGCGATGCCGGCGGGGCTGTTGGCGGCGCTGTGGGCGATGTCGGCGGTGCCGTAGGCGGCGCGGTCGGCGGTGCCGTGGGCGGCGCCGTGGGCGATGCGGCCGGTGCGGTCGGCGGCGCAGTCGGCGGCGGTGCGACCGGCGCCGTGGGCGGCGCGGTCGGCGATGTGGCCGGCGCGGTCGGCGATACGGTCGGCGGTGTCGCCGGTGCGGTCGGCGATACGGTCGGCGGTGTGGCCGGCGCGGTCGGCGGGACTGTCGGTGGCGTGACCGGCGGACTCGGCGGCGCTATCGGAGGCATCGGAGGCATCGGAGGCATCGGCGGCATCGGAGGCGGCGGTGGTGGCGGCGCCGCGCCGGGCGACGCTCACTGACGCGCCAAGCGAACGACAACTCATTCCCTAGCGACTTTCTATCCCCGTGACCTGGGCCCCGCTTCGGCGGGGCCCTTTTTCTTGTCCTGGCCATGGCCCTGCGGCTCTGGTCCTGCGGCTCTGGGCCGGAGGCGCACCTGCCCTGGCCTTCGGCGTCTCGCCGACTATGATGGCCGAGCCCTCAACGGACGACAGGAGACCGCGCGATGACCTCCGCCGCCCCGAGCGTTGCCCAGAGCGCTGTCGAGCTGCCGCCCTCGCCGATCGTCAGCACGGTCGATTTCGAGCGCGAGGGCGTGCAGCACGGCTTCCTGCGGCTGCCCTACAGCCACGACGGCTCGGCCTGGGGAGCCATCATGCTGCCGATCGCCGTGGTCAGCCGCGGCAGCGGTCCGACGGCGCTCTTGACCGGTGGCAATCACGGCGACGAGTACGAGGGGCCGGTGGCGCTCTTCGACCTGGCGCGCCGCCTGACGGCCGAGGAGGTGACCGGCCGGGTGATCATCGTGCCGGCGATGAACTACCCGGCATTCCGCAGCGCGACGCGGACCTCGCCGATCGACAAGGGCAACATGAACCGCTCCTTCCCCGGCCGTCCGGACGGCACGGTGACACAGAAGATCGCCGACTATTTTCAGCGTCATCTGCTGCCGCTGGCCGACCTGGCGCTCGACCTGCATTCCGGCGGCAAGACCCTGGACTTCGTGCCGCTGGCCGCCGCCCACTGCCTGCCGGACGCCGCGCAGGAAGGTCGCTGCATGGCCGGTGTCGCGGCCTTCGGCGCCCCCTACTCCCTGAAGATGGTCGAGATCGACGCGGTCGGCATGTACGACACGGCGGTCGAGGCCATGGGGAAGACCTTCGTCACCACCGAACTGGGCGGCGGCGGCAGCGCGCGCGCCGCGACCGTCGGCGTCGCCAAGCGCGGGATCGCCAATCTGCTGCGCCATGCCGGCATCCTGGCCGGGCGGCCGGAGTCCGGCCCCAGCCAATGGCTGGAGATGCCCTCCGGCGACTGCTTCACCTTCGCCGACGAGGAGGGGCTGCTGGAGCCCTGCCTGGATCTGGGAGATAGCGTGAGGCGTGGCGACCTGCTGGCCCGCATCCATCCGGTCGGGCGGACCGGCGGCGCGCCGAGCGACTATCGCGCCGGCCTCGACGGCATCCTGGCGGCGCGCCACTTCCCCGGGCTGGTCGGCAGCGGCGACTGTCTGGCGGTGGTCGCGACCCCCTGCGCGCCGGCGGCGTGACGGCGGCTAGGCCGCGCCGAAGAGGTGCCGGCGGGTCTCGGGGTTCTCCCGGCGCCACATGACGCTGTCCAGGAAGTAGTGGTGCAGGTTGATGAAGATCCAGAAGCAGAAGAGGAACAGCGCCGGGCCGAAGGCCGGGCGGTCGTAGGGGATCGTCTTGCCGAGCCACTCCGGCAGGCCCCAGAAGCCGAGCCAGCCGAGGCCGATGCCGAGCAGGAGGAAGGCGGCGAAGCGCAGGCCGCCGAGGCTGGGCAGCAGGCGCAGCCAGCCGCTGTCGCCGGGCCGGATCGCGGCGTTGGGAGTGGAGCGCGCGCGGTTGAGCTGGTAGCGCCAGACCACCACCAGGTACTGCAAGGAGTGGAAGGCCGGCACGATCACCAGGAACAGCGGGTTGATCCGCACGAAGATGAGCCAGGCGTAGAGGTCGTGCCGTAGGCCAGGAGGCCGTTCCACGGCAGCCGCCAGGCCTCGGCCCGGCCCTTGCGCAGCAGCATCCAGAGAGTCGCGCCGCTGCTGCCGCCGGCGGCGGCGTAGAAGAGGCCCAGCAGCCAGTCCGGCAGGGCGAAGGTGTAGTAGGCCAGCCCCCACATGTTCACCACCGAGGCATAGTGGTTCGCCAGCACCCAGGACAGCAGCCAGCAGAGATAGGCGTTCCACAGCAGCAGGCGCTTCTCGCCGGCGGTGAAGAAGCGCCGCTTCAGCACGGCGTCGAGCATCGCCATGCCATAGCCCTGCTTGGCGTAGTGCCAGCCGACGAGGAACACCATGGCGTTGCCGGCATAGCCGATCGCCTGTGCATCGCCGGCCAGCACGCAGGCCGCGAAGAATCCCGCGAGCAGCAGCGGCACGGCCAGGCCGGCGAAGAGATAGCGTCGCCGCAGGCCGGGCGGGAAGGTCTCGCCGAAGGCCTTGCCGCGGAAGCCGCTGTAGAAGATCTGGTAGGAGTGGGCGAAGTGCGGATGGTTCACAACGTGCGCCGCCGCCAGCGCCCAGATGGCGATCTCGACCTGCAGCCCCTGCGTCGGCACGACGAGTGCCAACACCATCAGGGCCAGCAGCGAGCCGCCGCCCAGGCAGAAGACGTCGATCAGCGGGTGAAACAGCCAGCCTTGGCGCCGGGTAGCGGGCCCGGCGTCCCGCGCGGCCGGTGCCGCGCCGGGCCCCAACAGCGCCTCCGCCACCTGAGTGTCACCGAGCGTCATGCCCCCGCTCCCTCGGTCCTGCGGCCTGCGACCAGGCGGATCGCCCCATGGTAACCCCTTGCGGCCGTGGCCTCGCAAGCCCGGCGGCTGCCCGGTATCTCAGTGCTAGCCGGCGGATGCGGCGGAAAAGGGTCAATCCCGGGTCGGATTGCGGGCAAGGAAGTCCTGGAAATCGCTGACCTGGCCTGCCGCCTTGGCGGTGGCGTAGGCGCGGTTGAGCGCCCGCTTGCGGCCGAGCGCGCGCTGTGCGGCGGCGACCAGGCCGGGGCTCGACAGCCCGTAGCCATCGGCATCCAGCCGCTCGAGCAGACGGCAATAGCCGCGCTCGGCGCGCGCCGCGGAGTCCTCGGCGTGGCAGATGGAGCCGGGCCGGACGCGATAGTCGTGCAGCGCGTCGCCGGTCACCGGCAGCGCGCCGTAGCGGTCGAAGAGCCGCAGGTTGAAGGCGACGTCGTCGCAGAGCTCGATCTCGGGATCCCAGGGCGCCAGGCCGGCGCGGCGCGCCACCGCCATCAAGGGCACCGAGGTGTCGAGGAAGGCCTCCGGCGTGAGCGCGAAGTCCTGCCCGGCGCCGAACAGGCGCGACAGCTCGCGGCCGCTGGCATCCTCCACCACGCGCACGTCGTCGAAGGCCGCGCCGGCACGCTGCGCCAGCGGCGCCAGCCGGGCCAGCCGCTGCGGGTGATAGAGGTCGTCGGCATCGAGCGGCGCGACCAGCTCGCCGCGGGCGGACTCCAGGCCGACATTGCGGGCGGCCGGCGCGCCGGCCCCGCGCCTGCCGGTGGTGAGGAAGCGCAGTCGCGGATCGCGCGGCAGCAGCGGCCGGTAGTCGCTCCCGTCGTCGCTGACGATCAGTGCCTCCCAGTCGGCAGCTGTCTGGGCGAGGAGCGAGGCGACCGCGCGCGCGAGCGTCGCCTCGGCGGCGAAGCAGGGGATGATGACGGAGACCAGGGGCCGCGGCATGGTGCAGCGAGCCTAGAACGGCGGCGCGGACGGCGGAAGCGGCTCCTCCCGCGCTGTGGGTCGGGAGGCAGCGACCGCGCGGCCCCGGAAACTCATGCCTCCGGCGCGCGACTCTGGCTGGCGAGCGTTCCGGACAGGCCGCCGCCGCGCAGCGCCGCGGGCAGCGAGGGGAGTAGGTGCGGTGTCGCCGCGGCCGGCTGTCCGGCGCCGCGATGGCTCCAGATCTCCAGCAGCGCCATCGCCAGGGTGGCGAGGAATGGCAGCGACTGCACCGCCAGCACGATGGCGAAGATGGTGATCTCGCGCACCTCGTCGCTGTTGCTCGCCTGCAGCACCAGCGCGCTGCCGAGCAGCAGCAGGCCGATCACCGCCTCCCAGGTGGCCGGGAAGCGCTCGGCCTTGCGCTTGCCGCCCTTCTCGGTGCGGCGGAACGGCAGGTTGTCGCGGATCAGGCCCTCGGCGACGGCGCGTGCCATGGTGAACTGCAGGCTCATGGCGGCGACCGCGGCCCCCAGCGCCTGGCGGAAGGGCAGCTTCACCCGCAGCCGGTAGAGCAGCGCGAAGTGCACGATGTTCACCAGGAAGACCATCAGCACCGGCAGGGTGAGGACCGATTCAGGGATCGCCACGCCGGCCAGCAGCACCACCGGCACCCAGACCAGGTTGAGCAGCGCGGCGGCGACGCCCAGCGTCTCCGCCCCCATCCAGTTCATCCAGCCGAAGAGAAAGGTGCGCCGCTGCGCGACGGTCAGGCGGGAGCGGCCGGGGAAGAGGCCACGCCAGTGCTTCTTCATGATCTGCAGGCCGCCGTAGGCCCAGCGATGGCGCTGCGTCTTGAAGGCGCGGTAGCTGTCGGGCAGCAGGCCCCAGCCGTAGCGCCGGCTGGTGTAGTGCGCGAGCCAGCCCTGCTCCAGGATCGAGAGGCCCAGGTCGGTGTCCTCGGTGATGGTATCCGAGGACCAGTTGCCGGCGCCCTCCAGCGCGCTGCGGCGCAGCAGGCACATGGTACCGTGGGTGACGATCGCATTGGCTTCGTTGCGCTGGACCATGCCGATGTCGAAGAAGCCGGCATACTCGGCGTTCATCGCCGCCTGGAACCCGCTGCCGGCGCCGTCGCGGTGGTCCTGCGGCGCCTGCACCAGGCCGACGCGCGGGTCGTCGAAGGCCGGCACCAGATCGCGCAGCCAATCGCGATCGACCACGTAGTCGGCGTCGATCACGCCGATGATCTCGGCGTCGGGCGCCGTCGCCTGCAGCGCCTCGCGCAGCGCCCCGGCCTTGAAGCCCTTGAGGTTCTGCAGGTTGAGGAACTTGAAGCGCGGGCCGAGCGCCCGGCAGTGCGCCTCGATCGGCAGCCAGTCGGCCGGATCGGGGGTGTTGTTGATCGCCACCACGCACTCGAAGTTCGCGTAGTCCAGGGCCGCGACGCTGTCGAGCGTGCGCTTCAGCATCTCCGGCGGCTCGCGGTAGGCCGGGATGTGGATCGAGACCTTCGGCAGCGGCCCCCGGGATGGCGGGGGCGGCGGCCCGTCAGCCGGCTCCAGCAGGCGTTGCGGCCGGCGGCCCAGCGTCACCGCCGCGATCTCCTCGATGCGGTTGAGCGACAGGATCGCCAAGGGCGCCAGCAGCAGCAGCCCCAGCACCCACATGACCGCACTGCCGACCACGAGGTAGTGCGACAGCGGATGGGCGATGGTGATGGCGAGCCAGGCACCGACGCCCTGCGCCGCCGCGGCGACCAGGAAGGCCTGCCCGAAGGTCGGCCGCACCAGCGCCAGCAGACCCAGCGACAGCAGCGTGCCGAGCAGCAGCGCGGCGCCGGCAAGGCGTTCCTGTCCGGGTTCGACCACCAGGCCGGAGAGATCGAACTTCAGCTGGCGGTCGGCGTCGAAGAGCCCCCAGTAGGCACCGACCGAGCCCTCGAAGGTTTTCCAGGGCTGATCGAAGGCCTCGACGATGTTGTAGTCGAGGCCGATCTGCCGCGCGCGGACCACGAAATCGCGGATCACCTCGGCCTGGCTCAGCAGTCCCGGCTCGGCGTCCTTGAGATTGTAGCCGCCGGAGGGCCAGCCGAACTCGGCGATGACGATGTGCTTGCCGGGATAGGCCTCGCGCAGCTTCTGATAGATCGCCACGACATGGTCGACCGCGGCCTCGCTCGGCACGCCCTCCCAGTAGGGCAGCACGTGCGCGGCGATGAAGTCGACCTGGGCCACCAGTTCGGGATGCTCGAGCCAGACGTTCCAAATCTCGCCGGTGCTGACCGGCAGGTCGGTCTTGCTCTTCACCTGCTTGATCAGCGCCGCCATCTCCTCGGCGCTCTTCTCCTGCCGCAGCACCGTCTCGTTGCCGATGATCAGCGCCTGCACGTTGTGGTTCCGCTTGGCGAGGTCGAGCGCGGTCTCGACTTCGCGCGCGTTGCGGTCCTCGTCGCTGTCGATCCAGGCGCCGAGCGTGACGTCGAGGCTCTGCTCGGCCGCCAATTCCGGCACCCTCTCCAGGCCGCCGGTGACGGCATAGGTGCGGATCGAGCGGCTAAAGGGGGCCACGACGGCGAGATCGCGGCGGATCTGCTCCTCGCTGGTCTCGTCGCCCTCGTCGGGCGCCTGGCCGGGATCGTAGGGCGCGAAGGAGAGACTGGCGACGCGGCCCTCGACGTCCGGGGCCTCGAGCGATTCGCGGCTTGCCTGCCAGGCAACCGCGTGCAGCGCTACAGCCAGCAGGCTGGCCAGCACAATTGTCCGCATCCCTAGACCCTGCCTCTCTTTGCGCGCGGCAGGCCGCCGGCGGCGGCGCCACGCTCCTGTCCGGCGACGAACCTAAGCAGCCCTCGTGGCGAATTTGCGGCAGTGCAGCATGGCGCCGGGCGACAGCGCTGCGCGGCGGCGGCGCCCTCTGCGGCGGCTATTCGACCTGCGGTGCAACCTTGGTCGGCGCGACATAGGCGGACGGGTCGAGGTTCGGCGCCTCCCAGCAGGCCCGTGCCCGGTCCGGCAGGTTGGCATCGGCGTCCTCGGGGCTCAGTCCCAGCGTCACCAGGCAGCGGAAGGCCGGCCCGGCATGTCCCATCGGGCAGCCGAAGCGGTCGTAGACCAGGAAGAAGTCGTTGGCGGTATCGATGTCGTCGCGCCACAGCAGCACCAGGATGCGCTGGCCGATCCAGGCGCATTCCGCCGTATCGACGGCCGGCGGCAGCAGGTCCTCGGCCGCGGCGGGAGGCACGGGCTCGCCCTCCGCTGCCGTCGCCGGACGCCACGCCGTGAGCGTCATGGCAATGGCGAACAGCAGGGCTGGCATGAAGGGCTGCGGCATCCTTGACGACCCTCTCAACGATTTCAAAGCGGTGGGCGCGGCGAGAATGCGTCAAGGCTGCAGGCTTGTCCATTGCGCGAAAGCGTCTGACGGCCTAACCCCTGAACGGCCAATTGGTTCCGGAACAGCCTGTCGGGGGCGACGCGCGTGCGGGCTTTCACTCTTCTTGCCGCCCTGGTCCTGGTGTCCGCCGGCTGGTGGGCGCTCGGTCGGGACGTCGCCTTGCCGGCGGCACCGCCGCTGCCGGACGGGCGCGTCGCCTGCGTCTCCTACGCCCCCTTCGAGGGCGCGCAATCGCCCTTCGAGCCGGGGCTGGTGATCGCCGAGGCGCAGATCGAGCGGCAGCTGCGAGCGCTCTCGGCGATCAGCGGCTGCGTGCGGACCTACTCCGTCGGCCAGGGCCTGGAGCGGGTGCCGGCAGTGGCCGAGCGCCTCGGAATGCAGGTGATGCTGGGGATCTGGATCGGCCGCGATCCCCTCGGCAACGAGGCCGAGATCGCGCTGGCGATCGAGACCGCCATCGCCTTCCCCCGGTCGGTGCGCGCGCTGGTCGTCGGCAACGAGGTGCTGCTGCGCGGCGAGCAGTCGCCGGCCGCCTTGGCGGCGATGATCGCGCGGGTGCGCGCCGCGGTGCCGCAGCCGGTGACCTATGCCGACGTCTGGGAGCGCTGGATCGAGGTACCGGAGCTGGCGGCCGCAGTGGACTTCGCCACCGTCCATATCCTGCCCTACTGGGAGGACGAGCCGGTCGCCGTGGAGGGGGCGGTGGCGCATATTGCCGCAGTGCGCGAGGCGGTGGGCGAGCAGCTGCCCGGCACGCCGATCCTGATCGGCGAGACCGGATGGCCGGCCGCCGGCCGGCAGCGCGACGGCGCCCTGCCCTCGCCGGTCAACCAGGCGCTCTTCTTCCATCGCCTGCTGGCGCTGCTGGCGGAGACCGGCTGGGACTACAACCTGATCGAGGCCTTCGACCAGCCGTGGAAGCGCGCCCTGGAGGGCACGGTAGGCGGGCACTGGGGATTCCTCGACGGTGCGGCGCGCCCGAAGTTCGTCTGGGGTGGCCGTCTCTCCGACCACCCCCGCTGGCTGTGGCAGGCCGCTGGCGGCGCGCTGCTGGCCCTGCTGGTGCTCTTGGCCGGCTGGCGCGCGCCGCGGCGCCGCTTGCCCGGCCTGCTGCTGCTGGCGGTCGCGAGCGGCATCGGCGCGCCGTGGTGGGTCGAGCAGCTCGCGCTCACCAGCCTGCGGCTCGACGACTGGCTGCGCAATCTCCTGGCCCTGCTCCTGGCCGTGCTGCTGCCGCTGCTGGCGGCCGTCGCGCTGGCCCGCGCGCAGCCGCGTCCGCCGCTGGCCTCCCTGCTGACCGCAGGCCCCGGGCCACGCGGCCTGGCCCTGGCGCTGTCGATCGGGCTGCTGGCGACGCTGCTTCTGGCGGCGCCCTGGGCGTTGGCGTTGGTTTTCGACCCGCGCTACCGCGACTTCACCAGCGCCGCCTTGGCGCCGCCGATCGTCGCCCTGGCGCTGCTGCGTCCGGCGCCCGGCCGGCGGCTGGCGGAGCGCTGCTTCGCCGTCGGGCTGGCGCTCGCCGCCTTGGCGATCGGCGCGAACGAGGGCACCGCCAACGGCCAGGCGCTGCTGTTCAGCGCCCTGCTGGCGCTCCTCGCCTGGTCGCTGCTGCGGACGCCGGCCAGCGTGCCACCGAGAGACCAAGCAGCGTCACCGCCGTCGCTGCCATGAGGGGATTGTAGAGGATCAGGCCCAGGGCCGAGACCGCCAGCGCGGCCGTCATCCGCCAGGCGCGCGGCCGCCAGAACTGCCAGCCGGCCAACAGCAGCGCCAGAGCGCCGAGCGCCTTCTGCGCGAAAAGCTGGATGGTGACCGCGCGAAGCAGGCAGCGCAGCGACTCCTCGCCACCGTCGCAGGCCAGCGCCACGGCGGTGGGCTCGACCAGCCCATAGCGCAGCCAGATCGCCAGACCGAAGGCCGGCGGCAGGATCAGGAGGCAGGCAAGGCGGCTGCGCATCGCCCTGGATTAGCCGCCGCCACCCGATCTGTCACCAAGTCATGCGATGCAGCCTGTCGGGACGGCACGCGGTCGCCAATCGGTTCGCCGTTGGGCTAGGCTGGCGGCAAGCCCCCGGAGAGGAGCGCCATTGGACGAAGCGACGAACGGAGGATCCAGCATGGCTGAGGGAGCGGAGGCCGCCAAGGTCGAGCGCATACTGCAGGCGCTGCGCAAGGGCCGCGCCAAGGCCGAGGGCGAGCGCCTGAAGCGCTTCGCCCGGACGGTCCTGGCGAACGTTCCGCCGGACGACCTGGCACGCGAGGGCGTCGAGGACGTCGCCGGCGCCATGGCCGCGCTGCTGTCGTTCGCCGAGAAGCGCAAGGGCAGCCGGCCGAAGATCCGTGTCTACAACCCGCACCGCGATCGCGACGGCTGGAGCTCGCCCCACTCGGTGGTCGAGATCGTCAACGACGACATGCCCTTCCTGGTCGACTCGGTCACCGCCGAGCTGTTGCCCGCCGCGACATCGAGGTCCAGATCGTGATCCACCCGATCGTCGCCGTGCAGCGCGACGACAAGGGCGGGGCCCTGCAGTGGACGATCGGCCGCCGGGCGAGCGGCACGACCGGACGGCGAGGCCGAGTCGTTCATGCAGCTGCAGTTCGCGCGGCTCGGCGACGCCGAGCGGCGCCAGGCGAAGATCGTCGCTGGCCTGCGCGGCGTCCTCGGCGACGTGCGCGCCGCGGTCGAGGACTGGCGACGCGATGCGGCAGACCGCGCGCGACCTAGATCGAGGAGCTGCGCGACGATCCGCCGCCGGTCAAGAAGGAAGAGGCGTCGGAGGCGGTCGCGTTCCTGCGACTGGATGGACCACGACCACTTCACCTTCCTCGGCTATCGCGAGTACCGACTTCGAGGGCGAGGGCGAGGTCGACACGCGCGGATCCTGCCGGGGAGCGGGCTGGGGATCCTGCGCGACGACCGAGCGTCCACGTGTCTTCGACGGCCTGCGCAACATGGGCAGCCTGCCGGCCGAGGTGCGGCACTTCCTGCGCGAGCCGGCGGTGCTGATCCACGCCACCAAGGCGAACCGGCGGTCGACGGTCCACCGTCGCGGTTCCATGCTCGACACCATCGGGGTGAAGCGTTCGACGCGGACGGCCAGGTGGTCGGCGAGCGGCTCTTCGTCGGTCTGTTCACCTCGGCCGCCTACGCCGACCAGCCCGCGCGAGATGCCGCTGCTGCGCCAGAAGGTCGAGCGCGGTCATCGAGCGCGCCGGTTTCGCGCGCAACAGCCACGACGGCAAGGCGCTGGTCCACATCCTCGAGACCTATCCGCGCGACGAGCTGTTCCAGATCGGCGAGGACGATCTTTTCCGCACCGCCATCGGCATCCTGCACCTGCAGGAGCGCCACCGCACTCGCGCTGTTCGTGCGCCACGACCCGTTCGAGCGCTTCGTCTCCTGCCTTCGTCTACGTGCCGCGCGACCGCTACGACACCGAACTGCGCCTGCAAGCTGCAGGAGATCCTGGCCAAGGCCTCGGCGGCCACGATCTCGGCCTTCTACACCCAGATCTGGCGACGCGGCGCTGGCCCGCCTGCACTTCATCGTGCGCGACCGACCCGGGGAACGTGCCGAAGGTCGAGGACGAGGCGCTGGAGGCGAGCTGATCGAGCCGCGGCGCGCTCCTGGGACGACGAGCTCGAGCAGGCGCTGGTCGCCGGGCGCGGCGAAAGCGGAGGGCCTGGCTCTGGCGCGGCGCTAGGGCAGGCCTTCCCGCGCGCCTACCGGGAGGCCTTCTCGGCGCCGGCGACGCGGTGGATCGACGTGGCCGCATCGAGAGCCGTGCTCGGCCGAGAGCGCCTCGCCATGAACCTCTACCGCCGCGCGAGGCAGCGACGAGACATGGTCCGCTTCAAGCTCTATGTCGCCGACCGAGCCGATCCCGCTCTCCGACGTCCTGCCGATGCTGGAGAACATGGGCCTGAAGGTGCTCTCCGAGGTGCCCTACGCCATCAAGCTGGCGGCGAGCGAGCCCGAGGCCCCGGAGCGCACCTGCTGGCTGCACAACTTCGGCATGCAGCTGCGCGACGGCCGCGAGGTCGAGGTGCCGACGGTGCGCGACGACTTCCACGAGGTCTTCGCCCGGGTCTGGTCCGGCACGATGGAGAACGACGGCTTCAACCGCCTGGTCCTGCGCGCCGGGCCTCGGCGCGCGAAGAGGACCGATGCTGCGGGCCTATGCGCAAGTACCTGCGCCAGGCCGGCATCGCCTTCAGCCAGGACTACATGGAGGAGACGCTGGCCGCGAACCCGGCATCGCCCGCGCTGCTGGTCGACCTGTTCGAGCGCGCGCTTCGACCCGGCGGCGCCGAGCCGATCGCGAGGCGCCGAGGCAGCCATCGTCGACGAGATCGAGGCGGCGCTCGACGAGGTCGAGCAAGCCTCGACGAGGACCGCATCCTGCGGCAGTACCTCGGCTTGATTCACGGCACGCTGCGTACGAACTTCTTCCAGCTCGATGAGGCCGGGCAGCCCAAGCCCTACTTCTCGTTCAAGCTCGACCCCAAGCAGATCGAGGACCTGCCGGAGCCGCGGCCGCTGCGCGAGATCTTCGTCTACTCGCCGCGCGTCGAGGGCGTGCATCTGCGCGGCGGCAAGGTCGCGCGCGGCGGCCTGCGCTGGTCCGACCGGCGCGAGGACTTCCGCACCGAGGTGCTGGGCCTGATGAAGGCGCAGATGGTCAAGAACGCGGTCATCGTGCCGGTCGGCTCCAAGGGCGGCTTCGTGCTGAAGAACGCGCCGCCGGCGACGGCCGGCCGCGAGGCGCTGCAGGCCGAGGGCATCGCCTGCTACCGCACCTTCCTGCGCGGCCTGCTCGACATCACCGACAACCTCGTCGACGGGCGCGTGGTGCCGCCGGTCGACGTGGTGCGCCACGACGGCGACGACCCCTACCTGGTGGTCGCCGCCGACAAGGGCACCGCGACCTTCTCCGACATCGCCAACGGCGTGTCGCAGGACTACGGCTTCTGGCTCGGCGACGCCTTCGCCTCCGGCGGCTCGGCCGGCTACGACCACAAGAAGATGGGCATCACCGCGCGCGGCGCCTGGGAGTCGGTCAAGCGCCATTTCCGCGAGATCGGGGTGGACACCCAAACCGTGAGGCCTTCACCGTGCGTCGGGGTCGGCGACATGTCGGGCGACGTCTTCGGCAACGGCATGCTGCTGTCGCCGCGCATCCGGCTGCTCGCCGCCTTCGACCACCGCAACATCTTCGTCGACCCCGACCCCGATCCGGCGACCTCGCTGGCCGAGCGGCAGCGCCTCTTCGCCTTGCCGCGCTCGTCCTGGACGGACTACGACGCGAAGCTGATCTCGCCGGGCGGCGGCGTCTTCGACCGCAAGGCCAAGTCGATCCTGCGGTGACGCCGCAGAGGCGCGCAGGCGCTCGGCTCGACGGCCGAGAGCCTGACCTCCGGCCGAACTGATGCAGGCCATCCTGCGGGCGCCGGTCGACCTGCTGTGGTTCGGCGGCATCGGCACCTACGTCAAGTCGGCCCGCGAAAGCCACGCCGACGTCGGCGACCGGGCGAACGACGCCGTCCGCATCGACGCCGACGAGGTGCGCGCCAAGGTGATCGGCGAGGGCGCCAACCTCGGCGTGACGCAGCTCGGCCGCGTCGAGTACGCGCTGTCCGGCGGGCGCTGCAATACCGACTCGATCGACAACTCGGCCGGCGTCGACTGCTCCGACCACGAGGTCAACATCAAGATCCTGCTCGGCGCGCGTGGAGGAAGCCGGCAAGCTGACCCGCAAGCAGCGCGACCAGCTGCTGGGCGAAGATGACCGACGAGGTGGCCGCGCTGGTGCTGCGCGACAACTACCTGCAGGTACGCAGGCGAGATCCAACGGCATCGCCTGCGCCGCGAGATCATCGCCACGGTGACGACCAACGACATCGTCAACCGCATGGGCATGACCTTCGTCAGCGAGACGCGCGAGCGCACCGGGCTGCCGGCCTGCGACATCGCCCGGGCCTACCTCGCCGCCCGCGAGATCTTCTCCGCGCGCAGCACCTGGGCCGCCGTCGAGACGCTGGACGGCAGGGTGCCGGCCGACCAGCAGTATGCGTCGCTGGTCGAGGTCGGGCGCCTGCTCGAGCGCGCCACCGCCTGGCTGCTGCGGCACCACGGCCAGGGCATGGCGATCGATCAGGCGATCGCGCGCTACCGCAGCGGCGTGTCGCGCCTGGCCGACTGCCTGACCGAGGTGGTGACCGAGCGCCACCTGGGGGAGCTGGAGGCCCGCACCCGCCCGGCCGTCGAGGCCGGACTCCCCGAGGCCCTGGCGCGGCGGCTGGCGGCCGGCCCCTGGCTGATGGCGATGCTCGAGGTCGTGCGCCTGGCGGAGGAAAGCAAGGTGACGCTGGAGGAGGCGGCGCCGGCCTTCTTCGTCGTCGGCGAGCATTTCGGCTTCGACTGGCTGCGCCGCGCTGCCAGCAAGCTCTCGACCGATACCGCCTGGGACAAGCTGGCGATCTCCGCCGTGGTCGAGGAACTCGGCCAGCAGCAGTCGGAGATGACGGCACGAATCCTGCAGGCGCGCGGGCGGGAGCAGTCGCTGGCGGCCGCGCTGGAGGCCTGGACCGAGAATCGCCGCTCGCTGGTCATGCGCGCCGAGCAGCTGATGGGCGAACTCGGCGCCATGGCGCAGCCGAGCCTCGCCATGCTGACGGTGGCGAGCCGGCAGCTGCGCAGCCTGCTGTCGGGCTGAGCCGTGGAGCACCGCGGCGGACGACGACCTGCCGTGCCGCGGGCTGCGGGGTCTTTGCCGCCGCCCTGATGAGCGAAGGCGCGCGCGCCTGGACGGTGGTGATCGTCATCGCCCTGGGCGAGGTTGACCGCTTCCCGCGCGCCGCGGTGCCGGCGGTCGCGGAGCTGCGCGTCGCCAACTGAGGCCCGCACCCTTCTGCTTTCCGCACAAAGGCTGCATGCTGGTGGGTAAGCGTGCGGAGCTGGATGGAGGCCGATGGCGGCACTGGAGATCATCAACGTCGTGATCCTGATCGGGGCCGGACTGATCGTCCTGGCCGCGCTCACCAGCCTGCTGTCCTTCCGCGTCGGGGTGCCGCTGCTGCTGATCTTCCTCTGCCTCGGCCTGCTGGCCGGCGAGGATGGTATCGGCGGCATCAGGTTCGACAACGCGCCGATCGCCTTCTTCGTCGGCTCCATCGCGCTGGCGGTGATCCTCTTCGATGCCGGCTTCGAGACCTCGTGGCGGTCCTATCGCCTGGCCGCCGCGCCGGGCCTGCTGATGGCGACGCTCGGCGTGGTGGTGACCACCAGCCTGGTGGCGCTGCCGGCGCACTGGCTGCTGTCGCTCGACTGGACCACGGCGCTGCTGCTCGGCGCCATCGTGTCCTCGACCGATGCCGCCGCGGTCTTCCTGCTGCTGCGCATCGGCGGCGTCACGGTGCGCGACCGGCTGCGCTCGACGCTGGAGATCGAATCGGGCTCGAACGACCCCATCGCGGTCTTCCTGACGCTGGGGCTGGCGCAGCTGGCGATGAACCCGGAAGGCGATTCGCTGATCGCGCTGCTGCCGAGCTTCCTGCTGCAGCTCGGCGCCGGGGCCGGCGGCGGCTGGCTGGGCGGGCTGGGCATCGTCTGGCTGGTCAACCGCGTGAAGCTGGAGGACGGCCTCTATCCGCTGGTGGTGATCGGGCTGGCCCTGGCGATCTTCGCGGCGCTGAACGCGATGGGCGCCTCGGGCTTCCTCGGCGTCTATGTCGCCGGGCTGGTCGCCGGCAACCGGCGGATCTACAGCGGCCCGGCGATCCGCCGCTTCCAGGTCGGCCTGACCTGGCTCTGCCAGATCGGCATGTTCCTGACGCTCGGCCTTCTGGCCACCCCCTCCTCCTTCGGTGCCGTCGCCTGGCAGGCGCTGGCGATCGGCGCGGTGCTGATCCTGATCGCCCGGCCGCTGGCGGCCTGGCTCTGCCTGCTGCCCTTCGGCTTCGACCGGCGGGAGATGGCCTTCGTCGGCTGGGTCGGGCTGCGCGGCGCGGTCTCCATCATGCTGGCGATCGTGCCGCTGATGGCCGGCCATCCCTCCGGCCAGGCGCTGTTCAACGTCGCCTTCATGATCGTGCTGCTGTCGCTGCTGGTGCAGGGAACCTCGATCCGGCCGGCGGCCAAGCTGCTGGGGCAGATGGTGCCGCCGCGGCAGGGCCCGGCCGACCGCGTCGAGCTGGCGCTGCCGGGCGAGCAGCAGATCGAGATGGTGGTCTACACCGTGCGCGCCGAGAGCCCGGTGGCGCGCGGCCAGCACCTGCCGCGCTGGGCCCGCCCGGCGCTGATCCTGCGCGGCGGCCAGGAGATCGAGCCGCACGCCGTGCAGGCGCTGCAGCCGGGCGACCACCTCTATCTCTTTTCCACGCCGGACAAGGTGCCGCTGCTCGACAAGCTCTTCGCCGGCCAGGTCGAGCTGTCGCCGGAGGACCGCGAGTTTTTCGGCGACTTCACCGTCACCGGCGAGATCACGCTGGACCGCCTGGCCGAGGAGTACGGCCTGCCGGTGCCGGCGGAGTTCGGCAGCCGCACGCTGGCCCTGCACTTCGCCGAGACCTATGGCGAGGTCGAGGTCGGCGACCGCCTGCGCCTTGGCGCTCTGGAGCTGGTGGTGACGGCGGAGGAGGCCGGCGTTGCCCGCCAGGTCGGCCTGGTGCTCGACCCGCCGGTGCCGAAGCGCGACTTCATCTTCCTGCCCTCCGGCGCCGAGATGCGAACCTGGGCGCGGAACCGCTGGTACCGCTGGCGCGAGCGGCGGCGGCTGCGCCGCGATGCCGGGATCGAGCGGCGGGCGGCGCGGGCGGCCGCGGCGCAGGCGCCGAAGCTCTTGCCGCCGCCCGAGAGCGTCGGCGATGCTCCGCCGCCAGACAAGTCGCCCGACAAGTCGCCCGACAAGTCGCCCGACGTCCGACAAGACACCCGAGACCAGCGAGACAGCCAAGCCGTGACCGCCGCCGACGACCTCGCCCTGCCGCGCCTGATCGGCCACCGCGGCGCCAAGAGTCATGCCCCGGAGAACACCCTGGCCGGCCTGCGCTGCGCCCGCCGCCTGGGCGTCTCCTGGGTGGAGTTCGACGTCATGCTGACGGCCGACGGCGTGCCGGTGCTGCTGCACGACGAGCTGCTGACGCGCACCACCGGGCTCGCCCGCGCCCTCTCGGCGACCAGCCTGGCGCAGACCGCCGCCCTCGACGCCGGCGGCTGGTTCGGGGCGGCCTTCGCCGGTGAGCCGCTGCCCAGCCTGGCCGCTGCCATCGCCTGCCTGGCGGAGGAGGGCCTGGGGGCCAATGTCGAGATCAAGCCGGCCCGGGGGCTGGCGCGGGAAACCGCGCGGGCGACGGTCGCGCTGCTCGCCGCCGCCTGGCCTGCCCGGCTGCCGCCGCCGCTGATCTCCTCCTTCCAGGTGGAGGCGCTGGAGGTGGCGCGCGACCTGGCGCCGGCGCTGCCGCGCGGCTATCTGGTCGAAGAGCTGCCGGCCGACTGGGAGGCGACGGCGCAGCGCCTGCGCTGCGCGTCCGTTCACCCCTGGTACAAGCCGCTGACGGCGCCGCAGGCGGCGGCGATCAAGGCCGCCGGCTATCGCATCGCGGCCTATACGGTGAACGATCCCTCGCGCGGCCGGGAGCTGCTGGACTGGGGCGTGGACAGCCTGATCACCGACGATCCGCCGGCGCTGCAACCGCTGCTGGAGGCGTAGCGGCCACGCGCTGGCGCGGCCGCGGCCCGCCTCAGCCTTCCTTCGCCTTGGTGACCTCGGTCTGGGTCAGGCGGCGCGGCGAGGGGATGCCGATGACGTGGTAGCCGCAGTCGACGTAGTGGACGATGCCGGTGACACCCTCCGACAGCTCCGAAAGCAGATAGAGGCCGGCTTTGCCGACCTCTTCCAGGGCGACCGGGCGATGCAGCGGACTCTGGTCGCGGGTCCAGCCGTAGGTGAAGCGGGCATCGGCGATGGCGGAGCCCGCCAGGGTGCGCACCGGGCCGGCGGAGATGCAGTTCACCCGGATGCCGAGGTCGCCGACATCGGCGGCGAGATAGCGGACCGAACACTCCAGCGCCGCCTTGGCGACGCCCATGACGTTGTAGTTCGGCGTCACCCGCTCGGCACCGAGGTAGGAAAGCGTCACCAGCGCGCCGCCCGGCGTCATCATCGGCACCGCGCGCTGCGCCACGGCGGTCAGCGAGTAGCAGGAGATCGCCAGCGTGCGCTTGAAGTTGGCGCGCGTGGTGTCGAGGTAGTGGCCCTTCAGCTCGTCCTTGTCGGAATAGGCGACGGCGTGGACCACGAAGTCGAGGCCGCCCCAGGCTTCCTTCAGCGTGCCGAAGACGCCGTCGATCGAGGACTCGTCCTCGACGTCGCAGGGCAGCACGTGTTCGACGCCAAGCTGCTGCGCCAGCGGGCGCACCCGCTTCTCGAAAGCGTCGCCCTGGTAGGTGAGGGCGAGCGTGGCACCGGCGGCGTCCAGCGCCTTGGCGATCCCCCAGGCGATGGAATGGTCGTTGGCGACCCCCATCACGAGACCGCGTTTGCCGGCCATCAGTCCCTCAACACCCTGCACGATTGCCCCCTGTTCAGATCCGCAGATTCGGGCCGGCGAGGATCCGCCGGCCGCTCGTCGGAGCCGCGCGCCCGCGGCCGGCTAACCCTCGAACCGTTGGAAGGCCAGGCTGGCGTTGGTGCCGCCGAAACCGAAGGAGTTCGAGAGCACGCAGTTCAGCCTGACGTCGTCCTCGCGCACGCGCACGATCGGAAGGTCCTCGGCGCCCTCGTCCACCTCGTCGATGTTGATCGAGGCGGCGACGAAGTTGTGGTTCATCATCATGACCGAGAAGATCGCCTCGTTGACGCCTGCGGCGCCGAGCGCATGGCCGGTCAGCGACTTGGTCGAGGCGATGCGCGGCATGTCGGCGCCGAAGACCTCGCGCAGCGCCTTCAGCTCGATGGCGTCGCCGATCGGCGTCGAGGTGCCGTGCGTGTTGATGTAGTCGACAGGCGTGTTGCCCAGGGCCGCGAGGGCCTGGCGCATGCAGCGCACGGCGCCCTCGCCCGACGGCTGGACCATGTCGTAGCCGTCCGAGGTGGCCGCGTAGCCGACCAGCTCGGCATAGATCTTCGCGCCGCGGGCGCGGGCGTGCTCCAGCTCCTCGAGGACCATGACGCCGCCGCCGCCGGCGATCACGAAGCCGTCGCGGTCGCGGTCGAAGGCGCGGCTGGCCTTCTCCGGCCGGTCGTTGTAGCCGGAGGAGAGCGCCGGCATGGAGTCGAACAGCACCGAGGCGGTCCAGGAGAGCTCCTCGCCGCCGCCGGCGAACATGACGTCCTGCTTGCCGAGCTGGATCTGCTCCATGGCGTTGCCGATGCAGTGGGCCGAGGTCGCGCAGGCCGAGGTGATGGTGTAGTTCACGCCCTTGATCTTGAAGGGCGTCGCCAGCGTCGCCGAATTGGTGTTCGACATGACGCGCGGCACCATGAAGGGGCCGACGCGCTTCGGGCCCTTGTCCTTGGCGATCTGGTAGGCGTTGGTCAGGTCCTTGGTCGAGGTGCCGCCGGAGCCCATGATCAGGCCGGTGCGCTCGTTCGAGACCTCGTTGGCGGCAAGGCCGGCATCGGCGATGGCCTCTTCCATGGCCACGTAGTTGTAGCAGGCGCCGTCGCCCATGAAGCGGCGCAGGCGGCGGTCGATCCGCGCCTCGATGTCCATCTTGATGGTGCCGGCGACGTGGCTGCGGAAGCCGAGCTCGGCATACTCCGGCACGAAAGCGATCCCCGACCGCCCGTTGCGCAGCGAGTCGAGCACCTCGCCCGCATTGTTGCCGATGGAGGACACCACCCCCATGCCTGTGACGACGACACGCCGCATGCTACTCACCTCCAAATCGCCGCCCACGGGGGTCCCTCGACCACCCCGGCGGCCTGCAGCAAAGCAGGGCGCAAGGCCTTGGAATCAGGCAGTTTCAGCGGAGAAGAGGCCGACCTTGAGGTCCTTTGCCTCGTAGACCTTCTCGCCGTCCACCTTCATGATCCCGTCGGCCAGAGCCAGCACCAGCTTCCTGCGAATGACGCGCTTCAGGTTCAGGTGATAGATAAGCTTCTTTGCCGTCGGTAAAACCTGCCCCATCAACTTAACTTCGCCGACCCCCAGGGCCCGGCCGCGACCGGGCGATCCCAGCCAGCCGAGGAAGAAGCCGACGAGCTGCCAGAGGGCGTCGAGGCCCAGGCAACCGGGCATGACCGGATCGTTCTCGAAGTGGCACTCGAAGAACCAGCGGTCGGGATGGATGTCGTATTCGGCAATGATCTCGCCCTTGCCGAACTCGCCGCCATCGTCGGAGATGTGACGGATGCGGTCGATCATCAACATGGGCGGCAGCGGCAGCTGTGCATTGCCCGGGCCAAAGAGCCTGCCATGGGCGCACTCGATCAGGTCCTCGTAGGAAAACTGCGACTTCCGAGGAATCAGGGTCTCGGCCGGAGAGTTCAACTTGGTCCAATGCCTCCCAACGCGCGCGCCCCAAGCGTCCGGCCATGCCCGGTTGGCAAGCATGGCAGCCGCTACGACGTCTCGCTGATTATAGCACCGACCACGCGATTGCAAGCGACGCGGCCACCGGCGGGCCCGCGTGCGGCACGATCCGTCCGGCCGCGCCGGGTGCAGCCGCGGCGGCGACTTCAAGGAATTCCAGGATCGGTTCTAAAGCCGAACGATGCCTCTTTAAATTCATTCCAAAGTCGCTATATTGGGAGGCATGGTTCAGACCCGTCCCTATACCCAGGTTCTCGAGCAGCTGAAGGCTGTCGGGCTGCGGCCGACCCGGCAGCGTCTGGCGCTGGCCAAGCTGCTGTTCGAGGGTGGCGACCGCCATGTGACCGCCGAATCGCTGCACGGCGAGGCCGAGCGCAACCGCATGCGGGTGTCGCTGGCGACGGTCTACAACACCCTGCACCAGTTCACCGGCGCCGGGCTGCTGCGCGAAGTGGTGGTCGAGCCCGGGCGCTCCTACTTCGATACCAATCGGCACGATCATCATCACTTCTTCAATGAGAGCACGGGCGAGTTGACCGACATCCCCGGCGAGCAGGTGGCCCTGGCCAGCCTGCCGGCGGTGCCTGAGGGGCGGCGCATCGCCCGTGTCGACGTGGTGATCCGCCTGGCCGACCTGACCGACGCGGAGCGCGCCGAGCGCTGATGGCGCACTGACTGGAGGGCCGGACGGCTTCGTCCAGCGGCTTCCCGCAAGCAAATTAAAATTATTCTAGAATGTTGACCAAGGCGCCGCAGGCGCCTATTCTTTACTGTAGCGGTCGCCAGCGACCGCCAAGGGACCCGCCAGGCACCGGCGGCGACCCGCGCGCCGTTCCCACGGCCGCGGTTTGCCGCACCGGCGCCGGGGCCAAGACGAGGGGCCGGAGCCACCGGCCCCCGACGACACTGCAGAGGAGACAACCGATGTCGCTCAAGGGATCCAAGACCGAAGACAACCTGAAGGCAGCCTTTGCCGGCGAGAGCCAGGCCAATCGCCGCTATCTCTATTTCGCTCAGAAGGCCGACGTGGAGGGCTTCAACGACGTGGCCGCGGTCTTCCGCTCCACCGCTGAGGGCGAGACCGGCCATGCGCACGGCCACCTGCAGTTCCTCGAAGAGGTCGGCGACCCCGCGACCGGCGAGCCGATCGGCGCCACCGACCTGAACCTCAAGGCGGCGATCGCCGGCGAGACCCACGAGTACACCGACATGTACCCGGGCATGGCCCGCACCGCCCGCGACGAGGGCTTCGACGAGATCGCCGACTGGTTCGAGACCCTGGCGAAGGCCGAGAAGAGCCATGCCGGCCGCTTCACCAAGGCGCTCGACACGCTCAACCAGTAGCACGCGTCACCGGTCATCGCGGTCCCGCCGGCCTTGCCGTTGCGGGACCGCGGCGAACGGATGGTGGGCCGGCGACGGCCCCGGGTCGCCGCGACGGACGCGGCGCCGCGCGGTGGCCCCGCCGGCCGGCCCGCGCCCACCCTCTCCACTCCCGATGAGGAGCCGCCATGCGTGAAGGCAGTCTCGACGCGCCGGTGCGCCACACCCTCGACTGGCAGGACCCGGACTTCTACGACCTGCAGAAGATCGAGGCGGAGATGGAGCGGGTCTTCGACCTCTGCCACGGCTGCCGTCGCTGCTTCAATCTCTGCGATTCCTTTCCCCGCCTCTTCGACCTGATCGACGAGGGGCCGACCGGCGAACTCGACGGGGTGAAGAAGGAGGACTACGGCAAGGTCGTCGAGGCCTGCACGCTCTGCGACCTCTGCTTCATGGTCTCCTGCCCCTATGTGCCGCCGCACGAGTGGAACATCGACTTTCCGCATCTGATGCTGCGCCATCGGGCCGCCGAGCTGAAGGCCGGCAAGAAGGACTTCTGGGTCAAGCAGCTGACCGAGACCGATCGCAATGGCCGCCTGGGCGGCAGCCTGGCCGGCCTGGCCAACTGGGCGACCGACACCGGCAACAAGCCGGCGCGCGGGATGATGGAGAAGGTCGCCGGCGTCGATCGTGCCGCGCACCTGCCGAAGTTCCACCGCCGCACCTTCGAGAAGCAGGCCAAGTCGGAGGTCCCGGCGGTCAACCGCGAGGCGCCGGCCTTCGGCCGCAAGGTCGCGCTCTATGCCACCTGCTTCGTCAACTACAACAATCCCACCACCGGCATGGCGGCGCGCGCCGTCCTGGCGAAGAACGGCGTCGAGAGCGAGGTGGTCTATCCCGCCTGCTGTGGCATGCCGCAGCTGGAGCGCGGCGATATCGCCCGCGTCGCCGAGCGCGCGCGGAGCGTGGCCAAGGCACTTCGAGAGCTGATCGACCAGGGCTACGACGTGGTGGCGCTGACCCCCTCCTGCGCGCTGATGCTGAAGTTCGAGTGGCCGCTGCTGCTGCCCGACTACGAGGCCGACGCCAAGCTGAGCAAGGCCACCTCCGACATCACCGAGTATGTCGTGGACATCGCCCAGAAGGAGGGGCTGGCCGAGGGCCTGAAGCCGCTGGACGGCGGCGTTGCCCTGCACATTGCCTGCCATGCCCGCGCCCAGAACATGGGCAACAAGGCGAACGAGATGATGAAGCTGGTCCCAGAGACGCCGGTGACCCAGATCCTGCGCTGTTCCGGCCACGGCGGGTCCTGGGGCATCATGAAGGAGAACTTCGAGGTCGCCCTGAAGGTCGGCCGGCCGGCCGCCCGCCAGGCCGCCACGGTCGCCAAGAAGGCCGACGAGGCGGCGGCGAAGCCGAGGGCAAGAACAGGCCGGCCAAGACCTATCTCTCGTCCGAATGCCCGCTCGCAGGCGAGCACCTGCGCCAGGGTATCGACGCGCTCTCGATGGAGAAGAAGCCGGACTTCGTGGAGGCGCCCCACCCCATCGAACTCTTTGCCCGCGCCTACGGGCTGGGCTACTAGGGGCACAGCCCGAGCGATGGAGGGGCCTGAGCGAGGGGGCTGAGCGACCGGGGGCCTGAGCGACCGGGGGGCCGAGGAACGGAAATGAAGGGTTAAGGATCATGTCGACCGCCACCGCCGGCAAGCGCCGGATCACCCGCGAGGACGTGCTGCCGATGGAGACCTACGGCGCCGAGCGCAAGACGCTGCGCGCCGACCTGGTGCAGAAGAAGAAGGACCGGCGCCTGGCGGTCGGACCGGTCGCCACCTTCTACTTCGAGAGCTACCAGACGATGTGGATGCAGGTGCACGAGATGCTCTTCATCGAGAAGGGCGGCGACGCGCAGATCGACGACGAGCTCAGCGCCTACAACACGCTGATCCCGCAGGGCCGCGAGCTGGTGGCGACCGTGATGTTCGAGATCGACGACGAGCAGCGGCGCAAGACCTTCCTGGCGCGGCTCGGCGGCGTCGAGCACGCCATGTTTCTCGAGGTCGGCGGCGAGCGCCTGCCGGCCGAGGCGGAGGACGACGTCGACCGCACCAATGCGGCCGGCAAGGCGTCATCGGTGCACTTCGTCCACTTCCCCTTGAGCGACAGTGCCGCCGCCGCCTTCAAGCAGCCCGGCGCGCGGGTGGTGCTGGGCATCGAGCACCCCGGCTACAGCCACATGACGGTGCTGCCGGAAGCGACCCGGGCCGCGCTGGCGCAGGACCTCGACTGAGAATCTGTCGCGGCGCGGTGGTCGTGCGCCCGGAGACCGGTTAGGCTGCAGGACGATGCAACTCCTGGAGGCTAGCCATCGTGCCGGTATCGATCCCCTCCTACTGCGCCCAGTGCCGCTCGCGCTGCGGTGTGACCGCCGAGGTCGAAGACGGCCGGCTGGTGGGAATCGAGGCGGATCGGGGCCATCCCAGCGGCCATAAGATCTGCCCCAAGGGACGCGCCGCGCCGGAACTGGTCTATGCCCCGGAGCGCCTGCTCTGGCCGCTGCAGCGGACCAATCCCAAGGGCGCCGCCGATCCCGGTTGGCAACGCATCTCCTGGGAGCAGGCGCTGGCCACCACCGCCGAGCGGCTGACCGGCCTGAAGGCGCGCCACGGCGCCAGAGGCGTCGCCTTCGCCATCACCTCGCCGAGTGCGACCGCGATCTCCGACGCCATCCCCTGGGTCGAGCGCCTGGTCCACGCGTTCGGCAGCCCGAACATCATCTACGGCACCGAGATCTGCAATTGGCACAAGGACGAAGTGCCGCGCTTCACCTTCGGCAGCACCATCGGCGTTCCCGACTACGCGCGCAGCCGCTGCATCCTGCTGTGGGGGCACAATCCGCTGGTGACCTGGCTGGCGCAGGCCGGAGAGGTGCAGAAGGGCCTGCGTGCCGGCGCCAAGCTGATCGTTGTCGATCCGCGCCCGGCCGGCTTCGCCCGCCGCGCGGATTCCTGGCTCAGGGTGCGCCCGGGCAGCGACGGTGCCCTCGCCCTGGGGCTGGCCAACCTGCTGATCGAGAGCAAGCGCATCGACCACGACTTCCTGCGGCGCTGGACCAACGGGCCGTTTCTCATGCGCGAGGACGACGGCAGCCTGCTGCGCAGCGGCGATCTCGGCCTGCCCGGCGATCCGCGTCACTATGTCGCCTGCCGCGCCGGCGAGGGCGGGATCGCCCGCTACGACGCGGTCCGTGGCCTTTGGCCCGACGAGCCGGAGGGCCTGGCCCCGGATGACCTCTCGCTGACCGGCGCCTGCGTCCACCCCGGCGCCGTCGGCGATATCGCCTGCCGGACGGCCTTCGCGGCCTACCGCGACCTCTGCCGCGCCTATCCGCCGGAGATCGTCGAGCGCCTGACCGACGTGCCCGAGGAGGCGCTGCGCCGCGCCGCCGACCTGCTGGCCGAGGCCGGGGGGCAGGTGGCGCACTACAGCTGGACCGGCGTCGGCCAGCATCTCAACGCCAGCCAGACCGGCCGCGCCATCTCCCTCCTGCAGGCGCTGACCGGCAGCTACGACCGCGTCGGCGCCAACCTGCAGGAGCCGCCGCCGCCGATGAACGACGCCGCCGGCTGGGGGCTGGTCGAGGAGGACACCAAGGCCCAGGTCCTGGGGCTGCAGCGGCGGCCGCTGGGGCCCGGGCGCAACGGCTGGATCACCGCGCGCGACGCCTATGGCGCCATGCTGGAGGACGCGCCCTACGCGGTGCGCGGGCTGGTCGGCTTCGGTGCCAACCTGCTGCTCTCGCAGCCCGACGGCGACCGCGGCCAGGAGGCGCTGGCGGGGCTGGACTTCTATGTCCACCTCGACAGCGTGATGACGCCGACCGCCGCCTACGCCGACATCGTCCTGCCGGTCTCCACCGGCTGGGAGCGCGAGGGGCTCTGCGCCGGCTTCGCCTGCACCGCGGAGTCGCAGTTCTACCTGCAGCTCAAGCCGGCGGTGATCGCGCCGCGCGGCGAAGCGCGTTCCGATCTCGAGATCGTCTTCGACCTGGCCTGCCGGCTGGGCCTCGGCGACCAGTTCTTCCAGGGCGACAGCGATGCCGCCCTGACCTGGCAGCTGGCGCCGACCGGCGTCAGCCTGGCCGAACTCAGGGCCAATCCGGCCGGCCTGCGGCTGCCGGGTCGGCCGGGCGAGCGGCGCTACGCCCTCCCCGACGCCGAGGGGGCGCCGCGCGGCTTCGCCACGCCAAGCCGGCGGGTGGAGATCTGGAGCGAGCAGCTGCTGCAGGTTGGCCAGGCGCCCCTGCCGGTCTACACGCCGCCGCTGCCGCGGGGCGACCCGGCGTTCGACCTGACGCTGACCACCGCGAAGACCGTCGCCTTCTGCCACAGCCAGCATCGCCACGTACCGGCGCTGCGCCGTCTGGTGCCGGCGCCGCAGCTCGAGCTGCATCCGCGGACCGCGTCGGAGCGCGGTATCGTCGCCGGAGCCCTGATCGAGGTGACGACGCCGCGCGGACAGTTCCGCGCGCGGGCCCGGCTGACCGAGGGACTGCACCCGCGCACGCTCTCGGCGCAGCACGGCTGGTGGCAGGCCTGCGATGCGCTGGACGAGCCGGCCTACCCGGTCACCGGGGAGGGCACCGCCAATGTCAACGCCGTCGTCTCGACGCAGCTCGAGGATCCGATCAGCGGCTCGATCCCGCTGCGCTCGACACCCTGCCGCGTGGCGCCGGTCGCCGAGGCGGCGGAGTAGGCGTCAGTGCCGGCCTGATGGCCGGCCGAGCGGAGCCTGCAGGCAGGGACGCGGCGAAGCGGCGGTCTCGAAGGATCGGGTGCCGCGAAGGGATGCCGCGCTAGTCCTCGCTGCGGCTCTTCATCTCCGCCTCGTAGCGGGCGCGGGTCGCCTCGTTCGGCGGATAGAGGCCGGGCAGCGGCTGGCCGCGCTCGACCTCCTGCATGATCCAGGCTTCGAGCTGCTCCTGCTCGACCGCGAGCGGCAGGACCTCCTCCAGCAGGGCAGCGGGGATCACCACGGCGCCGTCGCGGTCGGCGACGATCACGTCGTCCGGCCAGATCGCGACGCCGCCGCAGCCGATCGGGCACTGCCAGTCGACGAAGGTGAGGCCGGCGACCGACGGGGGCGCGGCGACGCCGCTGCTCCAGACCGGCAGGCCGCTGCCGAGCACGCCGGCGAGGTCGCGCATCACGCCGTCGGTGACCAGGGCCGCCACCTCGCGCTTGCGCATGCGGCCGCAGAGGATGTCGCCGAAGATGCCGGCATCTCTGTTGCCCATGGCGTCGACCACGGCGATGCAGCCGGCCGGCATCTCCTCGATCGCGGCACGGGTGGAGCGCGGCGACGACCAGGAGGCCGGTGTCGCCTGGTCCTCGCGCGCCGGCACGAAACGCAGCGTGAAGGCACGCCCGACCTGGCGCTCCTGCGAACTGCGCAGCGGTATGGTGCCGCGCAGCCAGACGTTCCGGAGGCCCTTCTTCAGCAGGATGGTGGTGAGCGTCGCGGTCGAGACGCTGCTCAGGATCTCGCGGGTCTGGTCGTCGAGGGTCATGGGGGCGGCCTTTCCATCTCGGGGCCGCCCGAGTCCCGCATATCGCGGGTTCGGCCGCAAGGGGCCGCCGCTACTCCAGCTTCAGCTCCTGGAAGAAGTCGTTGCCCTTGTCGTCGATGACGATGAAGGCGGGGAAATCCACCACCTCGATGCGCCAGATCGCCTCCATGCCGAACTCCGGATAGGCGATGCACTCGACCTTCTTGATGCAGTCCTGGGCCAGCCGGGCGGCCGGGCCGCCGATCGAGCCGAGATAGAAGCCGCCGTGCTTCTTGCAGGCCTCGCGCACCTGCTTGCTGCGGTTGCCCTTGGCCAGCATGACCATCGAGCCGCCGGCCGCCTGGAACTGGTCGACGAAGGAGTCCATGCGGCCCGCCGTGGTCGGTCCGAAGGAGCCGGAGGCATAGCCCTGTGGCGTTTTCGCCGGGCCGGCGTAGTAGATCGGATGGTTCTTGAAGTAGTCGGGCAGCGGCTCGCCGGCCTCGAGGCCGGCGCGCAGCTTGGCGTGCGCCAGGTCGCGGGCGACGATCAGCGGGCCGGTCAGCGACAGTCGCGTCTTGTTCGGATGCTTGCTGAGCTCGGCCAGAATCTCCGCCATCGGCCGGTTGAGGTCGATCTCGACCACGGCGCCGGCCAGTGCCGCCGGCTCGACCTCCGGCAGGTACTTGGCCGGGTTGTGATCCAGCTCCTCGAGGAAGACGCCGTCGCGGGTGATCTTGCCCAGCGCCTGGCGGTCGGCCGAGCAGGAGACGCCGATGCCGATCGGCAGGCTGGCGCCGTGGCGCGGCAGGCGGATGACGCGGACGTCGTGGCAGAAGTACTTGCCGCCGAACTGCGCGCCGATGCCCAGGCCCTGCGCGGCGTGTGGATCTTGTCCTCCATCTCCAGGTCGCGGAAGGCATGGCCGCCCTCGAGCCCTCGGTCGGCAGGCCGTCGAGATAGCGGCAGCTCGCCAGCTTCACGGTCTTCAGGTTGAGCTCGGCCGAGGTGCCGCCGATCACCACCGCCAGATGGTAGGGCGGGCAGGCGGCGGTGCCGAGCTGGCGCAGCCGCTCCTCGATGAAGGGCAGCAGGCGGTCGGGTGCCAGCACCGAAGGGGTCGCCTGGAACAGGAAGGTCTTGTTGGCCGAGCCGCCGCCCTTGGCGACGAAGAGGAACTTGTAGGCCTCCTCGCCCTCGGCATAGATCTCGATCTGGGCCGGCAGGTTGTTGCGGGTGTTGCGCTCCTCGAACATCGAGATCGGCGCCAGCTGGCTGTAGCGCAGGTTCTTCTTCTCGTAGGCGTCGAGCACGCCGGCTGCCAGCGCGGCCTCGTCGCTGGCCGTCGGTGAAGACCCGGCGGCCCTTCTTGCCCATGATGATGGCGGTGCCGGTGTCCTGGCACATCGGCAGCACGCCGCCGGCCGAGATGTTGGCGTTCTTCAGCAGGTCGAAGGCGACGAAGCGGTCGTTGGGCGAGGCCTCGGGATCCTCGAGGATGGCCGCCAGCTGCTTGAGGTGGCCCGGCCGCAGCAGGTGGTTGATGTCCATGAAGGCCTGCTCCGACAGCGGCGCCGCAGCGCCGAGGGCCCGGTGGGGGGGGGCGGAGCGGGAGGGGGGGCCTCAGCCGGCCGGCGGGCCGCTCGCGCCGTTCGCCGCCGCGCGGGGGCGGGGGCGTCGACCGCGGACCGGCGCTCTCGGGCGGCTGGGAGGGGCGGCGCAGGGGGGGGGCGGCTCCCGGCCTCGGCTTTTCGTCCTGCGTCTGGACGTACGGCGGCAGCGGGTGCGCGCGGCGCGGGGCGCGCGCTCGAGGGGGGCTCGACTTCCGCGGCCCGGCGTCGGCGATCAGTTCCTCGGGCGCCATCGAGGCCGCGGGTGCCGAGGGCCCGCTCCAGACCCGGCGCGATCCTCCTCGTCGGGGTCGCGCTGACCTGGCCGGCTGCGCGCTGGCGCGGCGGCGCGCTCGAGGTGCGCGCTCGGGTGCGCCTTCGGGCCGCGCGCCGTATCGCTGCGCTGGCCTTCGGGCGCTGGCCTTCGGTGCTGCCCGGGCCGGCCTTCGCGTGCTGGCCTTCACCGCGCTCGACGCCATCGCTGGCTCTGCGAGTCGCGTGGCTGCGCATCGCGGTTCTGACCATCGCGCGCCTGGTTGTCTCTCGGCTGGCTGTCCCGGGCCTGGTTGTCCCGGCCTTGGTTGTCCCTGGCCTGATTGTCCCGGCCCTGGTTGTCCCGGCCCTGGTTCTCGCGGCGAGAATCGCGGTCGCGAGACTGGTTGTCGCGGCCCTGGTAGTCGCGGTTGTCGCGCCCCTGGTTATCGCGCCCTTGCGACTCCGAGCGGTAGCCGTCGCCGCCGCGGCCCTGGTAGTCGCGCTGCTGGCCGCCCTGCGGTCCGCCGGACTGTCCGCCCTGGTCCTCGTCGTCCCACTGGCCGTCGCGGTCGTCGTAGCGCGGATCGCGCAGGTGCGGGCGATGGCTGCCGGGCGAATCGGGATCGGTCGATTCGTGAATGATCCGGTAGTAGTGCTCGGCGAACTGCCAATAGCTTTCCGCCAGCACCCGATCGCCCCCGGCCGTGCAGTCGCGGGCCAGGTTCAGATACTTCTCGTAGACCTGGTTCGCGTTGCCGCGGATGCGGACATCGGGACCGTTGGAATCGAAGGTCTGCGACTTCAGCGGCCCGGGCCGCCTGTTGGGGCGTCCGCCGCGCGGACGCCGCCCGTTATTGCCCTGTCTCATGTGAGCTCTATGGACCGATTTCTGTTGTTGTCGTATCGCCCCGCGACGCTTTCCACCGACAGCTTGGGCGGAGGCACGCATGCGCGCCCTGTCCGTCCAACACCTCCGGCACTCATTCGTCTCGCCGGCCAAGATGCTTTCGGGGGTCTGGTCGCCTTGCCCGCCAGCGCGGGATGGGGAGAGGCCTAAGCAGCGCTCCCCATGGCCGTCACCCTAGCGGGCGTCGCGCGCCCCTCCAAGCGTTTTTTTCAGGGTCCGCCCCTGCAGCGTCTTCTGCGAAGGTCGCGGGGCCCACCCTCAGTCGGTTCGCCGGGCCAGCAGCACGCGGGGCCGCCCGGCGAGATCGCGCGCTACGCGCGGCCTCTCGAAGTCATGGGCCGCCATCAGCGCCCCGACCGTCTCTACTTGGTCGCTGCCGATCTCCAGTGCAAGGGCCCCGCGGGAGCGCAGCAGCCGCCGGGCCTGCGGCAGCAGGGCGCGATAGGCGGTCAGGCCGTCGGCACCGCCGTCCAGCGCCAGGGCCGGGTCGTTGCCGCTGACCGCCGGGCCGAGGCGGGCGAGCGCGGCGCTGGTGACATAGGGCGGGTTGCTCAGCACCGCGTCGAAGCTGCCGGCCGCGTCCTGCTGCCGCAGTGCCGCCGCCCAGTCGCCGGCCAGGAAGGCGCTGCGTTCAGCGAGGCCCAGCGCGCCGGCATTGGCGGCGGCCTGCGCCGCGGCCGCCGGCGCGCGGTCGATGCCGAGGCCCCAGGCCGCCGGCAGCTCGCTCAGCAGCGCCAGGAGCAGGCAGCCGCTGCCGGTGCCGAGGTCGAGCAGGCGCCAGGGCCGCTCCGCCGGCTGCAGCTCGGCCAGCAGCGCCGCCACCAGGGTCTCGCTGTCGGGCCGCGGCTCCAGCGTCGCGGCGTCGAGCGCGAAGGAGAGCGACCAGAACTCGCGCCGGCCGAGGATGCGGCCCAGGCTCTCGCCGGTCGCGCGACGCGCCAGCGCCGCCTCCAGCCTGGCCGCCAGCCCCGGCTCGCCGGCGGTCTCGGGGTCGGCCAGGGCCGCTGGACGCCCGGCCAGGGCGGCGAAGCAGGGCGCGCGCTTCGGCGTGCCGCATCTACCAGGCCCGCGGCGCGCAGCCGCGCGGTCGCCTGGCGCAGCCAGTCGCGCGTGTGCTGCGGTCCGCCCACGGCGCGCCGCCGGTCCTCAGGCGTTGGCGAAGCTGGCGAGCCGGGCCGCCTCGTCCTCGGTGCGCAGCGCCTCGACGACCTCGCCCAGCGCCTCGCCGGTCATCACCCGGTCGAGCTTGTAGAGCGTCAGGTTGATGCGGTGGTCGGTCAGGCGGTTCTGCGGGAAGTTGTAGGTGCGGATGCGCTCCGAGCGGTCGCCGGAGCCGACCTGGCTCTTGCGGTCGGCGGCCCGGGCGGCGTCCTGCGCCTGGCGCTGCTGGTCGTAGAGCCGCGCGCGCAGCACCTTCATCGCCTTGGCCTTGTTCTTGTGCTGCGACTTCTCGTCCTGGCACTGCACCACCGTGCCGGTCGGCAGGTGGGTGATGCGGATGGCGCTGTCGGTCTTGTTGACGTGCTGGCCGCCGGCGCCGGAGGCGCGGTAGGTGTCGATGCGCAGGTCCTTGTCCTCGATCGCGACGTCGACCTCCTCGGCCTCCGGCAGCACCGCCACGGTGGCGGCGGAGGTGTGGATGCGCCCGCCGCCCTCGGTCACCGGCACGCGCTGCACGCGATGCACGCCCGATTCGAACTTCAGCGCGGCGAAGGCGCCCTTGCCGGAGATCAGCATCGCCGCCTCCTTGATGCCGCCGAGGTCGGTCTCGTCGTAGTCCAGCGTCTCGGTACGCCAGCCGGACAGCTCGGCGAAGCGCTGATACATGCGGAAGAGCTCGGCGGCGAAGAGCGAGGCCTCCTCGCCGCCGGTGCCGGCGCGCACCTCCAGCACCGCGTTCTTCTCGTCCGCTTCGTCGCGCGGCAGCAGCAGGAGCTTCACCGCGCGCTCCAGCGCCGGCAGGCGGTCCCGCAGCTCGTAGTACTCGGCTTCGGCCAGGGCCTGCATCTCGGCGTCCTCGCCGCCGGCATCCTTCAGCGCTTCCAGGTCGGCCAGCTCGTGGCGCGCCTTGCCGAGATCGGCGACCGCCTCGACCACCGGCGTCAGCTCGGCGTACTCCTGCATCTTGCGCCGGTAGTCCTGCGACCCCGGCTCGGCGTGGTGCGCCAGGAGATGCGACAGCTCGGCGTGGCGCGCGGTGACGGTGGCGAGTTTCTGTTCGAGAGACATGGGACGGGGATCCTCGGGCGTCGCGCCAGATTAGCGCAAGGCGGCGAGATAGTCCGCCAGGGCGTCCTGCGCGACCCGCTGCTGGCTGCCGTCGGCCAGCCTCTTCACCGTCGCCTCGCCGCCCGCCAGCTCTTCCTCGCCGAGCAGCACGGCGGCAAAGGCGCCGATGCGGTCGGCCCGCTTCATCCGCTTCTTCACGTTGCCGGCGGCCGCCTGCTCGACGGCGACGCCGGCCTGCGCAGCCGCTGCGCCAGCAGCAGGGCGGCGGCCTCGGCGGCGGCGCCGATCGGTACCAGCGCGACCAGCCGCGGCGCCGGCGGATCGGCCAGCAGCATCATTGCCAGGCGCTCGATGCCGGCGGCCCAGCCGACACCCGCTGTCGGCGGCCCGCCCATGGTCTCGACCAGATAGTCGTAGCGCCCGCCGCCCATCACCGTGCCCTGGGCGCCGAGGCGCTCGGTGGTGAACTCGAAGGCGGTGTGACAGTAGTAGTCGAGGCCGCGCACCAGCCGCGGGTTCAGGCTGTAGGCGATGCCCAGGCTCTCCAGGCCGCTTCGCACCGTGGCGAAGAAGTCGGCCGCGGCCGGCGTGAGGAAATCGGCGAAGGAGGGGGCCCCGGCGACCAGGGCGCGGTCGGCGGCCGACTTGCTGTCGAGGATGCGCAGCGGGTTGCGCTCAAGACGCTGGCGGCTGTCCTCGGAGAGGCCGTCGCGGTGCGCCTGGAAGTAGTCCACCAGCGCGCTGCGGTAGGCCGCGCGGCTCTCCTGGTCGCCCAGCGTGTTCAGCTCCAGCGTGATGTGCTCGGCGATGCCGAGCGCGTCGAGTATGTGCTGGCCGCAGGCGATGACCTCGATGTCGCCGGCCGGCTCGGGCACGCCGAAGAGCTCGACGCCGATCTGGTGGAACTGCCGCTGGCGGCCCTTCTGCGGGCGCTCGTGGCGGAACATCGGGCCGGCATAGAAGAAGCGCTGCGGCAGGTCCTGAGTCAGCGCGTTGGAGAGGAAGGCGCGCACCACGCTGGCGGTATTCTCCGGGCGCAGCGTGATCGACTGGCCGGGCTGGCTGCCGTCGCCCTCGCGCGCCTCGAAGGAGTACATCTCCTTGGTGACGATGTCGGTGGTATCGCCGAGCGTGCGCTTGAAGACCTCGGTGAACTCGAAAACCGGCGTCGCCATCAGCAGGTAGCCGTAGCGCTCGGCGATCTCGCGCGCGGTCTCGACGACCTGCCGGTGCCGACGCATCTCGGCCGGCAAAAGGTCGTGCGTGCCGCGGACGGGTTGCAGCGTGGCCAAGGGCGGTCTCCTCAAGGATGGCGGGCGCTTCTCTAGCGCCCTTTGCGCCGGGACGGAAGCCCTGCGCGGCAGGCGAGGCCAGGAGGCCCTGCGGCAAGCCTCGCGGGGTGGCCCGCCGGGCTGGGCCGCGAGCGCTATTCGGCGGCGGCCTGCTCGGCGGCCTTCTCGGCTTCGATCTCGGCGGCCTTGGCCTCGATCATCTCCACCAGATGGTCGACGATGCCGGCGTCCTTCAGGCGATGGTGCGGCAGACCGGCGACATAGACCTGGTGGGTGCCCTTGCCGCCGCCGGTGAAGCCGATGTCGGTCATGGTGGCCTCGCCGGGACCGTTCACCACGCAGCCGATCACCGAGACGGTCATCGGCGTGGTGATGTGGGCGATGCGCAGCTCCAGCGCCTCGACCGTCTTGATGACGTCGTACTGCTGGCGCGCGCAGGAGGGGCAGGAGATGACGTTGACGCCGCGGTGGCGCAGGCCCAGCGACTTCAGCATGTCGAAGGCGGCCTTCACCTCCTCGACCGGGTCGGCGGAGAGCGAGACGCGAATGGTGTCGCCGATGCCGGCCCAGAGCAGCGCGCCGAGGCCGATCGCCGACTTGATGGTGCCGGAGCGCAGGCCGCCGGCCTCGGTGATGCCGAGGTGCAGCGGGTAGTCGCAGGCCTCGGCCAGCTGCTGGTAGGCGGCGACCGCCAGGAAGACGTCGGAGGCCTTGCAGGAGATCTTGAACTCGTGGAAGTCCTCGTCCTGCAGGAACTTCATGTGATTCAGCGCGGACTCGACCATGGCGTCGGGGCAGGGCTCGCCGTACTTGTCCAGCAGGTCCTTCTCCAGCGAGCCGGCGTTGACGCCGATGCGGATCGAGAGATTGTTGTCGCGTGCCGCCTTCACCACCTCGCGCACGCGCTCCCGGCCGCCGATGTTGCCGGGGTTGATGCGCAGGCAGGCGGCGCCGTTCTGCGCCGCCTCGATGCCGCGCTTGTAGTGGAAGTGGATGTCGGCGACGAGCGGCACGTTGACGTTCGGGACGATCTGCTTCAGCGCCGCCGAGGAGGCCTCGTCGGGGCAGGAGACGCGGACGATGTCGGCGCCGGCGGCCTCCAGCGCGAGGATCTGCTCGATCGTCGCCTTCACGTCGTGGGTCAGCGTGTTGGTCATGGACTGCACGGTGATCGGCGAATCGCCGCCGACCGGGACCGGGCCGACCTTAATCGTGCGGCTCTTGCGGCGGATGATCTGGCGCCAGGGGCGGACGACGGTGTGATCGCTCATGGAAAGGCTTGCCTTTGCTCGCTTGCGGCCGCGCGCGGCACGGCCGGCGCAGGCCTGGTCACGGCCTGCAAGTGCTGCCGCGAAGATGCGCGAGCCTCGGCGAAACTTCAAGGGCCGGCCGGACGACAGGCGGGCGGCCCCGGCTCTCCGGCTGCTGCCGCCTCAGTCGGTGGCGCGCCGCACCACCGCGACCAGATAGCGGCAGGCCTTGCGGCCGGGATTGCGGAACAGCGAGGCCTGTGGCGGGCCGAAGTGCAGGCAATCGCCCGGCGCCAAGGTGAAGACCTGCTCGCCCTGGCGAATCACCAGCGCGCCCTCCAGCAGCGCCACCTGCTGGTTCTCGATGAAGCCATAGGCGGCCGCAGGGTAGGCGATCTCGGCGCCGCCCGGCAGCTCTCCCCAGACCAGCTCGAGCCGGCCGGCGCCGGCCGGCGACAGCGAACGGCGGCGGAAACCGGTCTCCGGATCCTGCCAGGCCGGCTGCTCCGCCGACCTCGCCAGGCGGCCGCCCGCCTCCAGGCTGGCGAAGAGCTGCGAGAGGGTGAGGCCGAAGGCGGCCGAGAGGCGCCCCAGCAGGCTGGCCGTCGGGCTGGCGTCGCCGCGCTCGATCTTGCTGATCATCGAGCGGCTGACCGCCGAGCGCAGCGCCAGCTCGGCCAGGGTCCAGCCGCGCGCCTCGCGCTCCTGCTTCAGGCGGGCGGCGAGCCGGCGATCGACGCCGTGGTCGAGGGCAATATCTTCGATAGTGGACATGACGGCACTTTAGGCGACAAACTGGCTGCTGCCAACCGCCCCTGGGGAGTTGCCCCCTTGCCGCATGATTCCAAGAGCCGCAGCGACGACGCGGCGGCGCCGGCCGGACCCGGGCACAACGGCGGCCCGCCACTGCAGGAGCCGCTGGGCAAGAGCTGGCGGCACTACTGCTGGAGCAAGGCCCACAAGGCGGCCTGGAAGACACCGCCGCGCGAGATCGCCCTGCGCCGCCTGGCCCGTGCCGAGGAACTCGGCATCAGCTACCGCGACTACACCGCGACCCTGCTCGACAGCGGCAAGCACAGCTAGGCGATCGCGCTCGCCGACTCAGTTGGCGCCGAGCGAGACCGGGTCGAGGACGATGTTGCGCTTGACCGCCCCGACGGCGCCCAGCGGCGGCAGGGCTTTGCCGTCGAGTTCCACCACCAGCCCGCCGGCATTGCCGGTCAGGAGGACCAGGCCGGGCTCGTTGGGCACGGCATAGCTCTCGCCCTCGCGCAGCACCTGGGTGAGGATCGCCTCGTCCTTGGCGTTGCGGATCTGCACCCAGGAATCCTGCTTGGCCTGGAGCACGATGCGCGGCGCGTCGGGATCGAGCGGCGGCACGGCCGCCTCCTGGGTCGTCTCCGGTGCTGCGGGTGCGGCGGGAATCGACGGGGGCGGGGTGACGCCGGGCACGGCCGCGGACGGCTCCTCTGCCGCCGCGGGCTCTGCCGCCACGGTTGCCGCCGCCGGGGCCTCCGCCGCCTGCGCCTCGCCGTTGCTGCCGCTGACGGCCGCCGGCACCGCATCGCCGGCCGGCAGGCTGCCGTCCTGCGTCGTCGCGGTCTCGGCGGGAGCGAGCGTCCCGGGTTCGTCGAGCGGCGTGGCGATCGGGCCGCCCAGGCTGCTGTCCGGAGCGCCGGCCACGGTGGGGCTGCCGGCACTGCTGGTGCCGGCCATCGGCGCGTCGCCGACGGCCGGACCACCGCCGAGGGTGGCCGGCGCGGCCGCGGTGGCGTTCGGCTGCGGGGTCGCGGGCTGCGGCTCGGCCGGCTGCTGGCCGGCCGGTGGCGAGGCCACCGACAGCGGCGGCGGCTCGCCTTCGCGCGAGAAATAGGTCCAGCCGCCGTAGGCGAGGCCGAGCAGGACCAGGGCGATCAGGATGATCGCGCCGGTCGGCACCTTGGCTTCCTGCACCGGCGAGGGAAACACCAACTGGGTCTTGCGGTTGAGGCCCTGCGCCTCTTCCTTGTAGCGCAGCACCATGGCCTTGCTGTCGAGGCCGAGGTAGTCGGCATAGCTGCGGACGAAGCCGACGGCGTAGGCCAGGCCCGGCAGGTCGCCGTGGCGGTCGGCCTCGATCGCCTCGAGATAGGAATGGCGGATGCGCAGCGACTGCGAGACCTGCCGCAGGTCCTGTCCGTACTTGCGCCGGGTGGCGAGCAGCAGCTGACCGACCGTGGCCGGCGGCGCCGGGTCGAAGTAGGCCGGGGTCTCCTCCTGCCGGTCGGTACCTGGGAAGGGCACGGCTTCGCCGAAGGTTGGCGCCCCGTTGTCGTCATGACCGCCCGGGTGGTCTTCCTGCGGTTCCTTGGCTACCGGTCGCAACACGGTGAGTGACGTCCCCGACGTCTTAGTTCCAGTCGCATCGTCCATGGGCGCCCGCGCAAGCCGATCCGGTCGCCCGGGGCACCGCGTGGGCTCTCCTTCCGCCGCAATTCCGACCGTCCCAACGCCCTGATCGGCCGGTTTTGCCTGTCTTTCCAGAGTGGCAGACAACACGATCTTTTAGCAAAGCAAAGTGGCGTCCTGCAAATCTTTCGCACCGATTTCAGACAATCACCCCATGGTCTCGTGCATAATTGCGCAACAATTCGCGCACGGAGTTAATCTCCCTCATCAAACAGTCGCCGAGAAAGCGCTCCAGCGCCGCGACCTCCAGGCTGCGGATCATCGTCTTCACCGGCGCCACCGCGCCGGGGGGCATCGACAGGTGCCGCAGGCCGCAGCCGACCAGGGCCATGGCCTCCAGCGGATGGCCGGCCGCCTCGCCGCACAGCGACAGCGGCACGCCGGCGGCATCGGCGGCCGCGGCCAGCGTGCGGAAGAGGCGCAGCGCCGCCGGCGTGGTGATCTCGTAGCGGCGCGCCAGCCGCGGGTTGCCGCGGTCGGCGGCGAAGAGGAACTGCAGCAGGTCGTTGGAGCCGATCGAGATGAAGTCGACGGCGGCCAGCAGCTCGTCGAGCTGCCACAGCAGCGCCGGCACCTCCAGCATGACGCCGCAGTCGACCTGGCTGGGCGGTCTCTCCGCCAGGGCAAGCTCATGGTGCAGCAGGGCCCTGGCGGCGCGGAACTCCGCCACCGCGCTGACCATCGGGAACATCACCTGCAGGCGCTGGCCGGCGGCCGCCTGGATCAGCGCCCGCAGCTGCTGGCGCAGCAGGGCCGGCTGATCGAGGCCGATGCGCAGCGCCCGCCATCCCATCGCCGGGTTCTCCTCCTCGCCGCCGCCGGTCCAGTAGGGCAGCGTCTTGTCGCCGCCGATGTCGAGGGTGCGGAAGACCACCGGCTTGCCGGCCGTGGCCTCGAGGATGCGGCTGTAGAGGTCGCGCTGCTCGCCGATGGTGGGGAAGGAGTCGCGCACCATGAAGGGGACCTCGGTGCGATAGAGGCCGACGCCCTCGGCCCCCGATTCATGCAGCTGCGGCAGGTCGATCAGCAGGCCGGCGTTGATCGAAAGGCGCACCTTCACGCCGTCGCGGCTGACTGCCGGCAGGTCGCGGGTGGCGGCGAAGACGCGCCGCCGGCGGACCCGATCCTCCAGCGCGTCGCGGAAGGACTGCCGCACGTTCTCCCGCGGCCGTACCAGGATCTGGCCGCTGTTGCCGTCGACGATCACCGTGTCGCCGGGGCGGATGCGGGTCAGCGCCTCCGGGGCGCGGCCGAGCATCGGGATGTCCAGCGCGCGGGCAACGATGGCGACGTGGGCCGTCGGGCTGCCCTCGGCCAGGATCACGGCCTTCAGGCGGCTGCGGTCGTAGTCGAGCAGTTCCGCCGGCCCCAGGTGCCGGGCGATCAGGATGGCATCCTCCGGCAGGGTCTCCGCCGTCGCCTCGCCGCCGACCAGCAGATGCAGCAGGCGGTTGGCGAGGTCGTCGAGGTCGTAGAGCCGCTCGCGCAGGTAGGCGTCGGTGACCTGCGCCATGCGGGCCTGGGTGTCGTTCTGCACCTTCTGCACCGCCGCCTCGGCGGTCAGCCCGGAGCGGATCGTCTCCTCGATGCGGGCGATCCAGCCGCGGTCCTCCGCGAACATGCGGTAGGTCTCCAGCACCTCGCGGTGCTCGCCCTGGTGAGCGACGTCGCTCTCCTCGAACAGCCGCTCGATATGCGCAGCCAGCGCCGCCATGGCCTGCTGCAGGCGCTGCAGCTCCTCGGCCGGGTTCTCGCCGACCAGGCGGCGGATCACCAGGCCGCGCTGGTGCCAGACGGCGGTGCCGATCGCCAGGCCCTCGTTCAGCACCACGCCGGCGAGGCGGGCCGGCAGCAGCGAGGCGCCCTCGGCCAGGCGCTGCTCCTCGGGGTCCAGAACGCTGCCCGACGAGAGCATCTCCGCCAGCACCATGGCGACGGTCTCGAGCGCCTCGGTCTCCTCCTCGGCGTAGTTGCGCTGGGTCTTGTTCTGGATCACCAGCACGCCGAGCACGCGCCCCTCGCGCAGGATCGGCACGCCCATCAGCGACTGGAAGATCTCCTCGCCGGTTTCCGGGCGGTAGGCGAAGTTGGGATGCTTCTGCGCCTCCGGCAGCGCCAGCGGCCGGGCCGAGGCGGCGATCAGGCCGACCAGGCCCTCGCCGACCCGGAGGCGGGTGCGGTTCACCGCTTCCGGGCGCAGGCCGCGGGTGGCGAAGAGTTCCAGCACCTCGCCGGCCCGCATGACGTAGACCGAGCAGACCTCGGCCACCATGTCGTTGGCGATGAGGGTGGCGACCTGGTCAAGGCGGTGACGCGCCGCACCGCCCTCCTGCAGCGTGTCCCTCAGCTGCCTGAGCAGTCGGCGTGCGCCGAGCCATCCGGGTGCCCTTGCCATCGCCCCCGGCTCCTGTCGTCAGACCGACATGGCCGGGTCAGTCCCGGTCGAGGCCGTAGGCCGTGTGGAGTGCGCGCAGCGCCAGCTCCGTGTAGGCCTCGTCGATCAGGACCGAGACCTTGATCTCGGAGGTGGTGATGACCTGGATATTGATGCCCTTGGCCGCAAGCGACTTGAACATGAGCTGGGCGACGCCGGCATGGCTGCGCATGCCGACGCCGATGACCGAGACCTTGGCGACCGTCGGGTCGGCCTTCATCTCCGGCCGGCCCAGCGCCTCGATGTTCTTCTCCAGCACGGCCAGGGCCCGCTTCAGGTCGGCGCGGCCGACCGTGAAGGTCATGTCGGTGGTCTCGCCATCCAGCGAGATATTCTGCACGATCATGTCGACGTTGATCGCCGCGTCGGCCAGCGGGCCGAAGATCGCGCCGGCCACGCCGGGCTTGTCGGGGACTCTGATGAGCGTGACCTTCGCCTCGTCCCGCGAGTAGGCGATGCCGCTGACCACTGCCTGTTCCACGATCTCGTCCTCGTCCACCACCAGGGTTCCGGGCTTGTCTTCGAAACTGGAGAGCACCTGCACGCGCACGCCGTGGTTCATCGCCAGTTCGACGGAACGCGTCTGCAGCACCTTGGCGCCGAGCGACGCCATCTCCAGCATTTCCTCGTAGGTGATCTTGTCCAGCTTGCGCGCCTTGGCGACGATGCGCGGGTCGCAGGTATAGACGCCGTCGACGTCGGTGTAGATGTCGCAGCGCTCCGCCTTGAGCGCCGCCGCCAGCGCGACCGCCGAGGTGTCCGAGCCGCCGCGTCCGAGCGTGGTGATGCGGTTGTTCTCCGACAGCCCCTGGAAGCCGGCGACCACCGCCACCTGGCCTTCCTTGAAGCGCTGCTCCAGCACCTCGGTGCCGATCGAGAGAATGCGCGCCGAGCCGTGCGCGTCGGTGGTGCGGATCGGCAGCTGCCAGCCGAGCCAGGAGCGGGCCGAGACGCCGAGCTCCTGCAGCGCGATGGCCAGCAGCCCGACGGTCACCTGCTCGCCGGTCGCCAGCACCGTGTCGTACTCGCGCAGGTCGGCGATCGAGGCGGTCTCGCGCACGTAGTCGACCAGTTGGTTGGTGACGCCGGTCATGGCGGAGACCACCACAGCGATCTCATGGCCGCGCGCCGACTCGGCGGCGACCCGCCGGGCGACGTTCTGGATGCGCGCGACGTCGCCAACCGACGTACCGCCGAACTTCATCACGATGCGTGCCATTGCCCGTCGCGTCCTGCGTCTCTTGCCTTCTCGCCACCCCAAGCCGCGCGTGCCGGCCACTGGCGAACGCCGGCTGCCGGCGACCGGGAGGCCGCCGTCGAAGCGTCCGCTCGACCCTGGAACCGCCGAGGCTTTCCCGTGGGTCCGCTTGCCTTGTGGGGCGTCGGCTACCCATACTCATGTTGCACCGCCAACGCAAGGCAAGGGCCCCGGCAAAGGGGCCGCCGAGGAGCCCGCTCCCGCATGACCGAACCCGAGACCGCGACCGCCGAGCCCCCGCCGGAGGGCATCGCGCCGCACCAGGGCAGCGTCGATCGCGCCGAGATCGAGAAGTTCGCCCGTCTGGCCGAGCGCTGGTGGGACCCGGCGGGGCCGATGCGGCCCCTGCACCGGCTGAATCCCCTGCGCCTCGCCTTCCTGCGCGACCGCCTGGTGGCCCTGCGGCCGGACGGACCGGCCGCGCCGGGCAGCCTGAAGCCGCTGGCCGGCCTGCGGCTGCTCGACCTGGGGTGCGGCGCCGGGCTGGTCAGCGAGCCCCTGGCCCGCATGGGCGCCACCGTGGTCGGCGCCGACGCCGCCGAGGAGAGCCTGGCGGTGGCATGTGCCCATGCCGCCGAGGCCGGCCTCGCCATCGACTACCGCTGCACCACCGCCGAAGCCCTGGCCGCTGCTGGCGAGCGCTTCGATGCCGTGGTCGCGCTGGAGATCGTCGAGCACGTCGCCGCGCCTGCGGCCTTCCTGGCCGATGCCGCCGCCCTGGTGCGGCCGGGCGGCGAGCTGCTGCTCTCGACCCTCAACCGCACCGCCAAGGCCTATCTCATGGCCATCGTCGGCGCCGAGTGGGTGCTGCGCTGGCTGCCGCGCGGCACGCACGAGTGGAAGCGTTTCCTGAAACCCAGCGAGATCGCCCGCCTGCTGCGGCCCGAGGGGCTGACGGTCGGCGCCGTGAAGGGGCTGGTCTACAACCCCCTCGATGGCGCCTGGCGGCTCTCCGACCGTGACTTCGACGTCAACTACCTGCTGGCGGCGCAGAAGCCGGCGTAGGGCGCCGCTGCCGGCGCCTGCCGCTGGCGCGGCTTAGAACACCGGCTGGACGCCGCCGTCGTTCAGTACCTGGTGCCGTCGCTCGGCCCAGGCGCTTTGCCCGTCGGCCGGGTTCTCCGCCTTCAATGTCTCCCACGCCGCGCCCAGCGCCTCCCGATAGCGTCGTCGGCAATAGTGCCGACGACCGGGGCGTCGATCAAATGACGGTCGCTGATTCCTCGCGGATCCACTCGCGGAAGGCTCGTGCGGCGGTCGAGAGCGGGCGGCCCGGCGTCCAGGTGAGCCAGAAGTTCTCCGTCGAGGCCAGGGTACGGGCGAAGGGGGCCACCAGACGGCCGTCGGCGATCAGGGCGTCGGCATAGGCGCTGCGGCCCAGGGCCACGCCCTCGCCGGCCTCCGCCAGAGCCAGCGCGAGGACGGCAGTATCGACCTCCTGCGCGGGCGGCGCCTCGGCCGCCTGCGCGACGCCGGCGGCGGCCAGCCACTGCTGCCAGCCCTCGTGGAAGCCGATCACCTGGATCAGCCGCTGCCCGGCCAGGTCCGCCGGCCGGCGCAGGCGGGCAGCCAGCGTTGGAGCGGCCACCGGGAAGAGGCGGTCGCGGGTCAGTCGCAGGCAGGCGGCGCGGTCGGGCGGCGGCCGGCGGTAGGCGATCTCGAAATCGAGACCGGGTTGCGTCTCGGGGTCGGGCCAGAGCGAGGAGAGCAGGCGGAGCTGGACCCGCGGCTGCTGGGCAAGGAAGCGCGGCAGGCGCGGCCGCAGCCAGAAGTGCGCGAAGCCGAGGGTCACGCGCAGCACCAGCGGTGCGTGACCCTCGCGGGCGGCCGGCTTGCCGAAGAGCTCGCGCAGGCCGCTGCTGAGCCGGCCGAGCACCTCTTCGACCAGGGGCAGCAGGCCGCGCCCCTCGTCGGTCAGCTCGAGCCCTTGCGGTCGTCGCCGGAACAGCCGGCGGCCGAGCCGTTGCTCGAGCAGGCCGATCTGCTGCGAGACGGCGGACTGCGTTATGCCGAGTTCGCGCGCCGCCGCCGTGAAGGAGACGTGGCGGGCCGCGGCCTCGAAGGCGGCCAACTGACCGAGCGGTAGTTGCGGCAGCATGTCTTAGTCTAGCCCAAGGAAAACTAATCGGCACCCCCGGAAGAAGGCGTTTGTGGCGCCCTGGCTTGGGCAATAGGGTGCGGCCGCGCGCCTGGACGCGCCTAGACTGGAGTCGCCGCCCTTGCCCGCCTTGCATCCGATCGTGCCCTGTCCGTCGCCGGAGCGATGGGCGGCCGAAATCTCGTTCCCGCCGCCGGCGATGGCCGACCTGGCCCGCTATGCCCCCCGGCCGCTCTGCCATCTCGAGACCGATGGCGAGGGCCTCACCCTGCGGTGGGCGCGGGGCGAGACGGGCCGGGTCGATGCCCTCTGGCTGCGCGACAACTGCCCTTGCCCCGCATGCCGCCACCCGCAGACGATGGAGCGGCGCTGGCTGCTGATCGACGCGGCGCCGGGCCTGACGCTCTCGAGCGCCCGCCTGCTGCCGGGCGGCCATCTGGAGGCGTGCTTCAGCGATGGCCATGTCGGCCGCTACGACGGCGGCTGGCTGGCGGCGCAGCTCTGGGATGCCGAGGGCCTGGGGATTGCCGGGAAACGGCGCCTCTGGCAGGGCGGCCATCGGCCCGGACGCGTCGGCCATGCGGCCTACATGGCCGCCAATGCCGGCCTCGGGGGCTTCATCTCGCTGCTGCTGCGCGAAGGCATCGCGGTCCTCGAAGAGGGCCCCTGCAGCGCCGACGAGGTGTTGCGAGTCGCCGAGCGCATCGGCCAGCCGCGCAGCAGCAACTTCGGCAGCGTCTACGACGTCGTCTCGCGGCCGAACCCGAACAACAGCGCCTACACGGCCGACGGCCTGGAGCTGCACAACGACCTGATCAACTGGCGCTGGCCGCCGGACTTCCAGTTCCTCTACTGCCTGGCCAACGAGGCGAGCGGCGGCGAATCGCTCTTCGCCGACGGATTCGCGGTGGCCGAGGCCCTGCGTGCGCTCGACCCGCTGGCCTTCGCGGTCCTGGCCGAGACGCCGGTCGCCGCGCGCTTCCACGACGAGGGCTGCGACCTGCGCTTTGCCGCGCCGGCGATCGAGATCGACGCCGACGGCGCCCTCGTCGCGGTCCGCTTCAACAACTGGCTGCGCGCCGCGCTCTCCGCCACGCCGGAGCGCACCCGCGCCTGGTATGCCGCCTATCGCCAGTTCTGGCAGCTGCTGCGCGATCCGGCCTATCGCATCGAGCTGAAGCTGGCACCGGGCGAGATGGTCGCCTTCGACAATCGCCGCGTCCTGCACGGCCGGCGCGCCTTCGACCCGCAGTCGGGCCGGCGCCACCTGCAGGGCCTCTACATGAACCGCGACGAGATGGAGAGCCGCCTGCGCCTCCTGGCGCGGGAGGACTGAGGAGAAGCCTTGCCAAGCCCGCTCCCTCCTGGGGCAGGGTGGGAACCCGCCGAGGAAGAGGAAACGCCATGAGCCGCCGCCCGAACATCCTGATGGTGATGACCGACCAGATGGCGGCTCCCGTGCTGCCGGCCTACGGCGGGCGCATGGCGAAGACGCCGCATCTCGACGGCCTGGCGGAGCGCGGCCTGCTGTTCGAGAGCGCCTACAGCAATTCGCCGCTCTGCGCCCCGGCGCGCTTCTCGATGATGGCCGGCCAGCTCGCCGGGCGCATCGGCGCCTTCGACAATGCCGCCGAGTTCCCCTCCGAGATCCCGACCTTCGCGCACTACCTGCGCAGCCTCGGCTACCACACCTGCCTGGCCGGCAAGATGCACTTCGTCGGCGCCGACCAGCTGCATGGCTTCGAGGAGCGGGTGACCACCGACATCTATCCCGCCGACTTCGGCTGGGTGCCGGACTGGACGAAGCCGGACGAGCGGATCGACTGGTGGTATCACAACATGGCCTCGGTGGTGCAGGCCGGGGTGGCCGAGCGCAGCAACCAGCTGCAGTTCGACGACGCCGCCGCCTTCCAGGCCGAGCGCAAGCTCTGGCAGATGGCGATGAAGGCGGAGGAGCGGCCCTTCTTCCTCTGCGCCTCCTTCACCCATCCGCACGACCCCTATGCCTGCCGCCAGGAGCACTGGGACCGCTACCGCCACGACGACATCGCGATGCCGGAGGTGGTGCTGACGCCCGAGGAGATGGACCCGCACAGCCGGCGCCTGCGCCTGGTCAGCGACATGGGCCGCTGGGACCTGACCGAGGCGCGCATCCGCAACGCGCGCCATGCCTACCTCGGCTCGATCGCCTACATCGATGACCGCCTCGGCGCGCTGCTGCGCGTGTTGCGCGACAGCGGGCGGGCGGAGGACACGGTGGTGGTCTTCACCGGCGACCACGGCGACATGCTCGGCGAGCGCGGGCTCTGGTACAAGATGTGCTGGTTCGAGATGGCGGCGCGGGTGCCGCTGGTGGTGAGCTTCCCCGGCCAGATCGCGGCGAAGCGCGTCGCCGCCCCGGTCTCGCTGGCCGACCTCCTGCCGACCTTCGTGGCCTTGGCGACCGACGGCAAGGAGCTGGACTACGCCGACCCGCTGGACGGCGAGAGCCTGCTGGCGGTGGCCGACGACAGTGCGGCGGCGGAGAGCCGCATCGTCGCCGGCGACTACTGCGGCGAGGGCACGGTGGCGCCGATGGTGATGCTGCGCCAGGGCCGCTGGAAGTTCATCCGCCAGCCCGGCCATCCCGACCAGCTCTACGACCTGGCCGCCGACCCGCGGGAGCTGACCGACCGGGCCGGCGATCCGGCGGCCGCGGCGACGCTCGCCCGCTTCGACGCCGAGGCGAAGGCGCGTTGGGACCTCGACGGCCTGACCGAGCGGGTGCTGGCCAGCCAGCGCCGTCGCCGCCTGGTGCACGCCGCCGCCATGACCGGCCAGCACACCGCCTGGGACTGGCAGCCGCCGGACGACGCCAGCGTTCAGTACATGCGCAATCACATGGACCTCAACGTGCTGGAGGCCGAGACCCGCTTCCCGCCGCCGCTCGAGGTGCCGCCGGACGGCGAGGACGCCGCCTAGCCGACTGCCGTCAGTCGCGGTCGGGGGCGCCGAGCGGGAACAGCGGCCGGAAGGGCCGTGCCTCCTCGATCGCGCGGGCGAAGGAGGGGCGGGCGGTCAATCTTTGGCGATAGGCGCGCAGCCGGGCGAACTCATCGCCGATCGGATGCGTCCAGTCGGCATAGAAGAGCGCCGGCCCGGCGGCGCAGTCGGCCAGACCGAAGTCCGCGCCGGCCGCCCAGTCCCGTCCCGCCAGCCGCCCGTCCAGCCAGCGGTAGCTCGTCTCCAGTAGCCGGCGCGCCTCCGCCACACCGTGCGGGTCGCGGCTGTCCGCGGGGCGCAGGCTGTCGCCGACGATTTTCTGCATCGGCGTCGAGACGTAGTTGTCGAAGACGCGGTCCAGCGTTCGCGCTTCGAGGGCCTCGCGCGGGTCCGATGGAACCAGCCGGCGCGGCCCGGGATGCGCCAGGTCGAGATGCTCGATGATGATGCTGGCCTCGACGAAGGTCCGGCCCTGGTCGACCAGGACCGGAAAGCGCTTCAGCGGCCAGAGCTGGGCCAGCTCCGCCATCACCGCCGGGTCGTCGTGCTTCAGGAGGCGATACTCGAAGGGCGTCGCGTTCTCGTAGAGGGCGATCAGCGCCTTCTGGCAGTAGGAGGAGAAGGGATGGGCGAAGAGCTGCATGGCCTCTCCGTCGGCGACGCTGCGCCCGCCTCAGGCGTTTTCCTTCGGCGCCCAGGGGATGCGGGCGAAGGGCACGCCCTCCTCGGTCAAGGCCTCGGCCTCGTCCGGCGTGGTCTCGCCATAGATGCCGCGCGCCTCGACCTCGCCGTAGTGGATCTTGCGCGCCTCCTCGGCGAACTGCGTGCCGACGTCGTCGCAGTTGGCCTCGACCTTCTGGCGCAGCTCGCTCAACTGCGCGCGCATCGCCGCCACCTGCTGCGCCCGCGTCGCCGCGTCCTTGCCGCCCTTGCCCAGGCGCGGCGCCATGACCGCCTTCTCCACCTTGCGGCTGCGGCAGTGCGGACAGGCGATCTCGCCGTCCTCGACCTGCTCGTCGTAGGCGGTGCTGTCGCGGAACCAGGCCTCGAAGACGTGGCCCTTCCGACACTGGAGGTCGTACTTGATCATAAGGCTAAAATGGCGCCTGCGATGGCACCCGACAAGGGCTAGTGGTAAGGCTGTGGCATGACCGCGACGCCGCCCTTCTCGCTGCCGCAACCCGGGCTGGAGCCGCCCTCGCCCTGGATTCGCCGCTTCGCCTGGCTGATCCCGGCCGGCGGCGCGGTGCTGGATCTCGCCTGCGGCGCCGGCCGTCACCTGCGCTACCTGCGCGGGCTCGGCCACCCGGTGACCGCCCTCGACCGCGACCTCTCGGGGCTGGCGGACCTGGCGGACGACGAACTGGTCGAGCAGATCGCGGCGGACCTGGAGGACGGGCGGCCCTTCCCCCTGGCCGGCCGGCGCTTCGCCGGCGTGGTGGTGACCAACTACCTCTGGCGGCCGCTGCTGCCGGCCATCGTCGCCGCCGTGGCGCCGGGGGGTTGCCTGCTCTACGAGACCTTCGCGCGCGGCAACGAGGCCTTCGGCAAGCCGAGCAATCCGGACTATCTTCTGGCACCGCACGAGCTGCTCGAGGCGGTCGGCGGCCAGCTCAGGGTGGTCGCCTACGAGGATCTGGTGGAGGCCGAGCCGCGGCCGGCCGCGCGCCAGCGGATCGCGGCACGCCGCGAAGCGATCTAGGGCGAGGCGAGCGAGGAGAGGGAGAAGGCGATGCAGGACCCCATCGTGAAGGCTGCCGTGGTGCAGGCGGCGCCGGTCGTCTTCGACGTGCCGCGCACGCTCGACAAGCTGGCCGACCTGACCGCCGAGGCCGGGCGCGCGGGCGCCGACATCGTGGTCTTCCCGGAGGCCTTCGTCTCGGCCTATCCCAAGGGCCTCGACTTCGGCGCCCGGCTGGGCATGCGCTCGCCCGAGGGCCGCGAGGACTTCCGCCGCTACTTCGAGAGCGCCATCGACCTGCCGAGCCCGGAGAGCGAGGCGATCGGCCGCGCCGCGCGCGCCGCCGGCCTGCATCTCGTGGTCGGCGTGATGGAGCGCGCCGGCGGCACGCTCTACTGCACCGCGCTGATGTACGGGCCGGACGGCAGCCTGCTGGCGAAGCACCGCAAGCTGATGCCGACGGCGCTGGAGCGCCTGGTCTGGGGCTTCGGCGACGGCTCGACGATCTCCGTGGTCGAGACCGCCATCGGCAAGCTCGGCAGCGTGATCTGCTGGGAGAACTACATGCCGCTGCTGCGCATGGCGATGTACGCCAAGGGGGTGCAGCTCTACTGCGCGCCGACCGCCGACGACCGGCCGACCTGGCTGCCGACCATGCAGACCGTGGCGCTGGAGGGCCGCTGCTTCGTGCTCTCGGCCTGCCAGTACCTCACGCGCGCCGACTGCCCGCCGGATTATGCGGCGATCCAGGGCGACGAGCCGGCGACCGTGCTGATGCGCGGCGGCTCCTGCATCGTCGACCCGCTGGGCCGCGTGCTGGTCGAGCCCGACTTCAGCGGCGAGAAGATCCAGTATGCCGAGCTCGACCGCCGCGAGATCGCCCGCGGCAAGTACGACTTCGACGTCGCCGGCCACTACGCCCGCCCCGATGTCTTCCGTCTGCACGTGAACGAGCGGCCGCAGCCGCCGGTGGTCTCCAACAGCGGCCTCGCCGGCGATCCCTTCGCCGAGGAGTGAGGGGCGCTATTCGCCGGCCAGCTTGAGGGCGTTGGCGACGGCCGGCGGGTCGAGCGGGCGGTCGTGGGTCAGCGAGGGCACGCGATGGCGCGCGCTGGTGACCGCGGCGGGGTCGATCTCGTGCAGCACCACGCCGGGCTCCTCGCCGCCGTCGGCCAGCACCTCGCCCCAGGGGGCGACGATCAGCGAGTGGCCGTAGGTGCGCCGGCCGCGGGCGTGGATGCCGCACTGCGCCGCCGACAGCAGGAAGCAGCCGGTCTCGATGGCGCGGGCGCGCTGCAGCACGTGCCAGTGGGCCTGGCCGGTGACCTCGGTGAAGGCGGCCGGCGCGGTCAGGATCTGCGCCCCGGCCTGCGCCAGCGTGCGATAGAGATAGGCGAAGCGGATGTCGTAGCAGATGGTCAGCCCCAGCCGCGCCCAGGGCAGGTCGGCCAGGACCGGCCGCTGCCCGGGCTCGAAGGTCTTCGACTCGCGATAGGACTGGCCGTCGCCGACCTCGACGTCGAACATGTGGACCTTGTCGTAGGTCGCGGCGACGGCGCCGTCGGGCGCAAAGAGGTAGCTGCGGTTCCAGCACTTGGTCTCGCTGGCCTTGACGGTCAGCGAGCCGATCAGCAGCCAGATCTTCAACTCCGCCGCCAGCGCGGCGAAGGGCGGGATCGCCGGGTGGGTCGCCTCCGGCTGGGCGGTGGCGAGCAGGCGCTCCTTGTCGGGCTCGATCTGCGTCGTGTTCTCCGGCGTCACCACCAGCTGGGCGCCGCCAGCGGCGGCCTCGCGGATCAGGCCGGCAGCGGTGGCGACGTTGGTCTCGATCTCGGTGCCGCTGGTCATCTGCACCAGGCCGGCGGTGAAGCGCAGGGGCATGGTCCTATCCTTCCGCTAGGCGGCGAGCAGGGGGTCGAGGGCGCCGCGCTCCTCCAGGGCATAGAGCTCGTCGCAGCCGCCGACGTGCTGGCCGTCGATGAAGATCTGCGGCACCGAGGTGCGGCCGGCGGCGCGCTCGATCATCTCCGGCCGGCGCCGCGGCTCGGCCATCAGGTCGTATTCCGAGAAAGCGACGCCTTTCTGCTCGAGCAGGCGCTTGGCGCGGTAGCAGTAGCCACAGAGCAGGCTGGTATAGATCTCGACCTTGGCCATCGGGGATATGCCGCCTTTCGTCGTCCGGTCGTGGAGGGTTTGCCGTCCCTCTTCATATGGGCGGGAATTATGCGGACGCCAGGACCACGCGGGCAAGGGCGAGGGCATCGACCGCCGCCGCGCCGCCGCCCTGCAGCGTCCGCGCGGCGGCCTCCAGCGTCGCCCCGGTGGTCATGACGTCGTCCAGCAGCAGCAGGCGGCGCCCCTGCAGGCGCTCCGCGGCGCCAGGGGCGAGGGCGAAGGCACCGGCGACGTTGCGCTGCCGCTCGGCACGCGAGCGGTGACCTTGCGGCGGCGTATTGCGGCGGCGGCGCAGCAGGTCGACCGCCACCGGCTTGCCCGCGAGACGGCCGAGCGCCAGCGCCAGCAGCGCCGCCTGGTTGTAGCGCCGGCGGAACAGCCGGCGGGGATGCAGCGGCACCGGCAGGATCAGGTCGCAGTCGGCCAGCAGCTCGGCACCGGCGCGCTGCAGCCAGCGGGCGAAGGCCGGCGCGGCATCGGTGCGGTCGGCGTGCTTGAAGGCCAGGATCAGGTCGCGGCTGGCCTCGTCGTAGCGCAGCACGGCGCGGGCGCGGGCATAGGCCGGCGGCCGGCCGCTGCAGGCGCCGCAGAGCGCCGCCGGCCCGGGGTCGTAGGCGAAGGGCAGGCCGCAGCAGGCGCAGTGCGGCGGCGCCAGGAAGGCGAGACGCGGCCAGCAGGCGGCGCAGAGCTGGCCGCTCTCCTGCACCACCGTGCCGCAGGCCAGGCAGCGCGGCGGCAGCAGGCTGTCGAGCGCCGCCCGTCCGGTCCGCTGGCCGGCCGCGCGGGCCAGGCCGAGAAACCGCGCCACGCCGGCGCCTGCGACAAGCCCCCGCATCAGCACCCGTTACTCTCCCTTGCCAGGGCGTGGCCGAGGGCCAAGATGGGGCCCATGAGCCAGCCCGGCAGTCTGCCACAACCCTTCGACCGGCGCGCGCTGCGCCGGCACCGCGATCGCGCCGCCGCCGGCCTGGCCGGCTACGACTTCCTGTTCCGCGAGGTCGGTGGCCGGCTGCTGGAGCGGCTGGGCGATCTCAAGCGCCGCTTCCCGCTGGCGCTCGACCTCGGCTGCCGCCGGGGGCTGTTGGCCGAATTGCTGGGCGAGGATGCCAAGGGGCCGCCGGGCGGCATCGAGACCCTGGTGCAATGCGATCTCTCGCCGGTGATGGCCGGCTATGCCGCCGAGCGGCCGGCGGGTAGCGGCGGTCCTGGGCGGCTGGTCCTGGCCGCCGACGAGGAGGCGCTACCCTTCGGGCCGGAGCGCTTCGACCTGGTGGTCTCCTGCCTGTCGCTACAGTGGGTGAACGACCTGCCGGGCGCCCTGGCGCAGATCCGCTGGGCGCTGAAGCCGGACGGACTGTTCCTGGCGGCGCTGTTCGGCGGCGACACGCTGCTGGAGCTCAGGCGCGCCCTGCTCGACGCCGAGACCGCCGAGCGCGGCGGCGTCAGCCCGCGCGTCTCGCCCTTCGTCGACCTGCGCGACGCCGGCGCCCTCCTGCAGCGCGCCGGTTTCGCGCTGCCGGTGGCCGATGCCGACCGCATCACGGTCGACTGGGGCAGCCCCTTGAGCCTGATGCGCGACCTGTCGCGGATGGGCGAGGGCAACGCGCTGGCCGAGCGGGCGCGACACCTGACCGCGCCGGCGACGCTCTTCGCCGCCGCCGAGCGCTATCCGCGCCGCGCCGACGGCCGCGTCGAGGCGGAGTTCGAGGTGGTCTATCTCACCGGCTGGGCGCCGGCCGCCGGCCAGCAGCAGCCGCTGCGCCCGGGCAGCGCCAAGGCCAGCCTGGCGAAGGCGCTGGGCGGCGAGGAACAGGCGGTCTGATCGCGCCGCACGCCCGGGGGTGCTCGACGCAACCCTTCCGCAGCGGCAGCAGCGGCAGGAGAAGGCGGGGGGTAATAGGAGGGAGGAGGGGGGCGGGGAGAGGAGCGGCATCAGCAGGTGGAAATCGCGGCTAGGGGTGCGAGGCGAAGGCGACCGGCGCCAGGCAGCTGGCCCGCGTGTCGATGCCGAGCTCTTCCTGCAGTTCGCGCACCAGCGCCGCCTCCGGCGCCTCGCCGTCGTGCACCTTGCCGCCGGGGAATTCCCAGAGCCCGGCCATCGCCTTGCCGGGCGGGCGCTGGGCCAGCAGCACGCGGCCGTCGGCATCCAGCAGGGCGGCGGCCACGACCAGCACCAGCGGCCCCTGCGACAGGCGCTCGGGCGCCTGCCAGCAGCCGCCGGCGTCGGCCGCCGTCATTGCGCACGCATCGCGGGGGCGGCGAGGGCGGGCGGGGGCCGCGCGCGGCATGCGCTTCTTGCCCTTCTTCTGCTTGTCGAGCAGCTTGCGCTTGCGGCTGATGTCGCCGCCGTAGCACTTGGCGGTGACGTCCTTGCGCATCGCCGAGACGCTCTCGCGCGCCACCACCTTGCCGCCGATGGCGGCCTGGATGGCGATCTTGAAGAGCTGGCGCGGGATCAGCTCCTTCAGGCGCTCGCAGAGCACCCGCCCGCGCGGCTCGGCCTGGGCGCGGTGGACGATCATGCCGAGCGCGTCGACCGGCTCGGCGTTCACCAGGATCGAAACCTTCACCAGGTCGCCCTCGCGGTACTCCTCGACCTGATAGTCGAAGGAGGCATAGCCGCGCGTCACCGACTTCAGGCGGTCGTAGAAGTCGAACACCACCTCGTTCAGCGGCAGCTTGTAGATCACCATGGCGCGCGCGCCGACGTAGGTCAGCTCGACCTGCTCGCCGCGGCGGTCCTGGCAGAGCTTCAGCACCTGCCCGAGGTAGGTGTCCGGCACCAGGATGGTGGCACGGATCCAGGGCTCCTCGATGAAGTCGATCTTCACCGGGTCGGGCATGTCGGAGGGGTTGTGCAGCTCCTTGATCGAGCCGTCGGTCATGTGGATGCGATAGACCACCGAGGGCGCGGTGGTGATGAGGTCGAGGTCGAACTCGCGCTCCAGCCGCTCCTGGATGATCTCCAGGTGCAGCAGGCCGAGGAAGCCGCAGCGGAAGCCGAAGCCCAGCGCCGCCGAGGTCTCGGCCTCGAAGTGGAAGGAGGCGTCGTTCAGCGCCAGCTTGCCGAGGCTGTCGCGCAGCTCCTCGTAGTTCGCCGCGTCGGAGGGGAAGAGGCCGCAGAAGACCACCGGCACCGAGGGCTTGAAGCCCGGCAGGCGCTGGGTGGCCGGCTTGCGGTCGTCGGTGATGGTGTCGCCGACCTTGGTGTCCTGGATGGTCTTGATGCCGCCGATCATGTAGCCGATCTCGCCCGGCCCCAGCTCCGCCATCTTGGTCTTGCGCGGCTGGAAGGCGCCGACCTCCTGGACGTCGTAGGCGGCGCCGTTGGCCAGCATGCGGATGCGCTGCCCGGCCTTCAGCACGCCATCGACCACGCGCACCAGCGTCACCACGCCGAGGTAGGAATCGTACCAGGAGTCCATCAGCAGGGCGCGCAGCGGTCCGTCGCGATCGCCGCTCGGCGGCGGCAGGCGCTGCACCAGGGCCTCCAGCACGTCGACGATGCCGAGGCCGGTCTTGGCCGAGATGGCGACGGCGTCGCTGGCGTCGAGGCCGATCACCTCCTCGATCTGCGCCTTCACCCGCTCCGGCTCGGCCGCCGGCAGGTCGATCTTGTTCAGCACCACGACGATCTCGTGGTTGGCCTCGATCGCCTGGTAGACGTTGGCCAGGGTCTGCGCCTCGACGCCCTGGCTGGCGTCGACCAGCAGCAGCGAGCCCTCGCAGGCGGCCAGCGAGCGGCTCACCTCGTAGGCGAAGTCGACGTGGCCGGGGGTGTCGATCAGGTTCAGGATGTAGGTCTTGCCGTCCTTGGCGCTTGTAGTTCAGGCGCACGGTCTGCGCCTTGATGGTGATGCCGCGCTCGCGCTCCAGGTCCATGGAGTCGAGCACCTGCTCCTTCATCTCGCGCTCGGTCAGCCCGCCGCACAGCATGATCATGCGGTCGGCCAGCGTCGACTTGCCGTGGTCGATATGCGCGACGATGGAGAAGTTACGAATCAGCGAAAGGTCGGTCATGGCCTGGGGTTCTGCGTGGGGCGGCGGCAATCTAGGGAGGAAGCCCCGAAACCGCAATGGCGGCGGCGCCGCAGGGGCCCCCGGGGCGGTCGGGGGCGGTCGGGGCCGGCCGGGGGCGGCCGGGAGAAATCTTCGCCGCGGGCTGATCCGCGCGCCGGTGTCGCTGCGGGGGTGTTTGCAGCCCGGGCAATGCCCCCCACCCGCGGCGGACAGGCGGAACCCCCCCCCCCCCCCCCGGGGGGGGGGCCGCGGCCCCCGACGAGCCTGCGCGCGGGCCCTCGCGACACCCCCTAGCCCCTGAGCGTCGCGCCCGTCGCCTTGACCACCGCGGCGACGATCTTCGCCGAGACGGCCTCCAGCTCCTTGTCGGTCAGCGTCGCTTCGCTGGGCTGCAGGGTCACGGCGAGGGCCAGCGATTTCTGGCCCTCCGGCACGCCCTTGCCCTGGTAGAGGTCGAAGACCGCGGCCGCGACCACCAGCGCCTTGTCGGCATTGCGCGCGGCGCGCACCAGCTTCTCGGCCGGCACGGCGGCATCGACCAGGAAGGCGAAGTCGCGCTCCACCGGCTGGAAGGGCGAGGCATGAGCTTCGGCAGCGCCTTGCTGGCTTGCCGCCGGCTTGGGCGCGCGGCTTCGGCTGCGGCACCGCGTCGAGGAAGACCTCGAAGGCGGCGACCGGGCCCTTGAGGTCGAGCGGCGGCAGCGATCGCCGGGATGCAGCTCGCCGAACTAGGCCAGCACCGTCGGCCGAGGCGCAGCGCGCCGGAGCGGCCGGGGTGATACCAGCCCGGCGCGTCCTGCGAGACCTGCAGGTTCTCCACCGGGGCGCCCAGCACCTCCAGCACCGTCATCACGTCGGCCTTGGCGTCGAAGGCGTCGGCGGCGCGGGCGCCGCCGGCCCAGTGGCGGCCCTGCCAGGCACCGGCGCGCAGCCCGGTGGCGGTCAGGAGCTCGCCCTGCGGGCTGTCGTCGCGATAGACCGGGCCGACCTCGAACAGCGCCAGGTCGGGGAAGCCGCGCGCCGGCGTTGCGCGCCGCCGCGTCGACCAGGTTGCGGCAGGATCGAGGGCCGCATGGCGTCGAGGTCGGCGGAGATCGGGTTGGCCAGCGTCAGCTCTCCGGCACCGCCGCCGAAGCGCTCGGCCAGGCGGCCGTCCATGAAGGAGAAGGTCACGACCTCCTCCAGCCCGCGCCAGGCCAGGGTCTGGCGGATCTGCGTGCGGCGCCTCTGGGTCTCGGTCAGCACCGCCTCGGGCAGGTCGCCCAGGCGGGGCAGCGGCACGGCCGGGATGGTGTCGTAGCCGCGGATGCGCAGCACCTCCTCCACCAGGTCGGCCTCGCCGACGATGTCGCCACGCCAAGAGGGCACGGCCGCCGTCAGGCCGTCGCCGGCGGCGTCACCGCGAAGCCGAGCGCGCCGAGGATGCGCCTGCTGCTCGGCCGCCGGCACGGCCACGCCGCCCAGCGTTGCCACGCGGTCGGGCCGCAGCGTGACGATCTTCTCGGCCGCCGGCAGGGTGCCGGCGCTGACCGCGTGGCTGGCCTCGCCGCCGCAGAGCTCGAGGATCAGGCGGGTCGCCACCTCGACGCCCCAGCGGCAGGATTCCGGGTCGATGCCGCGCTCGAAGCGGTAGCGCGCGTCGGACTGGATGCCGAGCTTGCGCGCCGAGCGGGCGGTCAGCACCGGGTCGAAGTAGGCCACCTCGAGGAAGACGTTGGTCGTCGTCTCGCTGCAGCCGGAGGCCTCGCCGCCCATGATGCCGCCGATGCGCCTCGGCGGCGCTGTCGTCGGCGATCACCAGTCATGCCGGCGTCGAGCGCGTAGTCGCTTGCCGTCCAGCGCCAGGATCTCGCTCGCCGGGCGCGCGGCCATAGCGCATGGTGAGGTCGCCGGCGACCTTGTCGGCGTCGAAGACATGCAGCGGCCGGTTCAGGTCGAAGGTGACGTAGTTGGTGATGTCGACCAGCGCCGAGATCGGCCGCAGGCCGATGGCGCGCAGGCGGTCCTGCAGCCAGGCCGGGCTGGGGCCGTTCTTCACGCCGCGGAAATAGCGGCCCGACGACATAGGGGCAGGCGTCTCGGCGCCGGCGGCGATGCGCCACCGAGCGGGCTGGCGAAGCGTGCCGGCGACCGGCGGATCGTCGAGCGGCTTCAGCGTGCCGAGGCCGGCGGCGGCGAGGTCGCGGGCGATGCCGCGCACGCCCAGGCAGTCCTGGCGGTTCGGCGTGATGGCGATCTCGATCACCGGATCGTCGAGGCCCAGCACCTGCGGCGAAGCCGGCGTGCCGACCGGCGCGCTCGCCGGGCAGGTCGATGATGCCGTCGTGGTCGTCGCGACAGGCCCATCTCGCGCTCGGAGACCAGCATGCCGTTGGACTCGACGCCGCGAATCACGCCGGGTGTGAGCGTGATGCCGGTGCCGGGAATGTAGCTGCCGGCCGGGGCGAAGACGCCCAGCATGCCGGTGCGCGCGTTGGGCGCGCCGCAGACCACCTGCACCGTCTTCGCTTGCCGGTGTCGACCATGCACACCCTGAGCTTGTCGGCATTGGGGTGCGGCTCGGCCGAGACCACATGGGCGACGGTGAAGGGCGCCAGCGCCGCGGCCGGGTCGTCGACGCCCTCGACCTCGAGGCCGAGCAGCGGTCAGCTTGTCGCGATCTCGTCGAGCGAGGCGTCGGTCTCGAGATGCTCCTTCAGCCAGGCCAGCGTGAACTTCATCGGCTCGAGCCCCCCGACCAGCGAGGGCACGTCCAGCGGCAGCGAAGCCGTAGTGGCGCAGCCAGCGGATGTCGGCGTCGAAGAAGGTGCGCAGGTCGGGGATGCCGTATTTCAGCATGGCGATGCGCTCGATCCCCATGCCGAAGGCGAAGCCCTGGTACTCGCCGGGTCGAGGCCGGCGTTGGCGCAGCACCTTCGGATGCACCATGCCGCAGCCGAGAATCTCCAGCCAGTCGTCGCCGGCGCCGATGGTCAGTTCGCCGCCGGCGCGCGAGCAGCCGATATCGACCTCGGCCGAGGGTTCGGTGAAGGGGAAGTAGCTGGGGCGGAAGCGCACCGGCAGGTCGTCGATGCCGAAGAAGGCGCGGCAGAAGTCGATCAGGCAGCCCTTCAGGTGGCCCATATGGGTGGTCTCGTCGATCACCAGCCCCTCGACCTGGTGGAACATCGGCGTGTGGGTGGCGTCGTGGTCGCTGCGATAGGTCTTGCCCGGGGATGATCACCCGGATCGGCGGCTTCTGGCTCTCCATGGTGCGGATCTGCACCGGCGAGGTGTGGGTGCGCAGCACCAGCTGCTGCCATCCGCCGTCGCAGGTAGAACGTATCCGTGTCGTCACGGGCCGGGTGATTCTCGGGGATGTTGAGCGCGGTGAAGTTGTGGAAGTCGTCCTCGATGTCCGGCCCTTCGGCCCAGGCGAAGCCCATCTCGCCGAAGATGGCGACCATCTCGTCGATGGTCTGGCTGATCGGGTGCAGGCGGCCGTCGGCTGCGGCCGCGGCCGGCAGGGTGACGTCGATCCGCTCGGCTCGGCGAGCCGCGCGTTCAGCGCCGCCGCCTCCAGCGCGCCTTGCGGCGCCTCGAGCGGCGGCGACCGCGTCCTTGACGGCGTTGAGCGCCTGGCCGGCGGCCTTGCGCTCCTCGGGCGCCAGCGCGCCCAGGGCCTTCATCAGCTCGGTGACGCGGCCCTTCTTGCCGAGCGCGCCGACGCGCAGCGCCTCCAGGGCCTTGAGGTCGCCGATGGCGGCGATCTCGCCCAGGAGGGCCTGCTGCAACTCGTTCAGATCCTGCATCCGCCTCTGTCCTCAAGCTGCCTCGGCAGCGTGTCGGGGCCGCCACCGCGGCCCGCGCACGACTTCCCCTCGCCGCCTGGCGGAGGGGCGGCGCGGGTCTAGGCAGCGGAGGAAGACGCCTTAGCAGGCGAGGGCCGCCTGGACCCGCTCCACCAAGGCCTTAAACGCGGCCGGCTCGCGCGTGGCGAGATCGGCCAGGACCTTGCGGTCGAGCTCGATGCCGGCCTTCTTCATGCCCGTTCATGAACTGCGAATAGGTCAGGCCGTGCTCGCGCACGCCGGCATTGATGCGCTGGATCCACAGGCCGCGGAAGCTGCGCTTCTTGTTGCGGCGGTCGCGATAGGCGTAACGCAGCGCCTTCTCGACCCGCTCGATCGCCGGACGGAAATTGGTGCCGGAGCGGCCGCGATAGCCCTTGGCCAGCCCCAGGATCCTCTTGTGTCGGGCGTGCGTCGTGACGCCCCGCTTGACGCGTGCCATCTGAAGGCTCCTTCGTCTCTAGCTCAACCGTTGGGGAGGAAGTGCTTGCGCACGACCTTGGCATCGCGCTCCGCAAGCACGAAGGTGCCGCGCGCCTGGCGCTTCATCTTCTGCGACTTGTTGGAGAACATATGGCGCTTGTAGGCGACGCCTACCTTCACCTTGCCGGTCCCGGTGAGCTTGAAGCGCTTCTTGGCGCCGCTCTTCGTCTTCATCTTTGGCATTTCTGTTCCTTTCGACTAGGTGGGTCCCCCAGGCATGCCAAAGCCCGGCGACCCTTCGCGAAGCGCGCGGTTATAGCCGTGGCCGTTGGCTGTGGCAAGGGCCGCGGTGCGGGGCAGGGGTGCCGGCGGAAACCTACTGCTCGGCGGACTTGGCCTGCGCGCGGGCCGCCTCGATCTCGGCCGCCGCCCGGTAGGCGTAGTAGTACTTGGCGATATTGGCCACGTAGGTGACGGTCTCGGCGCCGATATGCCTGGCGGCGGCATGCTCGACGTTGCCGAACCAGACGTTGGGGTCCAGACCCATCTTCACCGCCCGCTTGCGCAGGCCCTTCAGGCCGCCCGGCCCGGCGTTGTAGGCGGCGAGCGCCATCAGGAGCTGGTTCTGCGGGTCGAGCGCGGGATCGTCCAGGTAGGTCGTGATCAGCACCCGCAGGTACTTCACGCCGGCGTGGATGTTGTTCTCCGGCGAGGAGATGTCGTGGATGCCGACGGCCTTGTCGCCCGCGGTCTCCGGCTTGATCTGCATGATGCCGACGGCGCCGGTGGGGTTGCGGGCGCTCTGGTCGATCCGCGACTCCTGATAGGCCTGGGCGGCGATCATCAGCCAGTCGAAGTCGTAGGCCGCGGCATAGGTCTTGAAGAAGGGGGCCGCCTGGTCGAAGCGCTTCCGGTCCCTGGTCTCGTGCGGATTGGCGATCCACTTGGTCTCGTCGTAGTAGCGCCTGATCAGCACGGCCTCGAGATCGTCGCGCTTCTGCAGCCCGCCGATGAAGTCGTTCAGCGCCGCGATCAGCTTCGGCGAGCCCTTGCGCACCGCCCAGGCGATGTCGCCGCTGTCGGCGACCGCAAGGTCGCTGCGCAGCACCAGGTCCTTCAGCACCTTGCCCCAGAGCGTGCCGGTATAGCCGTCGACCACGGTCAGGCCGAGGGCGCCGCTGGCGACCAGCTCCAGCAGATCCTCGTCGCGCAGGTGCTCGTCGGCCGGCGCCAGGACGACGGCGGCCAGGCCGCGCTGCTGCAGGTCGTCGTTGAGCGCGGCCAGGCTGCTCCAGTAGCCGGAGCTCCGGCGCACATGCACCGTCTGGCCGGCCAGGTCGTCGAGCGACGCCAGGTCCGGCGAGCCCGGTCCGGTCGCGACGACATGGCTGTTGTCCTGCCGCAGGGCGGCGGTGAAATCGGCCAGGGCCTGGCGGTCCGCGGTGACCGTGAGGTTGGCGGCGACGATGTCGCCCAGCCCCTGGTTCAGCGCCGCGAAAAGCTGGTCCGGCGGTACCGGCACCATGATCAGCTCGATCGCCTCGCTCGCCTTGGTCTTGAACTTGTGGTTGAGAGCCTTGGTGAGGGCGCTCGCCAATTCGTAGGTCAGCCCGCGTTCCTGCGCGCCGTCGAGGAAAAAGCCGGTGCGGCTGAAGGTCGTGATGACGCGAATGCGCCGCCGCTCGACCATGCCGTCGAGGTCGCCGGTCCAGGCCTCGACCAGGTCGTTCGCCAGCGGCTCCGGCGCCGTTTCCGCCGCCGCCAGGCCGCGCCCGCCGGCGAACAGCGCGGTGAGGGACAGCGCGGCGAGGAGCAGTGCGCCGGCCAGGAGCTGCCGGCGTTCCCGCCCGCGGTTCGCCGCGACCGCGCTGTCGCGGCAGGCCAGCACGGCCGCCGATCGGGACCGAAGTCCTGTCGGCGGCTGCGACGTCATTTGGGTGAAATCACCATGACCATCTGGCGGCCTTCCAGCCGCGGCATGGACTCGACCTTCGCCTCCTCGGCGGTGTCGGTGCGCACCCGTTCCAGCACCTTGTAGCCGAGCTCCTGGTGCGCCATCTCGCGGCCGCGGAAGCGCAGGGTGACCTTGACCTTGTCGCCCTCGCCGAGGAAGGACCGGATCGCCCGCATCTTCACGTCGTAGTCGTGCGTGTCGATGTTGGGGCGCATCTTGATCTCCTTGACCTCGATGACCTTCTGCTTCTTGCGGGCCTCGTTGGCCTTCTTCTGCAGCTCGTACTTGTGCCGGCCGTAGTCGATGATCTTCGCCACCGGCGGATCGGCCTGGGCGACGATCTCGACCAGGTCGAGACCGGCCTGATAGGCCATGTGCAGAGCCTCGGCCGTGGAGACCACGCCCTGGTTCTCGCCTTCTTCGTCGATCAGTCGCACCCGCGGTACGCGGATGTCGCCGTTCAGTCGGGGCCCGTCGCGCGACGGGGCCTCGCCACCTGGAAATCTGGCTATAGCTCGCTCCTCATGTTCCGTTGAACTCGATCATGTAACCGGCCGCGCGCCCTTGCGTTCCAGCCCTCAGGCGGGCGGGCGCGCTTCCTCGGTCAGTCTAGTGACGGCTTCGTCCAGCGCAAGCACCTCCTGCGCCTGGCCGCCGAGGCGCCGCAGCGCGACCTCGCCGCGCTCCGCCTCGCGCCGGCCGACCACGGCGATCACCGGCAGCTTGCTGAGCGAGAGATCGCGGACCTTGGCGTTGATCTTTTCCGGCCGCAGGTCGAGCTGCGTGCGCAGCCCGGCCGCCTGGAAGGCCGCGGCGACCTCGCCGGCGTAGCCGTCGGCGTCGTTGGTGATGGTCGCCACCGCCACCTGGCGCGGCGCCAGCCAGAGCGGGAAGCGCCCGGCGTAGTTCTCGATCAGGATCGCCAGGAAGCGCTCGAAGGAGCCGAGGATCGCACGGTGCAGCATGACCGGGCGGTGCTTCTCGCCGTCCTCGCCGACATAGGAGGCATTCAGCCGCTCCGGCAGCACGAAGTCGACCTGCAGCGTGCCGCACTGCCACTCGCGGCCGATCGCGTCCTTCAGCACGAACTCCAGCTTGGGGCCGTAGAAGGCGCCCTCGCCCGGGTTCAGGGTGAAGTCCAGCCCGGCTTGCCGGGTGGCGTCCATCAGGGCCTGCTCGGCGCGGTCCCAGGTCTCGTCCGCGCCGGCGCGCTTGGCCGGGCGGTCGGAGAACTTCACCGCCACCTCCGCGAAGCCGAAGTCGCGATAGATCGACAGCAGCAGGTCGCAGAAGATCTTGGTCTCGGCGACGATCTGCGCCTCGGTGCAGAAGATGTGGGCGTCGTCCTGGGTGAAGGCGCGCACCCGCATCAGGCCGTGCAGCGCCCCGGAGGGCTCGTTGCGGTGGCAGGAGCCGAACTCCGCCATGCGGATCGGCAGTTCGCGGTAGGAGGTGATGCCCTGGCGGAAGATCTGCACATGGCCGGGGCAGTTCATCGGCTTCACCGCCAGAACGCGCTCCTCGGATTCGGCGATGAACATGTGCTCGCGGAACTTCTCCCAGTGCCCCGAGGCCTCCCAGATGGCGCGGTCGTAGAGCTGCGGCGTCTTCACCTCGATGTAGCCGCCGGCCTCGAGGCGGCGGCGCATGTAGGCCTCCACCGTGCGCCAGAGGGTCCAGCCGGCGGGATGCCAGAAGGTCGAGCCGACGGCCTCCTCCTGCTGGTGGAAGAGGTTCAGTTCGCGGCCGAGCCGGCGGTGGTCGCGCTTGGCGGCCTCCTCCAGGCGGAGCAGGTGCTCCTTCAGCGCCTTCTCGTCGAAGAAGGCGGTGCCGTAGACCCGCTGCAGCTGCTGGTTCTTGGCATCGCCGCGCCAGTAGGCGCCGGACACCCGCAGCAGCTTGAAGGCGTGGCCCAGCCTGCCGGTCGAGGGCAGGTGCGGCCCCAGGCAGAGATCGAGCCAGTCGCCCTGGCGGTAGATCGAGATCGGCTCCCCGCGCGGCAGGCCCTGGATGTGCTCGGCCTTGTACTTCTCGCCGCGATCGTGGAACCAGCGGATGGCGTCGTCGCGCTCCCAGACCTCGCGGGCGATGGCCTCGTCGCGCTCGACGATCTCGTGCATGCGCGCCTCGATCGTCGCCAGGTCCTCCGGCGTGAAGGGCTCCTCGCGCGCGAAGTCGTAGTAGAAGCCGTCCTCGGTGGCCGGTCCGAAGGTCACCTGCGTGCCGGGGTAGAGCTCCTGCACCGCCTCGGCCATGACGTGGGCGGCGTCGTGGCGCAGCAGCTCCAGCGCATCGGGGTGGCGCGGCGTCACGATCTCCACCGCCGCATCCTCCTCGAGGCGGTGCGAGAGATCCTTCAGCGCGCCGCCGACCTTGATGGCGAGCGCCGCCTTGGCCAGGCCGGGGCCGATGGCGGCCGCCAGCTCGGCGCCCGAGACGGGCTGATCGAAGGCACGCTGGGCGCCATCGGGCAGGGTGATGACCGGCATCGTCGAACTTCCATGAAAGCGAGGCCGCGCACTTAAAGGGCCGGAAGGCCCCGAGTCAAGCTGCCGCCGGTCCCGCCCGGCTTCCGGCGGCGCTCAGAGCAGCACCGCCAGGGCGGTGGCGGCGACCAGCGAGACGGCGAAGGCGAGCTTGATCGCGCGGTCCAGCGCCGGCCGCCGGGCGAGGCGGCCGAGCAGCGTGCCGAGATGCAGCCAGGCCGTGGTCACCAGGGCGATCACCGCCAGCAGCAACCCGATCTTCCAGAGGGCGTCGGCGACCGGCGCGTCGGCCTGCAGCACGAAGCCGGAGAAGAGCGCCGCCATGGCGGCGTAGGCCTTGGGATTGGCCAGTTGCAGCAGGCAGCCGCCGAGGAAGGAGGGCGGGCGGGCGGCCGACACCGCGGCGGCGGCGCGCGGCGGCGCGCTGGCGATCTTCCAGGCCAGCCAGAGGATATAGGCGGCGGCCAGGGCGACGGCGACCTCGCGCACCGCCGGCAGGGCCAGCAGCAGCGCGGCGAGGCCGCTGGCGGTCGCGGTCATGATGACCAGCATGCCGAAGACCGCGCCGCCCTGGTAGGCGAGGCTGCGCCGGGCGCCGAAGGCGGCGCCCATGGCGGCGAGGCTGAGGTTGGCGGGGCCGGGGCTGCCGGTCAGCGCCAGGCCGGCCAGGAGAAAGGGGCCGAGGTCGTCCATCGCGGCAGGATGGCGCGCCGGGGCCGGCAGGTCTTGAACGATCCTGCGGAGCCCGTCAGTCCGCCGCGTCCCTTGCCATGCGCCCGTGCTCCCAGGCGATCAGCAGCACGCCGGCGAAGGTGACGGCGAAGCCCAGCAGGTGGATCCAGTGGAAGGGCTCGCCCAGCAGCAGATAGGAGAGCAGCAGGGCGGAAACCGGCATCAGGCCCATGAAGCCGGCCGCCACGGTGCCCTCGGCACGGGCGATGCCGGAGTACCAGAACCAGGTGCCGAGCGAGAGCGTGCCGGCGCCGTACCAAGCGAGCGCCGCCCAGCTCTGCCAGGTCACCTCGGCGAGGACGACCCGGTCGGCCTGCCAGAGGGCGAAGGGCAGGAAGAGCGGCAGCGACAGCGCGGCCGCCAGGAAGGCCACGACGATCGGATCGGCGCCCTCCGAGGCGCGCTTGCCGAGCAGGCTGTAGGCCGCCTCGCAGCAGACCGCGGCGAACACCAGCAGGGTGCCCAGCAGCGGCGCGCCACCGCCATCCCCCTGGCCCTCCCCCTGGCCGGCGCTGCCAAGCTGCAGGATCAGCACGCCGCTGACCGCCAGCGCCAGGGCGCCGAGCTTGCGCCAGCCGGCGCTCTCGCCGAGGAAGAGGATGGCGGCGGTGGCGGTCACCGCCGGCGCGGTGCTCATCACCACGGCGCCGACGACGCCGGGGACCAGCTGCATGCCGTAGAGCATGAAGACGGTGAAGCCGAACATGCCGAACAGCGCGATCAGTGCGACCAGCAGCCAGTCGTGTCGCGACAGGCGGGCGAAGGACTGGCGGCGCGCCAGGGCCAGCGGCAGCAGCACCAGGGCGCCGAGGGCCACCCGCGCGGCGGCGCCGACGAAGACCGGCAGGGCATCGGTGACCAGCTTGGAGACCGGCGTGGCGGAGCCGAAGACGATCATGCCGAGGGCCAGCTGCAGGCGCGCACTCATGCGGCCCGTCGGCTGGCGGCTATCGGTGGCGGCGTTTCGGCTCACCCCTGGGCAACGCGCCAGGGGGGCGAAGGTTCAGATCTTGGCGGGCGGCGCCACGATGCGGCGGGCCAGGAAGCGGTGCGCCGCCCAGGACCCCAGGCCGCTGGCACCGATGGTCAGCCCCATCGGCAGGGCGGTGCCGTCCTCCATCGCGCCGACGCCGAGCGCCGCGGCGGCGCCGAGCGCGAACTGCATCGAGCCCAGCAGCGCCGAGGCGGTGCCGGCGGTGCGGCCGTGCGGCAGCATCGCCAGGGCGGAGGAGTTCGGCAGGATCATGCCGACCGAGGAGGTATAGAGGAACAGCGTCGCCAGCAGCGCCGGCAGGCCGCCGAACCCGGTCGCCGCAACGGTGGCCAGCGCCAGGGCGGCGAGCGCCAGGACCACGGTCACGTAGGTCAGCACGCGGTCGGAGCTGAGGCGGCGCAGCGCCAGGCGGTTCACCTGCGAGGCGCCGATCAGCCCGATGGCATTGGCGCCGAAGATCCAGCCGTAGTCGGTGCTGCTGAGGCCGTAGAGCTCGATGATCACGTAGGGCGAGCCGGCGATGTAGCCGAACATGCCGGCCAGCGACAGCCCGCCGCAGAGCGCGTAGCCCATGTAGGTGCGGTCGGACAGCAGGCGGCCGTAGCCGACCAGAGAGGGCCAGAGGCGCAGCTTCGCACCGGGCGCGGGAACGTGCGATTCGCGCAGCCGGAAGCTGACCAGCAGCAGGCAGAGCAGGCCGAATCCGGCGAGCGCCCAGAAGATGGTGCGCCAATCGGCCACCAGCAGGATCTGGCTGCCGATCATCGGCGCCAGGATCGGGGCCAGGCCGATCACCAGCATCAGCGAGGAGAAGACCTGTGCCACCTCCTGCGGCGGGAAGAGGTCGCGCACCATGGCGCGCGCCACCACCATGCCGGCGGCGGCGCCCAGCGCCTGCAGCAGGCGCAGCCAGACCAGCCAGTCGACCGAGGCGGCCAGCGCGCAGCCGACCGAGGCGACGGCGAACATCGTCAGGCTGAAGTAGAGCGGCGGCTTGCGCCCGAAGCGGTCGGTGACCGGGCCGTAGATCGCCTGACCGACCGCGAGGCCGAGGAAGAAGGTCGCCAGCGTCATCTGGATCTCGCTGGGGCTGGCGGCCAGCGCCTGCCCCATGCGCGGCAGGGCCGGCAGGTACATGTCGATCGAGAGGGGGGCGAACGAGGTCAGCGCGCCGAGGATCACGATGATCTCGACTCGGCCGCGACCCCCTTGGCGCGCGCCCTGGCGCCGTTCCGGAAGGGCCGCAGGATCCATGGACTGGACTCTAGGGTCCAGTTAAGCCCGCGACCAGCCACGCCGCCGCAAGGCGACCATGCGCTCAAAGCCTGGGCAGCGGCGAGAACTGCCTAAAATTTGAACAGCGAGCCGCCGCAGGTGGCCCCGGCGCCGGAACCGCTGCCGCCGCCGCGGCACTGGCCGCCGCAGGCGCCGAGCGTCGCTGTCAGCAGCAGCACGGCAAGAAGTGCGATAACGGGATGTCGTCTCATGGCCTCGATCCTAGCGCCTTGTCCGCCCATCGAACCAGATCGGCCCCGGCGCCGCAGCAGGAATCTGCCGCAGGGAGGCCGCCGCGGAAGCCACCGGGGGCGCGGCCGGGGCCTCAGCTGCGGTAGTCGGCATTGATGTCGATGTAGCCGTGCGTCAGGTCGCAGGTCCAGACCGTCGCCTTGCCGCGGCCGACGCCGACGTCGACCGCAATGGCGATCTCGCGGCCCTTCATGTGGGCGGCGACCGGCGTTTCGTCGTAGTCGGGAACGACGGCGCCCTGGGCGGCGATCAGCACGCCGCCGATCTTCACAGCGATGGCGTCGCGGTCGGCCTTCTCGCCGGCCTTGCCCACCGCCATGACGATGCGGCCCCAGTTGGCGTCGGCGCCGGCGATGGCGGTCTTCACCAGCGGCGAGTTGGCGATCGACAGCCCGATGCGCCGGGCGGCGGCCTTGGAGGCGGCGCCGGAGACCGCGATGGTGACGAACTTCTCCGCCCCCTCGCCGTCCTTCACCACCAATTGCGCCAGCTCGGTCAGCAGGGCGTTCAGCGCCTGCTTGAAGTCCTTCAGGCGGGGGTCGCCGGCGGTGGCGATGCGCGGATGCTTCGCCTGGCCGGTGGCGGCCAGCAGCAGCGTGTCGCTGGTCGAGGTGTCGCCATCCACCGTGATGGCGTTGAAGGAGGCGTCGGTGGCGGCGCGCAGCAGCGGCTGCAGCACGGCGGCCGGCAGCTTCGCATCGGTGGCGACGAAGGCCAGCATCGTCGCCATGTCGGGCTGGATCATGCCGCTGCCCTTGGCGATGCCGGTCAGCGTGACGCTGGTCTCGCCGATCCGGGCGGTGGCGCTGGCGCCCTTGGGATAGGTGTCGGTGGTGCGGATCGCCTCGGCGGCATCGGCCCAGCCCTCGGCGGCGAGGCCTTTCGCCAGCGGCGGCAGGCAGGCGGCCAGCGCCGCGTCGGGCAGCGGCACGCCGATGACGCCGGTGGAGGCGGCATAGACCTCGCGCGCCTTGCAGCCGAGCGCCTTCGCCGCCGCCTCCGCCAGGATCTTGACCGAGCGGTCGCCGGCCTTGCCGGTGAAGGCATTGGCGTTGCCGGCATTGACCAGGATGGCGCGGCCCTTGCCGGAGGCCAGCGCGCGGCGGCACCAGTCGACCGGTGCGGAAGGACAGAGCGAGCGGGTGAAGACCCCGGCCATGGTGCTGCCCGGCGCCAGCTCCATCAGCAGCAGGTCCGGACGGCCCTTGTAGCGCGTGTTGCTGGCGTGGACGGCGAGGCGCACGCCGGGAACCGGCGACAGGGCCGCCGGGACGGCGGGGGCGAGAGGCGAGGGCTTCAGAGCCATGGGGCGTTATCCCGTTCGTGGGCTGGGGGCGGGGAAGGGGGTGGCCGCGTCGCGGACGGCCTACTGTCCGGGGAAAAGATCGATGACGGCGGCTTTCCGCAGCTTCACCAGCAGCTTGTCGATCGCCAGGCGGGCCAGTTCGCGGCGGATCCGCTCGGCGAGCTCGCTCTTCGGCAGCGGCTCGGCCATGCGGCGCTCGATCACCTTGACGATGAACCAGCCGGTTTCGGTCTCCAGCGGGATCGGCGAGTACTGGCCGGGCAGCAGGCTGAAGGCCTCGTCGGCGACGGCCGGAGGCTGCAGCTCGCCGCGGGCGAAGTAGCCGAGCTCGCCGCCCTTGACCGCCGAGGGGTCGATCGAGTTCTCCAGCGCCACCTGCGCGAAGGCGGTGCCGGCGTTCAGCCGCCGCAGCGCGGCGCGCGCGATCTCCTCGGTGGCGCAGACGATGATCGCCAGCCGCACCTCCTCGCGCTGGCCGCCGGCGGTCAGCACCTCGACCCGCGTGGCGACCTCCTTCTCGTTCACCGCGGCGCCGACCACGTCGGCCAGGTAGAACTCCTGCAGCAGTTGATTCTCCAGCCGGCGAAGCCGCTCCTTGTAGGCGGGGCGGGCGTTCACCCCTTCGCGGCGCGCCTGATTGGCGATCAGCTGCAGGTCGATCATGCGGCCGAGCAGGATGGGGAAGAACTCCTGCACCCGCGCCTGGTAGTCCGGCGGCAGGTCGGCGGCCGAGGCGATCACGTCGTTCCAGCGGATTTCCTCGCCGTCGACCAGGGCGACCACGGGATTGTCGGCGCGCATCGCCTTGCGCAGCGGCTCAGGGACCGCCTGGGCCGCCGCGGGGGGCGCCAGGGCCGTCCAGGCGAGGAGACAGAGAAGGGCGACCAGACGCGGCAGCAGAGGCATGGGCTCGCGGGGATGCGTTGCGGGAAGGGCCGGCCGGCAGCCTATCCCATCGCCGGGCGCTCCGGCCAGCCCGAGCGGGCCTGTCGCGTTCGCGGCGGCGGCAAAAAAGCGCCTGCCGCCTTGTCTACGGGGGGGCCGCGGGGCCGCCTCGAATTGACAGTCCACGGGGCACCCCTTATCTAGCGACGGTCCCCGATCCGCGGCGGCCGCGGTCACGGCGCCCGGCGCCGTGTCCCGCAACCGTGGCACCTTTCGGTGAAGACGGGCCGGCCCGCGGGGGGATATCGTCGGTCGACCCTGTCGGACACCCGCATTTCGTTTCGCAGCAGCCCGAGGCCTCAATTCATGTTCGGCTCCCTAGCCAAGCGGCTCTTCGGTTCCGCCAACGACCGCTTCGTCAAGAGCCTGGCGCCCAGGGTCCAGGCGATCAACGCGCTGGAGCCCGAGCTGGTGGCCCTCTCCGACGAGGCGCTGGCGGCCCGCACCGACGCCTTCCGCGACCGGATCAAGCAGGGCGAGACGCTCGACGGCATCCTGATCGAGGCCTTCGCCACCGTGCGCGAGGCCGCCAAGCGGGTGCTCGGCCAGCGACATTTCGACGTGCAGCTGATGGGCGGCATGGTGCTGCACCAGGGCATGATCGCCGAAATGAAGACCGGCGAAGGCAAGACCCTGGTGGCGACGCTGGCGGTCTACCTCAACGCGCTCGAGGGCAAGGGCGTGCACGTGGTCACGGTGAACGACTACCTGGCCAAGCGCGACAGCGAGTGGATGGGACAGATCTACCGCTTCCTCGGCCTGACGGTCGGCGCCATCGTGCACGGACTGAACGACGACCAGCGGCGCGCGGCCTATGCCGCCGACGTGACCTACGGCACCAACAACGAGTACGGCTTCGACTACCTGCGCGACAACATGAAGCGCCGGATGGCCGAAACGGTGCAGCGCCCCTTCAACTTCTCGATCGTCGACGAGGTCGACTCGATCCTGATCGACGAGGCGCGCACGCCGCTCATCATCTCCGGTCCCTCTTCGGACTCCTCCGAGCTCTACCGCAAGGTGGACAAGGTGGTGCCGAAGCTCACCGAGAGCGACTACGAGAAGGACGAGAAGGCCAAGGCGGTCACGCTGACCGAGGACGGCACCCAGCGGGTCGAGGAGATCCTCCGCGAGATGGGCCTGATGGAGGAGGGCTCGCTCTACGACATCGGCAACATCAACCTGCTGCACCACACCCAGCAGGCGCTGCGCGCCCACACGCTGTTCCAGCGCGACACCGACTACATCGTCAAGGACGACAAGGTCATCATCATCGACGAGTTCACCGGCCGCATGATGGAGGGCCGGCGCTACTCCGACGGCCTGCACCAGGCGCTGGAGGCGAAGGAGAACGTGACGGTCCAGCAGGAAAACCAGACGCTGGCCTCGATCACCTTCCAGAACTACTTCCGGCTCTTCCCCAAGCTGGCCGGCATGACCGGCACGGCCCTGACCGAGGCACAGGAGTTCGGCGACATCTACGGCCTCGAGGTCATCGAGATGCCGACCAATGTGCCGGTCTCGCGCAAGGACCACGACGACGAGGTCTATCGCTCGGTGGAGGAGAAGTTCGGCGCCATCGTCGAGGAGATCAAGGTCTGCCACGCCCGTCGGCAGCCGGTGCTGGTCGGCACCGTCTCGATCGAGAAGTCCGAGATGCTAGCCGAACGGCTGAAGAAGGCGAAGATACCGCATCAGGTGCTGAACGCGCGCTACCACGAGCAGGAAGCCTTCATCATCGCCCAGGCCGGCGCGCCGGGCGGCGTCACCATCGCCACCAACATGGCCGGCCGCGGCACCGACATTCAGCTCGGCGGCAACGTCGACATGCGCGTGGCGCAGGAGGCCGCGACCCTGTCCGACGAGGCGGCGCGGCAGAAGCGCGAGGCGGAGATCCGCGCCGAAGTGCTGGCCAACCGCGAGATCGTGCTGGCCGCCGGCGGCCTCTACGTGATCGGCACCGAGCGGCACGAGAGCCGCCGCATCGACAACCAGCTGCGCGGCCGCTCCGGCCGCCAGGGCGACCCCGGCGCCTCGCGCTTCTATCTGTCGCTGCAGGACGACCTGATGCGCATCTTCGGCTCCGAACGGCTGGAGGGCGTGCTGCGCCGCCTCGGCCTGAAGGAGGGCGAAGCCATCACCCATCCCTGGGTGAACAAGGCGCTGGAGAAGGCGCAGCAGAAGGTCGAGGCGCGCAACTACGAGATCCGCAAGAACCTGCTGCGCTTCGACAACGTGATGAACGACCAGCGCAAGGTGGTCTACGAGCAGCGCCGCGAGCTGATGCGCGTCGAGGATGTGCACGACACCGTGATCGACATGCGCAGCGAGGTCATCGAGGGCCTGGTGACGCGCTTCATCCCCAAGGGCGCCTATGCCGAGCAGTGGGAGACCAAGTCGCTGCACGAGGAGTGCCGGCGGCTGCTCAACCTGAACCTGCCGGTTGCCGAGTGGGCGGCCGAGGAGGGCATCGCCGACGAGGAGATCGAGGCGCGCATCAGCCAGGCCTCCGACGAGCACATGGCGGCGCGCACCGCGACGATGACGCCGGCCATCATGCGCGCGCTGGAAAAGGAAGTGCTGCTGCTGGTGCTCGACAAGCAGTGGAAGGACCATCTGCTGTCGCTCGACCACCTGCGCCACGGCATCTCGCTGCGCGCCTACGCCCAGCGCGACCCCCTGATCGAGTACAAGCGCGAGGCCTTCGAGCTCTTCGAGGCGATGCTCGCCGAGGTGCGCGAAGAGGTGACTCAGGTGCTGAGCCACGTCGAGTTCCGCCAGCGCGCCGAGCAGGAGGCGCCGCATGCGCCGGCCGGGCCCGACCCGGCGAAGCTGCAGGAGACCCGCGAGGATCCGGCGCTGGTGGGTGCCGGCGCCCCGGCGCCCGACTTCGCGGCCGGCGGACAGCCGGCGCGCGGGCCGCGGCCGACCCTGCGCAACGCGCCGCCGCCGGGCGTCGCGCTCGATCCCAACGTACCGGCCACCTGGGGCAAGGTGCAGCGCAATGCGCCCTGCCCCTGCGGCTCGGGGAAGAAGTACAAGCACTGCCACGGCACGGTGGAGTAGGCAGCGGCGGCGTCCCGCGCCGCCGCCTGCCGGCGGCAGTGCGGTTGATCCGGGAGCGGCGAGCGGCGATGCTGCGGTGATCGTGCGCATCGAGGGGACGCCCCCATGAGCCGCCTCCGCCCCGCCATCCGACGTTTCGCGCTGCTCGTCCTCGCGGCGGGCCTGCTGCAGGTCGCCGCGCCGCAGCGCGCGGCCGCCTTCGGCGACTGCGGCGGTGCCGGCTACTTCGCCAACGTCGATCTGCGCTATCGCGGTGCCGGCGGCGTCGACTGCGTCGAGGCCGAGAGCTTCAGCATCCGCACGCCGGACGGACCGGTCGAGGTGCGCATCGTCCACGAGGCCGACTATCCGGGCTCCGACATCGGCATCGTGGTCGCCGAGATCCGCCGCGGCATCGAGCGCTCGGAGGCAGGGCTGCTGTCCATCGGCCAGGGCACCAGCGATCCCATCACGGTCTTCGCCTCGAGGCTGCTGCCGCCGCCCGACGCCACGGAGGACGAGGAAGCCGAGGGCGCTGCCGTGGTCGGCGACGACGGCTGCCGCATGATCGTCTATCCCGGCGTCAGCGGCCGCGCCGACCTTGCCTATCTGGTCGCGCATGAGTTCTTCCACTGCGTGCAGTTCGCCACCCAGGGGCGGGCGCAGGTGATGTCCGGCCGCAACGTCTGGTGGATCGAGGGCTCGGCCGAGTGGTTCGCCGTCCTGGCTTTCCCCGGCAGCACGAACAGCCGTGGCCACGTCGCCGGCTTCGACGAGACCTCCAGCGAGACGCCGCTGACCTCGATGGCCTACGAGAGCGTAGTCTTCTTCTTCTGGCTGTCGCAGAGCTTCGGCGCCTCGATGACGATGGCGCTGATGGATGCCATGCCGGAGCGCGGTAGCGCGGCGGAACAGCAGGCGGCGATCCTCGGCCTGCTGTCGGAGGATGACCTGCTGCGCTTCGCCCAGGCCTACCTCGACCGCGAGATCCGGCGGCCGGGCGGCGGCGCCATCGGCTCCAATCCCTTCCCCGGCGACATCTACGTCTACGATCGCAGCGATGAGCACGAAATCGAGGCCGAGGCCTTCGTCCTGGCCCGCGCGCAGCTCGAGTTCTCCTGCGGCCACTGGACGATCCGGCGCAACGAGGAGCTCGGCCGCTGGCGGGTGAAGAAGCCGGGCGAGGACTGGAACGAACTGCCGGAACACCTGGAGGTCGCCGGTCCGGCGCCCGACCTCTACCGCCTCGCCGCCTTCGGCCCGCAGCCCGCCGGCTTCCGGCTGAAGCTGGAGGCCGAACGCGACGCCTGCCGCGGTTGCGACGGTGTCGCGGCCGCCGACGAGGCGTCCAGGGCCTGCCTGGTCGGCGGCTGGGAACTGGTCTCCGGCGGCTATGGCGAGGTGATCGAACGGATGCTGCGGGCGCAGGGCATCCTGGAGACCGTCGAGTATCCGGAGTTCTTCGTCGAGCTGACCATCGCCGCGGACGGCAGCTACGAGACCGCCGGGACCACGCCGCACAAGCTGACGGTGCGCAACGACGAGGGCGAGCTGCACACGCTGCAGGGCGACTTCACCTACGAGACCAGCGGCACCTGGTCGGTCGACGGCGAGGAGCTGCTGATGTGCGAGGTCTCGGTGCATGCGGCGATCGACGACGAGATGATCGATCCCGACGGCGACGTCGAGGTGGTGCGGGCCGAGGGCGGGCCGGACTCCGGGCCGCTGCTGCGCCACCGCGACTTCACCTGCGACGGCGGCAGCCTGGTCCTGGTCGAGGACCTGCCGATGGCGCCGACCGTTACCTGGGTCTACGGCCGCCGTTGAGCGGGCCGGCGCCGCTGGCGCCTTGCCATTTCGCGAGGCGGCCCCCATTCTCGCCGGCAACAAGACCGCCCCGGATAGCCATGAACCAGACCACGCCGCCCCCCCGCGTCGCCCTCTTCGTCACCTGCCTCGTCGATCTCTTCCGCCCCACCGTCGGCTTCGCCGCGGTGAAGCTGCTGGAGGCGGCCGGCTGCCGGGTCGAGGTCCCCGCCGCGCAGACCTGCTGCGGCCAGCCGGCGTGGAACTCCGGCGACCGCAAGGATACCGCCGCCATCGCCCGTCAGGTGATCGCCGCCTTCGAGGACTACGACTACATCGTGGCGCCCTCCGGCTCCTGCGCCGGCATGCTCTCGCACCACTATCCGGCGCTCTTCGAGGGCGACGCCGCCTGGGAAGAGCGGGCGCGCCGCTTCGCCGGCAAGTGCCACGAGCTGGTCTCCTTCCTGGTCGACGTGATGGACTTCGAGGGATTGCCGGCCGATTTCCAGGGCAGCGTCACCTATCACGACTCCTGTTCCGGACTGCGCGAACTCAAGGTGAAGGACCAGCCGCGCGCCCTGCTTGGCCGGGTCGGCGGCCTGGAGATGAAGGAACTGCCGGACAGCGAGGTCTGCTGCGGCTTCGGCGGCACCTTCTGCGTCAAGTACCCGGAGATCTCCAACAAGATGGTGGGCGAGAAGGCACGCTGCATCGCCGCCAGCGGCGCCGACACGCTGCTCGCCGGCGACCTCGGCTGCCTGATGAACATGGCCGGCAAGCTGCAGCGCGAAGGCAGCGGCGTCGCCGTGCGTCACGTCGCCGAGGTGCTCGCCGGCATGGCCGACGGCCCCGCCATCGCCGCCGGCAAGGGCAAGCGCTGATGCACTCGACCGCCTCCACCTTCAAGGACAACGCGCATCGCGCGCTGGGCGACGCCAACCTGCAGAAGGCCATGGGTCACGTGCGCCAGGGCTTCATCGAGAAGCGCGCGGCCGTGGCCGCCAAGCTGCCGGAGTTCGAGGACCTGCGCGACCAGGCGCGCGACATCAAGAACCACGTGCTGGCCAACCTCGATCTCTACCTGCAGCGCTATGAGGCGAAGGTGAAGGAGAGCGGCGGGCAGGTGCACTGGTGCGCCACCGCCGAGGAGGCCCGCCAGGCCGTGCTGCAGATCTGCCAGCGCGCCGGCGCGCGGACCGTCACCAAGGGCAAGTCGATGATCGCCGAGGAGATCGCGCTGAACGATTTCCTCGAGGAAAAGGGCATCCAGCCGATCGAGACCGACCTTGGCGAGTACATCATCCAGCTGCGCCGCGAGCCGCCGAGCCACATCATCGCGCCGGCGGTGCACGTGACCAAGGAGCAGGTGGCCGACGACTTCCGCAAGCACCACCCCGACCTGCCGGCCGGGCGCGATCTCTCCGAGGCGCCGCAACTGGTCGCCGAGGCGCGCGCCATGCTGCGGCAGAAGTACCTCGAGGCCGACGTCGGCATCACCGGCGCCAACTTCCTGGTGGCCGAAACCGGCACCTCGATCATCGTCACCAACGAAGGCAACGGTGACCTGACGCAGATCCTGCCGAAGGTCCACGTGGTGGTCGCCAGCCTGGAGAAGATCGTTCCCACGCTGGAGGACACCGCGACCATCCTGCGGGTGCTGGCGCGCTCCGCCACCGGGCAGGAGTTCTCCACCTACACCACGCTCTCCACCGGCCCGCGCCGGCCCGGCGATCTCGACGGGCCGGAGGAGTACCACGTCGTCCTGCTCGACAACGGCCGCTCCGACATGCTGGGGACCGAGTTCCAGGAGGTGCTGCGCTGCATCCGCTGCGGCGCCTGCATGAACCACTGCCCGGTCTATCATGCGATCGGCGGCCACGCTTACGGCTGGGTCTATCCCGGCCCGATCGGCGCCGTGCTGACGCCGTCGCTGATCGGCGTCGAGGAGGCTGGCAACCTGCCCAACGCCTCGACCTTCTGCGGCCGCTGCGAGAGCGTCTGCCCGATGCGCATCCCGCTGCCGAAGATGATGCGTCACTGGCGCGAGCGCGAGTTCGAGCGCCACCTCACGCCCCGCGCCGTGCGCAGCGGCCTGGCGGTCTGGGCCTACTTCGCCAAGCGGCCGAAGCTCTATCGCCTGGCCACCGGCCTGGGCATGCGCGCGCTGGCACTGCTCGGCGGTCGCAAGGGCCGGCTGCGCCGCCTGCCGCTGGCCGGCGGCTGGACCCGCTTCCGCGACCTGCCGGCGCCGCAGGGCCAGACCTTCCAGGCGCAGTGGCAGAAGCGCCGGCGCCAGGGGACCGGCAACCGATGAGCACGCGCGACGCCATTCTCGGCAAGCTGAAGGGCAAGCTGCGCGAAGCCGAGGGCCGCGTCGGCGAGGCCGGCGTGACCGAGCGCCTGGCGGCCCACCGCCGCAACCTGGTGCCGGAGCGCGCCCAGGTCCCGCTGGCCGGCAAGCTGGCGCTGATCGAGCAGCATGCCGCCGCGCTCTCCGGCACGACGCAGCGCGTCGCCTCCCTGGCCGAGGTGCCGGAGGCGGTCGCCGGCTACCTGCGCCAGCAGAACCTGCCGCCGAAGCTGCGCCGCTCGCCGCATCCGGAGCTGCGCGCGCTGCCCTGGGAACGGGCACCGCTGCTGGAGGTCGAGGAGGGCCGCGCGGTGGAGAGCGATGCGGTGTCGCTGACCCCGGTCTTCTGCGCCGTTGCCGAGACCGGCACGCTGGTGCTCCATTCCGGCCCGCAGAGCCCGACCACCCTTGCCTTCCTGCCGGAGACCCACATCGCCGTGGTCAAGGCGAGCCAGGTGGTCGGCAGCTACGAGGAGGCCTTCGCGCTGACCCGCGAGGCACAGGGCGAGGGCCGCATGCCGCGGACCTTCAACTTCGTCACCGGCCCGTCGCGCACCGGCGACATCGAGCAGAAGATCGAGCTCGGCGCGCACGGTCCCCGCCGCCTGCACATCATCCTGGTCGAGGATGTCCCGCTCTAAGCGGCCGCTGGTCCCCGACGCCGAGCTCTGGCAGCGGGTGGCCGAGCAGGTGAAGCCGCTGAAGACCCGATCGCCGCGCAAGGCCGCGCAGGCCGCGCCGGAGCCGCCCGCCCGCCCGCCGCAAGCGAAGCTGCCACAGCCGAGACCGCCGCAGCCCGCTCCGCCCCGGCCGAACCTGCCGCCGCGGCCGCCTGGCCCGCCGCCCGGTGCCGGGCTCGACCGTCGCACCGCCGACCGGCTGCGCCGTGGCGAGCTGCCGGTCGCCGCCACGCTCGACCTCCATGGCATGACCCAGGCGGCGGCTCACGCCGCGCTGGAGCGCTTCGTCGGCGAAAGCTGGCGGCGCGACCGTCGCTGCCTGGTGATCGTCACCGGCAAGGGCCGCGGCACCGACGACTGGGGCCGCCCGTCGCCCGGCGTGCTGCGCCGCATGGTGCCGCGCTGGCTGGCCGAGCCCGATCTCGCCTGGATGGTGCTGGCCACCGCTGCCGCCCGCCCGCAGCACGGCGGCGAGGGCGCCTTCTACCTCCTGCTGCGCCGCCGCCGGGAAGCCTAGCGACGCGGAGAGGGGCCGCCGCACGGCCGCGGATGCCTGCCGTCTTACCGCGTGCGGAACTTCTGCCGGCCATGCACGTGGGCGGGGAGCGCCTCGGTCGGGCCGCCGGGGGTGAGCGGGCGCGGCGCGAAGCGGCCGAGCGAGATCACGCGGTCGTACATCACCAGGGCACCGGCCAGGCCGACGTTGATGCAGAAGCGGGTCGGGATCTTGACCACGTGCCGGCAGAGCGCGGTCATCTCCGGCGACAGGCTGCCGCGCTCCGGCCCCAATACATAGGCGGCGCTCAGCGGGTGGCGGAAGGAGGGGAGCTCGACCGCATCCTCCGTCAGCTCGATGCCGACCAGTTCGCAGCCGCGCGGCAGCGCCATGGCGGGGATGTCGGGGAAGACGTAGAGCGGCAGGTGCTGCTGGCTCTTCGAGGTATCGGCGAGCCGCGCCTGGCGCGGATTGAAGTCGGCCGCGACGGTGAAGGCGAAGGCCGCGCCGAAGGCATGGGCGGTGCGCAGCAGCGCGCCGAGGTTCATCGGCTTGCTGATGCCCTCGGCGCCGATTCCGAAGAAGCCCCGTTCCAACATGGCGCCTGCTTAGCAAAGCGTGGCGCCGCCGGATAGCGCCTTTGCGCCCGGCGGCCGAAGGACTAAAAGGGGGGCCTCAGCCAAGGGGAGCGCGATGGCGTCGCACGAGCAGGAAGAGAGCGGTCAGCCGGCAACGCCGGCCCCCGTGCATCCCACGGGCGTGGCGGGCGATCACCGCCTGCCGCCGCTGGTCGAGGTGACCCGCGGGCCAATCGTCGAGAGCCGCCACCGCGCCACCTTCGCGGTGGTCGACGCGCACGGCGGCGTGGTGCGCTCACTGGGCGATCTCGAACATCCGGTCTATCCGCGCTCGGCGATCAAGCCGCTGCAGGCGCTGCCGCTGCTGGAAAGCGGCGCCGCCGAGGCCTTCGGCCTCTCCGACGCGGAGATCTCGCTGGCCTGCGCCAGCCACGACGGCGAGGCGGTGCATGTCGAGGCGGTCGAAGCCTGGCTGACCCGGCTGGGTCTCACGGTCGGCGACCTGGAGTGCGGTATCCACCTGCCCTATGACCTGGCCTCGATGAAGGCGCTGCTCGCCGGCGGCGGGGAGCCGACGGCGGCGCACAACAACTGCTCGGGCAAGCACAGCGGCTTCCTGACCCTGGCGAAGCACCTGAAGGCGCCGACCCGGGGCTACATCAAGCTGCAGCACGCGGTGCAGCAGCGCATCCTCGGCACGCTGGAGGCGATGAGCGGCCTCGAGCTCGGCCGCGCGCCGATCGGCATCGACGGCTGCGGCATTCCGACCGTCGCCATCCCGCTGGGCAACCTGGCGCTCGCGATGGCGCGCTTCGCCGATCCGCACCACGAGCCGGAGGAGCGTCAGGCCGCCTGCCGGCGGATTCTCCAGGCGGTGGCGCGCGCGCCGGTGATGATCGCCGGGACCAATCGCTTCTGCACCAAGATCATCGAGGTGACCGGAGAGCGTGCCCTGGTGAAGACCGGCGCCGAGGGCGTCTACTGCGCCGCCCTGCCGGAACTCGGTCTGGGCGTCGCGCTGAAGGTCGAGGATGGCGCCGGGCGCGCCGCCGAGGTGCTGATGGGCCGCATCCTGGTGGCCCTGGGCGTCCTGTCGGAGGCCGAGCAGGAACGGCTCGCGCCGTGGCTGCAGCCGCCGATCCTGAACCGCGCCGGCCTGCGGGTCGGCGAGATCCGCGCCCTTGGCCCGGCCCCTTTCTGATCCTTCATCGCGGGAGTGATTCCATGCGCGCACTGCTCTGCCAGGCCTTCGGCGGGCCCGAGACCCTGACGGTGGGCGAGCTGCCGCGCGCCCTCGCCGGGGCCGGGCGAGGTGCTGCTCGCGGGTCCGCGCCGCCGGGGTGAATTTCGCCGACACCCTGATGATCGCGGGCAAGTACCAGGAGAAGCCGCCCTTCCCCTTCGCCCCCGGCCTGGAGGTGGCCGGCGAGGTGGTGGCGCTGGGCGAGGGGTGCAGCCGCCTGGCGGTCGGCCAGCGGGTGCTGGCGGCGGTCGGTTCCGGCGGCTTCGCCGAGCTGGCGGTGGCGCGCGAGAGCGATGCCTTCGCGCTGCCGGCCGCCATGGACTTCGTCACCGCGGCCGGCTTCATGGTGACCTACGGCACGGCGCACGGCGGGCTGGTCTGGCGCGCGGCGATGCGGCCGGGCGAGACCCTGGTGGTACACGGCGCCGCCGGCGGCGTCGGCCTGGCCGCGGTCGAGGTCGGCAAGGCGCTGGGGGCCCGCGTCATCGCCACCGCCGGCGGCGCGGACAAGCTGGCGGTGGCCGAGGCGCACGGCGCCGACGCGCTGATCGACTACCGCAGCGAGGATCTGCGCCAGCGACTGAAGGAGCTGACCGACGGCCGCGGCGCCGATGTCTACTTCGATCCGGTCGGCGGCAGCGCCTTCGAGGCGTCGCTGCGCGCCATCGCCTGGGAGGGCCGCATCGTCGTCATCGGCTTCGCCGGCGGCGGCGTGCCGCAGATCCCGGCCAACATCCTGCTGGTGAAGAACGTCGCGGCCCTGGGGTTCTACTGGGGTAGCTACCGCCAGATGGCGCCCGACCGCCTGGCGGCGCAGTTCGCCGACCTCTTCGGCTGGTTCGAGCGGGGGCTGCTGAAGCCGCACGTCTCGCACCGTCTGCCGCTGGCCGAGGCGGCGCGCGGCTTCGACCTGCTGCGCGAGCGCAAGGCCACCGGCAAGGTGGTGGTGGAGCTGTGAGCGGCGTCGGCCGCGCGCCCGCCGCCGGAGGGGATGCGACATGAGCGACGATCCGGTCCGCGCCCAGTACGAGGCCTACCCCTACCCGGCGCGCGATCCGCGCGACGAGGCCAAGCGACTGATCGTCGGCTCGCCGAGCGACCTGCGCGAGATCGACCACTACCTCTACGGTGGCCGGCTCGACCTGCGGCGCCCCTTCCGCGCGCTGATCGCCGGCGGCGGCACCGGCGATGCCGCCATCATGCTGGCGCAGCAGCTGACCAACGCGGCGCTCGACCTGGGGCTGGCGCCGCCCCGCCGTGGCGAACCGCCGCTGCACGAGGTCGTCTATCTCGATCTCTCGGCCGCCTCGCGGCGGGTCGCGGAGGCGCGGGCCGCGGCGCGCGGGCTGAGCAACCTGCGCTTCGTCACCGGCTCGCTCTTCGAGCTGCCGCGCCTGGCGCCGGGCCCCTTCGACTACATCGACTGCTGCGGCGTGCTGCACCACCTGCCCGACCCGCCGGCCGGCCTGGCGGCGCTCGTCGCCGCGCTGGCTCCCGGCGCCGGCATCGGGCTGATGGTCTATGGCCGCTATGGCCGCCGCGGGGTCTACGAGCTGCAGACGCTGCTGCGCGAGCTGGCCGCCGATGCGCCGCTGCCGGAGCGGGTGGCGGTGGCGCGCCGCCTGCTGGGGCAGCTACCGGCCAGCAACTGGTTCCGCCGCAACCCCTTCCTCAGCGACCACAAGCACAGCGATGCCGAGCTGGTCGACCTGCTGCTGCACAGCCAGGATCGCGCCTACGAGGTGCCGGAGCTGCTGTCGCTGGTGGCCGCGGCCGGCTTGCGGGCGGTGAGCTTCATCGAGCCGCTGCGCTACGAGCCGGAGAGCTACCTGGTGGAGGGCGACCTGAAGCGCCGCTTCGCCGCCCTGCCGGCGGCGGCGCGCTGGGCGGCGGCCGAGGCGCTGGCCGGCAACATCAAGACCCACGCGCTCTACGCCAGCCGTTGCGCGGAGGAGACCGTCGCTCAGCCGTCGGATGCCGCGGTGCCGCTGCTGCTGCGCCACAGCGGCAGCGAGCTGGCGCGCGGGCTGGCCGGGACCCTGACGCTGAAGCTGGAGCTGGGCGGGCTGCCGCATCGCCGGCCGCTGCCGAAGCTGGCGCCGGCGATGCTGCAGCGCATCGACGGCCGCCGCACGCTGGCGGAGATCCGCGACAGCATGATGGCGGCGAACGGCAACCTCACGGCCGCAGCCTTCGACGAGGACTTCGCCGCGCTCTACGCCGTGCTGCAGGGCTACAATCTCTTGCTGCTGAAGCAGCCGGTCGCCTGATGGGGGTGGCCGCTCAGCCGGCGGCGGAGCGATCCAGCCCGAGGTCGCGCAACTGGCGGCGGGTCAGGCCGCGCAGGCGGTAGCGACCCTCAGGCTCGTGGGTGGCGAGACGGGTGACCTCGATCTCGGCCAGGCCGGGGATGGAGCTGTCGGCGACGTAGGAACGGTTCCGAAACATGGGGGTGATCCTTTGGGGTCCCGCACCGCTGCATGGCGGACGGGTTGCTGTTGCCCCGGGATATACGCAGCCGCCGCGCGGGCCGCCACCCTGCCGCCGCCTGCAGCCGCCATGCAGCCGCCGCATGCGGCGGGCAAGAAACCGACGCTCCTTTGCGTAGCTGCGCCCTCTAGCGGGCCGGTCGGAGGTAATAGAGCAGGTCCAGCGGCGGCGGCGCGAGACCGGCCTCCGTCAGCAGGGCGTGCGCCTGGCCCCGATGGTGGGTCTGGTGGTTGAAGAGATGAGCCAGCACCTGCCAGAGCGGCTGGCGCATCGCCACGCCCTTGGTCGTCCGGTAGACGACCTCCTCCAGCGGTGCCGCCGGCGCCAGCGCCTCGAGGTAGCGCAGGAGCCGCGCGTCCTCGTCCTGGCGCGCCGCCCAGAGGTCCTCCAGCCGCGGATGGGGCTCCTCGTCCAGCGTCTTGTGCGGTGGCGGCAGGTCCTCGAGCCGGGCCAGCCAGAGGCGGTCAGCGACCAGGATGTGGTTCAGCGTGCCGATGATCGAGCGGAAGAAGGCGGCCGGGCGCCGCTGTGCCAGCGTCGCGGCGGGCAGGCCGGCCGCCGCCGCGTAGAGCCGGCCGTTGGCCCAGGCGTTGTAGTGGGCGAAGGCCTGGAAATAGTCGCGCTCCATCGGGCGTTCTCTCAGCTCAGCGCCGGGCGCAGGCGCTCCATGGCCTCGGCGACCAGGGCCGGCGAGGCGGCGAAGCAGAGCCGCAGGTGGCCCTCGCCGCCAGGTCCGAAGGCGCTGCCCGGCGCCAGGCCGACATTGGCCTCCTGCAGCAGGCGCTTGGCGGTCCCCAGGCTGTCGTCCATGCCGTCGAGTGCGAAGAAGGCGTAGAAGGCTCCTTCCGGACGGGCCAGCCTTACCCGCGGCAGGCCGGCCAGCGCCTGGTAGGCGATCTCGCCCGACTGGCGGCAGCGCTCGACGATCTCGGCGACGAAGCCCTCGCCCTCGCGGATCGCCGCCAGGGCGCCGTACTGCAGGAAATGCGGTGCGCCGGAGGTGGTGAACTCGGTCAGCTTCTCCAGCGTCGGGCCGAGGGCGGCGGGATGCAGCAGCCAGCCCAGCCGCCAGCCGGTCATCGCCCAGGCCTTGGAGAAGGAATTGACCACGATCAGCGGGTCGTCCGGCGCCGCGATGTCGAGGCAGGAGGGCGTGGCCCGGCTGCCCGGCCGATAGTCGAAGCGCACATAGACCTCGTCGGCCAGGTACCAGGCCCGCTGCCGGCGGCAGAGACCGAGCAGCGCCGCCTGCTCCTCGCCGCGCGCCACCCAGCCGGTCGGATTGCCCGGCGAGGCGCAGAAGAGCGCGCGGGTGCGCGGCCCGAAGGCGCTTTCGACCTTGTCGAGGTCGAGCGCGAAGCCGCCCTCCGGGCGCGGATCGAGGGTTACCGGCACCACCTGGCCGCCGGCAAGCTGCACGGCGGCGACGATGTTCGGCCAGACCGGCGAGATCACCACCACCTCGTCGCCCGGCGCGATCAGGGCCTGCATCAGCGTGACCAGGCCGGTCATGCCCGAGGAGGTGACCGTCACCCGCTCCGCACCGATCGGCCGGCCGTGCAGCGCGCTCTCGTAGCCGGCGATGGCGTCGCGCAGTTCCGGGATGCCGCGCTTGGGGTTGTAGAAGGTCTTGCCCGCCTCCAGCGCCTGGGTCGCGGCGCGGCCGATGAAGGCCGGCGTCGGCTGATCGCCCTCGCCGACCCACAGGGGGATCAGGCCGGGCTTGCCGTAGCCCAGCATGAAGACCTCGTGGATGCCGGAGGTCGGCAGCTCGGCGGCGGCGGGCCGGATCGGGGCCGGCAGGGGCGGAAGGCTGTCCATGACCGCGGAGTCTTACGGCCTGCCCGGCCCCGCGGCCAAGCGCGAAGATGTCGGGGCACAAGCCGCCGGCCGGGGCCGGGCCGGCGCTCCGGCCCGCCGCTTAGGCCTTGCATCTTGCGGGGCGCGAGCGTAGATAGGCGCTGCCATAGGGTCCGGTCTAACGGTCGGATCAAATCTGAGATGGTGGGTCCACGGGCCCGCCATTTTTTGTTTCCGGGATCCTCCGCTCCGGCGGGGACGGCCGGTCAGCGGTGGAGCAAGGCGTGACGGAAAGCCAGGGCCAGAGTGACCTTCAGGGGTCGGACCTGCGCAAGACGAGTGTCGGCAAGGCGGCGGATATCGAGCGTGTCATCACGCCGACGCTGTCCGATCTCGGGCTGTCGGTGGTGCGGGTGCTGCTGAGCGGCGACCGCAAGCCGAGGCTGCAACTCATGATCGAACGGGCGGACGACTCGCCGCTCAGCGTCGAGGACTGCGCCCGTGCCAGCCGTGCCGTCGAGGCGGTGCTGGACGTCGAGGACCCGGTGGCCGGCGCCTATGTGCTTGAGGTCTCCTCGCCGGGGCTCGACCGGCCGCTGACGCGGCTGGGCGACTTCGAGCGCTGGAAGGGGTTCCAAGCCAAGCTGGAGACCAGCGAACCGGTCGTCGAGCGGCGCCGCTTCATCGGCAAGCTGCTGGGCGTCGAGGGAAGCAATGTGCGGCTCGCCGACGATCGGGCCGAAGTCGGCGAGGTGGCGCTGCCCTTCGTCGCAATCGCCAAGGCCAAGCTGGTCATTACCGACGAGCTGATGGCCGCCTATTTGAAGAAACCGACCGCCGTTCATGGCGGCGACGAGAGCTGAAGGAAGACGCTGTCATGGAAGCCTTTACTCTGGCGCGCACCGAGCTGCTGCAGGTGGCCGACGCCGTAGCCCGCGACAAGGGGATCGAACGCGACGAGGTGCTGGAGGCGATGGAGCAGGCGATCGGCAAGGCCGGTCGCGCCAAGTACGGCCACGAGCACGACATCCGCGCCACCATCGACCGCAAGACCGGCGAGATAAAGCTGGCGCGTTTCCGCGAGGTGGTGATGGGCCCGGAAGAGGTCGAGAACGACATGGCGCAGATCGCGTTGCGCGACGCGCAGTCGATCGACCCGGCCCTGCGGGTCGGCGACTTCATCACCGACAGCCTGCCGCCGATCGACCTCGGCCGCATCGCCGCGCAGACCGCCAAGCAGGTGATCGTGCAGAAGGTCCGCGAGGCCGAGCGCACCCGCCAGTTCGACGAGTTCAAGGACCGCGCCGGCGAGATCGTCAACGGCATCGTCAAGCGCGTCGAGTTTGGCAACGTGACGGTGGACCTGGGCCGCGCCGAGGCCATGCTGCGGCGCGACGAGACGCTGCCGCGCGAGGCCTTCCGCACCGGCGACCGCGTGCTCGCCTACATCGTCGATGTGCGCCCCGAGCCGCGCGGCCCGCAGATCTTCCTCTCGCGCAGCCATCCGCAGTTCATGGCCCTGCTGTTCAAGCAGGAGGTGCCGGAGATCTACGACAACATCATCGAGATCAAGTCGGTGGCCCGCGACCCCGGCAGCCGCGCGAAGATCGGCGTGGTCTCCAAGGACAGCTCGATCGACCCGGTCGGCGCCTGCGTCGGCATGCGCGGCAGCCGCGTCCAGGCGGTGGTGCAGGAGCTGCAGGGCGAGAAGATCGACATCATTCCCTGGTCGCCGGACACCGCCACCTTCGTGGTGAATGCCCTGGCCCCGGCCGAGGTCAGCAAGGTGGTGCTGGACGAGGAGAGCGGCCGTATCGAGGTGGTGGTGCCGAACGAGCAGCTTTCGCTCGCCATTGGGCGCCGCGGCCAGAATGTGCGCCTCGCCTCGCAGCTCACCGGCTGGCATATCGACATCATGACCGAGGAGGAGGAGAGCCGGCGCCGGCAGGAGGACTTCCAGCGCCGTTCGCAGCTCTTCATCGAGGCACTGGACGTCGACGACGTCATTGCCCATCTCCTGGTGACGGAGGGTTTCACCTCGGTCGAGCAGGTGGCCTTCGTTCCGGTCGAGGAACTGGCGGAGATCGAGGGCTTCGACGAGGAGGTCGCCGACGAGTTGCGGCTGCGGGCGCAGGGCTGGCTCGAGGAGCAGGCCAAGAAGCTCGACGAGCGCCGCGTCGAACTGGGTGTCGACGACGCCCTGGCCGGCGTGCAGGGCCTGACCCCGGCGCTGGTGGTGGCGCTCGGCGAGAAGGGTATCAAGACCCTCGACGACCTGGCCGACCTGGCGAGCGACGAGCTGATCGAGCTGGTCGGCGAGGACGCGCTCGATGCCGACGAAGCCAATGCGGTCATCATGGCCGCCCGCGCGCACTGGTTCGAGGGCGAAGAAGCCCCGGCGGAAGCCGCCGCAGCGACCGACGGCGAGGCGACCGACGGCGCGGCGGACGGGGGCGCGGCGGACGGGGGCGAAGCGCCCGCGGCCGCGGCGGCCGACGAGGAGAGCGCCGGCTAGCCGGGCACGGCGGCGGGATCGGCGGACAGGGAACGAGCGGTCGAAACGGTATTGGAGCGGTCATTGCTGGTGGCGGACGAAACGCAGGGAGGCGAGGAGCTGGCGACGGTCGAGGCGACCGTGGAGCCGGACGACGCGACTCTGGAGCGTGGACCGCTCCGGCGCTGCATTGCCTCCGGCGAGATCCTGCCCAAGGAGGGCCTGCTGCGCTTCGTGGTTTCGCCCGACGGCGAGCTGCTGCCGGACCTCGGCGGCAAGCTGCCGGGACGCGGATTGTGGTTGCAACCGGACCCCGCTATGATCCGCCGCGCCTTGAGCCGGGGCCTCTTCTCAAAGGCGGCCCGGGCCAAGGTCAAGGTTCCCGACGATCTGCGGGAGCGTGTGGCGGAGCTGGAACGGCGCCGCCTTCTGGACCTCCTGGGGTTGGCGCGCCGCGCCGGATCGGCCGTCGCCGGTTTCGACAAGGTGAAGACGGCGATCGAGCGCGGGCGCGTCGTTTTGCTGTTCGAGGCCACGGATGGCGCGGCCGGCGGTCGCGACAGGTTGGCCGCTCTGCTTGCCCACTGCGCGCCGACGGCTCCCATCCTGGCGGTCCTCGAGGCCGTCGAACTGGGACGCGCCCTGGGGCGCGAGCACGCGGTGCATGTGGCCATCACGGCGGGCGGGCTCGCGGCCGCCCTGTTGCAGGCCGCGAACAGGGTCATTCGCCTGAACGCTGGCGACGAAGAAACAGAATCGCAGGACCGCCGCCCCGGCGCGGTGGAGAGGTGAGACGAGAAGCATGACGAACGAGACCGAAAAGACACCGCTGAAGCTGCGCCCCGGCAAGCTCGAGCTGAAGAAGACGGTGGAGACCGGCCAGGTCCGCCAGTCCTTCAGCCATGGCCGCACCAAGACCGTCACGGTCGAGGTGAAGAAGAAGCGCACCTTCGCGCCTGGCGCCGGCGGCCGCATGACCGAGCTGCGCGAGGAAGAGAAGGCCGATCCCAAGGTGGAGGCCGCCGCGGCCGCCGCCGCCGCCGCCGCCGAGGCGGCTGCCGAGGTCGCCGAACTGCCGGTCCTGACGCCGGCACAGCAGGACAACCTGACCGACACCGAGCGGCAGACCCGCACGCGGGCGGTCGAGGAGGCGCGCCGCCGTGCCGAGCAGCGCCGTATCGAGGAGGCCGAGGAGGCCAAGCGGCGCGCCGAGGAGGAGAAGCGCCGCAAGGAGGCCGAGGCCGAGGCCAACAAGCTGGAGCAGGAAGCCGCCGAGCGTCGCCGCAAGGAAGAGGAGGCCGGCCGCCAGCTGGAGGCCGAGGACGCCGCCGCCCGCAAGAGCAAGGAAGCCCCCGCCAGCAGCAGCCCGCCGCCGGCCGAGGAGGTTGCCGCGCCGTCCGCCATCGCCGGCGGTCCGGAGACCGAGGGCGTCGAGGGCGAACTCGACGAACTCGGCGGGCGCATCAAGAAGGCCAAGAAGGCCCCGGCCAAGGTGGCGACCAGCCGCAACCGCGACGAGCCGCGGCGCCGCCAGGGCAAGCTCACGATCTCGCAGGCGCTCGACAGCGAGAGCGAGGAGGAGAAGCAGCGCTCGCTCGCCTCGGTCCGCCGCCAGCGCGAGAAACTCAAGGCCATGCAGGCCCAGAACCAGCATCAGATACCGGGGAAAGTCGTGCGTGAAGTTGTTGTGCCGGAGACCATCAGCGTCCAGGAGCTGGCCAATCGTATGGCCGAGCGCGGCGCCGAGGTGGTGAAGACGCTGATGCGCCTCGGCGTGATGGCGACGATCAATCAGGTGATCGATGCCGACACCGCCGAGTTCGTGGTCTCGGAGTTCGGGCATCGCATCAAGCGCGTGTCCGCGGCCGACGTCGAGGTCGGGCTGCGCCAGGAGGTCGAGGACGACGGCGGCGACCAGCAGCCGCGCCCGCCGATCGTGACCATCATGGGCCACGTCGACCACGGCAAGACCTCGCTGCTCGACGCGCTGCGCAAGACCAACGTCGTGGCCGGCGAGGCCGGCGGCATCACGCAGCACATCGGTGCCTATCAGGTGCAGGCGCCGAACGGCGCCAAGATCACCTTCATCGACACCCCGGGCCATGCCGCCTTCACCGCGATGCGCCAGCGCGGCGCGACGGTGACCGACATCGTGGTGCTGGTGGTGGCCGGCGACGACGGCATCAAGGAGCAGACGGTGGAGGCGATCAATCACGCCCGCGCCGCCGGCGTGCCGATCATCGTCGCGATCAACAAGATGGACCGGCCGGAGGCCAATTCGCAGAAGGTGCGGCAGGCGCTGCTGAGCCACGAGCTGGTGACCGAGGACATGGGCGGCGAGGTGCTGGCCATCGAGGTCTCGGCGAAGACCGGCATGGGGCTCGACAAGCTGGAGGAGGCGATCCTCCTGCAGGCCGAACTGGCCGATCTGAAGGCCAACCCGGACCGCCCGGCGGAAGGCAGCGTGGTCGAGGCCAAGGTCGAGAAGGGCCGCGGCTCGGTCGCCACGGTGCTGGTGCGCAAGGGCACGCTGAAGGTCGGCGACATCTTCATCGCCGGTTCCGAGTGGGGCCGCGTGCGCGCGCTGGTCAACGACCGCGGCGAGCAGGTGCCCTCCGCCGGCCCCTCGGTGCCGGTCGAGGTTCTCGGCCTGCAGGGCACGCCGGTCGCCGGCGACGACCTGATCGTGGTGGAGAACGAGGCCCGCGCCCGCGAGGTCGTCGATTTCCGTCAGCAGGTTGCCCGCGAGAAGGGGCTGGCGGCCCAGGGGCGCGGCACGCTGGAGCAGATGCTCTCGCGCATCCGCGAGGGCGAGGCCCAGGCCATGCCGGTGGTCATCAAGTCCGACGTCCACGGTTCGATGGAGGCGATCGTCGGCGCGCTGGAGAAGATCGGCAACGACGAGGTGCGGGTGCAGGTCCTGCATGCCGCCGTCGGCGCCATCAACGAGTCCGACGTGACGCTGGCGGGCGCCGCGGGCGCGCTGCTGATCGGCTTCAACGTCCGTGCCAACCCGCAGGCCCGCGAGCAGTCGCGGCGCGACAGCGTCGACATCCGCTACTACTCGATCATCTACGAGGTGGTGGACGACATGAAGGCGCTGCTCGTCGGCATGCTGGCACCGGAAGCGCGCGAGAAGTTCCTCGGCTACGCCGAGATCCGCGAGGTCTTCGACATCACCCGCGTCGGCAAGGTCGCCGGCTGCATGATCACCGAGGGCCAGGTCAAGCGCGGCGCCAAGGTGCGCCTGCTGCGCGACAACGTGGTGATCCACGACGGCACGCTGAAGACGCTGCGCCGCTTCAAGGACGAGGTCCGCGAGGTCCAGCAGGGCTACGAGTGCGGCATGGCCTTCGAGAACTACAGCGACATCAAGGTCGGCGACCGCATCGAGTGCTACGAGGTCGAGCAGATCGCCCGCGGCCTCTAGGGGCGGGGCCATCGGCCGGTCGGCAGGAGCGCAAGAGTGGCGAAGCGCGGTGATGAGAGGCGGCCCTCCGGCCATCGGACCGGGGGCAAGGGCGGCGGGCGTGCAGCGTCCGGCGGCGGGAAAAGCCGCGCGCCCAGCCAACGCCAGCTACGCGTCGGCGAGGAGCTGCGCCACCGCCTGGCGCTGCTGTTCGAGCGCGAGACCCTGAACGACCCGGCGCTCGACGGCCTGGCGGTCACGGTCACCGAGGTGAAGGTTTCGCCCGACCTGACCAACGCGACCGCCTTCGTGACCCCGCTGGGTGGCGGCGCGATCGACGCGGTGGTCAAGGCGCTGAACCACGCCTCCGGCTATCTGCGCCACCTGCTGGCGGGCGAACTGGACCTGCGGGTGGCGCCACGGATCTCCTTCGCCGCCGACCGGTCCTTCGAGGCCGCTAGCCGCATCGAGAGCCTGCTGCGTCATCCCAAGGTGGCCGGCGACATCGCCGCGCCGGGCGACGGCGCGGACGACGAGAACGATGGCTCGCCGGGCGGGCGGGAGGACGACGATGGCCCGGCGTAAGGGCGGCAAGCCGGTCAACGGCTGGCTGGCGATCGACAAGCCGCTCGGCCTGACCTCGACCCAGGTGGTCGGCCGCGTGCGCCGGCTCTACGAGGCGCAGAAGGTCGGCCACGGCGGCACGCTCGACCCGCTGGCCTCCGGCGTGCTGCCGGTGGCGCTCGGCGAGGCCACCAAGACGGTGGCCTATGCCATGGACGGCGCCAAGACCTACCGCTTCACCCTGCGCTGGGGCCAGGCGACCACCACCGACGATGCCGAGGGCCCGGTGGTGGAGGAGAGCCCGGTGCGCCCCGACCGCGCCGCCATCGAGGCGGTCCTGCCCGGCTTCGTCGGCGAGATCGAGCAGGTGCCGCCGAAATTCTCGGCGGTGAAGATCGAGGGGCAGCGTGCCTATGACCTGGCGCGCGCCGACGAGGTTGTCGAGCTCACCGCCCGGCGGGTGCGGATCGACCGGCTGGAGCTGCTGGAGCAGCCCGACCCGGACCACGCCATCTTCGCCGTCGGCTGCGGCAAAGGCGCCTACATGCGCGCCCTGGCCCGCGATCTGGGCAAGGCGCTGGGCGGCTGCGCGCATATCGTCGCGCTGCGCCGGACCTCGGTCGGCCCCTTCCTGGAGGCCGATGCAATTTCGCTGGACAGCCTCGAGGCCTTGGGGCATGGTCCCGCGCTCATGGAGCGGCTGCTTCCTGTCGAGACCGCGCTGGACGACATCCCGGCATTGGCCCTGACGGAAGCGGAGGCACGGCGCCTCAGATGCGGCCAGGCCATCTCGTTGATGGCCCGCGTGCATCGAGACCGACTAAGGAACCTCGAACAAGGCTCCCTCGTCTGCGCCACGGCGGGCGGCAAGCTCGTCGCGCTCGCACGCTATGAAGCGGGCGAGGTGCATCCAATCCGCGTCCTGAACCTCTAGAACGAAAGGAAGAGGACGATGTCGATTACGGCGGAGCGCAAGCAGGCGCTCATTACAGAATATGCCAACAAGGAAGGCGACACCGGGTCTCCGGAAGTGCAGATCGCCATCCTTTCCGAGCGCATCGGCAACCTGACCGAGCATCTGAAGTCGCACAAGAAGGACTTCCACTCGCGTCGCGGGCTGCTGGTCATGGTCGGGCAGCGTCGTCGCCTGCTCGACTATGTGAAGGCCAAGGACAAGGCGCGCTACGATACGATCATCCAGCGTCTTGGTCTGCGCCGCTGAACGCGGTGCGCCAAAGCTACGAAACGAACGACGTGCAGGGCGGCGCGACCGGGTCGGCGCGCCGCCACGCATTGCCGGGCCGAAGCAAGCGGCGGAACGACGGGGCAGGATCTGCCCCGCCGCCCGTCGCCGTTTGCTTGGGTCCGGCAATCGCCCGCCGGCCCTAGTCTGATTGTCGGAAGGAAACCGAAAGATGTTCAAGGTCTACAAGAAGGAGATCGAGTGGGGCGGCCGCCGCCTGACGCTCGAGACCGGCCGAATCGCCCGCCAGGCTGATGGCGCCGTGCTCGCCACCTATGGCAACACCGTGGTGCTCTGCACCGCGGTCGGCGCCAAGCAGCCCCGCGTCGGCATCGACTTCTTCCCGCTCACCGTCAACTATCAGGAGAAGACCTTCGCCGCGGGCAAGATCCCCGGCGGCTTCTTCAAGCGCGAAGGCCGGCCCACCGAGAAGGAGACGCTGACCTCGCGTCTCATCGACCGGCCGATCCGCCCGCTGTTCCACAAGTCCTACCGCAACGAGACGCAGATCGTCGCCACCGTGCTGAGCCACGACCTGGAGAACGATCCCGACGTCATCGCCATGATCGGCGCCTCCGCGGCGCTGACCATCTCCGGCCTGCCCTTCCTCGGCCCGATCGCCGCGGCGCGGGTCGGCTACAAGGACGGCCAGTACCTGCTGAACCCGACCACCGCCGAGCTGGAGGAGAGCGATCTCGACCTGGTGCTGGCCGGTACGCAGGAAGGCGTGCTGATGGTCGAGTCCGAGGCGCAGCAGCTCTCCGAGGAGGTGATGCTGGGCGCCGTGGTCTATGGCCACGAGCAGATGCAGGCGGTGATCGACGCGATCATCGACCTCGCCGAGATGGCGGCGAAGGAGCCGCGCGAGCTGACGCCGGTGCCGGCCGAGGTCGCCGAGGTCGAGGCGCTCTTCAAGGACAAGGTCGCCGGCAAGCTCGCCACCGCCTATGCCGAGCCCGACAAGATGCAGCGCCAGGCCAACGTCGCTGCGGTGAAGCAGGAGGCCATGGCGCTCCTCGCCGAGCAGGACGCGAAGCTGGCGGTCGCCGGCGGCGTCTTCAAGCACCTCGAGGCCGACGTCGTGCGCGGCAACATCCTGAAGACCGGCAAGCGCATCGACGGCCGCTCGACCACGCAGGTCCGCAGCATCGACTGCCAGGTCGGCGTGCTGCCGCTGACGCATGGCTCGGCGCTCTTCACCCGCGGCGAGACCCAGGCGCTGGTGGTCTCGACGCTGGGCACCGGCCAGGACGAGCAGATCATCGACGCGCTCGACCGCGAGTACCGGGAGCACTTCCTGCTGCACTACAACTTCCCTCCCTACTCGGTCGGCGAGGCGGGCCGCATGGGCTCGCCCGGCCGTCGCGAGATCGGCCACGGCAAGCTGGCCTGGCGGGCGATCCGTCCGCTGCTGCCGAAGAAGGAGGACTTCCCCTACACGATGCGCGTGGTCTCCGAGATCACCGAGTCGAACGGCTCCTCCTCGATGGCCACGGTCTGCGGCACCTCGCTGTCGCTGATGGACGCCGGCGTTCCGCTGACGCAGCCCTGCGCCGGCATCGCCATGGGCCTGATCAAGGAGGATGACGGCGTCGCGGTGCTGTCCGACATCCTCGGCGACGAGGACCACCTGGGCGACATGGACTTCAAGGTGGCCGGCACCGAGATCGGCGTGACCTCGCTGCAGATGGACATCAAGATCACCTCGATCACCCCGGACATCATGAAGACCGCGCTGGCGCAGGCCCGCGACGGCCGTCTGCACATCCTGGGCGAGATGGCCAAGGCGCTGAACAACGCGCGTTCCACCGTTTCGGACAACGCGCCGCGCATCACCGTCATCACCATCCCGAAGGACAAGATCCGCGAAGTGATCGGCACCGGCGGCAAGGTGATCCGCGAGATCACCGAGGTCACCGGCGCGAAGATCGACATCGAGGACGACGGCACCATCAAGGTGGCGGCGGTGCAGGCCGAGTCGGCGCAGAAGGCGATCGACTGGATCCGCTCCATCGTCGCCGAGCCGGAGATCGGCGCGATCTACAACGGCAAGGTGGTGAAGGTCGTCGAGTTCGGCGCCTTCGTGAACTTCCTGGGCCCGCGCGACGGCCTGGTGCACATCTCCGAACTGGCCCCCAAGCGGGTCGCCCAGGTCTCCGACGTCGTCAACGAGGGCGACGAGGTGAAGGTGAAGTGCATCGGCATGGACGACCGCGGCAAGGTGAAGCTCTCGATGAAGCGCGTCGATCAGGCCACCGGCGAGGACCTCGAGGCGAAGGCCAGCGAGGAAGCTCCGGCCGAGTAGCCCGCGCGACGGCCTCCCCTCCCGGCCGGATTGCCGGGACCAAGGCCGTGCGATCGCCACGCGAAGGGGCCCCCGTCCAGGATTGGACGGGGGCCTTTTCCTTGGCGGGCCGCGCGCTAACCGCTGGACTCGCGGCGGCTCCCTCTGCTTTCTCTTGCGGTGCAGCATGAGGGGAGCCGCGCATGAGCAAGACCCGGTCGGGCAACTTCTTCGAGGACTTCCGCCTCGGGCAGGTCCTGCGCCACGCCACGCCGCGCACCGCGACCGAGGGCGAGCGGGCGCTCTATCAGGCGCTCTACGGCAGCCGCTTCGCGCTGCAGTCCTCCGACGACTTCGCGCGCGCCTGCGGGCTGCCGGCCGCGCCGCTGGACGACTGGCTGGCGTTCCACCTCTGCTTCGGCAAGACCGTGCCCGACGTCTCGCTGAATGCCGTCGCCAACCTGGGCTATGCCGAGGGGCGCTTCGGCGTGCCGCTCTTCCCCGGCGATAGCGTCAGCGCCCGCAGCGAGGTGATCGGCCTGAAGCAGACCTCGGCCGGCGACAGCGGCGTGGTCTACGTCCGCTCCACCGCGACCAACCAGCGCGGCGAGACGGTGCTGAGCTGGGTGCGCTGGGTGCTGGTGCGCAAGCGCGACCCGGCGGCGGCGGCGCCCGAGCCGGTGGTGCCGGAGACGAAGCCCGCGCTCGCCGCCGAGGACCTCGCGGTGCCCTCGGGCCTCGACTTCGCCGCCTTCGACTTCACGCTGTCCGGCGAGCCGCATCGCTGGGGCGACTACGCCGTGGGCGAGCGCATCGACCACCTCGACGGCATGACGGTGGAGGAGGCCGAGCACATGCTGGCGACCCGCCTCTATCAGAACAGCGCCCGGGTCCACTTCAACCAGCATGTCGAGGGCCAGGGCCGCTTCGGCCGCCGCCTGATCTACGGTGGCCATGTCATCTCGCTGGCGCGCGCGCTCAGCTTCAATGGCCTGGCCAACGCGGTGAAGGTCGTGGCCCTCAACGGCGGCAGCCACAGCGCGCCGCTCTTCGCCGGCGACACGGTCTATGGCTGGAGCGAGGTGCTCGAGCGGCTGGAGGTCCCGGGCCGCGGCGACCTCGGCGCGCTGCGCCTGCGCACGGTGGCCACCAAGGACCGGCCCTGCGCCGACTTCCCCGACAAGGGCCCGGACGGCAAGCGCGACTCGGCGGTCATCCTCGATCTCGACTACACGGTGCTGCTGCCGCGCTGATCGGCGCTCTCCTCCTCGATCAGCAGGGGCGGCGGCACCATCGGCGCCGTCGGCAGCGTCGTCATGGTCTCGATCGGCGGTGCGGTGACGCGGCGGCGGTAGAGCGCGAAGAGGCCCATGGCGACCAGCAGCACCGCCAGGTAGAGGAAGAAGGCCCAGGCCCCCAGCAGCTGCATCATGTAACCGGCGACCGGCGGTCCGCCGGCGGCGCCGACGCCGACCAGGAGATAGATCGTCGCGCTGGCGCCGACCATCTCCTGCTGCGACAGGCGGTCGTTGGCCAGCGCCAGGCAGAGCGAGTAGAGCGGCAGCGCGAGGCCGCCGAGCAGGGCGATGGCGCCGACCAGCAGCCAGTAGTCCGCCTGCCCGAGCAGCAGCGCCAGCCCGGCCATGGCGGCGGCGGCGAAGGCGACGGCGGCCAGCACGAGCCGCCGCTCCAGCCGGTCCGAAAGGCGGCCGATCGGGACCTGCAGGACGATGCCGCCGAGATAGATCGCGGCCGTCAGCCAGGCGACCTCGGCGGTTGCGTAGCCGGCCGCCTTGGCATAGACCGAGGCCATGCCGACCAGGGCGCCGTGGATCATGCCGACCATCGCCGCCGAGACCACCGCCAGCGGCGAGACCTTCCAGAGTACCGACAGCGAGACCCGCTTCGGCGAGGCGTACTCCGGCGCCGCGCTGGTCGCCAGAGCCAGCGGCACCACCGCCAGCGCATAGCCGATCGCGCCGAAGAGGAAGAGCAGGTGGCCCGCCGGGTCGGCGGCGTCGATGGCGAGCTGGCCGCCGGCCATGGCGAGCAGCCAGACCAGCATGTAGACCGACAGCAGCCGGCCGCGATAGGCGTTCTCGGCGCGCGCGTTCACCCAGCTCTCGGTGACGATGTAGAGCGAGGTCGAGGCGAAGCCGGTGATGGTCCTCAGCGCGAACCAGAACCAGGGCTCGACCCAGAGCGAGTGCAGCAGCGAGGCGACGGCGGCCAGCGCCGCCATGGCGGCGAAGACCCGCACGTGGCCCACCCGCTCGATCAGGCGCGGCGCCGCCAGCGCCGCCAGCACGATGCCGAGGAAGAAGCCGGCGGTCACCAGGCCGGCGGTGCCGGTGCTGTAGCCGGCGATCGAGAGCCGCACGCCGATCAGCGAGCCGAGCAGCCCGTGACTGACCGCCATGATCCCGAAGCCGAGAAAGAGCGCCCAGCAGGAGCGTACCGCCTGCAGAAATCCCAATGCCCGCGCCCTCCCGGTGTCTGACCGCGCACTCTAGGGGCGGGGGCCGGCCGGCGGCTGGTGCAAAAGCGCCCAGGGCACGCGCGTTCGCGCCGCCCGGCCGCTAGGGTGGCGTGTCGCGCCGCGGCGCCAGGACCGCCAGCAACAGCAGGATCACCGCGAGCAGGTTCAGCAGCGCGCTGGCGGCGTGCGACCACTCCCACTGCAGCCGGAGGCTCTGCCAATCGGCCGGCGGCACGGTCCAGTTCTCGGTGTCGCGGTTGGCCGGATAGGTGAAGCTCCAGAAGATCGCCTGCGTCAGGCAGAGCGACAGGAACCCCAGCAGCGCGAAGACGAAGGCCCGGCCCTGGCGGTAGAGCGTGCAGGTGAGCGCGAAGCTCGTCGCCAGGGCGGCGAAGACCACGGCCCCCAGCAAGGCCCAGCCGCGATAGATCTGCTGCACGGTGAAGTAGGCATCGCGCTCCAGCCCGAGCTTGTTTGGCAGCGCCAGGAGGTGCGCCAGGGCCGGCCCGAGCGCCAGGGCGGCGAACAGCGGCGCGAAGAACAGCAGGCTACGGCGGTACATGTCCCTTTCCCGCGTTGTGGCTTTGAGATGCCAGTTGGGAAGGGAATGTGGCGAGACGGTGCCGGCGGCCGCGCTCAGGTCAGGCCGATGCGCCGGCGGATCTCCTCGCTGCGCAGCGCGACGTCGTCGCCGGCGAGGTCGTCCGCCGCCGGCGTGCAGAGCCAGGCGACGGCCTTCGCCGGCCAGTCGGGCGGAATGTGCGCCGACCAGTCGAGCTGGCTCACCGGATTGACGCCGGAGGCCTTGATCGCCCGCTGCATGTCGGTCGCCACCGTGCCGGGGCTGAGGCCCACGACCTTGATGCCCTGGGCCGCGTACTCCTTGTGGACGCAGCGGGTCAGCATCAGCACCGCGGCCTTGCTGCTGCAGTAGTGGCTCCAGCCCTCCAGCGCGCTGGTCGCGGCGCCGGAGCTGATGTTGACCACCGTACCGCCGCCCTGCTCCAGCATCAGGGGAACTGCCGCCCGCAGGCCGTGGTAGACGCCCTTGACGTTGATATCGATGGCCTGGCCCCAGAGCGCCGGGTCGGACTCGGCCAGCGGCGCGATCGGCTCGATGACGCCGGCGTTGTTCACCAGGATGTCGAGGCTGCCGTAGAGGGCGCGGCATCGCTCCGCCGCCGCTGCGACCTGCTCGTAGCGGGCGACGTCGCAGGCCAGCGCCTCGGCCCGCCCGCCGGCCTGGCGGATCTCCGCCGCAACGGTTTCGCTTTCGCCCAGCGTCCTGGCCGCCAGGACGACACCGACGCCCAAGCGCGCCAGTTCGCGCGCCACGGCGGCACCGATTCCCCGGCTGGCCCCGGTGACCACCGCGGCCTTGCCCTGCAGTTCGCTCATCTCACCACTCCTCTCGTGTCTGCCCGCCGGCCCAGCCTTAGGCCATCGGCGTGCCGGCGGCCAGCCCGCCGCCCGCCATCAGGCCGCGGCGCTGCCGGTCAGCGGGTACTCCGCCAGGCAGGTGAGCGTGCCGTCCTGCAGCCGCTCCAGCCGCAGGGCCTCGATCATGGCGTCGGCCGCAATCGCCGCCGCGTCGGCGTGGCCGGCCTCCGCGACCGTGCGGTCGGCGAAGCGGCCGAGCGTCACGTGCGGCTGGAAATCGGCCAGCGGCTCGCTGTTCAGGGCGCCGTGCAACGCCCGCAGGGTCGCCGCGCCCTCCTGCGGGAGCAGGTAGCGATAGAATGCCGGGCTCGGCCCGCTCTCGACCACCTGGCTGCCGGCCAGCCGCAGCGGGAAGGCGGCGACGCGGGCTGCCAGGGCGCACAAGCGCGCCTGCAAGGACTCGCGCTCGCCGTCGGGGCGGGCGAAGACCAGGGTGACGTGGGCCGGCAGCAAGGCCGCCTGCGGATCCCAGCGTTGGCGCAAGGCCTCGATGCGGCGGGCGTCGGCGGCAGCGAGGCGTGGCAGGGCGATGACGAACAGCGACATGCGGCAGGCGGAGGCGCTGGCGCCTCAGCTCTCCAGCTCGCTGTCCCAGTAGAGAAAGTCGCCCCAGGACTGATGCAGAAAATTGGGCGGGAAAGCCCGCCCATTCTCCTGCAGTTGGAAGGTGGTCGGCTGCGCCGCCCGCCTCGCCGGGTGCATGCCGCTTTCCCTGGGCGTGCGGTTGCTCTTGCGCAGATTGCAGCACTGGCAGGCGGTGACGACGTTCTCCCAGGTGGTGCGCCCGCCGCGCGACCGCGGCTGCACGTGGTCGAAGGTGAGCTGCTCGGCCGGCAGCCCGTGGCCGCAGTACTGGCACTGGAAGCGGTCGCGCAGGAAGACGTTGAAGCGGGTGAAGGCCGGCCGGCGCTCCACCGGCACGTACTCCTTCAGCGCGATGACCGAGGGCAGCCGCATCTCGAAGGAGGGCGAACGCACCACACGATCGTACTCGCAGAGGATATTCACCCGGTCGAGGAAGACGGCCTTCACCGAATCCTGCCAGCACCAGAGCGACAGCGGGAAATAGCTGAGCGGACGATAGTCCGCGTTCAGCACCAGTGAGGGAAATCCGTTGGCCATTGCTCCCACGGGACGCCAGCTCCTCGCCAGGCTGCCAGAGCCGGGTCGGACGCCCATTCGGAGGTCAAAGGCGTCTTCCCTCGCCCTTCGGCAGCCATTCTTTAGCCCAGGGGGCGGCGTCGGCACAAGATATGGGCCGGATGACCCAGGAAAACTTCATCGCCCTGTCACGGCGCCGGCGGCGCGCGCTCTGCCGATCCATCGGCGATCTGCGCCCTGCCGGCACAGCTCCCTGGACCGTCCAGGGGCTCACGTTGCCGCGAGACGCGCGGCGAACGACTTGATGCGCGCGGCGCAAGGCGCAATCTGTGACCCCGATGCACGCACGCCCCTCGCCAAAGGAGATACCATGAGCAAGCCGCACGCCGGAGCGACCTTCGACCCCATCGTCCTGCCCGCCGTCGGCGGTGGCGAGGTGACCTTGGGCGGCCCCGGACGCTGGCAGCTGGTCGTCGTCTACCGCGGCAAGCACTGCCCGCTCTGCCGCAAGTACCTCGGCGGCCTGCAGGAGATGAAGGGCGCGTTCGAGAGCCAGGAGACCGAGATCGTCGTGGTGTCCGGCGACCCGCAGGAGAAGGCCGAGGCGACGCGGCAGGAGTGGGGCCTCGCGCTGCCGCTCGGCTATGGCCTCTCGGTGGCGCAGATGCGCACGCTTGGCCTCTATGTCTCCGAGCCGCGTTCGCCGCAGGAAACCGACCGGCCCTTCGCCGAGCCGGGCCTCTTCGTGGTCAACCCCGAGGGCCGGCTGCAGATCGTCGATATCTCCAACGCGCCCTTCGCCCGGCCGGATCTCGGCGGCATCGCGCGCGGTCTCGCCTTCGTGCGCGAGAAGGGCTACCCGATCCGCGGCACGCTCGACGAGCGCGCCGCCGGCTTCTCCGGCGGCAGCAGCGCCACCACGGTCTCGTAGAGGCGCCAGTCGGCAGCGGCGAGCGCCGCGCGCAGCTCCTCCAAATGCTGCAGCGGCCGGCTGCCGGGGCGCGGCACGACGTAGACCGTGCCGGTGATGAGGTGCCCTTCCTCGCGCAGCTCGACCTCGGCCTCGGCCACCCAGTCGCAGGCCAGCGCCGCCCGCCGCGCGGCGGCGATGGCCGGATGCGGTTCGGCGCGATCGACGGTGCGGGGGATCTCGTCCGCCAGATCCTTCACGGCGCGCCAGACGTGCCGCCCGCCGTCGCGCGCGACATCGAGCGAGATCACCAGCGCCGCCGCGGCGTCGGCCCACCAGAGGCCGAAGCCGATGCCGACGATGCCGAGGATGCCGGCCAGGGCCGTCATCCAGTCGGCCTTCTGCATGGCGGCGTCGCTGATCAGGACCTTGTCGTGGATCGCCTTGGCCAGCGGCAGCTTCATGCGGCCGAGCACCACCGGGGGCACGGCGCTGTAGAGCAGCGCCGCGATCATCAGCCAGCCGAGCCAGAGGTCCTCGCCGAACAGCGTCACCTGGCCGATGCTCGGATGGGTCTGTGACAGCAGGCTGGAGGCGCTGTCGAACAGCAGGACCAGTCCGACCCCGCAGGTCGCCGTGGCGCCGACCAGATAGGCGATGGAGAGCGCGCGGTAGTGGCCGAGCGGAAAGCGCCGGCTGGGCGGCTTCTGCTCGACATGGGCGGCGACCAGGAAGGCGATGGCCGGCACGAAGCCCAGCAGGTCCTCGATCAGGGCGGTCCGCATGGCCTGCGAGTTGCCGACCGTGAAGAACATCGCCGTGACCACCGTCGCCATGGCGCCGAGGGTGATCCACTCCAGGCGGATCGCCCGGCGCCGGATGCGGGCCTTGTCCTCCGGCCATCGGAAGGGTGGGCGGACCCTCATGGCTGCGCCGCCGCTTGCCGCAGCGCCTGCCAGGCCTGCGGGCCGCGCTCCCGCAGGAAGCGGTCGACCGCGATCAGCCAGGCATTCTCGCCTTGCGGCAGGAGGAAGACCTGGCGCCGCTCCTCCAGGCGCTGCAGCACGACCTCGTCCTCGCCCAGTTGCCATCGCGGCTTCGTCGTCGGCAGGGTGCCGGGCGGCGCTCCGGCCGGCGCGGCGATCACCAGGTCGTAGACCAGGTAGGGGCGGGTGGCGGCGACCTCGCTGGCCCAGGGGTCGCTCTCCGTCACGCCGCCGATCAGCAGGTCGAGTTCGCCGGCCTGCAGCGCCGCGAAGGCCGCGGTCCCGCTGTCGCGCGACCAGCGCACCTCGGCGCCGAGGCTGGCCGCCAGCGCCTCGACCAGCGCGACCTCGACACCCTCCAGCCGCTCGCCGTCGCGCGCCGCCCAGGGCCGTTGCTCGACCAGTCCGGCGCGCAGCACGCCTCCGCGGACGCGGTCCAGCGTACCCTCGGGATCGCGCGGATAGTCGTCGCAGCCGGCCAGCAGGGCCAGCAGCAGAAGGCAGAGCGGCAGTAGGGGGCGGCAGCGCAGCGAGCGGTCCATCGCCGGGACAACGCGCGCCGCCGGTCAAAGGTTTCACCCGCCGCACGCTTCGGCGGCGGGGGCCGCCTCAGGCGATGCCGAAGCCCTGGCGCAGCTGCAGCAGGCCCTGCTGCACGCCCACCTGGTCGATCGAGTGCGGTAGCCCCGGACGCAGCAGCAGCCGGCAGTCGAGACCGGCCGTCTGCAGGGCCTCCGCCGCGTCCCGGCTGGCGGAGGCCGGCACCACCGGATCGCTCTCGCCATGCACCAGCAGGACCGGCGGCTTGGACTTCAGCTCCTCGCCCAGCAGCTCCTTGCCGAGCAGCGCGCCGGAGTAGCCGACCACCGCGGCCAGCGGCTCGGCCAGGCGCGGCGCCAGGTGCAGCGACAGCATGGTGCCCTGGGAGAAGCCGACCAGGGCGGTCTGCGCCGCGGTCAGGCCGTGCGCCGCCTGCTGCTCGGCGAGGTAGCTCTCGACCAGCGTCGCGGCAAGCCGCACGCCGCCGACCATGGCGCTCTGGCTGCGGTCGGTCAGGCTGAACCACTGCAGGCCGGCGGGATTGGCCTCGCAGGGAAAGGGTGCATGGGGCGAGAGGAAGAGCGCGTCCGGCAATCCCTGGGCGAAGTAGGGCGCCAGGCCGATCAGGTCGTCGCCGTTGGCACCCCAGCCGTGCAGCAGCACGACGAGCTGCGCCGGCTTGCCGCCGGAAGCCGGGCCGAAACTGGGGCCGCTCAAATCCATGCCGCTCTGTCCCTGATTCATCGCATCGCCCTTCGTTCGATCATCGTATCGCCCTTCCTTGCAGATCGGCGCGCGCTCGGCAATGCGTCGGGCACGGAGGGGGGAGCGGAAGCCTCAGCCCGATGCGGGCGCCGGCTCCAGCACGCCGGCTGCCCCGGCCGCCAGGGTGTCGGGGCCGTCGAAACCCGGCTCCAGCATGTCGCGGAGCTGCGCCAGGCGCTTCGCGGCGGCGATGCGGCTGCCGGCGGTGGCGATGCGGGCGAGACTGGCGGTCGCCCGCAATTCCAGCAGCAGGGAGCCCTGGGCCGCCGCCGTGGCGATCGCCTCGCGCAGCAGGGTCTCTGCCGCGGCGGCTTCATCGGCGGCGACGGCCTCCGCCTTCAGGCGCAGCAGCTCCGGCAGGCACCAGACCTCGTGCGTCCGCTGTACCGTGCTGACCGCTTCCTCCAGCACCTCCAGCGCCTCGCGCGACCGTCCGGCGCGGATCAGACCCTGGGCCAGAAGAGAGAGATAGAAGGGAATCTCGATCTCCACCGCCTGGGCCCGGAAGGTGGCGATGGCGCCACGCATCAGCGCGACGCTCGCCTCGACCTCTCCGTCACCCGGTCCCGCCTCCCGCTTGGCCGGCTGCGCGGCGGCGGCAAGCCGCAGCCGATCGAAGCCCTGGTGGAAGGCGGTGAGACCGATCCAGTAGGCGACGCCGCGCGCCTCGGCGATCACCTCCAGGTGGCCGCGAAGCTCTGCCGTCATCGTCTCCTCGCCGATCAGGCGGCAGAAGATCAAGCCATTGGTGCAGGCCAGCGAGATGGCGAAGCGAGAATGAAGCTTGGCCTCGCCGACCGCCTGCGCGACCAGCTGGCGGCCGGACGCGAGACGGCCCTGCAGGGCGCAGCAGATCGCCAGGTAGCAGAGCGCCGTGGTGGGAAACTGCAGGTTTGTCAGCGCCGCCTTGTCGGTTACCCGCTCGGCCGCCTCCAGAGAGGCGCGCAGATGCACCTCCGCCGCCGCCGGCGCGCCGCGCAGGAAGGCGACGCAGCCAGCCGACTGCTCGGCCAGGACTTCGGCGATGCGATTGTCGTGTTCCTCGGCGATGCGGCGGAACTCGCTGGCGACCCGCTCGATGCCGTCGGCATCCGGGCGGTTGACGTTGATGCCCAGTTCGAGCCGCAGTCCCTCGACCTGGCGGCCGACGTCGCCGAGCGACTCGGCCAGCAGCCGCGCCCGCTGGCAGGCGGCCAGCGCTTCCTCGCCGTTGGTGAAGCGCGCCGAGCGCAAGGCCTGCGCCTTCGCCATCTGCAGGGCAAGCTCGAGCCGCTGGCGCGCGGACTCTTCTGGCAGATGCTGCAGCACCGCCAGGCCGGCCGAGAGGTGCTGCAGCGCCTCGCCATAGGAGCCGAGCTGCAGGGCCTGCTGCCCGGCCGCCAGCCAGCGCTGTGCCGCCAGTTCGGCAATGCCGGCGCCCTCGTAGTGCCGCGCCACCATCTCGGGCCGCTTCTCGCCGCTCGCCTCGAAGCCGGCCTCCAGCGTTTCGGCGATGCGCCGATGCAGCTTGCGGCGGCGGCGCAGCAGCAGCGTGTCGTAGGTCGCCTCCTGCAGCAGGCCATGCTTGAAGAGGTAGCGGCCGTCCTCCTGGTCGGCCGTGCCCAGCGGCGCGATCAGGCCAGACTCGATCAGCCGCACCAGGCCGGATTCGATGGCGCCAGGCTCCATGTCGCTGACGGCAGAGAGCAGCGACAGCGGAAACTCGCGGCCGATCACCGAAGCGATCTGCGCGACGCGCTTCGCATTGCTGTCGCGGTCGAGGCGGGAGAGCAGCGTGTCGGTCAGGGAATCCGGCACGCGCACCGGCAGGCCGGCACCGCCGTCCGGCTGCTCGCCGCCGCTCTCGAGCAGCGAGCGCACCACCTCCTCGATGAAGAGCGGGATGCCGTCGGTCTTGTCGACGATGCGCCCGGCGAGTTCGGGCGCCAGCGGCCGGCCGCCGGCGACGCTGCCGACGAGGACCAGGCTCTGTGCCCGGCTCAGCCGATTGAGCTTCAGCGAGGTGGCATAGCTGACACGGGCCCAGGGGCAGTCGAACTCCAATCGGTAGGTGACCAGCAGCAAGACCGGCAGATTGGGGATCCGCTGCACCAGCAGGTCGACCAGCTCCAGCGTTGAGGGGTCGCTCCAGTGCGCATCCTCGACCACCACCAGGACCGGCTGCTGCCGGCCGAGCAGCGCGATCCACTCGACCCAGGCATCGAGGCTGCGCCGGCGCGCCCGCTCCGGCAACTCGTCGCTCTCGTCCGCCGCATCGGTGATGCCGAGGAGTCGATGCAGTGCCGGCGCCAGCGCCTCGGCCCCCGGCAGTGCGGCCAGCAGCGGCGCCAGTTGCGCCCGCCGCTCGGCCGCCGACGCGCTGCTGCGCAGCCCCGCGGCCATCTCGAGCTGGCGGATCGCGGGAAAGAGCGCGCTGTCGCGATAGGGCGGCGAGCACTGCAGCACCACCCTCTGGTGTTCGCGCCGCTCCGCCTGCTGCAGGAAGGCCTGCAGCAGGCGGGACTTGCCGATGCCGGGGTCGCCGCCGATCAGGGTCACCTGGCCTTCGCCCTCGCAGGCGGTGGCCCAGCGGTCGAGCAGCAGGCCGATCTCCGTCTCGCGGCCGATCAGGCGGCTGTAGCTGTTCTGCCGCACCGCCTGGAAGCGGCTCTCGACCGCCCGCTCGTCGAGCACGCGATAGGCGATGATCGGCGTGGCGAAGCCCTTGAGGCTCTGCGGCGGCAAGGCCTCGTAGTCGAAGAGCGCGCCGGCGAGGCGGCGGGTGATGTCGCCGCAGACGATCTCGCCCGGCTGGGCGACCGCCTGGAAGCGCGCAGCGAGATTGGGGATCTCGCCGACCACCGTACGCTCGTTGCGCAGGCCGCCGTCGCTGAGGTCGCCGATCACCACCAACCCGGTGGCGACACCGATGCGCACGGCGCGCCGCGAGGCCGACTGCGCGACCGCCTGGCGGATGGCCAGCGCGGCGCGCAGCGCCCACTCCGCCTCGTTCTCTCGCGACTGCGGATAGCCGAAGAGGGCCATCAGGCCATCGCCGAGGTACTGCACGATGTAGCCGCCATTGCGCTCGACTGCCGCGGCGCAGGCGCTGTGGAAGCGGGCGAGGATCTCCTGCATGTCCTCGGGATCGCTGCGCGAGGCGATCTCGGTTGAGCCGACCATGTCGCAGAACAGCAGCGTCAGCCGCCGTCGTTCTCCGCCGCTCTCGGCCGTCCTGTCGGTGGGCGCGAACCAGCCGCTCTCGGCGGCGGGCGCTGGCGCTGGCGCTGGCGGCAGGGGCGCTGGCGGTGCTGCGGAGGAGAAAGCGGGGAGCGCCGCGCGCGCGGCGATCGCGCCGAGCAGCCGCCGGCGATGGCCGACCGCCACCACGCCGATGTCGCGCAGGTCCTCGGCGGTCAGGCTGGCCAGCAGGTCGGGCAGCACCTGATGTTCGCGAAAGGCCTCGGCATACTGCTCGAGGCCCAGGCTCGTGAGCCAGCGCGCAATCTCGTCGAAGGGGTCAGTCACCGCTCGGCCATGCGCGTCAGTTTCCATCGATCAGGATGGCCTAGAATAACCGGGTCTTCGCGCGCTTGTCAGGCGCCTGCGGCCGGCACGCCCTTCGTCGTCGAGTATTCCCAATGCAGTGCCTCGCCCGGCCGGCAGAGCGGATGGATGGCATGCGCCGCCTGCGCCGCCTCGGCGAAGCCGGTGAGGATCAGCTTCAGCTTCTTCGGGTAGCTGGCGATGTCGCCGATGGCGAAGATCCCCGGCGCCGAGGTCGCGCAGGTCGAGGGGTCCACCACGATGTGGCTCTTGTCCAGCGCCAGGCCCCACTCGGCGATCGGCCCGAGGTTCATCGAGAGACCGAAGAAGGCGAGCAGCGCGTCGGCCTCGAGGCGCCGCGTCTCGCCCTCCAGCGTCTTCACCACCACCGCGCCGAGGCGGCCGTCCTCGCCCTCCAGCGCGCCGAGCTGGTAGGGCACGACCAGTTCGACCGGGCTCGCGGGGTCGGCGGCCAGCGCCTGCATGCGGGCGACCGACTCCGGAGCGCCGCGGAACTGCGGCCGGCGGTGGACGACGTAGATCTTGGCCGCCAGTTCGGCCAGCGAGAGGGTCCAGTCGAGCGCCGAATCGCCGCCGCCGGCGATCACCACCCGCTTGCCGCGGAAGTCCTCGCGGCGGCGGACCATGTAGTGGACGCCGGTGCCCTCCCCTTGTCCCTCGTAGGCCTGGATGCCCTCCAGCGGCGGGCGGTTGGGCCCGAAGGCGCCGGCGCCGGCGGCGATCACCACGGCGGTCGCCTCCAGCCGCGTCCCGGCCGAGGTCTCCAGCCGCCAGAGGCCCTCGTCGCTGCGCGCCAGCGCGGTCACCTGCTGGCCGAGATGATAGGCCGGATGGAAGGGTTCGGCCTGCGCCACGAGCTGCTCGACCAGCGCGCCGGCCTGCACGGTCGGATAGCCGGGGATGTCGAAGATCGGCTTCTCGGGATAGAGCGCGGCGCACTGGCCGCCCGGCATCGCCAGCGTGTCCACGATGTGCGCCTTGAGCTTCAGCATGCCCAGTTCGAAGAGCGCGAAGAGGCCGACCGGCCCTGCGCCGACGACCACGACATCGGTCCTGATGGGCCCGTCGTCCATGTCTTGCCACCCTTAGCCGGCTGCCCGAAACGGCGGCTACCTTGGCCATGCGCTCCTGCCTTGGCAAGTCCGTGCCTGCGGGCTATCACCGCGGGGCATGAGCGCGGTCTTTCTCACCTTGGAACTGCCGGACGCCGCCGCTACCGAGGCCCTCGGGCGGGCGCTGGCACGCCACCTTGGGCCCGGCGACGTCGTCGCGCTGTGGGGCGATCTGGGCGCCGGCAAGACCACCTTGGCCCGGGCGCTGATCCGGGCCCTGCCGGGGCCGCCCGGCAGCGCGGACGAGCGGGTGCCGAGCCCGACCTTCACCCTGGTGCAGCTCTACGAGCGCACCGTGGCCCCGGTCTGGCACTTCGACCTCTATCGCCTGCGCAGCGGCGAGGAGGTCTGGGAACTCGGCTGGGAGGAGGCGCTGGCCGGCGGCCTGCTGCTGATCGAGTGGCCGGAGCGGCTCGGCAGCCTCTTGCCCGCGGCGACGCTCTCGCTCACCTTGGAACCAGCTGCGGGCGGCGCCAGGCGTCGCGCCAGTTTCGCCGGCCTTCCGGCCTGGTCCGACCGTCTCGGGAACCTGACGCTCGATGGGTGATGCAGCTCTGGATCGCGACATGGCGCTGCGGCGCTTCCTGGACGGCGCCGGCTGGGGCACCGCGGAGCGGCGGGTGCTGGCGGCCGATGCCTCCTTCCGCCGCTACGACCGCCTGCGCGACGGCGTGCGCAGCGTGGTGCTGATGGACGCCCCGCCGGCACGCGAGCCGGTGGCGCCCTTCCTGGCGGTGCAGGCGATCCTCGCCGATCTCGGCCTCTCGCCGCCGCGCCTGCTGGCGGCGGACCCGGCGCAGGGCTTCCTGCTGCTGCAGGACTTCGGCGACCGCACCTTCACCCGGGCGCTGGCCGCGGGCGAGAGCGAGATGCGGCTCTATCGCCTGGCGACCGACGTGCTGATCGCCCTCCACCGCCGCTGGCGCCCGGCACTGGGCGCCGCCCTGCCGCCCTACGACGAGGCGGCGCTGCTGAAGGAGGCCGCGCTCTTCGTCGAGTGGTACCTGCCGGCGGCCAGCGGCCGGGCGACCACGTCGGCGCAGCGCGACTCCTTCCTCGCCGCCTGGCGCGCCGTGCTGGGGCCGGTGGCAGGCAGCCGCGAGACGCTGGTGCTGCGCGACTACCACGTCGACAACCTGATGCAGCTGGAGAATGGCGCCGGCGCCGCCGGCTGCGGCCTGCTGGACTTCCAGGACGCGCTGATCGGCGCCCGGGCCTATGACCTTGTCTCGCTGCTGGAGGACGCGCGGCGCGTCGTCGCTCCGGAGACGGTGGCGGCGATGCAGGCGCACTATCTCGCCGCTTTCGCCGGGCTCGACCGCCAGCGTTTCCTGACCGACTACGCGCTGCTCGGTCTGCAGCGCAGCACCAAGATCCTCGGCATTTTCGTCCGTCTCGACCGGCGCGACGGCAAGCCGCGCTATCTCGCCCACCTGCCGCGCCTCTGGCAGCTGGTCGAGGCGGGGCTGGCGCACCCGGCCCTGGCGCCGGTCGCGGCCTGGTTTGCCGCCGAGGTACCGTCAACACTGCGCCGGCCGCTTGAATCGCGGCCGGCCGAGGGAGTGCCGCAATGACCCTGCCGACCCACGCCATGCTGCTCGCCGCCGGTCTCGGCACGCGGATGCGCCCCTTGACCGACCGGCTGCCCAAGGCGCTGGTGCCGGTACAGGGCAAGCCGCTGATCGACTGGTCCCTGGAGCGCCTGGAGGCGGCCGGCGTCGAGAACATCGTGGTCAACCTGCACCACCATGCCGACCAGCTGGAGGCGCACCTCACGGCGCGCTGGAAGGGCGGGCTCGCCTTCTCGCGCGAGCCGAAGCTGCTGGAGACCGGCGGCGGCATCCGCCAGGCGCTGCCGCTGCTGGGCGAGGCGCCCTTCTTCGCCATCAATGCCGACACCATCTGGCTCGAAGGCCAGCGCCCGGCGCTGCAGCGCATGGCCGAGGTCTTCGACCCGCAGCAGATGGACGCGCTGCTGCTCTGCGCCCCGACGGTGCTTGCGGTCGGCTATGGCGGCGCGGGCGACTTCCGCATGACGGCCGATGCCCGCCTGGTCCGCCGGCCGGAACGCGAGGTGGCCCCCTTCGTCTTCGCCTCGGTGCAGTTGCTGACCCCGGCGCTCTTCGCCGGCGCGCCGGAAGGCGCCTTCTCGATGAACCGCCTGTTCGATGCGGCGATCGAGCGCGAGCGGCTGTTTGGGCTGCGCCACGAGGCCGAGTGGTTCGAGGTCGGCACGCCCGGCGCGGTCGAGGCGGCGGAGTTCCTGCTGCGCGACCTCGGGTTCCCGGCCCGGGCGGCCTAGCCGCTTGGGCGCGCCACGCCCCAGGGTCTACGCGATCCCGGCCGGCGTTTCCTTCGTCGATGCCCTGGCGCGCGGCCTGCTGGCCGAGGCCGGCGACGACCCCCTGCGGCTCACGGCGATGACGGTGCTGCTGCCCAACCGTCGGGCCGCGCGCAGCCTGAGCGAGGCCTTCCTCAGGGTCGGCGGCGGCCGCGCCACGCTGCTGCCGAGCCTGCGCCCCCTGGGCGACGTCGACGCCGAGGAGCTGACCCTGGCCGGCGAGGATTTCCCGTTGGCCGCCGAGACCCTGACCCTGGCGCCGACGATGCCGCCGCTGATGCGCCGCTTCCGGCTCGCCGGCCTGGTGGCCGCGCAGGCGGAGCGGCGCGGCCTGACGATCGGCAAGGCCGCCGTCCTGGCCATGGCCGAGGAGCTGGCGCAGCTGCTGGACGAGGCAGAGACCGCGGAGATCGACGCCGAGGCGCTGGCGGGGCTGGTGCCGGATCGCTACGCCGGCCATTGGCAGCAGAGCCTGCTTTTCCTCGACATCGTCTTCCGCGCCTGGCCGGCGGCCGAGGCGGAAGGCGGCATGCTGGGCCCGGCACGGCGGCGGCGCCTGCTGCTGGACGCGCAGGCGCGGCTTTGGCGCCGCCAGCCGCCGGCGGGCCCGGTGATCGCCGCCGGTTCCACCGGCTCGATCCCGGCGGTCGCCCGCCTGCTGGCGGTGATCGCCGGCCTGCCGCAGGGCAGCGTGGTGCTGCCCGGCCTGGACCGCACGCTGAAGGGAGAGCAGGCGGCGGCGGTCCTGGGCGATCCGCTGCATCCGCAGCATGGTCTGCTGCGCCTGCTGCAGCGCCTGGAGCTGACGCCGCCGGAGGTCGAGCCCTGGCCCGGCACGGCCCCGCCGGCGCCGCGCGAGCGGCTGCTGCAGGTGGCGCTGCGCCCGGCCGAGGAGACGCTCTCCTGGCGCGGCCTGGCCGCCGGTCTGCGGCCGGCGGAGAAGGCGGCCTGGGCGGAATCGCTGGCCGGCCTGCGCTGGCTCGACTGCCCCGGGCCGCGCGAGGAGGCGCAGGCCATCGCGCTGCTGCTGCGCGAGGCGCTGGAGACGCCGGGGCGGACCGCGGCGCTGGTCACCCCCGACCGCGGCCTCGCCCGCCGCGTCACCGGCGAGCTGCGGCGCTGGGGACTGGAGATCGACGACTCCGCCGGCCGGCCGCTGGCCGATACGCCGCCGGCGACCTTCCTCCGCCATCTCGCCGCCGCCGCGGTCGAGGGGCTGGCGCCGCTGCCGCTGCTCAGCCTTCTGAAGCATCCCCTGGCGCGGCTGGGGGCGCCGGCCGGCGCCTTGCGCCAGGCGGTGCGGCGCCTGGAGGTAGCGGTGCTGCGCGGGCCGCGCCCGGCGCCCGGCGTCGCCGGCCTGCGCGCCTCGCTGGCGGCAGCCGAGGCCGAGCTGCGCGGCGACCGCAAGGCGGAGCAGCGCCGCGCACTGCGGGCCCTGGCGCCGTGGCTCGACCGTCTCGAGGTCGCCCTGGCGCCGCTGCAGCGGGCCCTTGCCGCGCGCCCCTGCCGGCTCGACGTGCTCTTCCCGGCGCTGCTGACGGCGGCCGAGGCGCTCGCGGCCGAGGCGCCGGCGGAGTCCGCCGCGGCCGGTGGCGGTGATGCCCTCTGGCGCGGCGAGGCTGGCGAAGCGCTGGCCGAGGCCGGGCGCGAGATCTTGGCGGCGGCGCCCGACTGTCCGCCCTTCGCGGCCGCCGACTGGCCGGCGCTGTTCGAGCAGCTGCTGGCTGGCCGGGTCGTGCGGCCGCGTTGGGGGCGCCATCCGCGCCTCTTCCTCTGGGGGCCGCTGGAGGCGCGCCTGCAGCAGGCCGACCTGATGATCCTCGGCGGTCTCAACGAAGGCAGCTGGCCGGCGCGCGTCGAGCCCGGCGCCTGGCTGTCGCGGCCGATGCGGGCGGCCTTGGGGCTGCCCTCGGTCGAGCGGCGCATCGGCCAGGCCGCGCACGACGTGGCCCAGGCCCTGGCGGCGCCCGAGGTGGTTCTGACGCGGGCGATGAAGGTCGAGGGCGCGCCGACCCTGCCGGCCCGCTGGCTGCTGCGGCTGGAGGCCCTGACCCGCGCGCTGGGGCTGGCCGGCGCACTGCGGCGCGAGTCGCTGGCGGCGCTGGGTTGGGCGGAGCAGCTCGACCGGCCGGCGCAGCGCATCGCCTTGCCGCCGCCGGAGCCGCGCCCGCCGCTGGCGCTGCGGCCGACCGAGCTTTCGGTGACGCGGATTGAGAAGTGGATGCGCAATCCCTATGAGATCTTCGCCCGCCATATCCTCCGCCTCGAAGCGCTGCCGGCGATCGACGAGTCGCTCGGCGCGGCCGAACGCGGCACGCTGGTCCACCGCGTGCTGGAGCGCTTCGTGCAGCTCTATCCGGACGGCCCGCTGCCCGCGGGCGAGGCCGAGGCGGCGATGGAAGGGCTGATCGTCGAGGAGCTGCAGGCCGCCGCGGTCCATCCCGCCCTGCCGCTGCTCTGGGGGCCGCGCCTGCGCCGCCGCATGGCCTGGTTCCTGGCGCAGGAGCGCGAGCGGCGGCCGGAGCTGGAGCGGGTCGTGGTCGAGCAGCGCGGCAGGCTGGCGCTGGAGGGCCTGGATTTCACGCTGACCGCCAAGGCCGACCGCCTGGAGCTGCGGCGCGACGGGACGGTCGTGCTGGTCGACTACAAGACCGGGCAACCGCCGAAGAGCGACGATGTGGTGGCCGGGCTCTCGCCGCAGCTGCCGCTGGAGGCGGCGATCCTGGCGGACGGCGGCTTCGCGGCGCTCGGTCCGCGGGCGGCGGCCGGGCTGGAGTACTGGCGCCTCGGCGGCGGCGCCAAGGCGGGCGAGGTGAAGGCGGTGAAGGGTGATGCCGGCGATCTCGCCGCCGAGGCGCTGGCCGGCCTGTGCCGGCTGGTCGCCGACTTCGCCCGCGAGAGCACGGCCTATCACGTCTGGCCGCGGGCCGACGTGAAGCCAAGCTTCGACGACTATCGCGACCTGGCGCGGATCGACGAGTGGTCCGGCGGCGAGGCCGAGCCATGAGCCGCGAGCCCGACGCCGCCGTTCGCCAGATGCGCCTCGCCAGCGCGGCGCAGCAGCAGGCGCTCGATGCCGCCGCCACCATCTGGGTCGATGCCTCGGCCGGCTCGGGCAAGACCAAGGTTCTGGTCGATCGCGTGCTGGCGCTGCTGCTGGCCGGCGCCAAGGCCGAGCGCATCCTCTGCCTCACCTTCACCAAGGCGGCGGCGGCGGAGATGGCGAACCGCCTGCTGGCCCGCCTGTCGGACTGGGCGACGCTGCCCGATGGCGCGCTGACCGAGGCGCTATACGGCCTCTTCGGGCGCCCGCCGGCGCACAGCGAGGAGGAGACGGCGCGGCGCCTTTTCGCCCGCGTGCTCGACACGCCCGGCGGCCTGAAGATCCAGACCATCCACGGCTTCTGCCAGTCGCTGCTGGCCCGCTTTCCTCTCGAGGCGGGAATCGCGCCCGGCTTCGCCGTGCTCGACGAGCGCACCTCCGGCGAACTGCTGTCGGAAGCGCAGAACGATCTGCTGGCCGAACTCGACCGGCCGGAGCAGGAGCGGCTGCGCGCCGCGGTCGAGCATCTGCTGGAGGCCGGCGACGACCAGGGCCTGGTCCAGGCCCTGGGTGAGCTGGTCGGGCGGCGCGCGCTGGTGGAGGCGGCGCTGGAGCACTACGGCGGTGCGCAGGGGGCGATTGCGGCGCACCGCGCCGCGCTGTCGCTGCAGCAGGACGACACGCACGAGAGCCTGCTGACCGCGGCGTTGGCGTCGCCGCTGCTGCCGATCGCCGGTCTGCGCGCCGCGCTGGCGGCCTTGCGCCAGGGAGGGATCAACGACAACAAGGCAGCCGACAAGCTGGAGCGCTTCCTCGGGCCGGCCGGCGAGAGGCTCGCGGAGCGCTACGAGGACTACCGCTCCTGCCTGCTGACCGACAAGAACGAGCCGCGCAGCAGCGTGATGACCAAATCGACGGCCAAGGCGGCGCCGCAGGCGGAGCCAGCTCCTGGCCGACGAGGCGCAGCGCATCGCCGCCCTCGAATGCCGCCTGGCGGCGCTGCGCGTCGCCGAGCGCGCGGCGGCCTTGCTGGAGCTGGCGGCGGCGGTGCTCGGCCGCTATCGCCGGGCGCAGGAGGCCCGCGCCGCGCTCGACTACGACGACCTGATCGAGCGCACGGCGCGACTGCTGGCCGATCCGGAACGCGCGGCCTGGGTGCTCTACAAGCTGGACGGCGGCCTCGACCACCTGTTGATCGACGAGGCGCAGGATACCAGCCCGGCGCAGTGGCAGGTGGTGCGCGCCCTGACCACCGAGTTCTACGCCGGCGCCGGCGCGCACGAGGAGCGCTCTCCGGCACCGCGCACCGTCTTCGCGGTCGGCGACGTCAAGCAGTCGATCTTCCGCTTCCAGGGCGCCGATCCGGCCGGCTTCCTGGCGGCGCAGCGGCGCTTTGCCGAGCAGGCGGCGGCGGCCGAACAGGCCTTCGGCACGGTGGCGCTGACCCACTCCTTCCGCTCGGTCGAGGCGGTGCTGGCCGCCGTCGACCTGACCTTCGCGCCGCCGGAGATGCGCGAGGGCCTGGTCGAGGGCGGGCGCCCGATCAGCCACCGCGTCACCCGCCTCGGCGAGGGCGGCTTGGTCGAGCTCTGGCCGCTGGTGGAGCCACCCGATGCGACGCCGGAGGCACCCTGGACCGCGCCGCTGGAGCGCAGCCCGCAGCAGGCGCCGACCGTGCGCCTGGCGGAGATCGTCGCGCTGACGCTGCGCCGCTGGCTGCAGGCCGCGGAAGGGTCGCTCGGCCCGGGCCATCCCGGCTGGCTCGACAGCAAGGGACGGCCGCTGGCGGCGGGCGACATCCTGATCCTGGTGCGCCGCCGCGATCCGCTCTTCTGGGCGCTGGTGCGGCAGCTCAAGAAGCACGGCATCCCGGTCTCCGGCGTGGACCGCATGGTGCTGAACGAGCAGCAGGCAGTGCGCGACCTGATCGCGCTGGGCCGCTTCCTGCTGCTGCCCGCCGACGACCTGACGCTGGCGGTGGTGCTGAAGGGCCCGCTCTTCGGTCTCGACGACGACGACCTGATCGCGCTGGCCTGCGGGCGGGACGGCTCGCTCTGGCAGGCCCTGGGCGAGCGCCGGGGCCTGAAGCCGGCCTACGCCGACGCGCATCGCCGGCTGGAGGCGCTGCTGGCCGAGGCCGACTACCGCCCGCCCTTCGAGTTTTTCGGCGAGCTCCTGGCGGCGGGCGGCGCCCGGCGGCAGTGGCTGGCGCGCCTCGGCGAGGAGGCGAGCGATCCGCTCGACGAGTTCCTCGCCCAGGCCCTGGTCTACGAGCGCGAGCACGCGCCCTCGCTGGAAGGCTTCCTCGACTGGCTGGAGCGTGGCGAACTGCAGGTGAAGCGCGACCTGGAGAGCGGCGGCGGCGCGGTGCGCATCATGACGGTGCACGGTGCCAAGGGACTGCAGGCGCCGGTCGTGCTGCTGCCCGACAGCACCCAGCCGGCGGCCGCGCAGGAGAGCTATCTGGAGGATCGCGGGCGCCACCTGCTGCTGCCCTGGACCGCCGATACCAAGATGACGGCGCTGGGCCGCGACCTGATCCAGGCGGAGCAGCAGGCGGTGGCACAGGAGTACCGGCGGCTGCTCTATGTCGCCATGACCCGTGCCGAGGACCGGCTCTACGTCATGGGCATCGGCAAGGGCGCGGGAAAGGACGTCGATGCCGCTTCCTGGTACGCCTGCGTGCGCCGGGCGCTGGAGAGCGCCGCGCAGAGCGTGCCGCTGGAGGGGGCGGCGGCAGCGCTGGGCGCCGCGCGGCGGCTGAGCGCGCCGCAGAAGAAGGGTCGAGGCGGCGCCCGCCGCCGCCGCCCGGGAGCCGCTGCCGCTGGGCGGCTTCGCCCGCCGGGCACCGCCGCCCGAGCCGACGCCGCCGCGCCCGCTGGTGCCCTCGCGCCCGGCCGCCGAGGAGCCGGCGACGCTGTCGCCGCTGCTGCTCTCCGCGGCGCCGGCCGCGGCCGGCCGCGGCGACCCCGCGCAGCGCTTCCGCCGCGGCCTGGCGCTGCATCGCCTGCTGCAGAGCCTGCCGGAACTGCCGCCGGCGGAGCGCGCGGCGGCGGCCCGCCGCTACTTGGCGCTGCCGGGACTAGGTCTTTCGCCGCTGGAGCAAGAAAGCTGGGCCGCCGAGGCGCTGGCGGTGATGGCGACGCCGGGTGCCGCGGCGCTCTTCGCCCCCGGCAGCCGCGCCGAGGTGCCGCTCACCGGCCTGGTGGGCAGCCAGCGGGTGGCGGGGCAGGTGGACCGCCTGGCGGTGACGCCGGAAGCGGTGCTGCTGGTGGACTACAAGACCAATCGGCCGCCACCGGAGGACGAGAGCGGCGTGCCGGCGCTCTATTGGCAGCAGATGGCGGCCTACCGCGCCCTGCTGCGGCAGATTTACCCGGACCGCCCGGTCAAGGCTTTCCTGCTCTGGACCGACAAGGCCCGTCTTATGCAACTCAGTGATGAACGCCTCGCCGCCAGCTTGCCTTGACGCTGTGGGTGGCCGATCCCTAGATTCCCGGAAAGCTCTGGCCCGCCCGGCAGTCTCGCCGGCTGCGGGCCACCCATAGGAGACAGGACCCCCTTATGAGCACGAACAAAGTCACCGACTCCTCCTTCGAACACGACGTCCTCAGAGCCGACGGCCATGTGCTGGTCGACTTCTGGGCGGAGTGGTGCGGGCCCTGCCGGGCGATTTCGCCGGCGCTGGAAGAGATCGCCGGCGAGATGAACGGACGCCTCAGCATCGCCAAGATCAACATCGACGAGAACCCCAAGACCCCTTCGGAGTACGGCGTGCGCGCGATCCCCACGCTGATGATCTTCAAGGACGGTCAGGTGGTGGCGACCAAGCTCGGCGCGCTGCAGAAGAGCCAGCTGCAGCAGTGGGTCGAATCGGTCGATCTGACCCTCGATCGTTCGGAACGACGAAAGCCCCGCTCGCAGGCGGGGCTTTTTCGCGTTGGTGCCGGCGATCCCCTCAACGGACGCTACCCGTTCTCCGCCAGGACGCGCCCGGCCAGGTAGAGCGAGCCGGCGATCAGCACGCGGGCCGGCGGCCCGGCTGCGGCATGCTGGCGAGCGCCTCGGAGCCAGCGAGGCGCGCGGCACGACGCGCGGGCGCGCGGTCCGGCCGGCCTCTCGGCGCTCAGCGAGTTCGCCTCGCCGGGGATGGCCACGGCCTGCACCGAGGCGGCCAGCGGCAGCAGCGGGGCGACGAAGTCCTCCGCCGCCTTGGTGTTCAGCATGCCGAAGACGATGTGCAGCGGCGCGGGTCGGCGGCGGCCCAGCGCCCGAGCTGCGCCGCCAGGGCCTGCCCGGCGGCGGCGTTGTGGCCGCCGTCGAGCCAGAGCTCCCACGTGCCCGCCGGCAGCAGCCTGCGACCAGCGGGGCCGGTCTTCAGACGCTGCAGGCGCGCCGGCCAGACCGCGCCGGTCAGGCCGCGCCCATCGCGCGGTCGTCGAGCCCGAGGCCGGGTAGGCGGCGCGCAGAGCGTCGCGGCGGCGAGCGCCGTGGCGGCATTGTCGACCTGGTGCGCCGTCCTCGACCAGCGCCGGCAGCGGAGGCGCCGGCCGGCCCTCGATAGACGAAGCCGTCGCCGCATCGGCGCTGGAAATGCCACTCGTGGCCGGCGCGCGAGACCACGGCGCGGCAGTCGGCCGCCCGGCGCTCCAGCACCGCCATGACGCGCGGATCCTGCGGCGCGATGGCGACCGGCACGCCGGCCTTGAGGATTCCGGCCTTCTCGTAGGCGATGGCCTCCAGGCTGTCGCCCAGGTACTGCATGTGGTCCATCGAGATCGAGGTGACGACCGTGGCCGCCGGCTGCTCGATCACGTTGGTGGCGTCAAGCCGGCCGCCGAGGCCGACCTCCAGCAGCAGGATGTCGGCCGGCTGCCGCGCCATCGCGAGAAGCGCGGCGACGGTGGTGATCTCGAAGAAGGTGATGGGGTCGGGCCCGTTGGCCTCCTCGCACTCCTCCAGCAGGGCGACGAGGTCGTCCTCGGCGATCAGCTTGCCGGCGAGGCGCACGCGCTCGGCGAAGCGCACCAGATGCGGCGAGGTATAGACATGGACGCGATTGCCGGCCGCCTCCAGCATGGCGCGCAGGTAGGCGATGACGGAGCCCTTGCCGTTGGTGCCGGCGACATGCACCACCGGCGGCAGCGCCTGCTGCGGGTTGCCGACGCGCTCCAGCAGCCGCCAGACGCGTTCCAGCGTCAGGTCGATGACCTTGGGATGCAGCCGCATCAAGCGGTCGAGGACGCGGTCGCTGACCGCCATGGGCTTGCCCGGATTTCCTGAAAAGATTATGCGGCGCTAGGCGTCGTTCGCCGCCGGCACCGGCAGGCTGACGATCTCGGCCGAAGGCGGCGGGTCGGTCAGCAGCCGGATCACCCGGGCCAGCGTCTCGCGCAGCTCCTTGCGATGCACCACCATGTCGACCATGCCGTGCTCCAGCAGGTACTCGGCGCGCTGAAATCCTTCGGGCAGCTTCTCGCGGATGGTCTCCTCGATCACCCGCTGCCCGGCGAAGCCGATCACCGCGCCCGGTTCCGCCATGGCGATGTCGCCCAGCATGGCGAAGGAGGCCGAGACGCCGCCGGTCGTCGGATCGGTCAGCAGCACCAGGTAGGGCAGGCCTGCTTCCTTCACCAGCTCGACCGCGATTGTGGTGCGCGGCATCTGCATCAGCGAGAGGATGCCCTCCTGCATGCGCGCGCCACCGGAGGCGGGAATGACCAGCAGCGGCGCCTCCTGCAGCACCGCCAGCTTGGCGGCGGCCAGGATGCCCTCGCCCACCGCGACGCCCATCGAGCCGCCCATGAAGGCGAAGTTGAAGGCCGCGACCACCAGCGGGCCCCGCCGATCGTGCCGTGCGCGACGACGATGGCATCCTTTCTCGCCGGTCTTCGCCTGGGCGTCCTGCAGGCGGTCGGTGTAGCGCTTCTGGTCGCGGAACTGCAGCGGGTCGGCGACGGTCACCGGCAGCTCGATGGATGTAGTCGCCGTCGTCGAACAGCATGGCCAGCCGCTCCTGCACCGAGAGGCGCAGGTGGTGGCCGCAGTGCGGGCAGACGCGGAGGTTCCCGGCCAGCTCGCGATGGAACACCATCGCGGCGCAGTTCGGGCACTTCTCCCACAGGTTGTCCGGCACCTCCGGCTTGCGCTCGACCAGCGCGCGGATTTTCGGGCGGACGAAATTGTTGATCCAGTTCATGCTGCTACTGCCTGCCGTTCGCGTTCGGCCCTCTTATAGCACGTCGTCTGCGGGCTTGGGTCGGCCATCCGGCGCTCCCGGGGACTAGGCCGCCCGCTTCGCCCGGCCGCTGGCCAGCTCGGCGACGAAGGCCAGCACGTCCTCGACCAGCCCCGGCTTCGCCTGCCCGGCATCGTCGAGGTTGGCCAGGATGCGCTCGACCAGGGCGGAGCCGACCACCGCCGCCTCCGCCGCGGCGGTCACCGCGGCGACGTTGGCGGCCGTCTTGATGCCGAAGCCGACCGCGATCGGCAGCGTCGGTGTGGCGCTTCAGGCGCTGCACCGCGGCGGCGATGTCGGCGCCGGCGGCCGACTTGGTGCCGGTGATGCCCATGATCGAGACGTAGTAGACGAAGCCGGAGGTGCGGTGCAGCACGGTCGGCAGGCGCGCGTCGTCGCTGGTCGGCGTCGCCAGGCGGATCCAGTGCAGGCCGCGCGGCCAGCGCCGGCTCGCAGAGCTCGTCGTCCTCTTCCGGCGGCAGATCGACGATGATGAGGCCGTCGACCCCGGCCGCGGACGCCCGCTCCAGGAAGGCCGGCACGCCCATCGAGTAGATCGGGTTGTAGTAGCCCATCAGGATGACCGGGGTGGTCTGGTCCTGCTCGCGGAAGCGGCCGACCATCTGCAGCGTCTTGGCCAGCGTCATCCGGCCCTTGAGCGCGCGCAGCGAGGCCGCCTGGATCGCCGGGCCGTCGGCCATCGGGTCGGTGAAGGGCATGCCGAGCTCGATCACGTCGGCGCCGGCCGCCGGCAGGCCGCGCATGATGGCGCGACCGGTCTCGGAGTCGGGGTCGCCGGCCGTGACGAAGGTGACCAGGCCGCCGCGGCCTTCGGCGGCCAGCGTCGCGAAGCGGCGTTCCAGACGCGCTCGCCATCAGAGCTCGACCCCCAGGTGCTTGGCGACGGCGAAGACGTCCTTGTCGCCGCGGCCGCAGAGGTTCATGACCAGCAGGTGATCCTTCGGCAGCGTCGGCGCGAGCTTGGCGACGTGCGCCAGGGCATGCGCCGGCTCCAGCGCCGGGATGATGCCCTCCAGCCGGGAACAGAGCTGGAAGGCCTCCAGCGCCTCCTTGTCGGTGACCGAGACGTACTCGACGCGGCCCATCTCGTTCAGCCAGGCGTGCTCCGGCCCGATGCCGGGATAGTCGAGCCCGGCGGAGATCGAGTAGGCGTCCTTGATCTGGCCGTCGTCGTCCTGCAGCAGGTAGGTGCGGTTGCCGTGCAGCACGCCGGGCCGGCCGCCGTTCAGCGAGGCGGCGTGCTCGCCGGTCTCGATGCCGTGGCCGGCGGCCTCGACGCCGACGATGCGCACCTCCTTGTCGTCGAGGAAGGGGTGGAACAGGCCCATGGCGTTGGAGCCGCCGCCGATGCAGGCGACCAGGCTGTCGGGCAGGCGGCCCTCGGCAGCCTGCAGCTGCTCGCGCACCTCGCGGCCGATGATCGACTGGAAGTCGCGCACCATCGCCGGATAGGGGTGCGGGCCGGCCACCGTGCCGATGATGTAGAAGGTGTCCTCGACGTTGGCGACCCAGTCGCGCAGGGCGTCGTTCATCGCGTCCTTCAGCGTGCCGGTGCCGCTGGTGACCGGCCCACCTCGGCGCCCAGCAGCTTCATGCGGAAGACGTTGGGCGCCTGCCGCTCGACGTCGGTCTCGCCCATGTAGACCACGCAGGGCAGGTCGAAGCGCGCGCAGACCGTGGCGACGGCGACGCCGTGCTGGCCGGCGCCGGTCTCGGCGATGATGCGGGTCTTGCCCATGCGCTTGGCCAGCAGGATCTGGCCCAGGCAGTTGTTGATCTTGTGGCTGCCGGTGTGGTTGAGCTCGTCGCGCTTGAAGTAGATCTTGGCGCCGCCGAAGTGCTCGGTCAGGCGCTCGGCGAAGTAGAGCGGGCTGGGGCGACCGACATAGTGCTCCAGCAACCAGCGCATCTCCTCGGCGAACTCGGGATCCTTGCGGGCGGCGCTGTAGGCCTCCTCCACGGCCAGGATGAGCGGCATCAGGGTCTCGGCGACGAAGCGGCAAGGTGCTCTACCTCGGCGCCTCCAACTGGGCGGCCTGGCAGGTGGCGAAGGCGCTGGGCGCGGCGGAGCGCCGGGGCTGGGCCGGCTTCAGCCTGCTGCAGCCGATGTACAACCTGGTGAAGCGGCAGGCGGAGGTCGAGCTGCTGCCGCTGGCCGCGTCGGAGGGCCTGGCGGTGACGCCCTACAGCCCGGTCGGCGGCGGCCTGCTGAGCGGCAAGTATCGCGACCGCTCCGCCGGCGGGCGGATCAAGGCCGATGACGCCTATGCGAAGCGCTACGGGCCCGACTGGATGTACGACAGCGCCGCGCGCTTCGCCGATTTCGCCGAGGCGCGCGGCTGGCACCCGGTTTCGCTGGCCGTGGCGTGGGTTGCCGCCCATCCCGCGGTGACCGCTCCGCTGATCGGCGCGCGCGACGTTGTACAGCTCGCCCCCTCGCTGGCGGCGCTGGACCTGCCGATGACGCCGGAGCTGCGCGCGGAGGTTTCCGCCCTGTCCCCCGCGCCGCCACCGGCGACGGACCGTCTGGAGGAGCAGGCCTAGAGGGCCGGCCGCTACAGCGTCCTTGCCGCCCTGAGGAAGGCGCGGATCTTCTCCGGGTCCTTCACGCCCGGCGCGCTCTCCACCCCGGAGGAGACGTCGACGTTGCGCGCGCCGCTGGTCGCCGCCGCCGTGGCGAGGTTCTCGGCCTTCAGCGCGCCGGCCAGCATCCACGGCCGCGGGAAGCGGCGCCCGGACAGCAGCCCCCAGTCGAAGGCCACCGCATTGCCGCCGGGCAGCGCGTTCTTCATCGACGCCGGCGGCTTGGCGTCGAACATCAGGCGGTCGGCGACCGGCAGGTAGGCTGCCGCCTGATCGAGATCGGCCGCCTCGGCGATCGCCAGGGCCTTCATCACCGCCTTGCCGCTCAGCGCGCGGATGGCGGCCACGCGTGCCGGGGTTTCCTGGCCCTGGAGCTGCAGCAGCTCCAGCGGCACGCGGCGGACCAGGGCCTGCAGGAAGTCGTCGTCGGCATCGACCACCAGCGCCACGCGCTGTACCCGCTCCGGCACCCGGGCGGCCAGCGTGGCCGCCTGCTCCAGCGTCACGTTGCGCGGGCTGCGCGGATAGAACACGAAGCCGACGAAGGCGGCGCCTTCGGCGACCGCCAGGTCGAGGGTCTCGGGAGTCGAGAGGCCGCAGATCTTCGCTTCGAGTGCCATGGGCGGAACTTCGGTCCTGATCGGCCGGAAGGCAAGGGCCGTCGCGGAGCGGCCGGCCTCCTAGGGCACCAGTCGCCGGTAGGCGCCGGAGACGACGGCCACCAGCAGCGCGATCATCGCGTAGCCCAGCAGGCCGCTCAGCAGATAGCCCAGCGCCGCCTGGAGCGTGAGCTGGCCGCTCATGACGAACATGCCCTGCGCATTGGCGAAGACTTCGCCCAGGCCGTAGCTCACGACGGCTGGCGGCAGCACGGCCAGGAGGAAGATCCAGAAGAGCCTGAGGCCGTTGCCGCGGGTCGCCTGCCAGGCGGCGCCGAAGGACAAGGGCCGCTCGATCGCGATTGCCGGGAAGACCAGCTGCCAGCGCACGAAGAGCACGACGAAGAGGATCGCCACGCCGACCAGCACCAGGACGGAGCGGATATTCAGCGCGGCGACGACGAACAGTGGAATGGCGACCAGCAGCCCGATCAGCAGCGACAGCCCCACGGTGGTCAGCAGGAAGCGGACATGGCGCCCCTGGACGCTGGGCAGCGGGCGTGGCGCCTCGCCCGGGCCGAGCAGGGCGAAGCGGTGCCAGGAAACGGCGAAGAGGACATAGGCGATCAGCAGGCAGAGCTGCATGCCCAGCATGCGGACCAGCGTGGCGCCCTCCACCTGCCCCGGGCTGCCGAGCGCCATGGCGGCGAGCTGCGGCCCGTAGAGCGAGAGGAAGGCGATGGTCACCGTCAGTTCGATGGCCAGCGGCACGATCATCGCGCGGAACCAGGCGCCTGGCTGATTCAACAGCAGGCGCCAGGCCTCGCCCAGGATGTCGAGGATCGGCAAGGACTGGCCGGTGGGCGGGCGCCGATTCGAGGTGTCCGTCATGCCGCGGCCAGTTCCTCGGCCACCCGGGCGGCGGCGCCCGGCGGGTCCTCGGCGGCGTTGATCGGCCGGCCGATCACCAGGTAGTCGGCGCCGGCCTTGAAGGCCTCCGCCGGGGTCATGACGCGCTTCTGGTCGCCGGCGGCGGACCAGGCCGGCCGTACCCCGGGGATCACCAGCTTGAAGTCGGGGCCGCAGGCGGCCCTGAGGGCGGCGATCTCGTGCGGGCTGGCGACCACGCCGTCGAGGCCCTGGGCCTGCGCCAGCGTCGCCAGGCGCAGGACCTGGGCGGCCGCCGGGCCCTGCTGGCCGACGGCGGCGAGGTCGGCATCGTCGAGGCTGGTCAGCACGGTCACGCCGATCAGCAGCGGCCGCGGCCGGGCGTCGGCGACGGCCGCCGCCGCGGCCTTCAGCATGGCCGGGCCGCCGGAGGCGTGCACGTTCATCATGAAGGGACCCATCGGCAGCGCGGCGCGCAGCGCGCTGGCCACGGTGTTGGGAATGTCGTGGAACTTCAGGTCGAGAAAAAAGGGCTGGCCCTGCAGCGCCTCGGCCACGCCCGGCGGCCCGAAGCGGGTGAAGAACTCCTTGCCGATCTTGAAGGCGCCGACGCGCCCGGCGAGTCCCTCGACCAGACGGCGTGCCGCCGCCAGATCGGTGGTGTCGAGCGCGACGATGACGCGCTCATGCGGCTGGATGGTCATGATTCCCGCTCATAGCAGAGCGCGGGCCGGCCGTCACCAGCGATGGGCGTCGCCGCGCGCTTTCAGCCGGCGACGCGTGCCTCGACCAGCTCGGCGGCGGCGAGGTCCTCGAGCGCATGGCCGACCGACTTGAAGAGCGTGATCTCGTCGCGGCCCTGCCGGCCGCTCGCTTCGCCGCGGCAGAGCCCGAAGAGGTCGCCCTGGATGGCGTCCAGTGCGATCACGCCGGCCGCCAGCGGTTGGGCGATGTCGCCACCCTCGCGCGGCGCGCCCTCAAGGGTGTCGACATAGACCCGGGCGCGGCGCACCGCCTCGTCGTCGCTCTCGCGCATCTTCGGCGTGAAGGCGCCCACCAGGTCGAGGTGCTGGCCCGGCTGCAGCCAGGCGCCCCTGACCAGCGGCTCGGGGCTGAGGGTCGCGCAGCTCACCAGGTCGGCGGCGCGCACCGCGGCCTCCAGATCGTCGGCGGCCTCCACCGCGAGGCCCGGCCGCCGCAGCGCGGCGGCCAGGGCGGCGGCCTTGCCGGCGTCGCGGCCCCAGATCGTCACCCGCTCGATCGGCCTGACGGCGGCGTGGGCTTCGATCAGGTGCGGCGCCAGCGCGCCGGTGCCCACCATCACCATGTGGCGGCTGTCCTCGCGGGCCAGGAAGCGGGCGCCCAGCGCCGAGGCGGCGGCGGTGCGGCGCAGCGTGAGCATCGGGCCGTCGATCAGCGCCTTGGGCCGCCCGGTCAGGCCGTCGGACAGCAGGTAGATCCCCATCACCGCCGGCAGCCCCTGGCGGCCGTTGGTCGGGAAGATCGTCACCAGCTTCACGCCGATGTTGCGGCCGCTCTGCCAGGCCGGCATCAGCAGCAGCGTGGCCTCCGGGCCGTCGGGGTGGCGGATCGAATGGTGATGCCGCTGCGGCACCTCGGCGCCGGTCTTGAAGGCGGCGGCGAGCGCCTCGACCAGCGCGGGCATGTCGAGCAGGCGGGCGACCGTCGGTCCGTCGATCTGCTGCATCGGGTACTCCGGAACAGGAAGGGGATCAGGGCTGGCTGCCGACCAGGCGCAGCGGGCGGCGCGCCGGCTCGGCCGGCACGGCCGCCGAGCGCGCCAGCGCCTGGTCGCGCTTCAGGCGCTCCAGCTCCTGCGCCAGCGCGTCGGCCTTGGCCCGTGCGGCGCGGGCGCGCCGCCGGGCGCCGCCGGCGCTGAGCCAGCCGATCAGCATTCCGGCCAGCAGGCCGAGCGCCAGGGCCACCAGCACCAGGAGGTAGAGCGGCAGCTCCAGTTCGAGCTGCAGCGGCCAGAGCCGCACCGGCACGGCGTGACGGTTGGTGACCGCGAAGACCACGGCGACGACCAGCAGGGGAAGGCTGACGATCCAGCTCAGGCGGCGCACGGGTTCTCCTCGGGGCTGGGCAATTCGATGATCCCCCAGCCTAGCCCGATTCCTCGCGCGGCGAAATGCCGGCTCGTCGCCGCCGGCCGCTTCAGTCGGTGTTCAGGCGTTCGCGCAGCAGCTTGCCGGACTTGAAGAAGGGAATCGCCTTCTCCTCCACCTCGACAGAATCGCCGGTGCGCGGATTGCGGCCGACCCGGGCGCCGCGATGGCGCACGGAGAAGGCACCGAAACCGCGCAACTCGACCCGCTTGCCACCGGCCAGCGCCTGAGTGATCTCCTCAAAGATGGTCGAGACGATCTTCTCCACGTCGCGGTGGTACAGGTGCGGATTGAGCTCTGCGATGCGTTGAATCAGTTCCGATTTGGTCATGCGTTCCCCCGCAACCGCACGCGCCCAGAACGTTCTCGCAAGCGGCCCAGGCAAGGTCCCGTCCTTGCCGGCGTCGCACGTCCCTTGAGCCTGCGGCTCGTCCCCTAACGTTACGGAAAAAGCCTGCCTGAATAATCGGGAAGGGTCAAGCTAACCCGCAGAAGCGTCAGAGTTTTTCATGATGTCACGGACGATTCTGGCGCAAAAGGACAAGAAAAAGGGCGGCCCCACCGGGGCCGCCCCTCTCTGCAATTGCCGTCCCGGCCGCCCGCGAAGGGGCGGCCGGAGCGCGCGGTCGAGGCCTCAGGCCTCCTCGTCGTCGCTGCCGCCTTCCGCCTCGTCGGCGGTCGCGGCCTTCTTCTTGCCCTTGCTCTCGGCGGCCTTCTCGGCCTGTGCGCGGGAGAGGGCGGCACCCAGGATCTCGCCCAGGGAGGCGCCGGATTCGGCGGAGCCGAACTCGGCGACCGCCTTCTTCTCCTCCTCCATCTCGCGGGCCTTCACGGAGAGCGTCAGGCGGCGGGTCTTCTTGTCGAGATTGACGATCTTGGCATCGACCTTCTCGCCCACCGCGAAGCGGTCGGGCCGCTGCTCGCTGCGCTCGCGCGACAGATCGGCCTTGCGGATGAAGCCGACGGCACCGTCGCCCAGCTTCACCTCGATCCCGGCCTCCTGCACGGCGGAGACGGTCACGGTCACCACCTCGCCCTTCTTGACGCCCTCGACGGCACCGGCGAAGGGGTCCTCGCCGAGCTGCTTGATGCCGAGCGAGATGCGCTCCTTCTCGACATCGACGTCGAGGACCTTGGCTTGGACCGTATCGCCCTTCTTGTAGTCCTTCATGGCCTCGTCGCCCGAGTTGTTCCAGTCGAGGTCGGAGAGGTGGACCATGCCGTCGATATCGCCGGGCAGGCCGACGAACAGGCCGAACTCGGTGATGTTCTTGATCTCGCCCTCGAGCTCGGTGCTCGGCGGATAGCTGGCGGCGAAGGAATCCCAGGGGTTCGACAGGCACTGCTTGAGGCCGAGCGAGACCCGGCGCTTCACCGGATCGACGTCCAGCACCATCACCTCGACTTCCTGCGAGGTCGAGACGATCTTGCCGGGGTGCACGTTCTTCTTGGTCCAGGACATCTCGGAGACGTGCACCAGGCCCTCGATGCCGGCTTCCAGCTCCACGAAGGCGCCGTAGTCGGTGATGTTGGTGACGCGACCGGTGAACTTGGCGCCGACCGGGTACTTCGCGGCCACGCCCTCCCAGGGATCGGCCTCGAGCTGCTTCATGCCGAGCGAGATGCGCTGGGTCTCCGGATTGAAGCGGATCACCTGCACCTGCACCTGCTGACCGACGTTCAGCGCCTCGGTCGGGTGGTTGATGCGCTTCCAGGAGATGTCGGTGACGTGCAGCAGGCCGTCGACGCCGCCGAGATCGACGAAGGCGCCGTAGTCGGTGATGTTCTTCACCACGCCGGTCAGCACCTGGCCTTCCTTCAGGTTGGCCACCAGCTCCGAGCGCTGCTCGGCGCGGGTCTCTTCCAGCACGGCGCGGCGGGAGACGACGATGTTGCCGCGCGAGCGGTCCATCTTGAGGATCTGGAAGGGCTGCGGCGACCCCATCAGCGGGGTGACGTCGCGCATCGGCCGGATGTCGACCTGGCTGCCCGGCAGGAAGGCCACGGCGCCGTTGAGGTCGACGGTGAAGCCGCCCTTGACCCGGCCGAAGATCTGACCGGTGACGCGCTCGGCCTTCTCGAAGAGCTTCTCGAGCTGCGTCCAGGCCTCCTCGCGGCGCGCCTTGTCGCGCGAGAGCACGACCTCGCCGTTCTTGTTCTCCATGCGCTCGAGGTAGACCTCGACAGTCTCGCCGACGACCAGGCTCTCGACCTCGCCCGCCTTCTCGAACTCGCGCAGCGGCACGCGGCCCTCGGCCTTCAGGCCGACGTCCACGGTGACGGCGTCGCCGTCCATGGCAACGATCGTGCCACGCAGCACCGAGCCCTCGAGCCCGCCGCTGGCGCCCAGTGTCTCGTCAAGCAGGGCGGCGAAGGACTCTTTGCCCTGCGCGCCGGTCAGTTCAGTCGTCGTCATTGTCGTCGTCAGCTCCTCGGTGATGTCCGTTGCTATGCGGGCCAGCCGGTTGTGTCCGGCGGTCTGGCCGTGATGGCGCAAGCGCCGAGAGCGCACGAAGCCATGCTTCGCGCGCCGCAGTGCTATCGCCGCTGTGGTCGAACCTGATGCAGTCCCGTTCCTTTCTCGCTCAAGCCTTGGGATTGGCGGCGAGACGGTCCCGGACGATCTTCAGGGCCTTCTGGAAGGCCTGCTCCACATCAAGGTCCGTGGTGTCGAGCACCACGGCGTCTGCCGCCGGCTTGAGCGGCGCGGCCGCGCGCTCACTGTCGCGACGGTCGCGGTCCTGCAGACCCTGCAGAACGGCGGCGTAGTTAGCAGTCTCGCCGCGGTTTTGCAACTCCTCAAAGCGGCGTCGGGCGCGGGCGGCATCGCTGGCGGTGACGAAGAGCTTCACTGCCGCGTCGGGGCAAATGACCGTCCCGATGTCGCGGCCGTCGAGCACGGCGCCGGCCTTGCCCTCCGGCGGCCGGGCGGCGAAGGCGCGCTGGAACTCCAGCAAGGCGGCGCGCACGCGCGGCAGAGCGGCGGCGCGCGAGGCCCAGCGGCCCATCTCCTCGCTGCGCAGCCCGCCGCGCAGCAGGTCGGCGGCGGCGAGGCGCTCGGCGGCGGCGGCGAGGCCGGCCTCGTCGGGCGCGACCTTGTCCGCCAGCGCGATCGCCGCGGTGGCGCGGTAGAGCAGGCCGGTGTCGAGATGCGCCAGGTCGAAGGCGGCGGCGAGGCGGCGGGCCAGCGTGCCCTTGCCGGCGGCCGAGGGACCGTCGATGGCGATGACGAGCGGCGCGGGGAGGGCCATCACGCGGCCTCGATCTCTGCCCCCAGCCCGCGCATCAGCGCGGCGAAGCCGGGGAAGGAGGTTTCGATGAAGCTGGCGTCGTCGACCGTGACCGGCCGCTCGGCCGCCAGGCCCAGCACCAGGAAGGCCATGGCGATGCGGTGGTCCATGTGGGTCTCGACCAGGCCGCCGCCGGGGACGCGCCGCCCGCCGCTGCCGTGCACCGTCAGGCTGTCCGGTCCTTCCTCGACGCGAACACCGTTCACTTTCAACCCCTGGGCGACCGCGGCCAGGCGGTCGCTCTCCTTTACGCGGAGTTCGCCCAGCCCCAGCATCGTCGTCGGCCCCTCGGCCAGGGCGGCCGCGACCGCCAGGACCGGGTACTCGTCGATCATCGCGGGCGCGCGCTCCGCCGGCACGGTCACGCCGCGCAGCGGGCCGCCGAGGATCAGCAGGTCGGCCACCGGCTCGCCGCCCTCCGCGCGCGGGTTCTCCTCGACGATCTGCGCGCCCATCTCCACCAGGGTGCGATAGAGCCCGCAGCGCAGCGGGTTGGTGCCGACCGCCGGCAGGCGGACCCGCGAGCCCGGCAGCATTGCCGCCGCCACCGCCGGAAAGGCGGCGGAGGAAGGGTCGGCGGTGACGCTGAAGGGCCGCGCCACCAGCTCCGGCTCGCCGGTCACGGTGACGTGGCGGCCGTCGGGGCGGTCCTCGACCGCGACCTCGGCGCCGAGATAGCGCAGCATCCGTTCGCTGTGGTCGCGGGTCGGCTCGGGCTCGATCACGGTGGTGGCGCCGGGCGCGTTGAGGCCGGCCAGCAGGATGGCGCTCTTCACCTGGGCCGAGGCGACCGGCAGCCGGTAGCCGATCGGCCGCGGGCTGGCTGGCGCCCAGCACGGTGAGCGGCAGGCGGCCCCCGGCGCGGGCGTGGAAGCGGGCGCCCATCGCCGCCAGGGGCTCGGTGACCCGGGCCATCGGCCGCTTGCGCAGCGAGGCATCGCCGCTCAGCACGGCATAGAGCGGGTGGCTCGCCAGGATGCCGAGCAGCAGCCGCGCGGCGGTGCCGGAGTTGCCCATGTCGAGCACCTCGGCCGGCTCCAGCAGGCCGCCGAGGCCGCGGCCCTGGACGCGCCAGCTGCCGGGCGCGATGCGCTCCACCGCGGCGCCGAGCGCGCGGCAGGCGGCGGCGGTGGCCAGCACGTCCTCGCCCTCCAGCAGGCCCTCGACGCGGGTCTCGCCCACCGCCAGCAGGCCCAGCATCAGGGCGCGGTGCGACTGCGACTTGTCGCCGGGCACGCGGGCCTCGCCGGAGAGCGCCTCGGTGGCGCTGGCACGGAGCGGACGGCGGGTGACGGGGGAGCTCATGGGCATGACTTCGCTGGCGGCCGGCGGGAGGCCGCTCTCTAGCAGGGGCGGCGGCGGCGCGAAAGGGGCGCCGGCACCCTAGCGCCGCGGCGGCGGCGGGCCTGCGTCGGCGCCGCCGACCTGGCGGAAGCAGTCCAGCACCAGGCGGAAGGACTCCTCGGCGGTCTTCTCCGCGCGATAGACCAGGGCCATGGAGCGCTGCAGCGGCGGGCTCAGGGGCCGCGTCTCGATCTCGGCCCGGTTATGCGGATCCAGCGTCATCGCGAGCGGCAGGACGGCGACGCCGAGCCCGGCGCCGACGGCCAGGCGCACCGCTTCGATCGAACCCAGGACCATCGGCTGCGGCATCGCCACGCCGGCGCCGGCGAACCAGTTCTGCAGCAGGTGGGTGACGCCGCCGCGCAGGCTCTCGACGATCAGCTCGTAGCGCGCTAGGTCGGCTGCGGCGGGCCGCGCCGGCAGGCTGGCCGCCATGGCGGCCTCGCCGCGGCCGATGGCGACCACCAGCGGTTCGTCCAGCAGGGTCTCCACCACCAGGCCGGTGGTGGGCGCCGGCAGGGTGAGCAGCGCCAGGTCGATGCGGTTCTCCCGCAGCGCCTCGATCACGTCCTCGGTCATGCCGGTGCTGGCGGCCAGTTCCAGGGTCGGGTGCTCCTGGCGCAGCCGCTTGATCAGCGGCAGCAGGCGATAGGCCAGCGTGGCCGCGCCGGTGCCGATGCGCACCCGTCCAAGCCAGCCGTCGCGATAGCGCCGGAGCGTGCCCAGCGCGGCCTCGGCTTCGGCTGCCAGGCGTCGCTGGTGCTCCAGCAGCGCGCGGCCGGCCTCGGTGGCATAGGCGCGCTTGCCCAGCCGCTCCACCAGGCGCACGCCGTAGCGGTCCTCCAGCTCGCGGATCTGCTGGCTGACCGCCGGCTGCGTCAGGGCCAGACGGCGGGCGGCGGCGGAAAAGCTGCCGAGTTCGATCACCGCCGCGAGGCTGTTGAGCTGGTCGAGATTGAGGCCGCGCATATCAAATAAAAACTTATAGTTTCGATACAGACAATCGATTTTTCTAATCAATTGGCCAGTGGCATCCTGCCGACCTTGCCCCTGCGGGGCGATCGCAAAATCGGGAGATCAGAGCGATGACTGCCATTGTCCCCTCCGCCGGCCCTGCCGTCCCCACCTCCTCCCCCGGCTTCCCTGGCTTGCCCGCGCGGCCTGCCGGAGGAACCGTCCCGCCCCGCTGGCGGTCGCTCCTGGCCCGGCCGCTGCGCCGCCTGCAACTGGCGCTGCGGCGGCAACGCGACATCGCGCACCTGCGCAGTCTCGACGACAGCCGCTTGTTCGACCTCGGCATCACCCGCGCGCAGATCGTGACGGCGGTGCGCGAGGGCCGGTGAAGGCGTCGCTCTGCCCGGCGGCACCGCGTCGCGGCCGCTCTCTCGGCACTCAAAGCGTTTGACAGTCGTGGGAGGACGTGGCAATTGCCGCGCCCTACTGCATTGCAGAACCTTTTACAGCCGACGGAGACAGATCGTGGCGAAGCCCGAATGGGGCACTAAGCGTCAGTGCCAATCCTGCGGCGCGAAGTACTACGATTTCGCCCGTACACCGATCGTCTGTCCGGCCTGTGGCGTGACCTTCGATCCCGAGGCCATCCTGAAGGCCCGCCGGGCGCGGCCGGCGCCGACGCCGGCGCCGAAGAAGGAGCGGGTGGTCGAGGCCGAGGAGGAGGCGCCCGAGGAAGAGGCCGCCGCCGATGCGGACGACGACAGCGAGGCGGAAGACGAATCCGATGCCGCGCCCGATAAGGAGAGCGCGGACGACAGCGAGACCGATGACGATGACGATCTGGTCGACGACGAGGACGACGACGATCTGATCGAGGATACCTCCGAGCTCGGCGAGGACGATGACGACGTCGATGATCTGGTCGACAAGGACGACGACGAGCAGAATCGCTGACGGCGGGAAGACATCGAAGGCCGGCGCCGTTCGCGGAACTCGTCGCCGGCCGCGATTTTCCCCTTGCGAAGGGGAGGGTGCGTTTCTAAGTTCCTGCCGCTCGCGACCGGGCCCCTCGGGGCCCTCCCAATGGTCGCCGCGGGAATTCGGGGCTGTAGCTCAGTTGGGAGAGCGCTACAATGGCATTGGAGAGGTCGTCGGTTCGATTCCGTCCAGCTCCACCAAGCTTCAGAACCCCCTGGGAAACCAGGGGGTTCTTTCGTTTCGGGCTAGGCCCGGAGCGGCCGCCGGCGGAAAGCCCGGGACCTTGGCGCCGGCATTCGCTATAGAGCAGTCGCAAGCTGCGGCAGGATGAGGCCGCGCGGTCGCAGGGAGGCCAATGCAGCGATGAGGGATTTCTCCAGGCCGGGGCGCTCGCCCCTCTACGCCGCCGAGGCCGCGGTGGCGACCTCGCACCCGCTCTCCAGCCAGGTGGCCCTGGCCACCCTGCGCGACGGCGGCAACGCGGTCGATGCGGCGATCGCCGCCGTGGCGGTGCAGTGCGTGGTCGACCCGCTGATGACCGGCCTGGGCGGCGACTGCTTCGCGCTCTACCTGCCCAGGGGCGCGGCGGCACCGCTGGCGCTGAACGGCTCCGGCCGGGCCCCGGCGGCGGCCGAACTGGACTGGTTCCTCGAGCGCGGCATCGCGCTGACGCCGACCTCGCCGCACGGCGTCACCGTGCCGGGGGCGGTCGCTGCCTGGACGCGGCTGCTTGCCGATCACGGCAGCCGGCCGCTGGACCAGCTGCTGCGGCCGGCGATCCGCCTCGCCGAAGAGGGGTACCTGGTGCAGCCGCGCGTCGCCTCCGACTGGCAGGACGACTGCGAACGGGTGACCCACGATCCCGATGCCGCGGCGCTGTTCCTGCCGGGCGGCAAGGCGCCGGCGCCCGGCGCGCGGATGCGCAACCCCGCCCTCGCCGCCACGCTGCGCCAAGTCGCCGCCGAGGGCGCCGCCGGCTTCTACCAGGGGCCGGTCGCGGCCGACATCCTCGGCAAGCTGCGCGCCCTGGGCGGGCTGCACAGCGAGGCGGACTTCGCCGCCGCCAAGGCGGAATACGTCACCCCGGTCACCACCCGCTACCGCGGCTACGACATCTTCGAATGCCCGCCCAACGGCCAGGGTCTGGCGGCCTTGATGATGCTGAACGTCCCTGCAAGAGATCGACGTCGCGGCGCTCTCGGAGCTCGATCGCCTGCATCTCTTCGCCGAGGTCTGCAAGCAGGCCTACCACCACCGCGACGCGCTCTTCGCCGATCCGGCGATGGCGCCGGTACCGGTCGAGCATCTGCTGTCCGCGGCCTGGAGCGACGCGGCGCGCGGGGCGATCGATCCGGCCAAGGCCGGCACGCCGGTGGCCTGGCCGGAGCCGGCGCACAGCGACACGGTCTATCTCTGCGTGGTCGATCGCGACGGCAACGCCGTCTCGCTGATCAACTCCATCTTCAGTGGTTTCGGCAGCGGCATCCTGGCGCCGCAAAGCGGCGTGCTGCTGCACAACCGCGGCACCTCCTTCAGTCTTGAGCCCGGCCATCCGAACGCCATCGCGCCGGGCAAGCGGCCGATGCACACCATCATCCCCGGCATGGTGATGCGCGACGGCGCCGCGGTCGCACCCTTCGGCGTCATGGGCGGCCACTACCAGGCAATGGGCCATGTCGAGCTGCTGACCGGCATCATCGACCGCGGCCTCGACGTGCAGGAGGCGCTGGATGCGCCGCGCAGCTTCGCCTACCAGGGCGAACTGCAGCTCGAGCACACCTTCGCGCCGGAGCTGGACGCGGCCCTGGCGGCCCGCGGCCACAGGGTTGCGCGGCGCGACGAACCGCTGGGCGGCGGACAGGTCGTCTGGGTCGATCAGGCGCGCGGCTGCCTGGTCGCCGGTTCCGATCCGCGCAAGGACGGCTGCGCGCTGGGCTACTAGCCGCGGGCCGCGAGGGAACGCTCGGCCGGGGGTAGCGCGTTCCCTGCCAGGATCCGGTGCCGGGATCCGGTGCCAGGACCCGGCGACAGGAGTCGGCGATCGCGACATGCGGCATCGCCATGGCGTCCGATCGCGTTCGCAAGGAGACCGCCGCATGACGGCCGAGCCGAGCCCCCCGTCGTCCGCGCCTGCCGCCGTCCAGCGGCAGCCGGTCCGGGTGATCTTCGCCGCGCTGATGCTGGTGATGCTGCTGGCCTCGCTGGACCAGACCATCGTCTCCACCGCGCTGCCGACCATCGTCGGCGAGTTCGGCGGCCTCGCCCACCTTTCGTGGATCGTCACCGCCTACATGCTGGCGACCACCGTGGTGACGCCGCTCTACGGCAAGCTCGGCGACCTCTTCGGCCGCAAGATCGTGCTGCAGGCCGCCATCGTGCTGTTCCTCGTCGGCTCAGCGCTCTGCGGCCTCAGCCAGTCGATGACCGAGCTCATCGTCTTCCGCGCCATCCAGGGGCTGGGCGGCGGCGGGCTGATGGTCACCACCATGGCGGCGGTCGGCGACATCATCCCGCCGCGCGAGCGCGGCCGCTATCAGGGCATCTTCGGCGGCGTCTTCGGCCTCTCGACCGTGCTGGGGCCGCTGATCGGCGGCTTCTTCGTCGAGCACCTGAGCTGGCGCTGGATCTTCTACGTGAACCTGCCGCTCGGCCTGCTGGCGCTCCTGGTGATCGCCTGGGCCTTCGTCCCGCCCGGCGAGCGGCGGCGGCCGAAGATCGACTATGCGGGTGCCGCGCTGCTGGCGGTCGCGCTGACCGGGACGATCCTCGCCACCAGCCTGGGCGGCAACAGCTTCGCCTGGGGCTCGCCGCAGATCATCGGGCTGCTGGCCGTCAGCGCGCTCGCGGCCGCGGGCTTTCTCGTCGTCGAGCGGCGTGCGGCGGAGCCCATCCTGCCGCTCTCGCTGTTCCGCAATCGCACCTTCGCCGTCTGCTGCGCGGTCGGCTTCATCGTCGGCCTCGCCATGTTCGGCTCGGTCACCTTCATGCCGGTCTACCTGCAGGTCGTGAAGGGCGTGAGCCCGGCCAACGCCGGCCTGCTGCTGACCCCGATGATGGCCGGCGTGCTGATCACCTCGATCGCCAGCGGCCAGATCATCAGCCGGATCGGCCGCTACCGCGTCTTCCCGATCGTCGGAACCGCGGTGACGACGCTGGGCCTGGCGCTGCTGGCGACGCTGGACACGCAGAGCAGCACCTGGGCGGCTTCCGGCTTCATGCTGGTGCTCGGCCTGGGGCTGGGGATGGTCATGCAGGTGCTGGTGCTGGCGGCGCAGAATTCGGTCGACTACCGCAATCTCGGCGTCGCCACCTCCGGCACCACGCTCTTCCGCTCCACCGGCGGCGCGGTCGGCGTCTCCCTCTTCGGAGCGATCTTCGCCGCCAGCCTGGCCAGCGGCCTGGCGGACCTGATGCCGCCGGGCACCGGCCTGCCGGTCGCGACCGACCCGGCGGCCATCCAGGCGCTGCCGGCCGAGCTGCGCGACGGCTACCTCGTGGCCTTCACCGCCGCGCTGCATCCCGTCTTCCTCCTGGCCGCCGCCATCGCCGCCGTCGGCTTCCTGCTGAGCTGGGGACTGCAGGAGATCCCGCTGCGCCAGGCGGCGCGGGCGGAGACCCTGGCGGAGAGCTTCGCCATCCCGCGCGACGCGACCTCGCTGCAGGAGCTGGAACGCATCGTCTGCCTCATGGCGGCCCGCGAGCGGCGCTGGGAAACCTTTCGCCGGACCGCCGAGGAGGCGGGCCTGCCGCTGTCGCCCGAGGAGATGTGGCTGCTGATCCAGCTCTGCCTCCTGCCGGCGCCGCCGACGCCGGACGAGCTGGCCGAGCGCTTCGGCGTGCCGGTCGGGCGCCTTGCGGGGATCGCCGTCCGGCTGGAGGCGGAGGGGCTGCTGGCGCGTCCGGCGGAGGGACGGTTGCTCGCCACGGCGGCTGGGCGCGTCCTGTTCGAGCGCCTCGTGGCCGGCTATCGCAGCCGGCTCGCCCGCTATCTGGAACGCTGGTCGCCGGAGAGCCACGCCGAGGTCCGCGCGATGCTGAGCGGCCTGGCGCGCAGCCTGCTGGCGGAACTTCCGGCCGCTCCCGCGGCCACCCCGGCCTGAGACGGCACCGGCCTATGGCGACACCGGTCCCCGGCGTCGTCTTCGCCCTGGCGGGGCGGCGCTGCTTTGCCTACCCTTTGCCGCTTCGCGCGTCTGGCGCGGAGGGATGGGACCTGCAGGGAGAGTTTCGATGGCGCGTTGGTGGGCTCGGGCGGCGATGGCGTTGGCGTTGGCGGGACTGGCGGCCTGCGCCGAGGAGCAGAAGGGTGCGCCGCCGCAGATCGGCAGCACGCCGAACAACACCCTGGTCGACGAGCCGGAGCCGCCGGAGTGCCCGGTGCCGCTGCCGGCCGGCCTGGCCGGGCCGGGACTGAAGATCGCCAGTTTCACCATCGACGAGCTGGGCATCTACACCAATCGGCAGAACGCCGCGCTGGCCTGCCTGCTGGCGCCCTTCGACCTCGTGGTGGTGCAGGATCTCGCCGCGCCGCCCTACCCGGGGTCCTTCATCAACGACGAGCCCTATCGCCCGGAGATCGCCGCCACGGCCTTCTTCGACGCGATGAAGGCGCAGGGCTTCAGCCCGATCGTCGCGCCGGAGGATACCGGCCCGGGCGACCGCCTGCAGCTGAACAGCAGCCTGACCGCCTGGCCGGCCTTCTTCCTGAAGGACAACCGGCTGATGCTCTCGCAGGACAAGCCGAGCGGCTACATCGAGCCCGACCGCAGCGCCAACGGCACCTATTCCCGCGTGCCCTTCGCGCTGTTCCTCACGGCGCGCGACGGCACCTACGACTTCCTGATGCTGTCGCTCGACCTCAGCGATGCCGGCAGCGCGCAGCGGCGACGCTATGAGCTCTCGGCCATCTCCACCTTCCTGCAGCAGCACGATCACGGCGAGCGCGACGTCTTCCTCGCCGGGACCTTCGATTTCTCCAGCTGTGCGGAGATGCAGGGCAGCCTGCCGCCGGACTTCGACTGGCTCAGCGCGGTCTGCCAGGCGAGCGACGTCTCTGGCAAGCACCCGCGCGACGGCATCGCCATGCGAGAAGGCGGCAGCGCCGAGATCGCGCAGCAGCTCACGGTGATCGACCTGGTGGCGGCGATGAAGCCCTTCTGGCTGTACGACCACGGGCCGGACTACCCCGGCCAGCCGCTGAACGTGTGGCAGTTCATGCAGTTCTACGCCAGCCACCGGCCGGTCGCCGTGCGCCTGATTCCGGGCGGCAGCGACCTCGACTGAGCCGGGGGGCGCCGGCGCCGCTTCTTCGCCCGGACGCTCGTTTGGGCTTTGCCTGCGGCGCGTCAGGCGATATTGCTGCTCTATCAAGAGGGCAGAGGCGCCATCCCGTGCGCTTCGGAGCCCCTGCGCAACTGGGAGGACGATCATGGGACTTTTCAACAAGAGCCTTTTGGCGGCTGCCGCGCTGGTCATGGCGACTGGAGCGGCCGGCGCCGACACCATCACGCTGAAGGCCTCGCACCAGTGGCCCGGCGGCAAGGGCGACGTGCGCGACGAGATGGTGCAGATCCTGGCCCGCGAGGTCGAGGCGGCCAACGTCGGCCTCGCCGTGCAGGTCTACCCCGGGCAGTCGCTCTACAAGGCCAAGGAGCAGTGGGGCGCCATGGTCAACGGGCAGCTCGACATCTCGGCCTTCCCGCTGGACTACGCCTCCGGCCGGCACCCGCAGTTCTCCGCCACCCTGATGCCGGGGCTGGTGCGCAACCACGACCGCGCCGAGCGGATGAACGATTCGCCCTTCATGGCCGACATCAAGGCGCTGGTCGAGGAGGCCGGTGTCGTGGTGCTGGCCGATGCCTGGCTCGCCGGCGCCTTCGCCTCGAAGAAGAACTGCATCACCTCGCCGGAGACCATCGAAGGCCAGGTGACGCGCGCCGCGGGCCCGGCCTTCGAGCAGATGCTGGTCGGGGCCGGTGCCTCGATCTCCTCCATGGCCTCGTCCGAGATCTACACCGGCATGCAGACCGGCGTGCTGGACGCCACCAACACCTCGTCCGGCTCCTTCGTCTCCTACCGGCTCTACGAGCAGGTGGTCTGCCTGACCGCGCCGGGCGCCAACGCGCTCTGGTTCATGTATGAGCCGATCCTGATGTCGAAGAAGAGCTGGGACCAGCTCAACGCCGACCAGCAGGCGGCCCTGCTGGCCGCCGGCCAGACGGCCGAGGACTACTTCAAGGGCGAGGCCCGCAAGCTCGACGACGAGCTGTCGGCGGTCTTCAAGGAGAACGGCGTCGAGGTGGTGGAGATGAGTGCCTCCGACTACGACGCCTGGCTCGCCATCGCGCAGGACACCTCCTACAAGATATTCTCCGAAGAGGTCGACGGCGGTGCCGAGCTGATCGAGAAGGCCCTGGCCGTCGAGTAGGAACCGGGGTCGCGCCGCGCCTCTTCGCCACGGCGGAGCGGGCGCGGCGCCTCCTTCCGCGAAGAGCTCCATGCAGCACTACATCCGCTTCGTCTCGACGCTGTCGCGCATCGCCGGCGTCTTCGCCGCATTGCTGCTGCTGGCCGCCGTGCTGGTGGTCAGCCACATGGTCTTCATGCGCTACGTGCTGAACGCCTCGACCATCTGGCAGACCGAGTTCGTCACCTATTCGCTGGTGGCCGCGACCTTCCTGGGCAGCGGTTACGTGCTGCTGCTGAAGGGGCACGTCAACGTCGACCTGCTGGTGAAGGCGTCCGGGCCGCGGCTGCGGCTCTGCCTGCAGGTCCTCGCCGTGCTGCTCTGCCTCGCCTTCTGCCTGCTGCTCGGCTGGTCGGGCTGGCGCTTCTTCGACCAGGCCTGGTCGGGCGGCTGGAAGACCGACACGGTCTGGGCGATTCCCCTGTGGATTCCACTGCTGCCGCTGCCGCTCGGCATGCTGCTGCTCTTCCTGCAGTACCTGGCCGAACTGCTGCGGCTGGTCGCCGGCGGCGAGGAGGCGAAGCCATGAGCCCCGGCATCATGGGGCTGCTGCTGCTCGGCGGCCTGCTCTGCCTGCTCGCCATCGGCATGCCGATCGCCTTCTCGCTGGGATTCGTCTCAATCGTGGCATTGGTGGCGACCGAGGGCTTCGGCACGCTCGACCTGATCGGCGAGCTCTTCTTCGGCGGCCTCGCCAGCTTCTCGCTGGTGTCGATTCCGATGTTCATCCTGATGGGGGCGGCGATCTCCGCCTCGCCGGCCGGGCGCGACCTCTACGAGGCCCTGGACCGCTGGCTGAACCGCGTGCCCGGGGGGCTGGTGCTCTCCAACCTCGGCGCCTGCTCGCTCTTCGCCGCGCTCTCCGGCTCCTCGCCCGCCACCTGCGCCGCCATCGGCAAGATGGGCATCCCGGAGATGCGCAAGCGCGGCTATCCCGACGAGATCGCCGCCGGCTCGATCGCCGCCGGCGGCACGCTGGGCATCCTGATCCCGCCCTCGATCACCATGATCGTCTACGGCATCGCCACCGAAACCTCGATCGGGCGGCTGTTCCTCGCCGGCGTGCTGCCGGGCGTGCTGCTGACGGCGCTCTTCATGATCTGGACCCTGATCGCCTGCCGCCGCCGCGGCCTCGGCATCGACCAGCTCGGCCGCCGCTTCTCCTAGCGCGAGCGCGTGGCCGCGCTGCCGCGGGTCCTGCCCTTCCTCGGCATCGTCGTGGCGATCCTCTTCGTGCTCTACGGCGGCGTCGCCACGCCGTCGGAGGCGGCCGGCGTCGGGGCGCTCTTCTGCCTGCTGCTGGTCATCGTCATCTACCGCCTCTTCAGCGTCCGCTCGCTGGCGCGGGTGTTCCGCGACACGCTGCGCGAGAGCGTGATGATCATGATGATCATCGGCGCCTCGGAGCTGTTCTCCTTCGCGCTCTCCTCGCTCTTCGTCACGCAGTCGATCGCCGCCTGGATCGCCGACCTCGACGTCAATCGCTGGGTGCTGATGGCGATCATCAACCTCTTCCTGCTGGTCGCCGGCTTCTTCCTGCCGCCGGTCGCGGTGATCCTGATGACCGCGCCGATCCTGCTGCCGATCATCACCCAGGCCGGCTTCGACCCCTACTGGTTCGCCGTGATCCTGACCATCAACATGGAGATCGGGCTGATCACGCCGCCAGTCGGGCTCAACCTCTACGTCATCAACGGCATCGCGCCCGAGATCTCGCTGCAGTCGATCCTGAAGGGTTCGATCCCCTATGTGCTCTGCATGGTGCTGGCGATCGTGATCCTCTGCCTGGTGCCGGAGATCGCCACCTGGCTGCCGAACGCGGTGATCGGCTAGGGGCCGCTCCCCTGGCCGCTCAGAGCGGCCAGACCAGCAGCAGCAGCGGCACGCTCACGACGACCAGCACGATCTCCAGCGGCAGGCCCATGCGCCAGTAATCGCCGAACCGGTAGCCGCCGGGCCCCATGACCAGCGTGTTGTTCTGGTGGCCGATGGGGGTCAGGAAGGCCAGCGCGGCGCCGATCGCCACCGCCATGAGGAAGGGATCGGGCGAGACGCCGAGGCCGCGCGCCAGGCCGAGCGAGAGCGGCGCCATCATCACCGCGGTCGCCGCGTTGTTGATGACGTCGGAGATGAACATGGTGACCACCAGCACGGCCGTCAGCACGAAGACCGGCGCCATCTCGTGGCCGAGCGACAGCAGCCAGCCGGCGATCACCTCGGTGGCGCCGGTGGACTCCAGCGTGCCGCCGACCGGCAGCATGGCGCCGAGCAGGACCAGCACCGGCCAGTCGACCGCCTCGTAGGCCTCGCGCAGCGTGATGCAGCGGGTGGCCAGCACCAGGGCGACCGCGGTGGAGAGCGCGACCGCCGGCGGTGCCAGGCCGATTCCCATCGCCAGGATGGCGAGGGCGAAGAAGCCGACGGCCGGCAGCGCGCGCCGCCCGCCGGCCGGCAGTTCGCGCTGCGCCAGGGGCAGCAGGCCGAGCGCGGCGCTGGCGGCGGCGATCTGCCCCGGCGCGCCCTCCAGCAGCAGCACGTCGCCGACGGCGAAGCGGAAGCACTTCAGGCGGGCGCTGGCGACGTTGCCCTGGCGGGAGATCGCCACCAGGGCGATGCCGTAGCGCGAGCGCAGGCGCATCTCCTCGGCGGTCAGCCCCTCGATCAGCGCCCGCGGCTGCACCACCGCCTCGACCAGGGTGCGGCCCTCGCCGCCGAGCGCCTCGGTGGCCGATTCCGGCTCCTCGATCAAGGTCAGCTGCAGCGCCTCGCGGACCTTCGAGAAGGCCGTCGGCGGCGCCTGGAAGACCAGCACGTCGCCCTCCTGCACGCGCTCCCACCAGGCGGTCGAGGGAATGCGGCGGCTGCCGCGCACCAGGCCGAAGAGGCGGGACTCCGGCTCCTCCAGCTTGGCCTCGATCTCGCGGAAGGAGAGGCCGACCGACTTCGACTTTGGCGGCACGCTGGCCTCGGTCACGTAGTTGGCGATGCCGAAGAGCTCGGCGGCGGCCGGCGACTTCCGGGCCGGGATCAGGCGCCAGCCGACGAGGGCGACGAAGACGAGGCCGGCGGCGACCACCGCCAGGCCGACCGGCGCGAAATCGAGCAGCGCGAAGGGCTCGCCCAGCGCCAGGCGGCGATAGTCGGAGACCACCAGGTTCGAGGGCGTGGCGATCAGCGTCAGGCAGCCGCCGAGCATGGTGGCGAAGGCCAGCGGCATCAGCAGCAGCGAGGGCGAGCGCTCCGAGCGCTTGGCGGCGGCGATGGCGACCGGCATCAGCAGGGCCAGGGCGCCGACGTTGTTCATGACCGAGGAGAGCAGCGCGCCGAGGCCGCCGAGGCCCGCGACCTGCACCGGTATCGAGGCCTTCTGCGGCACGCAGTGCCGCGCCAGGATGTCGATGACGCCCGAGGCCGAGAGGGCGTAGCTCAGCACCAGCACCGCCGCCACCGTGATGACGGCCGGGTGGCCGAAGCCGGCGAAGGCCTGGTCGCCGGGCACCAGGCCCATGTGCACGGCGGCCAGCAGCGCGATCAGCGCCACCAGATCGTGGCGGAAGCGTCCCCAGGCGAAGAGCAGCAGGGCGCCCAGGATCACGGCCAGCGATTGGATCTGTTCGGCGGTCATGCAGCCTCTCTGCCTTGCCGGCTCAAGGGCGAGCCGGCATCTCAGGCGGCAGCTTGGCGCAAGGGCCGCCGAGACTAAAGTGTTCCTCTGTCAGGAAAGTTCCGCGGCCGATGCCGGCTCAGCGCGCCAGGTTGGCTTCCAGCGTCGCGCGGGTGAAGGTCTCGATGTAGTCGATCAGGCGGTCGGAGGCCGCCGCCGCCGCCTCGGCGTCGCCCTTGGCGATGCCGCGGGCCAGCGCCGCGTGCAGGCGGGCGCAGTGCGGCAGGTCGAGGACCTCCTTGTAGTGCATGTACCAGAAGCGGCGCGACAGGCCGTGCATCAGCCCCATCGCCTTCATCGCGTACTCATTGCGGCAGGCCTGCGAGATCATCAGGTTCAGCCGGCGGTCCTGGCGCATGAAGCCGACGTCGTCGTCCTCGCTGGCGCAGCCGCGCCATGTCGCCGGCCAGGCTGGCGAAGGCCTGGCGCTCGGCGAGGGTCGAGCGCTGCGCGGCGGCGCGGGACATCAGGCGCTCCAGCTCGCGGCGGACCCGCAGCAGCTCGAGCTGGCTGCGCACGTTGATGTCGGAGACCAGGATGCCGCGGCGCGGCAGGATCACCACCAGGCCCTCGCGCGCAAGGCGCTGCAAGGCCTCGCGGATCGGCGTGCGGCCGATGCCCAGCTGCTTCGCCAGCGCGGCCTCCGAGAGCACTTCCCCAGGATCGAGCTGCAGCGTGACGATCAGCTCCTCCAGCGCGCGATAGGCGCGGTCGGTCAGGCTGCGCGGCGCCGCCTCCTCGCGGAAGGGGTCCTCCAGAAGCTCGGCGGCGGCCACCGTCGCGCCGGCCTCGGCCAGCGCCTTCGCGCCGTCCTCGTCCTCCTCGCTGCCGGCGCTGCCCGGAGTCCTGCCAGAGGTCATCGCGGTTCCCAACCTGGTTGCACTGCTGATTGCGGCGAAAGGCTTGCGGGTTCGCGCCGGGCGCTGTCAAGCGCCGCTGCGGACCGGCGGACCGGCGCGCGGCCCCTCAGCGCTCGCCGCGGCCCTTGGTCCCCTTGGCTTCCGGGAAGAGCCAGACGGCGGCGATCATGAAGGCGGCGAGGCCGGCCCCGACCCAGGGCGTGACGCTCTGTCCGGCCTCGGTCTGGTGCCAGAAGAAGCCGCCGGCGGCGGCGATGACCAGGCAAGAGAGGATGGCTTTGATGTGGTTCGGCATGGAAGTCCTCCAGCGTGGCGAATTAGCATATCAAAGGCGGCCGCCGCCGCCGAGCAGCAGCAGGACGGCCAGCAGCAGCAGCAGGATCGCGGCGGCCAGGCCGGCCGGCCGCTCCAGCAGGCGGCGCGGCAGCAGCTGCCAGAGCGGCGGCCCGGCAAGCAGGCCGAGGCCGCCGGCTATGACGGCGACCGGCCAGGAGAGGCGGGCCTGGGCGAACAGCAGGCCCGCTGCCAGCAGGGCCAGCAGGCTGGCGAGCAGCAGGCCGGCCAGCGGCCCGCCAGCGCGGCCGAGCGTTGCCGGCGGTCGCGGGAAGAGGCCGCTCGCCTCGACGCCGGCAGCCGCCAGCAGCAGGCCGCTGCCGGCCAGCGCCAGGGCCGGGGCGATCTCGTCGGTGCCTGTCATCCGCAGCTCTGTCCTCGCGTCCCTCGCCGCCGCGTCTCGCCGGGCTTGACCGCCGTAGCGGCGCCCAATAAGCATATCAGTAATATATCAGAGCGATGCGGCTGCCAAGCAGCCGTCGCAGGACACAAGCGGGGGACGCGAAGGCATGGCCGAGAGCGAGCGCAAGAAGCGGACGATCACCGAGATCCGCGATTCGAAGAAGACCGGCGAGAAGATGGTCTATACCTCGGTGCCGGACTATACCTCCGCCCGCTGGGCCGAGGCCGCCGGGGTCGATGTCTGCGTGGTCGGCGATTCCCTGGCCATGGTGGCGCACGGCCACCCCTCCACCATCCCCGCCACCATGGACATGATGGTGATGCATGCGCTGGCGGTGCGGCGCGGCGCCCCCAACACCTTCGCGCTCGGCTGCATGCCCTACCAGTCCTACAACACGGTGGAGCGGGCCCTGACGAATGCCACCCGCTTCATGCAGGAGGCCGGCAGCGACGCGGTGAAGCCGCAGGGCGGCAAGAGCCAGGCCCACATCCTCAAGGCGCTGGTCGATGCCGGCATCCCCACGGCCTCGCACATCGGCCTGACGCCGCACACCATCGCCATGTTCGGCGGCTTCAAGATCCAGGGCCGGACCGCCGACGCGGCGATGAAGATCCTGGAGGACGCACTCGCCATCGAGGATGCCGGCTGCTTCATGCTGGAGTTCGAGGCGGTCCCGGCCCCGATCGCCAAGGTGATCTCCGAGCAGCTGGAGATCCCCACCATCGGCATCGGCGCCGGCGTCGGCACCGACGGCCAGATCCTGCTGTCCTATGACCTGCTGGGCGTCTTCACCGACTTCAAGCCGAAGTTCACCAAGCGCTACGCCAACCTGACCGAGGTGGCGGTCGCCGGACTCAGCCAGTACGTCAAGGAGGTCAAGGAAGGCAGCTTCCCCGACGACGACCATGCCTATGGCGTCAACGAGGCCGAGTACGAGCGTTTCCTCGGCCTGGTGGAGAAGCGCAAGCAGGTCTGAGGGCCCCCTGCGCCTCGCTCAGCCATCGCCCCTTTCGGCGCGGAAGCGTTCGGCCCAGGCCCGATTGGTCGCGTCCGCCAGCTTGGCAACGGGAGGGCGCAGGGCGGCGGCCGCGGGGGAATCCACCTCCAATCGGCGCAGGATGCGGTCGAGCACCCCTCCCGGATCGGCGGAGAGCGCCTCGTAGCCTACCAGCAGGGGTTCGATCGCCTCTTCGGCAAACCAGGCCTGCCACTCTTCGTCCTGGGCCGTCGCGCGGGCCAGCTGCCGGGCGATGGCGTCGGCGTCGTACCGCGGTTCGCGCGGCGCCGAGAGACGCTCCAGTTCGGTCCCGTCGGGCGCCGCGTGCCAAAGCCCGGTCTGGGTTGCCTTGACGAAGGATATCGCCTGCTCGAGCTTGTTCCGGCGGGCGAGGTAGATGAAGAGCGTGGGGCCGAAGGCGGACCGGATACGCTCCTGGTCGCTGGAACAGCCGGGATGCAGGACGGCCAGCTGCCGCATGAAGAAATCGAAGCTGTCCCGCTGCAGACGGAGCCCGAACAGGCCGGTGCTGCCCGAGCCGCGCGCGCGCGCGGCCGCGAAGATCGCTTCCAGCCTGCCCCGTTCGTCGCCATAGGACGTCTTCGACAGCCCGTAGTCATCCAGCCAGGCGTCGATGGAGGGTTCGTGGAAGTGGGAATCCGGCAGGCCCGACCTGCCGGTCGCGGCCAGCAGCTTGCACAGCAGGGTGCTCCCGCTCCGGGGGCTGGTGCAGATGACATAGGATCGAAAACGGGCGATGGCGGGACTCTCCCTCTTCGGGGTGCTGATCGGCGCGGACCGTCATCCTAGAGCAGATTTTCCTAAGGCTCGATCACGCTCCCCGGCCCATCCTTGGAGACCGCCTGCTGGCGCCGGCCTCCTCGGGATGAGGAGAATGCTCATCGAATGAAAGCCTGCTTCTCCGTCGTGGTGCCGGTCCGCGCGGACGGCGCCCACGGGCCGCGCGCGAAAAGCTGTTGCCTGCGGTGTTGGAATGCTACAGATATATCAGTGATAGATAACAGGCCCGCAGCGTCCGCAGAGGCGCGAGGACGGGCCGGCGTTTGGGGAGGCCGAAACGGCGTGGGGGACGAGAGCAAAGTCTATCGGGGCGATCGCACGATCGATGGCCTGGCCGTGACGGTGTCGGGCCGGCCGCTGTCGCCGCGCACCGACCTCAAGGTCTTCTCGCGCAACGGCTTCGAGTGGGGCTTCGAGGGGCAGGAGGCGCAGCAGCTCGCCTTTGCGATCCTGGTCGAGCACTACGGCGCCGAGGGCAGCGGGCTGGAACGGGCGATCGCACAGTCGCGCCGCTTCATGCAGCTGGCGGTCGCCAACTTCGGCAACGAGTGGGAGATGAGCGGCGCCGACATCGACGCGCTGCTGGTCGAGGCCGGCGGCTGAGGCCGCCGCGCCGGATTCGAGATCTACGTCGAGCAAGCAACGGAAAAAGAGCAAAGGGAGGACACCAATGAGCATCGTGACCCGTATCCGGGGCCTGGGGACGGCGGCAGTCGCCGCCAGCCTGCTGGCCTCCGCTCCCGCCGCGCTGGCGCAGGAGCATTCCTTCACCATGGCGACCTCCTGGTCCGGCGGCCCGCTGATGGAAATCGGCGCCCAGGCCTTCGCCGACAACGTTGCCGCCATGTCGAACGGCCGCATTAAGATCGAGGTCTTTCCCGCCGGCACGCTGGGCGAGGCGCTGAAGGTCACCGAGACGGTCTCCAACGGCGTCGCCGACATGGGCCACACCTGGATGGGCTACGACTGGGGCGCCGACAAGACGACGGTGCTGTTCGGCGGCTATGCCGGCTCGTTCGACACCGAGCGCATGCTGCACTGGATCTATCGTGGCGGCGGCCTCGAGCTGCAGCGCGAGTTCCGCATGGAGAAGTTCGACGTCGTCTCGATGCCGCTCTTCATCCGGACCGCCGAGGTTTTCCTGCACTCCATCAAGCCGGTCCGCACCATGGCCGACCTGCAGGGGCTGAAGCTGCGCACCGCCGGTGCCTGGCTGGAGATGTCGCAGGCGATGGGCGCCGCGCCGGTGACGACGCCGGGCGGTGAAATCTACACCGCTCTGGAGCGCGGCACGATCGATGCCACCGAGTGGGGCACGCTCTACGAGAACATCTCGCCGGGCTTCTACAAGGTCGCCAAGTACCTGATCATCCCGGGGGTGCATCAGCCGACCGCCCCCTTCGAGCTGGTGATCAACAAGGATTCCTGGGCCAGCCTCTCGGCCGAGGACCAGGCGCTGATCGAGCGGGCCGCCGAGCTCACCACCTTCGACAGCTGGCTGACCATCGGCCAGGAGGACGCCAAGGCGCTCGACTTCTACCGCTCGCAGGGCAACGAGATCATCGAGCTCGATCCCGAGGTGCAGTACGCGGTCAAGGAGACCGCCATCGAGTGGGCCGACGGTGTCGCAGCCGACAACGCCTGGTTCGCCAAGGTGCTGGAGAACCAGCGCGCGTTCGAGACCCTCTGGATGAACGCCAATGCCTATCGCAACGTGAAGGTGAAGGGCCAGTAATGGCCCTGGCCTGATCGGCCAAGGCAGACGCGGGGCCGGTCCGGGGGAACCCGGGCCGGCCCCGTCGCCTGACCGGGACCGGCTGGCCGCCCCGTGAATGCACGATCCGTGGTTAGATAACGCATGACGACCCTGCCCCTTCCGCTGCGCCTTGCCGAGAAGCTGACCTTCGGGGTCGGCGCGCTGGCTGCGCTGGTGGTCATCCCGCTGGCCTTGGCGACCTGCTACGAGGTTTTCTCGCGCTATCTCTTCACCGCGCCGACGATCTGGGCCTTCGAGCTCGGCTACATGCTGACCGGCACGCACTTCCTGCTCGGTGCCGCGCTGACCCTGCAGCGCGGCCAGCATATCCGCATCGACCTGATCTACGCGCGCCTGCGGCCGAAGCGGAAGGCGGTGATCGACCTGATCTGCTACCTCGTCCTCTTCATCCCCTTCACGATCTTCATCGCCATACGCCTCTGGGAATACATGACGCATGCCTACTCTAGCGGCGAGCTCTCCGGCCAGTCGGCCTGGAATCCGCCGATCTGGCCGTTCCGCCTGGTCTTCTTCGTCGGCTTCGTGATGCTCGGCCTGCAGGCACTGCTGGAATCGGTGAAGTGCGTCTACACGCTGGCCGGCCGCCCGCTCGGCGCCTATCGGGAGGCGTGAGGCTGTGGACAGCTCGACGCTCGCCCTGCTGATGTTCCCCTCGCTCTTCGTGCTGATGTTCCTGGGCTTTCCGGTGGCCTTCAGCCTGATGAGCGTGGCCTTCGCCTATGGCCTGATCGGCTTCAAGTTCCAGGCGCTGCTGTTCCAGTTCACGCAGAAGGTCGACTCGGTCGCCAGCAACTTCGTCCTGGCGGCGGTGCCGCTCTTCGTCTTCATGGGCTCGATGCTGGAGCGCAGCGGCATCGCCGAGCGGCTGTTCGAGGCGGTCCACCTCTGGACCCGGCGGCTGCCCGGCGGGCTGGCCATCGGCACGGTCATCATGTGCATCATCTTCGCCGCCTCGACCGGGGTGATCGGCGCCACCGAGGCGGTGGTCGGGCTGCTCGCCATCCCGCCGATGCTGCGCTACGGCTACGACCGCTCGCTGGTCAGCGGCACGATCTGCGCCGGCGGCTCGCTCGGCACCATCATCCCGCCCTCGGTCGTGGTGGTGATCCTGGGGCCGGTCGCCGACGTCGCCATCGGCGACCTCATGGTCGGCATGGTGATCCCCGGGCTTGTGCTGGCGCTGGGCTACATCGCCTACATCTGGATCCTCTGCGTGATACGGCCCTCCGCCGGCCCGCGCATTCCGAAGAGCGAGGGCGACATCCCGCTGCGCGACAAGCTGGTCATCACCATGAAGGCCCTGGTGCCGCCGCTCTTCATGATCTTCGCCGTGCTCGGCTCGATCATGTTCGGCTGGGCGGCGCCGACCGAGGCGGCCGGCATCGGCGCCGCGGCCTCGGTGATCCTGGTGATCTGCTATGGCCGCTTCCGCTGGGCCTCCTTCGGCCAGGCCCTGATGAAGACGCTGACCGTGACCTCGATGATCATGCTGATCCTGCTGGGCGGCAGCCTCTTCACCGGCACCTTCGTCGCGCTCGGCGGCATGGGGCTGCTGCGCGACGTGATCGGCGGGCTGGAGGTCGGACCCTGGGAGATCCTGCTGATCGCGCTGGCCGTGGTCTTCATCGCCGGCTTCTTTCTCGAGTGGATCTCGATCATCCTGATCTTCGTGCCGATCTTCCTGCCCTTCGTGGAGGCCGGCGGCTTCGATCCGCGCTGGTTCTGCATGCTGGTGCTGCTGATGATCCAGACCAGCTACCTGACGCCGCCGATGGCGCCGGCGATCTTCTATCTGCGCGGCATCGCGCCGCCGGAGATCACGCTGCAGCACATGTATCGCGGCGTGATGCCCTTCATCGTGATCCAGATGGCGGTCGCCGCGCTCTTGATGGCGATCCCCTCGATGGCGACATGGTTACCTGATCAACTCTTGGGATTCCGCTAGGAGGAGCCGCGAGATGACACCCGAAGAGATTCTCTCCCATCGCCCGCGCGTGCTGACGCAGAAGCAGCGCGAGGACTACTTCCAGGAGGGCTACCTGCTGGTCGAGCGCTTCGTCGACGAGGCCTGGCTGGAAAAGCTCAAGGCCGGTATCGACCGCATGATCGAGCGCTCGCGCGCGCAGACGAAGTCGGATGCCGTCTTCGACCTGGAGCCCGGCCACACCGCCGAGGCGCCGCGCCTGCGCCGCGTCTCCAGCCCGAACGACGAGGATGCCGTCTTCTGGGACTTCGCCGCGCAGTCGCCGCTGGGCGACCTGCTGGCCGACGTGCTCGGCCCGCACGTGAAGTTCCACCAGTCGAAGCTGAACTTCAAATGGGCCAAGGGCGGCACCGAGGTGAAGTGGCACCAGGACTCGCCCTTCTTCCCCCATACCAACACCGCGGTGCTGACCGCCGGCCTCTATCTCTACGACTGCGGCATGGAGCAGGGGCCGCTGGGCGTCATCCCCGGCAGCCACCTGAAGGAGGTCTTCGACCACTACGCGCCGGACGGCAAGTGGGCCGGCTTCATCCAGGACAAGGACCTGCCGCGGGTCGCGCTGGACAAGGCCAAGTTCCTCTGCGGCCCGGCCGGCTCGATCACGCTGCACAACTACTGCACCGTGCACGGCTCGGAGCCGAACCGTTCCGACCTCGGGCGGCCGCTGCTGCTGAACGTCATGTCGGCGGCCGATGCCTTCCCCTACAGCTACAACCCGCTGAAGACCCGCTACTACCAGCAGAGCGTGCGGGGCGAGCCGGCCCGCGTGGCGCACCACGATCCGCGGCCGATGCGGGTGCCGCCGGACTGGTCGGGCGGCTACAGCTCGATTTTCGAGTACCAGCAGGGCGCAGCCACCAAGGCGGCCGAGTAGGGCCTGCCGCAGAGGGCCTTTGACAAGCGGGCCGCGTCTGATGTATTTCTGATATATCAGACGCGGAGCCGGAGGACACAGGGTTCTCCGGCCAGGCGAGGGAGCGAACGATGGAACTGACCCAGACGCCGATGACCGAACGGCAGCGGTCCTACCGCGCCGAATACCGCAGCCGCATCGTCGGCTGGTACAACGGCCTACTGCACGTGGCGGTGATCTACGCCATCGGGCTGACGGCGATGTATCTCTACGTCAGCAACGTCTCGGCGCCGGCCTGGTGGGAGTGGCTGACCATCCCGGTGGTCTTCCTGCTCTGCAACTTCTTCGAATGGTTCCTGCATGCCCGCGTCATGCACCGGCCGCTGCGCTGGAAGGGGCTGCGCGCGATCTACACGCGCCACACGCTGATGCACCACCAGTTCTTCACCGACAGCGAGATGCGCTTCGCCGACCACAAGGACTGGCGCGTCACCTTCTTCCCGCCCTACGCCCTGGTGGTCTTCATCCTGATGTCGATCCCCGGCGCGCTCTTCATGGGCTGGCTGGTCTCGCCCAATGTCGGCTGGCTCATCATGTGCACCACGACGGCGATGTACATGATCTACGAGTTCATGCACTTCTGCTGCCACGTCGAGGAGAACTGGTTCGTCCGCCACTGCCCTTCGTCAACACCATCCGGCGACACCACACGGCGCATCACAACACGTCGATCATGATGGAGCGCAACATGAACCTGACCTTCCCGATCTCCGACTGGCTGTTCGGCACCTCCGACCTGAACCGCGGGCTCATCGGCCATCTCTTCAACGGCTACAGCGAGAAGCACGTGCGCACCGACATGCGCCGTACCGCCAAGACGCCGAAGCCGAAGGCGGCGCAGAGCGGCCAGGGCCCGGCCGGCGCCGCCGCCTGAGGCGCGCCTCCCGATCCAGCGAGCACGGCCCGGCGGCGCAGCAGCGCGCCGGGCCGTCGGCTTTCCGGGCCACCCGCCGCCAGTCCCGTTGACCGGGCGTTCAACGCCTCGCTAGGCTGCCGCCACACAAAGGACGCCGCAAGGCGCAGCACAACGGGCTTCGGGAGACTGACACATGACGGCAAGACGCACTCTGGCGGCGGGCGCCACGCTCGCCGCGCTGCTGCTGGCGGCTCCGGCCTCGGCCGAGACGCTGGTGATCTCCAACTGGGACGGCTACATGCCGCCCGACCTGCTGGAGACCTTCACCGCCGAGACCGGCATCGAGGTGGAGTTCACCCCACACGCCACCAACGAGGAGATCATGGGCAAGCTGGTGGCCGGCAACGGCCAGGGCTATGACGTGGTCTTCGTCTCCGGCCAGTTCGCCGAGGCGCTGCACGCGCTGGGCATCGCCGCCGAGCTCGACCACGCGCTGATCCCCAACCTCGCGAATCTCTACCCCGAGGCGGCGGAACTGGCCTACGACCCCGGCAACGCCTACTCCGTGCCCTATGCCTGGGGCACCACCGGCCTCTGCTATCGCGCCGACCTGATGGAGGCGCCGACCTCGCTGATGGACCTGCTGCAGCCGGCCGAGGCGGTCAGCGGCAAGACCACCATGCTCTCGACCGATCGCTGGCTGATGGCCGCCGGCCTGCTGGCGCTGGGCTATTCGGTCAACGAGACCGACGAGGCCAAGCTGAACGAGGCACGCGACCTGCTGATCGCCGCCAAGAGGACGCTGCTGGCCTACGACGACACCACCTTCTACGCCAAGCTGGTCTCCGGCGAGGCGGTCCTGGTGCAGGCCTGGGACGGCTGGTGCAACTACGGCATCGCCGAGAACGCCGACATCGAGTACGCGATCCCGAGCGAGGGGTCGGACCTCTGGACCGACACGATGGTGGTCTCGGCCGCCTCCGAGAACAAGGCGGCGGCGCACGCCTTCATCGACTACGTGCTGCGCGCCGACGTCGGCCAGTGGGTGGCGGAGAACATCCTCTACAAGACGCCGAACAAGGTGGCGATGGAGGCCCTGGACCCGGGGCTCATCGAGGCCTTCCCGAACCTCGGGATGGCGCCGGCCGAGCTGCTGCAGTACGAGCAGCTGCGCGACCTCGGCGCCGGCCAGAAGGCCTTTACCCGCGTGGTCCAGGAAGTGCTGGCGGCGCAGTAGCGGACGCGCGAGCGAATGTCCCCTCCCCCTTGCGGGAGAGGGGCGGGGTGAGGCGGTCCGCTGAGCCCTCCGGGGAGGGACCGGTGGCTCCGCGAGGATCCAACCGACCCTCCTCGCCCGCTCGCCCGCCCCGCTCGCTCGCCACCCTCTGCCGCAAGGAAAGAGGGCTATCCGCGCGCACTCCCCCATGACCCGCAGGCAGACCCTCGCCTTCATGACGCCCGGCCTCGGCTGGCTGGCGCTGCTGCTGGTCGTGCCCTGCGCGCTGGTCTTCCTCAATGCCTTCTTCGAGCGCGGCACATACGGCGGCATCGACTACAAGCTGACCGGCGAGAACTTCGTCCGCGCCGCCGACAGCCTCTACCTCGGCATCCTGCTGGACTCGGCGCGGATCGCCGGACTGACGACGCTGATCGCCGTGCTGCTCGGCTATCCGGCGGCCTATGCCATCGCCATGGCGCCGCGCCGGGCGCAGGCGGCGCTGCTGATCCTGGTGATGCTGCCCTTCTGGTCGAACTACCTGATCCGCACCTATGCCTGGATCGTGCTGCTGAACCGCGAGGGGCTGATCTCCGGCGCGCTGCAGTGGGCCGGGCTCGCCGACGCGCCGGTGAACCTGCTCTACAGCCAGTGGTCGATCGTCACCGGGCTGGTCTACAACTACCTGCCCTTCGTGGTGCTGGCGATCTACGCCTCGGTGCAGCGGCTCGACCGCGCCCTGCTGGAGGTCTCCGAGGACCTCGGCGCGCCGGCCTGGCGCTCCTTCCTGCGGGTGACGCTGCCGCTCACCCTGCCGGGCGTCGCCACCGGCGCGGTCTTCGTCTTCGTGCTCTCGATCGGCAACTTCATCACCCCCGACCTGCTCGGCGGCAAGCAGATCCAGATGGTCGGCAACCTGATCTACGACCAGTTCCTGACCGCGCGCGACTGGCCCTTCGGCTCCACCCTGGCGATGATCCTGATCGCCCTCATGCTGTTGCTGCTGATGGCCCAGGCGCTGCTGGTCGGCCGCTCGCAGGGGGAGGCCAGGGCCGATGGCTAGCCGCCTGCCGCTGAAGCTCCATCTCGGGCTGGTCCTGCTCTTCCTCTACGGCCCGATCGCCGTGCTGATGGTGCTCTCCTTCAACAAGGCCGGCCTGCCGACCGTCTGGTCCGGCTTCTCCACCGAATGGTACGGCGTGTTGCTGGAGAACAAGGCGGTGCTGCGCGCCGCCCTGAACACCCTGATCGTCGCCGTGGTCTCGACCCTGCTGGCGACGATCCTCGGCACGCTGCTGGCGCTGGGCCTGGAGGGGCGCCGCAAGCCATCGCGGCTGCTCGATGCCGTCGCCTTCGCGCCGATGATCATTCCCGACGTGGTGCTCGCGATCGCGCTGCTCTCCTTCTACACGCTGGTGAAGTTCACCCTCGGACTGCAGTCGATCATCCTCAGCCACGTAGTCTTCAATCTCGCCTTCGTCTGCGCCGTGGTGCGCACGCGCCTGAAGCACTTCGACTGGCAGGTGATCGAGGCCTCGGAGGATCTCGGCGCCGCGGCCTTCACCACCTTCCGCCGCGTCACCCTGCCGATCATCTTTCCCGGCGTGCTGGCCGGGGCGCTGCTGGCCTTCACCCTCTCGATCGACGAGTTCATCATCGCCTTCTTCACCGCCGGTCCCGGCTCCAGTTCGGCGACCCTGCCGATGCAGGTCTATTCGATGATCCGCTTCGGCGTGACGCCGGAGATCAACGCCATGGCAACGCTCGTCATGCTGGTCTCCTTCACGCTGGTGTTCTTCTCGCAGCGCCTCTCGCGCCCGGCCGGAGGCGCGTGATGGCGGAGACGATCCTGACGCTGGCAGGGGTGACGCGGCGCTTCGGCGCGGTGGCGGCGGTCGACGACGTCACGCTCGATCTCCAGGCGAACGAGTTCTTCGCCCTGCTTGGCCCCTCGGGCTGCGGCAAGACCACGCTGCTGCGCATGCTCGCCGGCTTCGAGGCAGCCGGAGCGGGGACGGCTCCTGCTCGACGGCAAGGACATCACCAAGCCTGCGGCCAACCGGCGGCCGATCAACCTGATGTTCCAGTCCTATGCCCTGTTTCCGCACATGACGGTGGCGCGCAACGTCGCCTACGGCCTGGAGATGGAGGGCCTGGCGCGTGCCGAGGTGCGCCGACGCACCGCCGAGGTGCTGGAGACCACCGAGCTTGCCGCCTTCGCGCGCCGCCGGCCGCAGCAGCTCTCCGGCGGCCAGCGGCAGCGCGTGGCGCTGGCGCGCGCCCTGGTGAAGCGGCCGCGCCTGCTGCTGCTGGACGAGCCGCTGGGCGCGCTCGACAAGAAGCTGCGCGGCGCCATGCAACTTGAGTTGAAGCGTCTGCAGGACGAGGTCGGCATCACCTTCGTCATCGTGACCCACGACCAGGAGGAGGCGCTGGTGATGGCCGACCGCATCGCCCTGATGCAGGACGGCCGGATCGCCCAGCTCGGCGCGCCGCGCGAAATCTACGAGCGACCGGCAGACCGCTTCGTCGCCGACTTCATCGGCCAGATGAATTTCCTCGAGGGCGCGCAGCCGCTGGCGGACGGCTGCGTGGTCGCCGGCCTCGGCCTGCTGCGGGCGGCAAGCGACGCCGCGCCGCCGCCGGCGAGGCCGCCGTGCTGGCGGTCCGCCCGGAGCGGCTGCAGGTCGCCGCGGTGGCGCCGGGCGGCGACAATTGCCTGGACGCCCGGGTGGTCGATCTGGCCTATCACGGCCAGGACGTGATGCTGCACCTGGCGGCCGAGGCGGTGCCGCGGCCGCTGGTGGCGCGCCTGACGGCGGCCGCCTTCGAGGCGCTGGGCCTGGAGTCCGGGCAGCGGGTGTCGGTCGGCTTCCGCGCCGAGGAGGCGCGGGTGCTGCCGGCGGAAACGTGAGAGCGAGACGGAGCAGAGGAGAGACGCCATGAGCGGCAAGACCATCGCATTCTTCCCCGAGGCGGCCTTCGGGCCGGCGCTGAACTCGGTCGGCATCGCGCAGGCCTCCGAGGCGCTCGGCAACAAGGCGGTCTTCCTCTGCGACCCCGGATTCACCGGGGTCTTCGCCGGCTATGGCTTCCCCGAGCATCCGGTGCCGATGAGCGAGCCGATGCCGCCCGAGGAGATGGCAAAGTACTGGTCCGACTTCATCAACGGCCACATCCCGAACTTCCGCAAGAGCGCCCTACGACCAGCTCGACACCTACGTGAACGACTGCTGGGAGGCGATCGTCGACCGCCAAGTGGGCGGAGAAGGACTGCCGGGCATCCTGGCCGAGGTCAAGCCGGACGTGGTCTGCGTCGACAACGTCATCCTCTTCCCGGCGATCAAGCGCTACAGCCAGGAGAGCGGCAAGCCCTGGGTGCGCATCATCTCCTGCTCGGAGAACGAGATCGGCGATCCCGACATCCCGCCGCATCTCTCCGGCTGTGGCGAAGAGGACAAGGCCTGCTTCGAAAAGTTCGATGCCCGCTTCAAGGCGGTGGTGAAGCCGATCCACGAGGACTTCAACGCCTTCCTGGAAAGCCGCGGCGAGGCGCCCTATCCCCTGGGCGAGTTCTTCGAGGCCTCGCCCTTCCTGAACCTGCTGCTCTATCCCGAGCCGGTGAAGTTCAAGCGCCGCCATCCGCTCGACCCCAAGCGCTTCCAGTACCTCGAGGGCTGCGTGCGCAAGGAGGCCGAGTACCAGGTCCCGGTCTTCGCGGCGAACAACGACAAGCCGCTGCTCTACGTCTCCTTCGGCTCGCTCGGCGCCGGCGACACCGACCTCCTGAAGCGGCTCATCCGGCTCATCGGCACGCTGCCCTATCGCGCGCTGGTCAATGTCGGCGACTATCTCGACCGCTACTCGGACCTGCCCGACAACGTCATCATCGGCAGGCTGGTTCCCGCAGCCCTCGGTGATCCCCCAGGTCGATGCGGTGATCCACCACGGCGGCAACAACTCCTTCACCGAGTGCCTCTATTTCGGCAAGCCGGCGATCATCCTGCCCTACGTCTGGGACGGCCACGACAACGCCACCCGCGTGCAGGAGACCGGCCACGGCCTGAAGCTCCACCGCTACGACTGGAGCGACGAGACGATGGCCAAGGCGATCGAGACGCTGCTGACCGACGGCACGATGGCGGCGAAGCTGGCCAAGGCCAAGGCGCACATGCAGGCGCAGTCGGGCCCGCAGAAGGCCGCCAAGCTGCTTGACGCGCTCTGAGCCCCAATAGAAGGCCCCCCAATGACAAATCTTGCCTCCACCGCGCCGCACATCCACGCCGCCACGACCTACGACGACCTGGTCGACTGGGGGCCGCAGGGCGACGCCCTGGAGGCTCCGGGCGGGCTGCTCTCCCACTCTTCGGGGCGGCTGCTGTTCAAGACGCCGGTGCGCCGGCCGGAATGCGGCCTGTGGGTCTGCACGCCGGGGCGCTGGAAGCTCAGCGTGCCGCGCGACGAGTTCCTCTGGGTCACGGCCGGGCGCGCCAGCTACCGCGGTGCCGGCGGCGAAGGCCTCTCGGTCGCGCCGGGGCAGGCGGTGCTCTTTCCCGCCGGCTGGTCCGGCGAGGCGCGGGTCGAGGAGACGCTGCGCGTCACCTACATCCTTTCCGCCAGCGAGCCGCAGGAGGGCACGCCGAGACGGCCGATGATCCTGGCCGATCCGCTGGCGATGACCGAGCTGAAAGACTGGGGCGTGATCCCCACCATGCTGCAGGGCGAGAGCCGGACCGCCGGCCAGCTGCTGCACCGCGAGGCCGACGGCGGTGCCGAGTGCGGCCTGTGGAGCTGCACGCCCGGCACCTGGTCCTGTCACGTTACCAAGGACGAGTACTGCCACTTCCTCGCCGGCCGCTCGACCTACAGCCACGCCGAGACCGGCGAGGTCATCGAGATCGAGCCGGACACCGTGGCCTTCTTCCCGAAGGACTGGAAGGGCACCTGCGTGGTGCACGAGACGGTGAAGAAGGTCTACCTCATCCTCTAGCCAATCTTCGGAGCCTCGACGGCCATGAGCGACTTCGACCCCTTCGCCGGCCAGATCTTCGCCGGGAACGCGTGGCAGCCTGCCGCCTCGCCTGGCCGGCAGCCGCGCCTCGATCCCGCGACCCTGGAGCCGGTGGGCGAGATCGCCCTGCTCGAGGCGGAAGAGATCGACCGCCTGCTGCAGCCGGCGCGCGCGGCCCAGCGCGGCTGGGCGGCGCTCGACGCCAAGAGCCGGGCCGGGCTGCTGCACCGCGTCGCCGACTCGATCGAGCGCGGCGGCCACCAGGCGGTCGGCGCGCTCATGTCGCGCGAGATGGGCAAGCCGCTGGTCGAGGCGGTGGGGGAACTGGCCAACGCGGCGCCGATCTTCCGCTACTACGCCGAACTGGCGCGCGACGAGGCGGGCCGGCTCGCCGGCACCACCCAGGCTGGCTCGCTGCAGTACTATCGGGCCGAGCCGCTGGGTCTCACCGCCCACATCATGCCCTTCAACTTCCCGGTGCTGCTGATGTGCTGGACGGTGGCCGCCTCGCTGGCGGCGGGCAACGGCGTGGTGGTGAAGCCGGCGGAGCCGACGACGCTCTCCACCCTGCTCTTCATGCAGCATTTCCGCGCCCTGCCGCCGGGCCTCGTCACCTGCGTCCCCGGTGGCGCCACCACCGGCCAGGCGCTGATCTCGCATCCGGCGATCCGCGCGGTGGCCTTCACCGGCGGCGTCGAGACGGCGAAGCGCGGTGGGCGCGCCTGCGCCGAGCGAATGAACCCCTGCCGTCATCGAGGCCGGCGGCAACGACCCGATGATCGTCACCGCCTCCGCGCCGCTGGAGGTCGCCGCCGCCGGTGCCACCTGCGCCGCCTTCCATCTCTCCGGCCAGGTTTGCACCTCGGCCGAGCGCATCTTCGTGCAGGAGAGCGTGCACGACGAGTTCCTCGAGATCTTCGCGCGCCAGGCCGCGGCGCTGCGCATCGGCCGCGGCCTCGACAGGGTCGAGATCGGCCCGCTGGTGAGCGAGGCGGCGCGCGACAAGGTCATGGCGCTGGTGGCCGCGGCGCTGGCGGAGGGCGCGCGGCTGGTCACCGGCGGGCGGGTGCCGCCCGGCCTCAACAGCGGCTGGTTCTACGAGCCGACGATCCTGGCCGACTGCCGTCCCACCATGGCGGTGATGCAGGGCGAGACCTTCGGACCGCTGGCGGCGGTCTGCAAGGTGCACGACCTGGAGGAGGCCCTGACCCTCGCCAACGCCTCCGACTACGGGCTCGGCGCCTCGATCTTCACCAGCGACATGGCCGAGGCGCACCGCGCCATCGAGGCCTTCGAAAGCGGCATGGTCTGGGTCAACAACCCGATGATCGACAACGACGCGCTGCCGTTCGGCGGCGTGAAGCTCTCCGGCCTCGGCCGCGAACTGGGCCGCCAGGGCCTGGAGTTCTTCCGCCAGTCCAAGATGGTGATCCTCGATCCGGTTCCCCGGCGGCAGGACTGGTGGTATCCCTATCCCGACAGCTTCTTCGCCGAGCGGACGTCCTAGTCCGCTTTTCCCCCCTTCCGTCCAACGCCACGCGGAGGTCTGCCCCGTGACGCTGAACGCCGCGCCGTTCGCCGACATCGCCTTCGAGGGCCGCATCCTGCTGCTGGGGCACGGCGCGGTCGGCGCCTGCATCCTGCCGATGCTGATCGAATCGCTGGGCCTGCCGCCCGAGCGCATCGTCGTCGCCGAAGCCGACGACAGCTCCGGCATGCTGGCGCAGTATCGCGCCGAGGGGCTGACCTATCGCCAGCGCCGCATCACGCCGGAGAACCTGGCGCAGGTGATGCAGAGCCTGACGCGGCCGGGCGACCTGCTGCTCAATCTCTCGGTCGGGGTCGACTCCATCGCGCTGGCCTCCTGGTGCGTGGCGCACGGCGTGCGCTATGTCGATACCGCCATCGAACCCTGGGAGGACTTCGCCTGGACGCCGAGCACGCCGCCGGCGGAGCGCACCGAGTACGCCCTGCACCAGGAGGCGCGCCGCATCGGCGCCGCCTGGCCGGCGGGCTCGCCAACGGCGATCTTCACCCACGGTGCCAACCCGGGCCTGGTCAGTCATTTTGCCAAGGCGGCGCTGCTCGACCTTGCCGCCGCACTGGGACGCGACAGCCTGGTGCCGGGGAATCGCGCCGGCTGGGCGGCATTGGCCCGCGACCTCGGGGTCAAGGTGATCCACATCTCCGAGCGCGACACCCAGCGCAGCGACCAGCCGCGCCGGCCGGGCGAGTTCGTCAACACCTGGTCGATCGCCGGCTTCCTCGAGGAGTCGGTGATGCCGGGCGAAATCGGCTGGGGCACGCACGAGAAAAGCCTGCCGCCGGCCGGCGGCCTGCACGCCAGCGGCCCGGGCAACGCGCTCTACATCGCGAAGCCGGCGGCGGAACTGATGCTGCGCTCCTGGGTGCCGCTGGGCGGCCAGATCCTCGGGCTGGCGCTGCCGCACAGCGAATGCGTGACGCTGTCGGAGTATCTGACGGTGGAGGAGAACGGGGTCGCCACCTACCGTCCGACCGTCGCCTTCGTCTACCTCGCCTGCGACGACGCCATGGCCAGCCTGCACGAGGCCCGCATGCGCGACTGGCGGCCGCTGCCGGAGCAGCGGATCCTCGACAGGGAGATCGTCGAGGGGCGCGACGAACTCGGCGTGCTGCTGCTGGGCCACGGCCTCAATGGCTGGTGGTACGGCTCGCAGCTGGCGATTGACGAGGCCAGGCGGATCGTGCCGCACTCCAACCCGACGGCGATGCAGGTGGCCGCCGGCATGCTGGGCGCCGCGGTCTGGGCGCTGCGCCATCCGGACCGCGGCTACTGCGAGCCCGAGGACCTGCCGCACGGCGAGGTGCTGGCCGCCGCCGCCCCCTACCTCGGCCCGAAGGTCAGCCAGGCGACCAGCTGGACGCCGCTGACCGGCCGCCAGCTGCTCTTCCCCGAGCCCGGGCTCGACCTCGAGGACCCCTGGCAGTTCGGCAACTTCCTGGCGGGATAGGGCGCCCGCCTCGCTTCAGCGCCCGAACTTGGCGTCGCGCCAGGCCAGGGCGGCCTTCAGGCCCTCTGCGTTGCGGATGCGGTTGAACTCCAGCCGCTCGGGGCCGGCGCCGTATTCGATCAGCAGCTCCTGGTCGAGCGCCTGCTTCAGCGCCTCGCGCAGGCCCATCACCTCGAAGCTGCGGTTGATCGCCCGCTTGGTCAGCGTCACCGAATGCTGCGCCGCCGCCGCAATCTCCTCGGCCATCGCCACGGCCTGGGCCAGCTGCTCGCCCTCCGGCACCACGCGGTTCACCAATCCCATCGCCTCCATGCGCCGCGCGGTGATGCGGTCGGCGCCGGTCAGCAGCAGCTCCTTCGCCAGCTTCGGCGTGGTCATCCAGGGCAGCAGCATGCAGACGATGCCGGAGCCGAAGCGTACCTCCGGCTCGCCGAAGAAGGCGCTCTCCGCCGCCACCGTCAGGTCGCAGGCCAGCATCACCTCGAAGCCGGCGGCGAGGCAGTAGCCCTGCACCGCCGCGATCGTCGGCTTCGGGCAGTCCCAGAACTGCACGATGAAGGCGAAGTCCTCGTCCAGCAGCGCCTGCCAGTCCGCCAGGGTCTCGCGCTTCGCCGTCGCCGCCTCCTTCAGGTCGAAGCCGGCGGAGAAGGCGCGTCCCTCGCCGGAGACGACGATGGCAAGCACGGCGGGGTCCTCGACCAGGCGCCGCAGCGCGCCGGCCGTCTGCTGCACCAGAGCGCTGTTGAAGGCATTGAGCTGGCGCGGCCGGTTGAAGACGAGGTGGCCGATGCGCCCTTCGACGCGGGTGACGACGGGATCCTCGCTCATGCGCTCGCTTCCTCCGGACGGATGACCACCAGGGCATCGACCGCCACCAGCCCCTGTGGCGTGGCGATCAGTGGATTGATGTCGACCTCCGCCAGGCGGTCGCCCAGCAGGGCGACCGCGGCGGCGAAGCGCTCGACCAGCTCCAGCAGCGCCGGGCGCGCGACCGCGGGCAGGCCGCGAAAGCCCTGCAGCAGGCGGCGGCCGCGCAGCCGCTCCAGGGCGGCGTCGATCTCCGCCGGGCCGGCAGCGGGCAGCAGCGTCTGGGCGTCGGCCAGCGCCTCGACGAAGAGGCCGCCGAGGCCCAGAGTCACCATCGGCCCGAGGGTCGGGTCGCGGCTCATGCCGAGGAAGAGCTCCACGCCCTTCGCCGCCTGCGCCTGCAGCAGCACGCGCGGGCCGTGGCGCGCGCGCATCGCGCGGTAGGCCGCCTCCAGTTGGCCCGCATCGGCGATTCCGAGCACGACGCCGCCGGCCTCGCTCTTGTGCAGCAGCTCCGGCGCGGCGCTCTTCAGCACCAGCGGGAAGCCCAGGGTGGCGGCAGCGGCGGCGGCCTCGGCCGCCGTCTCGGCGAGGCGCCAGGGCGCGACCGGCAGGCCGAGATCCTGCAGCAGTGCGAAGGCCGCCTCCGGCGGCAGCGGGCCGGCCAGGCCGGCGAGGCGGTCGCGCCAGGCCTGGGCGGCCCGTCCGAGCGCCGCCCTTGGCTCGCGCGGCGCCTCTGGCCGGGGATGGTGCCAGGCGAGGAAGTGGGCGAGCGCGGCGATGGCGGTCTCGGTGCCCATCAGCACCGCCACGCCGGCGCGGCGCAGCCGGCTTGCCTCGGGCCGGTCCATGGTGCTGGCGATGTTGCCGAAGAGCACGCAGGGCTTCGCGCCGGCGGTTGCCAGGGCCTCGATCGGGGCGGTCGAGTCCCGCAGGTAGGGGCGGCCGCCGATCAGGTTGGTGCCGGTTGCCAGCAGGCCGACCGCCGGATCCCCGGCGAGGATCGGCAGCGCCGCGGCGAAGGCCACCGTGCCGTCGCCGTAGCAGTCGAGCGGATTGTCCGGCGCCATCCCGGGATCGAGCACCGCGGCGAGGCGCTCGTTGGTCTGCGGCGAGAGCGCGGCGAAGCGCAGGCCGCGCTCGCTGGCGAGGTCGACCATGAGCTGCTGCTCGCCGCCGCTGTCGGTGACGATGGCGAGCGCGTCGGTCGGCGGCGGCGGTGCCAGGGCGAAGATCTGCAGCGTGTCGGCCAGCTCGTCGAGCGTGCGGCAGGAGACCACGGAGTGTCGGCGGAAGAAGGCCTCGTAGGCCTCGGCGCTGCCGGAGAGAGCGCCGGAGTGGGCGAGCGCCAGGCGCGCTGCGGCGGCCGAGCGCCCGAGCTTCACCGCGACCACCGGGATGCCCCGGGCGGCCGCCCGGTCGAGCGCGGCGGCCACCCGCTCGGGCTCGCGCAGGGTCTCGATCACCAGGCCGATCACGCCGGTCTCCGGCTGTTCGACCAGGTAGTCGATGTAGTCGGCGATGCCGGTCACCAGTTCCTGGCCGATCGAGACGGCGATGGACAATGGCAGGTCGCGCTGGCTCGCCAGGAAGGCCGACCAGGTGCCGCCGGAGTGCGACAGCAGCGCGATGCCGCGGCGCTCGGCGCCGGGCGGCGGGGCATCGAAGGGCGGCGGCGTGCCGACAACCTTCAGCCCCTCGACGACGTTGACGAAGCCCATGCAGTTGACGCCGCAGATCGCCATCCCGGCCTCGCGCGCCAGGTCGGCGACGCGCTGCAGGCGCGAGGGCTCGGTGCCCGGCGCCTCGTAGAGCCGGCCGAAGAGCACCGCCGCCTTCACCCCGGCGGCGGCGGCCTCGGCCATCGCCGCTTCGATGCGGGCGTCGGCCACCGCCATGACGGCGAGGTCGGGCACGCCCGGCAGGCTGGCGAGCGAGGGAAAGCAGGCCTGACTGCGCAGGCAGCCATACTTCGGATTGACCGGCCAGACCGCGCCGCGATAGCGCCAGCCGGTCAGGCTGACCAGCAAGCGGTCGCCGAAGCTGCCCTCGCTGCCCGAGGCGCCGACGATGGCGACCGCGCGGGGTCGCAACAGCGGGTCGAGACGGTGGCCGCCCGTCGTCGCCTCGCCTTGCGCACCCATGGTCCCTCCGCCTCGCGTCCGCCCGATCCGGCAAGCCTGCGACAGCCGGGCTGCGGGCCGCAAGGCGGCTGGTCGGCCGGGCGGTGCATCGGTCCCCTGCGCCCGGCGCGGGGGAGCGGTCGGGCCCGGGACGGCCTGCGCTGTGGCCCTTTGCACAGCCGATTGCCGGGAAAACCGCCGCGTGCCAAAGTTCCGGCGTGGACTGCCTGGGCCGGACCCTGAGCCGGGACGGCGGTCCCAAAGCTGTAACGAGATCCGGCTAGAACGACAGGATACGGCCCCCACTCGGCGGGCGGGGTCCTGGCGGCGAAAGACCGGGATCCGACGACACAGGCTGTCACTCAAAGGAGATCATCCCGTGAGCAAGCTCACTTCGTCGCAGCGCTCCGCGCTCGCAACCGTCAAGGCGGCGCAGGCATCGCGCCGTTCCATCCTGAAGGGCGCCCTCGCCGTCGGCGTCACCGCGGCGCTCTCACCGGCCTTCGTGCGCAAGGCCCTCTCCTCCTCCGGTGAGCTCAGCTGGTTCACCTGGGAGGACTACGCTCCGCAGGAACTGGTCGACAAGTTCATCGCCGATACCGGCATCAACCTGAAGGTCACCACCTTCTCGTCGAACGAAGACCAGCTGAACAAGCTGAAGGCTGCCGGCGGCGTCGGCTGGGACCTGGCGTCGCCCTCCGTCGCCTGGGTGCCGGCGCATGTTGAGAGCGGCAATCTCGGCGCCCTCGATTTCTCCAAGATCCCCAACCTCGCCAACGTGTTCCCCTCCTTCATGGAGCAGTCGGCCACGCTCGGCGCGCAGGTCGACGGCAACTGGTACGCGCTGCCCTACGACTGGGGCACGGAGGCGCTGGCCTTCAATACCGAGATGGCCGACCTGAAGTACGGCGAGGCCTCCTTCGGCCATCTCTGGGACGAGCGTTTCAAGGGCCAGATGCTCTGCCGCCAGCGCTCGATCATGCTCGGCACCGGCCTCTGGATGGAGCGCATCGGCGAGCTGCCGGCCGGTACCATGCGCAAGGCCTACGACGATCCCGACGCGCTGGCGCTGGGCTATGGCAAGGCGGCCGAGTACACCATCGCCCACAAGGACCAGATCGTTAACTGGTGGAAGGGCACGGCCGACACGCAGTCCGGCTTCCTGCAGGACGGCGCGGCCATCGGCCAGACCTGGGACGGCCCGATCTTCCAGATGAAGGTCGACGGCTATCCGATGCAGTATGTCGCCCCGGTCGAGGGCGCTCTCGCCTGGATCGACACCATCGCGCTGACGGCAGGCGCGGAGAACGTCGAGCAGGCCTACGCCTTCATCAACTGGGCCTTCATGCCGGAGAACGGCGGCCTTGCCTCGAGCCACACGACCTACAACTCGGTGGTGAAGGGCTTCGACGCCTATGTCCCGGAGTCCTTCAAGCAGAACTTCGCCGAGGCCTATCCCGACGACGCCGTCGACAAGCTGTGGATGCAGGGCATCGAGCGGCCCTGGTTCCTGGAGAAGCGGCAGGAACTGGCGGACAAGATCTCCGCCGCCTGATCGCTACGGCCAGGCGTTCTGGACCTGCGGCGCGCCGCCCTCCGGGGCGGCGCGTTGCGTTTGGCCCAACCGAGAGCCTGCGCGGGAGCAGGCTCAAGGCTCAGGCATTCCTTCGCTTGCCCGTCTGGGCAACGCCGGAATATCGGGCGGACACGGGGGGGGGAGGTCGCGCAATTCCTTGGGTGGGGGGGGTGGGGGCTGGGGGGTGTGGGGTGGCGGAATCATCGCCGAGGACAGGGTCGGGGCGTGGAAGCGGATTTCGTCATCGTCGGCGCCGGCTCGGCCGGCTGCGTCCTGGCCGACCGCCTGAGCGCGGACGGCCGCCATCGCGTGCTGCTGCTCGAGGCGGGAGGCCGCGACAGCTCCTTCTGGATCACCACGCCGCTGGGCTACGGCAAGCTCTTCCACGACCGCCGCGTCAACTGGTGCTACAGCACCGAGCCGGACCCGGGCCTGGGCGGGCGGCGCGACTACTGGCCGCGCGGCAAGGTGCTGGGCGGCTCCAGCTCGATCAACGCCATGGTCTACATCCGCGGCCACCGCACGACTACGACGACTGGGGGAGAGCGGCGGCAATCCTGGCTGGGGCTGGGACGACGTGCTGCCCTACTTCAAGGCAAGATCGAGGACAACCAGGCCGGCGGCGGCGACCCTTGGCGCGGCACCGGCGGGCCGCTTCACGTCAGCCGACGTCTCCGGCGCATCGAACCCGCTTGCCGTGCCTATCTCGAGGCCGGGCAGCAGGCCGGCCTGCCGTTCAATCCCGATTTCAACGGCGCCGATCAGGAAGGCGTCGGGCTACTACCAGATCACCACGAAAAACAGCCGGCGCATGTCGGCCGCGCGCGCCTTCCTGCACCCGGCGATGCAACGCCCCAACGTCCAGGTCGAGACCGGCGCCCATGTCCTGCGCCTCCTGTTCGAAGGCAAACGCGCCACCGGCGTGGTCTAGTACAGGCAGAGGGCCAGGACATCACCGTGAAGGCCGGGCGCGAGGTCATCCTCTCGGGCGGTGCGGTGAACTCGCCCCAGCTCCTGATGCTTTCGGGCGTCGGGCCGGGCGCAGACCTGCGCCGTCACGGCCTCGACGTGGTGCAGGACAATCCCAATGTCGGACAGCACCTGCAGGACCATGTCGGCGGCGACTACACCTTCGCGTCACCCATCCGACGCTCAACGAACGTCTGCCATTCCTGGCCTGCGAAGCTGGTGCGGCGCACGCTACCTCCTCACCCGACCCGGGCCGCTGGCGCTCAGCATCAACCAGGGCGGCGGCTTCTTCCGACAGCCCGGAGCAGCAGCCGGCCCAACATGCAGCTCTATTTCCAGGTGCTGACGACGCTGGAGGCGCGCTCCGGCTCGCGGCCGCTGCTGGCGCCCGACCCCTATCCGGCGCTGGCGCTGGGACTCTCCAACTGCCGGCCGAAGAGTCGCGGCACGATCGAGCTGGCATCCGCCGATCCGCTGCAGCCGCCGGCCATCGCGCCGCATAGCTACGAGGCGCCGGAGGACCTGCAGGAGATGCTGGAGGCGGTGCGCTTCCTGCGCCGGCTGGCGGCGGCCCCGGCGATGGCGGCGGTGCTCGACGGCGAGCTGCGCCCCGGCGAGGCCTGCAGCAGCGAGGCGGCGATGATCGAGGACATTCGCCAGCGATCCGGTACGGTCTACCACCCCTCCTGCACCTGCCGCATGGGGCGCGACCCAGCCGATAGCGTGCTCGACGCGCGCCTCAGGCTGCATGGCCTGGGGGGCCTGCGGGTGGTCGATGCCTCGGCCTTCCCCAACGTCACCAGCGGCAACACCAACGCTCCCGTGCAGATGCTGGCGGCGCGGGCCGCCGGCCTGATCCTGGAGGACGCTGGCTAGGCTCCGCCAGGCCCGGCGCGGCCCTGCTCCAGCAGCCAGGCCTTGAAGACCAGCGCCTCCGGCTTGCGGGTGGCGCCCTGCAGCGGCGTCAGGAGGTAGTTCGCCTGCGCCACCGGCAGCGTGAAGTCGAAGGGCAGCTCCAGCGGCAGGCTGGCGGCCGCCGCCTCGGCGAAGGAGCGCAGCACGATGGCCGAGCCGAGGCCCGCGGCGGCCAGCGTCAGCGCGGCCAGCGAGTTGTCGACGCGCAGCGCGCGATGGTCGGCCGGCGGCTCCAGCCCGACGGCGCGGAAGGCCGCCGGCCAGTGGTCCTCGTAGCCGACGACGTGCACCAGCGGCCGCGCCGCCAGCGCCTGCATCCGGGCGACGGGCGAACGGCCGGCGGCCAGCGCCAGGCCACGGGGGCAGACCACCAGCGAATCCTCCTGCCGCACCACCTCGGCGTCGTAGCCGGGCCAGTGGCCATTGCCGAAGCGGATGTCGACGTCGGTGGTCTCGTCCGGCAGGGCGTCGGCCCAGATCAGCGAGAAGAGCTGCAGGTCGAGCTGCGGATAGCGGGCCTGGAAGTCGGGCAGGCGCGGCGCCAGGAACAGCGAGACGAAGGAGAGCGGCGCCCGCACCGTCAGCGTCGTCGCCGGTCCCATGCCGAAGAGCTTGGCGGTGGTGGCCGAGAGATCCTCCAGCGCCCGCCGCACGTCGGGCAGATAGGCCGCGCCCATGCCGGTCAGGCGCACCGAGCGGGCCAGGCGTTCGAACAGCGGATAGCCCAGCTGCTGCTCCAGCGAGCGCACCTGGTGGCTGACCGCGGTGGCCGTGAGGTTGAGCTCGCGCGCCGCGGCGGTGAAGCTGCGGTGGCGGGCGCTGGCCTCGAAGGCGCGGACCCAGTTCAGCGGGGGCAGGCGGTAGGCCAGGGCGGGCTCCAGGCTGGGAGGGGACTAGATAGCATAGGGCTCCGCCGCTGGCGCCTGCGCCTCGAAGCGGCGCGATTCCTCGAGCAGCCAGTCGCGGAACAGCGCCGCTTCGGGCGAACGCCGGGAGGCGCCCTGCCGCTCGACGACGAAGTGGCCGAGGGCGTGCGGCAGCGTCACCCCCAGGTCGTTCCTCAGGCGGCCCTTGGCGATGTAGTTGGCGGCCAGGGAGCGCAGGACGAAGGCATGGCCGTAGCCGGAGGCCGCCAGCTCCAGCGCCATCAGCGAGCTGTCGACCGTGAGTTGCCGGGTTTGCCGCGGCGGGCTGCCGCCGAGCCGCTGGAACAGCCGGCCCCAGGCGCCCTCGATCCCGACGATGCTGATGAGCGTCGCCCCCTCCAGGTCGGCCATCGTGCCTGCACGCTCCGCCGGCCCGGCGGGGTCCGGGCGGCTGAGCGGGACCGAGTGGTCCTGGAAGAGCCGCTCGGCCGAGACCTCCGGCCAGCGGCCGTCGCCGAAGCGGACCTCCAGATCGAGGCGCTCGGCCGGGACCGCGTCGCCCAGGACGCTGGAGGAGAGACGCAGTTCGATCTGCGGGCAGGCGGCGTGAAAGCGGTGCAGGCGCGGCGCCAGCCAGAGGGTGCCGAAGGAGACCGGCGCCTTGATGTGCAGCCGGGCGCCGGAGGTCGGGCCGAAGAGGCCGGCGGTCGCGGTCGAGAGGTCGTAGAGCGCGCGTGCCACCGGCGCCAGGTAGGCCGTGCCGGTCTCGGTGATCTTGAGGCTGCGCGGCCGGCGCTCGAAGAGCGTGTAGCCGAGATGGCCTTCCAGCGAGCGGACCTGGTAGCTGACCGCCGGCTGGGTCAGGGCCAGCTCCTCCGCCGCGGCGGCGAAGCTGCCGGTCCGCGCGGTCGCCTCGAAGGCGCGCAGCCAGGCCAGCGGCGGCAGGCGCAGGGTCATCGCCGCCCCTTGCCGGCGGCTGCGGCCCGCCCGCCGGTCCCCCCGCAGGCCGGCCCGGGTCGGCGATCTCGTTCCATGCAGGGGGGCGTCCCTCGCGCACCGGCGTCGGCATCCGGCCGACAGGATCCAATCACAGTAGCCAAAAATAGATCGCCTCTCAGGGGAATTTTTCCTCGTTTGAATCTTTCCTCGGCTGGTTGCAGTTTTCTGCCGGAGCCCAGCGGCTCCTTCCGTGGCAACAAGGGGATGGCCTCCGTCATGACAGCACCGCACGTCGAGCAGCTGCGCGAGGATGGCTATGCCGTCATCCGCGGCTTCCTGCCGAAGGACGAGGTCGCCGACCTGCGGCGCGAGGTCGACCGGGTCTACGACGAGGGCATGAAGCACCGCACCAGCTACCGCGACGGCAACCTGCTGTTCGAGGTGCTGGACGATCCGCAGGCGCGCCAGCGCGTGGTCCTGCAGGCCTACTGGTTTGCCTGGATCAACCCGGCGCTGGAGGCGCTGCGCCGCGATCCGCGCTACCTCGCCGCGCTGGAGCCCTGTCTCGGCCGCGACATCAAGCAGATCGGCAACCAGATCCACTGGAAGCGGCCGGGCGCCAAGTACACCTTCTACCGCTATCACCAGGACATCCGCTTTCGCGAGCGGCGCGAACTCTTCTCCGACCTGGAGACCGCCTACGTCACCACCGGGCTGGCGATCAACCGCCAGGACGGCCGCAACGGTGCGCTGAAGGTCTTCCCGGGCAGTCACAAGCGCGGCTATCTCGGTCTGTCGGAGGACACCGGCACGACGATGCGCGGCAGGCTGGAGCAGGACGACGAGCTGCGCGCCGCCGGGCTGGACCCCGCCGCGGTGGTGCAGCTCGAGCTCGAGCCGGGCGATCTGGCGCTCTGGACACTCTTCACGGTGCACGGCTCGGGACCGAATGTCTCCGACGACGAGCGCATCCTGATGCTGAACAGCTACGTCCGCGCCCGGAGTTCGCCGGAGCGCGGCGAATGGGCCTTCCGCGACGGGCGCTCGACCCCCCTGGGCGCGCGGCCGGAGATCTGCCGCTACGAGCAGCTGCGGGAGAACCCCGGGCCCTTCTACATCGAGGACAACTGGACGGACGAGGCCCTGGGCGCCGCGAAGCAGGGCTGAAGGCGCGGCCGTGGCGCGCGTCTTCGAGCCGCAAGGCGCGTTGGGCCTTAGGCGGTCAAAGCTTCGTTTGAGCGCACCAGCAAAGGCGATCATGCTGCGTCCGAGGGTGGTGCCGGCGGCCTCGCCACCGCCTCTGCGGTCCTTTTCCCATCGCCAGACAGGACGGTCATGCGCATCACCAAACTGGAGAGCTTCTGCAATCCCTACGTCGGCTTCCTGCGGCTGACCGACGAGAGCGGCGCTCAGGGCTGGGGACAGGTCTCCACCTATCACAGCGACATCACCTGTCAGGTCTTCCACCGCCAGGTGGCGCCGCATGTCCTCGGCCGCGACAGCGACGAACTCGAAGCGCTGCTGCCGCTGGTGCTGGAGCGCGAGCACAAGTTCCCCGGCTCCTACATGAAACGGGCGCTGGGCGGCCTTGACACCGCCATCTGGGATCTGCGCGGCAAGGCTGCCGGAAAGCCGGTCACCGCCTTGCTGGGCGGTTCGCCCGGCAAGCTGCGCGCCTATGCCTCCTCGATGAAGCGCGACATCACGCCGGAGCAGGAGGCCGAGCGCTTCCTGCGGCTGCGCGATGCCTACGGCTTCGACGCCTTCAAGTTCCGCGTCGCCGCCGAGTGCGGGCGCGACGTGGACGAGTGGCCGGGCCGCAGCGAGGCCATCGTACCGACGATCCGCAGGGCCCTGGGGCCCGACGCGGCGCTGCTGGTCGATGCCAACAGCGGCTTCTCGCCGCCGCGGGCGATCGAGATCGGCCGCATGCTGGAGAGCGAGGGCGTCGAGCATTTCGAGGAACCCTGTCCCTACTGGGAGCTGGAGCAGACCAGGGAGGTGACCGAGGCTCTGGACCTTGCCGTCACCGGCGGCGAGCAGGACTGCGAGTTCGGCATCTGGCGGCAGGCCATCGAGGGCCGGGTGGTCGATATCCTCCAGCCCGACGTGCTCTATCTCGGCGGTATCTGCCGCACGCTGGAGGTCTGCCGCATGGCCGCCGCCGCCGGGATGCCGGTGACGCCGCATGCCGCCAACCTCGGGCTGGTCACCCTCTTCACGATGCACCTGCTGCTCGCCATTCCCAATGCCGGCAAGTACCTGGAGTTCTCCATCGAGGGGCCGGACTACTACCCCTGGCAGGAGGGCCTGTTCCGCAGTTCGCCCTACGGCGTCGAGGACGGGCAGGTCACCGTCACCGATGCCCCCGGCTGGGGCATCGAGATCGATCCCGAGTGGCTGGCGCGCTCCCGCTACCAGGTGAGCACCCACGGCTGACGCCGGCCGAGCGCCCCCGAGGCCAAAGCTGGCTTCGGTCTCAGCGCCGGAATGCTTCGTTTGTCCTGGGGCTCGGGGCCGCCGATCCTGATCCGGCAAGCGTGCGACGGCCTCGGGTCGACCGGCAGCGGCGACTTCGGAACGGGGCGTGGGGCATGCCGGCGGCCGCCCGGCCGACCGGCCGGTCGTCGGCGAACAAGACCCCGCGATGCCCGGACAAGGAGCTTCCTGAAAGGGAGATGAGGGCATGACTGTCTCGACCAAGAGCCGGCGTTCGACGCTGGCGACGCTGAGGGCTGCACAGCGCAGCCGCCGCGCGATGCTCAAGGGTGCCTTGGCCGCCGGAGCGGTGAGCTTCGCCGCCCCGGCCTTCGTCCGCCGGGCCTTCGCCTCCTCCGGCCAGCTGCGCTGGTTCACCTGGGACGGCTACGCGCCGCAGGCCATGGTCGACCGCTTCCAGGCGGAGACCGGCATCGAGCTGGAGGTCACCACCTACGCCTCCAACGAGGACTGCCTGAACAAGCTCAAGGCGGCCGGCGGCAGCGGCTGGGACATGGCCTCGCCCTCGATCGCCTGGGTCGCCGCCCATGTGGACAGCGGCAACCTGGGGACCATCGACCTCGACAAGCTGCCGAATCTCTCGCAGGTGGCGCCGAGCTTCCTCAAGCAGTCCGGCACGCTCGGGGCCGAGCGCGAGGGCAAGTGGTACGCGCTGCCGTGGGACTGGGGCACCGAGGCGCTGGCCTACAACACCGACGAGGTGACGCTGGAGTACGGCAAGGCCTCCTACGGCGACATCTGGGACGATGCCTACAAGGGCCGCATGCTGACCCGTCAGCGCTCCTCCATGATCTGCACCGGGCTCTATCTCGAGCGGATCGGCGAGCTGCCTGCCGGAACGATGATGAAGGCCTATGACGACCCCGACACCTTCGACCTTGGCTACGGCAAGGCGGCCGAGTTCGTGATCGCGCACAAGGACCACATCCTCAACTGGTGGAAGGGTTCGGCCGATACCCAGGCCGGCTTCGAGCAGGATGGGGCGGTGATCGCGGAATGCTGGGATGGCCCGATCTTCCAGCTCAAGACCCTGGGCGGGCCCTACAACTACCTGGCTCCGGTCGAGGGCGCACTGACCTGGATCGACTCCATCGCCCTGACCTCCGGGGCGGAGAACCTGGAGCAGGCCTACACCTTCATCAACTGGGCCCTGACGCCGGAGATCGGCGCGATCTTCGCCGACGAGACCGGCTACAGCTCGGTGGTGATCGGCTTCGACCAGTATGTCGCCGAGGCCTTCCGCCAGAACTTCGCCGACGCCTACCCGGGCGATGCCATCGACAAGCTCTGGGTGCAGGGCACGGAGCGCCCCTGGTTCCTCGAGCGCCGCCAGGCCATGGTCGACAAGCTCTCGGCCGCCTGAGGCCGCGTCCGGGAGGCCGTCCGCCGCGGCCGCGGCGAACGGCTGTGCAGCGCAACATGCTGTGCTAACGTGAGTGCGTCGCCGCCGGCTGCCGCCGGCGCGACGCCGTCTTTGTCCGCCGGCCCCGGGGGGAACTGGGGCACGGCCCGGACGCAAACGTGCCGGAAGATTGCGGGTGGCGGGGGCATGGCGAACGATCTGGAATTCACGCAGGTGGTGAAGCGCTTCGGCGATTTCACGGCCGTGCACAATCTCAACCTGGTCATCGAGGAGGGCGAGTTCTTCTCCTTCCTCGGCCCCTCGGGCTGCGGCAAGACCACGATCCTGCGCATGGTCTCCGGCTTCATCGACCCCAGCGAGGGGCGGATCACGCTGGGTGGCCAGGACCTGCTCGGCACCGGGCCGAACAAGCGGCCGACGGCGCTGATCTTTCAGAACCTGGCGCTCTTCCCGCTGATGACGGTCGAGGAGAACATCGCCTTCGGCCTGGAGGTGCGGCGCGTGCCGGCGGCCGAGCGGCGCCGCAAGGTCGAGGAGATGCTCGAACTGATCGCGCTCCAGGGCTTCGGCCGGCGGCGCATCGACGAGCTGTCCGGCGGACAGAAGCAGCGGGTCGCCATCGCCCGCGCGCTGGCGGTCGAGCCGAAGGTGCTGCTGCTCGACGAGCCGCTTTCGGCCCTCGATCTCAAGCTGCGCCAGCATATGCGCGCCGAGCTGCGCGCCATCCAGCAGCGCACCGGCATCACCTTCATCTACATCACCCACGACCAGGGCGAGGCTCTCGCCATGTCCGACCGCGTCGCGGTGATGAGCCAGGGGCATATCGAGCAGGTCGGCGTCTCGGCCGACGTCTACAACCATCCCGCCACGGCTTTCGTCGCCGCCGTCGGCGGCGAGAACAACCTGCTGTCCGGCGAGGTCGTGGCGGTCTCCGGCAACGAGGCGGCGCTGGAGACGGCCTTCGGCCGCCTGGCCGGCGGCAACCCCAGCGGGCTGGCGGTCGGCGACAAGGCCTTCCTCTTCGTGCGGCCGGAGCGGCTGCGCCTCGACCTGCCGGGAGGCGGCGCCAGCAACGCGGTGGCCAGCCGGGTGCTGGGCGAGGTCTTCGAGGGCATCTCCGTCAACATCACGCTGGAGAACCCGCAGGGGCGCCCGATCACGCTGACGGTCTCGAACGACGGCGAGGTGCCGAGCTTCGCCGTCGGCAGCGAGCTGGCGGTCTATTTCCAGCCGCAGCACGCCACGGTCCTGCCGCAGGGGAGCCTCGCCAGTGGGTGACGCGGTCAGACGCTTCGGACGGCTGGGCGTCGCCTTCATCTTCGGCACGGTCGCGGTCTGGGCGCTGCTGTTCATCCTGATCCCGCACCTGATGCTGCTGGACTACGCCTTCCACGCCAATCAGTCGGTCGCCGATGCCAAGCAGGGCTGGACCTTCGATTCCTTCCTGCCGCTGTTCGACGACCTGCAGCGCAACACCTTCATGCGCACCCTCATCACCTCCTTCGTCATCACCTTCCTGGCGCTGCTCATCTGCTATCCCATCGCCTATTACCTGGCGAAGGTGGCGACCAACCGCTGGCTTTCCATCCTGATGCTCTGCCTGATGGTGCCCTTCTGGGTGAACGAGGTGCTGCGGGCCTATGCCTGGCGCACGCTGATGGCGCGCAACGGCCTGCTGAACCAGATGCTGACCGGCCTCGGCCTGGAGCCGCTGGACTTCTTCAACTACGAGTTCCCGATCCTCGATGCCAACATCGCGCTCTTCGTCGGCCTGATCTACTCCTACATCCTCTTCATGATCTTCCCGATGTACAACGCGATGGAGAGCCTGGACAAGAACCAGGTGGAGGCGGCGCGCGACCTCGGCGGCTCGTGGGTGAAGGTGCACCGCCGCGTGGTCATCCCGCACGCCAAGCCGGGCATCGCGTCGGGCTGCATCGTCACCTTCATGCTGGTGGCCGGCTCCTACATCGTCCCGGTGCTGCTGGGCGGCAAGTCGAGCTTCTGGTTCACCCAGGCGATCGAATCGCAGTTCTCGGTGCTGAACTGGAGCGGCGGCTCGGCCTATGCGCTGGTGCTGGAGCTGGTGTGCCTGCTCTTCGTCATGATCATGATGCGGGTCTTCCGCGTCACGCTCCGCGACATCACGCGCTGAGGGGGGCGGGGCATGCGCTATCCGGAGACGGTGCTGAAGTGGGCGGTCAGGATCTACCTGGCGATCTTCCTGACCTACCTGCTGTTCCCGCTGGCCTACATGAGCCTGCTGGCCTTCAACGACAGCCGCATCCCGACGCACAAGAACTTCATCACGACCTTCAAGTGGTTCGGCGAGGCCTGGCGCGACCGGCGCATGTGGGACGGGCTGGAGGTCAGCCTGATGATCGGCGTGCTGGTGGTGATCATCTCCATCACCCTCGGCCTCGGCGGCGCGCTGCTGCTGACCCGCGTGCAGCTGCGCGCCAAGACCATGGTCTATGCCGTGCTGGTGTCGCCGATCCTGGCGCCCGGCATCGTGCTCGGCATCTCCACCTTCATCTTCTGGAGCCAGCAGCTCGGGCTGCGCGCCGACTGGTGGACCGCGGCCTTCGCCCAGGCGAGCTTCATCTCGGCCTACTGCATGCTGATCTTCATGGCGCGCCTGCAGCGCTTCGACGACGCGCTGGAGGAGGCCGGGCTCGATCTCGGCGCCTCGCCGCGGCAGGTCTTCTGGCGCATCACCGTGCCCTACCTCAGGCCGGCCTTCCTCTCGGCCGGGGCGCTGGCCTTCCTGCAGTCCTTCGAGAACTACACCACGACCTACTTCTCGATCGGCGCGGAGCAGACCTTCACCATCTTCGTCGCCAACAAGGTGCGTCAGGGCGTGACGCCGGCGGTCAATGCCATTGCCGTGGTGATCGTGCTGACCACCATCCTGGTGGCCTTCCTGGTCGAGGTTCGCCGCCGCCGGCAGGCGAAGGTGCAGGCCGCCGCGCGGCGGGCCGCCGAGCAGGCCGACATCGCGCTGGCGGCCGGGCTGGCGACGGCGCCGGAAGGAACGGCGGGCTGAGGCCTCCTCGATCCGGTCCGCTGGCCGGATCGCGGCCAGCGGCGGGTCAGCGCGTCGGGATCGGCGTGTCGCCGGAGTAGTCGTAGAAGCCGCGGCCCGACTTGCGGCCGATCCAGCCGGCCTCGACGTACTTCACCAGCAGCGGGCAGGGGCGATACTTGCTGTCGGCCAGGCCGTCATAGAGCACCTGCATGATGGCGAGGCAGGTGTCGAGGCCGATGAAGTCGGCCAGCTCCAGCGGGCCCATCGGATGGTTGGCGCCCAGCTTCATGGCGACGTCGATCGACTCGACGGAACCGACGCCCTCATAGAGCGTGTAGACCGCCTCGTTGATCATCGGCAGCAGGATGCGGTTGACGATGAAGGCCGGGAAATCCTCGGCCGCGACCGAGGTCTTGCCGAGCTTTTCGGTCAGCGCGCGCACCGCGTGCACCGTCGGCTCCTCGGTGGCGATGCCGCGGATCAGCTCGACCAGCTGCATCACCGGCACCGGGTTCATGAAGTGCATGCCCATGAAGCGGGCCGGCCGGTCGGTGGTCGAGGCCAGGCGGGTGATCGAGATCGAGGAGGTGTTGGAGGCGATGATCGCGTCGGGCTTCAGCACCGGGCAGAGCTGCTTGAAGATCTCGCGCTTGACCTGCTCGTTCTCGCTCGCCGCCTCGATGACGATGTCGACGTCCTGGTGCAGCGAGAGCTCGGTGCCGGTCTTGATGCGGCCCAGCGCGGCGGCCTTGTCGTCCTCGCCGATCTTTCCGCGGGACACCTGGCGATCCATGTTGCGGCCGATGGTGGCGACCGCCTTCTCCAGCGAGTCCGCGCTGACGTCGGTCAGCGTCACGTCGATGCCGGCCAGCGCGCAGACGTGGGCGATGCCGCCGCCCATCTGACCGGCGCCGATGACGCCGACCTGCTTGATCTCCGTCGGCGCGTCGCCACCCGCGGCGCGGCCCTCACCGTTGCCGGGGCGCGAGGAGGGACGGCCGGGATAGGCTTGGGCCATCAGCCGAGCGCCTTGTCCAGCTCGGGCACGGCCTGGAAGAGATCGGCCACCAGTCCGTAGTCGGCGACCTGAAAGATCGGCGCCTCCTCGTCCTTGTTGATGGCGACGATCACCTTGCTGTCCTTCATGCCGGCGAGATGCTGGATCGCGCCGGAGATGCCAATGGCGATGTAGAGGTCGGGCGCCACCACCTTGCCGGTCTGGCCGACCTGGTAGTCGTTCGGCGCGTAGCCGCTGTCGACCGCCGCGCGGCTGGCGCCGACCGCGGCGCCGAGCTTGTCGGCCAGCGACTCCAGGAGCTTGAAGTTCTCCTGGTTCTGCATGCCGCGGCCGCCGGAGACGACGATACGCGCGGAGGTGAGCTCGGGGCGCTCGGACTTCGTCAGCTCCTGGCCGACGAAGGCGGAGAGGCCGCTGTCGCCCTGGCCCGCGGTCTCCTCGATCGCGGCGCTGCCGCCCTCGCTGGCGACCGCCTCGAAGGCGGTGGTGCGAACGGTGATCAGCTTGATCGCGTCGGCGCTCTTCACCGTAGCCAGCGCGTTGCCGGCGTAGATCGGCCGGATGAAGGTGTCTTCGCCTTCGATCGCGACGATGTCGGAGATCTGCTGCACGTCGAGCAGGGCGGCGGCGCGCGGCATCACGTTCTTGCCGAAGGTGGTGGCGGCCGCCAGCACGTGGCTGTAGCCCTTGCCGAGCGCGGCCACCAGCGGGGCAACGTTCTCCGCCAACTGGTGCTCGTACTCGGCGCTGTCGGCCTTCAGCACCTTGGCGATGCCCGGCAGCTTGGCGGCGGCCTCGGCGGCGGCGGCGCAATCCTTGCCGGCGACCAGGAGGTCGATCTCGCCACCCAGCACCTGGGCGGCGGCGACGGCGTGCAGCGTACCCGACGCCAGGGCCGCGTTGTCGTGTTCGGCGACGACCAGAATGCTCATCACAGTACCTTCGCTTCGTTCTTCAGCTTGTCCACCAGCTCGGCCACCGAGCCAACCTTGACACCGGCCTTGCGGGCCGGCGGCTCGCCGACCTTCACCACCGTCAGGCGGGGCGCCGGATCGACGCCGAGGTCTTCCGGGGTCATGGTGTCGAGCGGCTTCTTCTTCGCCTTCATGATGTTCGGCAGCGAGGCATAGCGCGGCGTATTCAGGCGCAGGTCGACGGTGAGGATCGCCGGCAGCTTGAGCTGCAGCGTCTCCAGGCCGCCGTCGACCTCGCGGGTCACCTTCAGGTCCTCGCCCTCCTTGGCGATCTTCGAGACGAAGGTGCCCTGCGGCCAGCCGAGCAGGCCGGCCAGCATCTGGCCGGTCTGGTTGTTGTCGTTGTCGACCGCCTGCTTGCCCATGAGCACCACGCCGGGCTCTTCCTTGGCGACCACCGCCTTCAGCAGCTTGGCGATGGCCAGCGGCTCCAGCGGCACGTCGGTCAGGATCAGGATGGCGCGGTCGGCGCCCATGGCGAGCGCGGTGCGCAGCGTCTCCTGCGACTGCTGGGTGCCGGCGGCGACGGCGACGATCTCGGTCGCGGTGCCGGCCTCCTTCATGCGAACCGCCTCTTCCACGGCGATCTCGCAGAAGGGGTTCATGGCCATCTTGACGTTGGCCGTCTCGACGCCCGTGCCGTCGGCCTTGACGCGAACCTTTACGTTGGCGTCGATGACGCGCTTGATCGGAACGAGAACCTTCATGGGCGAGGCGATCCTCTCGGCTGCTTCGGCCGTGTCCTTATCGTGCCGACTCTGCGTTCGGCGGACCGGCCGTCCTCTTGTCGAATGGACAGGCGTAAAGACGCTCCGGCCCGCCCAGGGCTTGGCCGAAACGCGCTTTTCGCGGCGCACAATAGGGGGGTGCTGGACGGGCTGTCAACGCCGTGTCATGGCCGGCGCGATCCCGCCCGCCGCATGGCAGCGGCGCGGCTCAGCGATGCTGCCCCGGCACCCAGAGCACGTCGGCCCGGCCCTGGTCGTTGGCGTGGCGCGCCATGACGAAGAGCAGGTCGGAGAGGCGGTTGAGGTAGCGCACGCACTCCTGGTTGATCGCCTCGGCCTCGGCCAGCGCGGTGGCCCGGCGCTCCGCCCGGCGCACCACGGTGCGCGCGAGATGGAGCTGCGCCGCGCCGCGGTTGCCGCCGGCCAGCACGAAGGAGGTCAGCGGCTGCAGATCGGCGTTCAGCCGGTCGATCTGCTGCTCCAGCCAGAGGGTCTGCGGCGCGGTGACGCGGAGCGGCGGATACTTCGGGTTCTCCACCTCCGGGGTCGCCAGGTCGGCGCCGAGGTCGAAGAGGTCGTTCTGGATGCGCACCAGCAGCGCGTCGTAGTCGCCGGCCTCCAGGCGCGCGATGCCGATGATGGCGCCGGCCTCGTCGACCGAACCATAGGCCTCGACGCGCAGGGAATGCTTCTCGACCCGCTTGCCGCTGGACAGCGAGGTGCGGCCCTTGTCGCCGCCCTTGGTGTAGATCCGCGTCAGCTTGACCAAAGTGTGTCCCTCCCGGTCCTGCAGTGAAGCCCGGGCAGGGCTAGCGGTCCTTCAGCATCATGGCAATGGCGAACATCAGCAGCGCGATCCCCTGCGCGATGACGCGCCAGCGCATCAGCTTGTTGCCGTACTTGCGGTTGGTCTCGCCGCCGCGCGCCATGACGAAGAGCCCGGCGAAGAGCACGCCGAGCGTGGTGAGGGCGGCGAGGCCGAAGAGGATGAAGGCGAGACTGCTCATGAGGTGAATCTAGTGCGCCGGGCGGGGCGGCGCCAGGGGGCGCCGAGCGGGCTTGCGGGGAGGCCGGCAATGCCGCAGGAAGGGACAGAGACACCCCCTGTCGGGGGCGTTCGACGCCCTCGCCCCGCCGCTGCGAAACTCTTCCGGGAGCCCTGCATGATCGACCGAGACGCCATCGAGGCCGCTGCCGAGCGTATCGCCGGCCGCGTCCGGGTCACCCCCTGCGTGGAGCTGGAGAGCGACGCCGGACCGGTCGTGCTGAAGCTCGAGTGCCTGCAGCACAGCGGCTCCTTCAAGGCGCGCGGCGCCTTCAATGCGCTGCTCTCCCAGGCCGTGCCGGCGGCCGGTGTCATCGCCGCCTCGGGCGGCAACCACGGTGCCGCGGTGGCCTTCGCCGCCCGTGCCCTGGGCGTCGCCGCCGAGATCTTCGTCCCGGAGATCTCCAGCCCGGCCAAGCTGCAGCGTATCCGCGACTACGGCGCACGCGTGACGGTGACCGGCGCCGACTACGCCGAGGCCTATGCCGCCAGTCAGCAGCGCGCGGCCGCGAGCGGCGCCCTGGTGGTGCACGCCTACGACCAGGAGGCGACGCTGGCCGGCCAGGGCACGGTGGCGCGCGAGTTCCTGGCGCAGGCCCCCGGCCTCGACACGCTGCTGGTGGCGGTCGGCGGCGGCGGCCTGATCGGCGGCATGGCCGCCTGGTGCCACGCCGCCGGCGGGCCGAAGGTGGTGGCGGTCGAGCCGGAGACGGCGCGCGCGCTCGACGCCGCGCTCGCCGCCGGCGCGCCGACCGACGTCGCCGTGTCCGGCCTCGCGGCCGACTCGCTCGGCGCCCGCCGCGTCGGCGCGCTGATGTTCCCGATCGCCCGGCAGGCCGGGGTCGCGGTGGCGCTGGTCGAGGATGCGGCGATCAAGGCGGCGCAGCAGCGGCTCTGGCGCGACCTGCGCGTGGTGGCGGAGCCGGGCGGCGCGGCAGCGCTGGCGGCGCTGCTCTCCGGCCGCTATCGCCCGGCCAAGGGCGAGCGTGTCGGCGTCCTGGTCTGCGGCGCCAACTGCGACCCGGCCAGCGTCGTCTAGGTGCCGGCCCCGCCTAGCTCTTGAGCGGCGCGGTGCCCTGCCAGAGCGGGGCCGCCATCTCCTCGGTGAAGTCGCGGAACATCAGGTTGAAGGCGACGGAGATGCGGTCCTCCTGGCTGCGGTTCACCGGCACGGCGTGCTGCAGCCAGCCGGGGAAGAGGACCAGGCGCCCGGGCTTCGCCTCCACCGTGATGTCGTTGGCGGTGAAGGTCGTGCGCTCGCTCACCGGCGGCATCAGCACGTGGGCCTGCGGCCGCGGGTCGGCGAAGCGGATGGCGCCGGTGCCGGGCGGTATGCGGACGTAGTAGACGGCACTCAGGTAGTTGTTCGGGTGGCCGTGCGCGGAGTTGAGCCCGCCCGGCGGGTTCACGTTCGCCCAGGCGCCGGTGATGGCCAGCGTGCCGCCGCTGAGCTTCAGGAAGGATTGCGCGCCCTTCGCCGCCTGCAGCACCAGGGCACAGAGGTCGGCGAACTCCGGCCGGCGGTGCGCCACGGGATCGGTCTGCCAGTTGGCGCCCGGCGGCAGCGGGCGCCGGGGCTCGATCAGCCGCAGGATGTCGTCGGCCAGGCGGCGGTTCAGCGGCTCCGCCACCGCCGGCGCCAGGTCGACCAGCCAGAGCGGCGTCGGGAAGACCGCCTCGACGGCGACCGACTGGAAGGGGGAGGGCGGGCGGACGGGTGGCTGGCTCATGGCCTCGATCCTGCCACCGTCGCCGGTCAGGCGTTAGAGGAACGAGGCGAGAGGCCGAGCAGCGCGGGCAGGGCCGCCATGTCGCCCAGCGTCCAGTCGCCGAGACCGGCGAGCAGGTCCCGCTCCGCCGGCCCCGCGGCATAGGCGACGGCCGGCATGCCGGCGGCCCGCGCCGCTTCCAGCCCGGGCGGCGAATCCTCCACCACCAGGCAGTCGGCGGGCTCGGCGCCGAGGCTGGCGGCCGCGTAGAGGAAGAGGTCCGGCGCCGGTTTGCCCTCGGCCACCTGGTGCGCGCTGAAGAGCCGCCCCTCGAAGCGCGGCAGCAATCCGGTGAGGCCGAGCGTCGTGCGGATCTTCTCGAAGCGGCCGGAGGAGGCGACACAGGTGGCGAGGCCGGCGCCCTCGATGGCGTCCAGGGCGGTGACGATGCCGGGGACCGGCGCCACGCCCTCGCTCCTGAGCGCCGCCAGCGTGGCCTCGCGCACCCGCGTGGGAAAGTCATCCGGCGCGATCCAGCCCTCTTCCGCCGCCAGGATCGGGATGATCGAGGGCAGGTTCCGCCCGACGAAGCGCCGGTGCACGCTGGCCGCGTCAAGGGCGAGACCATAGCCGCGCAGGATCTCCATGAGCACGCGACAGCCGATCGGCTCGCTGTCCACCAGCACGCCGTCGCAGTCGAAGATCACCAGGGCGGGGGGCACGGGGGCGTCAGTTCCGCCCGCTCGCCAGCAGGCCGCGGGCGATCACCTGCGCCTGGATCTCGGCGGCGCCCTCGAAGATGTTGAGGATGCGGGCGTCGCAGAGCACGCGGGAGATGCGGTATTCCTCGGCGTAGCCGTTGCCGCCGTGGATCTGCAGCGCGTTGTCGGCATTGGCCCAGGCGACGCGGGCGGCCAGCAGCTTGGCGTAGCCGGCCTCGATGTCGCAGCGCCGCTCCTGGTCCTTCTCGCGCGCGGCATAGTAGGTGAGCTGGCGGGCGATCATGGTCTCCACCGCCATCCAGGCGAGCTTGCCGGCGACGCGGGGGAAGGCGATCAGCGCCTTGCCGAACTGCTTGCGCTCGTTGGCGTAGGCGAGGCCCAGCTCCATCGCGTTCTGCGCCACGCCGACGGCGCGCGCGGCGGTCTGGATGCGGGCGCTCTCGAAGGTCGCCATCAGCTGCTTGAAGCCCTGGCCCTCCTCGCCGCCCAGCAGGTTGGCGGCCGGCACGGCGAAGCCGTCGAAGGCCAGCTCGTATTCCTTCATGCCGCGGTAGCCCAGGACCTTGATCTCGCCGCCGCTCATGCCGGCGGCGGGGAAGGGGTCGGCCTCGCTGCCGCGCGGCTTCTCGGCCAGGAACATCGACAGGCCGCGATAGTCGCTGGAGGCCGGGTCGGTGCGCGCCAGCAGCGTCATGAGGTCGGAGCGGCTGGCGTGGGTGATCCAGGTCTTGTTGCCGGTGACGCTGTAGTCGTCGCCCTCGAGCAGCGCGCGGGTGCGCAGCGCGCCGAGGTCGGAGCCGGTGTTGGGCTCGGTGAAGACGGCGGTCGGCAGGACCTCCCCGGAGGCCAGCTTCGGCAGCCAGCGGGCCTGCTGCTCGGCGGTGCCGCCGAGGCGGATCAGCTCGGCGGCGATCTCCGAGCGGGTGCCGAGCGAGCCGAGCCCGATGTAGCCGCGCGAGAGCTCCTCGGTCACCACGCACATCGCCTGCTTGCCCAGCCCGGCGCCGCCGAAGTCCTCCGGTATGGTCAGGCCGAAGACGCCGAGCGCCGCCAGCTCCTCGACCACCGCCAGCGGGATCAGCTCGTCCTTGCGGTGCCACTCGTGCGCCGCCTCGGCATGCTCGTCAGCGAAGCGGCGGAACTGCTCGCGCACCATCGCCAGGGTCTCGTCGTCGAGCGCGCTGTCGCCGAGCTCGCCGCTGGCGATCAGCTCCGCCAGGCGGCGGCGCGCGGCGGCCGTGTTGCCGGCGAGCAGCGTCTCGACGGCGGCGCCGGCCAGCGCGCCGCTGTCGAGGCCGAGATCGGCCGGCCGCAGCGTCTCGCCCTGGCTCATCGGCAGGCCGCCCCTGAGCTGCGCCAGGTACTCGCCGAAGGCCAGCTGCAGGATCAGCGCCTCGCGCTCGCCGCCGCGGCCCTCGGCCGCGAGCCGCTCGCCCCACGCCAGCATCTCGCGCAGAGCCGCGGCGTAGGTGGCGGTCCAGGCGAGGCCGTGGGCGGCGATCTGCTCGCGCTCCAGCAGCGCCGCCTCGACCTTGCCGCTCGGCGCGACCAGCGCGGCGACGGCGGTGCGCGCCGCCGCGGCGTGGCGCTCGACCGCCGGCAGCGCCTCGCGGGCCAGCGGCAGGAGGTCGGCGAGCGCGGCGCTCTCGGGGGTCGTGATGGCGGCGGCTGCAGTCATTCTGTCACGGCTCCAGGGATCACGAGGTCGTCGGTACGGCGCAGGCCGCCCCAGTCCAGTAGGGCGCCGACGGCGGGTGCAGGTTGCCGGCCGGCAGGAAGGTCAGGATGTGTTCGCGGCTCTTGCTCTTGCGGCCGCTGCGATCGATCGCCTCGACGAAGTAGCCGCCGCCTTCCGGCACCACCTCGGTCGGGATGAAGCGCACGTCGGCGAGGCTGAGCTTGCCGGTCTTCGCGTTCGGCATCAGCGCCATCAGCAGGATCACCGAGGAGCGCCGGGCCAGCGAGGACTGGCCGGAGATGAAGTTGCCGAGCGAATAGGCGATCAGCGTGTCGCGCCCGTCGCTGGTGCGGTAGGTCTCGAAGGGCTCCAGCACGTGCGGGTGGGTGCCGATGACGGCGGTGGCGCCGGCCTCCAGCGCATCGATGGCGAGCTTGCGCTGTCTGTCGGTCGGGTCGTGGCGGTACTCGCGGCCCCAGTGCGGCGCCAGGAAGACGGCGTCGACCGCCGGGTCGGCGGCCAGTTGGCGGATCGTCGCCAGCACCTCCTCGCGGTCGTCGAAGCAGAAGAGCACCTGGTCGTGGCGGTCGGGGATCTCGTTGGTGCCGTAGGTGCAGCCGAGCCAAGCGACGCTGTAGGTGGCGGTGCCGACGCTGGCGCTGGTCAGCGTGTACCAGGGGGCGGTCATGGCGTCGCGGTGGCGGGTCCCGGTATGGGCCAGGCCGCTGGCCTTGATCGCCTCGATGGTGCGGTCGACGCCCAGCGCCTGGCGGTCGAGCGAGTGGTTGTTGGCGGTGAGCAGGACATCGACGCCGGCCGCCTTGAGGTCGGTCACCAGCGTCGGGTGGTAGTTGAACATGGGATAGCCGCTGTAGACCCGCCCATCGTAGCGGGTCGCCGGCTCCTTGGCCTCGCGGCCGGTGTTGTAGAGGTTGCTGGCGGCCGGTCCTTCGAGGTTGGCGAAGGTGATGTCGGCGCCCTGCAGCAGGTCCGCCACCCGCGCCAGCAGCGCGCCGAAGCCGTCCGGCTGCCCGGCGGCGAAGGCCTGCAGCGGGTCGTGCATCAGCACGTCGCCGACCGCGGCGATGGTCAGCGCCTGGCCCTCGATCACCGGCGTCGAGAAGGTGAGCATCGGACCCCCGGGAGAGCTTTCGAGATTGGGATTGGCACAGACCTTCGGCGCCGGCGGCGCCTCGACCACCGGCTCCGGCTTCGCCGCCGGGGCGCAGGCGGCGAGAAACCAGCAGCAGGCTAGCACGACAGGGGAACGAGGCGGCATTCGCGACATCCATGCTCCGTCCGGCCGGACTCCGGGCCCGGCCGGACGGCAGGCCTGGGGGTCAGCCTTCGATGGCGTCCTCCAGCGTCCGCATGCCGGGACGCTTGGCCTGGACCAGGACCGCCATGTTGCCGGGCTTGTGCTGGTTCTTCCACATCTTGGTGTGGGCGCGCGGAATGTCGTGGAAGGCGAAGACCTCGCTCATGCAGGGGATCGAGGCGACGCTCGACCACCAGGTGGTTGGCCTGGCTGGCCTGCAGCAGGTTGGCGAAGTGGCTGCCCTGGATGCGCTTCTGCCGCATCCAGACGAAGCGGGCGTCGAAGGTCAGGTTGTAGCCGGTGGTGCCGGCGCAGAAGACCACCATGCCGCCGCGCTTCACCACGAAGCAGGAGACCGGGAAGGTCTGCTCGCCGGGGTGCTCGAAGACGAAGTCGACGTCGTTGCCCTTGCCGGTGATCTCCCAGATCGCCTTGCCGAACTTGCGCACCTCCTTCATGTAGTCGCCGTAGCCGCCCTGGTCGTTGACCGGCGGCAGCTGGCCCCAGCAGTTGAAGTCCTTGCGGTTGATCACGCCCTTGGCGCCCAGCGAGAGCACGAAGTCGCGCTTGGTCTCGTCGGAGATGACGCCGATGGCGTTGGCGCCGGCGGTGGAGATCAGCTGGATCGCCATCGAGCCGAGGCCGCCGGAGGCACCCCAGACCAGCACGTTCTGGCCGGGCCGCAGGATGTGCGGGCGGTGGCCGAAGAGCATGCGATAGGCGGTGGCCAGCGTCAGCGTGTAGCAGCCGCTCTCCTCCCAGGTCAGGTGCTTTGGCCGCGGCATCAACTGGCGGTCCTGCACGCGGGCGAACTGCGCGAAGGAGCCGTCCGGCGTCTCGTAGCCCCAGATGCGCTGCGACGGGCTGAACATCGGGTCGCCGCCGTTGCACTCCTCGTCGTCGCCGTCGTCCTGATTGCAGTGCACCACGACCTCGTCGCCGACCTTCCAGCGCGTCACCTTGGAGCCGACGGCCCAGACGATGCCGGCGGCATCGGAGCCGGCGATGTGGTAGTCGGCCTTGTGGATGTCGAAGGGGCTGACGGGCGTGCCGAGGCCGGCCCAGACGCCGTTGTAGTTGACGCCGGCGGCCATCACCATGACCAGGACGTCGTGGCTGTCGAGCTGGGGCGTCTCCACCACCTCGATCTGCATGGCCTTCTCCGGCTCGCCGTGGCGCTCCCGGCGGATCGCCCAGGCGTGCATCTTCTTCGGCACGAAGCCGAGCGGCGGGATCTCGCCGACATCGTAGAGGTCCTTCTCGACCTGTCCGGCGCGCAGCGGGACGACGTTTGCAGCTTCGCTCATTGCCTGTTCCCTTCAACCTGGTCGCATGGATCCTCGCGCGGGCGGCCTTCTGATTTTGATAGGCGGGCCCTACCGCACTGCAGCAAGATTGACTCTTAGCGGGCAGAAAGTCCTTTTGCAACGCACAAATTTGTGCTTGTTTCTTCGACAGGCGCAAATGCGCAATTTTATTGCGCCGAAAGCAACGGGAGTGTCGACCTCATGAACAGCAGCCCTCCGCAGCCTCCCGGTTCGTCCGCGAGCCCCGCGGCAGCGCAGCGCGACCGCCCCTGGCTCATGCGCACCTATGCCGGCCACTCGACCGCGGCCGCCTCCAATGCGCTCTATCGGCGCAATCTGGCGCAGGGCCAGACCGGCCTTTCCATCGCCTTCGACCTGCCGACCCAGACCGGCTACGATGCCGACCATGTGCTGGCGCGCGGCGAGGTCGGCAAGGTCGGCGTGCCGGTCGGCCACCTCGGCGACATGGAGACGCTGCTCGCAGGGCATCCCGCTCGACCGCATGAACACCTCGATGACGATCAACGCGACGGCGCCCTGGCTGCTGGCGCTCTACATCGCCGCCGCCGAGAAGCAGGGCGTGGCGCGCCAGGCGCTCTCCGGCACGACGCAGAACGACATCATCAAGGAGTACCTCTCGCGCGGCACCTATATCTTCCCGCCCGAGGCCTCGCTGCGGCTGACCACCGACGTCATCGCCTTCACCGTGGCCGAGGTGCCGCAGTGGAATCCGATGAACGTCTGCAGCTACCACCTGCAGGAGGCCGGCGCGACGCCGGTCCAGGAACTGGCCTTCGCGCTGGCGACCGCGGTGACGGTGCTCGACGGCGTGCGGGCCTCCGGCCAGGTGCCGGCCGAGCGCTTCCCGCAGGTGGTCGGCCGCATCTCCTTCTTCGTCAACGCCGGCGTCAAGCTAATCACCGAGATCTGCAAGCTGCGCGCCTTCGCCGAACTGTGGGACGAGCTCTGTCGCGAGCGCTACGGCGTCGAGGACGAGAAGCTGCGCCGCTTCCGCTATGGCGTGCAGGTGAATTCGCTCGGCCTGACCGAGCAGCAGCCGGAGAACAACGTCTATCGCATCCTGATCGAGATGCTGGCGGTGGTGCTTTCCAAGTCGGTGCGCGCGCGGGCCGTGCAGCTCCCGGCCTGGAACGAGGCGCTCGGCCTGCCGCGTCCCTTCGACCAGCAGTGGTCGCTGCGCCTGCAGCAGATCGTCGCCTTCGAGACCGACATCCTGGAGTTCGAGGACATCTTCGAGGGCTCGCCGGTGATCGAGGCGAGGGTCGCCGCGCTGGCGGCCGAGGCCCGCGCCGAACTGGCCCGCATCGAGGAGCTGGGCGGCGCCGTGGCGGCGGTGGAGAACGCCACCATGAAGCGGGCGCTGGTGGAGAGCGCGACCCGGCGGCTGGCCGCCATCGAGGCCGGGGAGCAGGTCGTCGTCGGCGTCAACCGCTTCACCGAGGGCGAGCCCTCGCCGCTGACCGAGAACGCCGCCGGCGGCACGCTGACGGTCGATCCCGCCGCCGAGGGCGAACAGATCGCGCGCCTGGGGGCCTGGCGCCAGGCGCGCGACGGCGCCGCCGTGGCGGCCGCGCTCGAGGCCCTGCGCAGCGCCGCCGCCGAGGGTCGCAACATCATGGAGCCCTCGATCGCCTGCGCCCATGCCGGGGTGACCACCGGGGAGTGGGGCGAGACTCTGCGCCGGCTCTTCGGCGAATACCGCGCCCCCACCGGGGTCGGCGGGGCCACGGCTGCCGCCGGCGGCGCCGGCGCCGGCGCCATCGAGGCGGTGCGCGATCGCGTCGCCGCCCTGGCCGGGCAGCTCGGCCGGCGGCCGAAGATGCTGGTCGGCAAGCCCGGCCTGGACGGCCACTCGAACGGCGCCGAGCAGGTGGCGGTCCGGGCCCGCGATTGCGGCTTCGAGGTGGTCTACGAAGGCATCCGCCTGACGCCGGCGCAGATCGTCGGCGCGGCGCTGGAGGAGGGGGTGCATGTCATCGGCCTCTCGATCCTCTCCGGATCGCATCTGGTCCTGGTCGAAGAGACCATGGCGGAGATGCGTCGCCAGGGGATGGACGACGTGCCGCTGGTGGTCGGCGGCATCGTGCCGGCCGAGGACGCGGCGCGCCTGAAGACGGCCGGTGTCGCGGCGGTCTATACCCCGAAAGACTTCGACCTGACCGGTATCATGGCCGACATCGTCGCGATCCTGGAGCGCGACAGCCGTCAGGCGGCCTGATGCCAGCCGCCGGCACGATCTACCTGCTGCGCCATGGCGAGACGATCTGGAACCGCGAAGGCCGCCTGCAAGGGCGGGCCGACTCGCCGCTGACCGAGCGCGGCCGCGCTCAGGCCCGCGCGATGGGCGACCGTCTGGCGCTCGAACTGGCCGGCGGCGCGGCGGCGCGCCTGGTGAGCAGCCCGCTCGGGCGGGCGCAGCAAAGCGCGGCGCTCGTCGCCGAACGGCTCGGCCGGCCGCTCACAGACATCGAGATTGAGCCGCGCCTGGCCGAGATCGCCTTCGGCGTTTGGGACGGCCTGACCATGGCGGAGATTGAGCGCGACCACGGGGAGGCGTGGCGCCGGCGCGCCGCCGACCGCTGGACCGTCGCCACGCCGGGGGGCGAGAGTTTCGAGGCTGCCGCGGGTCGCGTCGCTCCCTGGCTGGCGGCGATCGGCGAGGGAGACCTCGTGGTCGCGATCTGCCACGGCGCCCTCGGGCGCGTCATCCGGGGCGCCTACGGGCGGCTGCAACCCCTCGATACGCTGGCCCTCGACGAGCCGCAGGATGCCCTCTTCCGCCTCTCCGGCGGGCTGATCGAGCGGCTGGCTACGGTCGGCGAGCCCGCCTGAGGATTTGATCCTGGTCATTGCGGGAAGCACCGCGAGGCGCCCACTCTGACGGACGTGGACCGCTGCCGGCGGATGGAACTTTGCCGCCGTGCGGCTGTTTCCTCGTGCGAGGGGCGGCCTGAGCTGTGCCCCGCGTTCTTCTCACAGACATAAGGAGCGGGCCCCATGGCTACCGCACGCACCAACGGTGAAAGCGACATTCGCGAGGATCTCGACCGGCTGCGCGAGGATATCGCGGCCCTAACCAAGGACGTACGCGCCGCCGCCAGCCGCGGCGGCGAAGAGGTCGCCAGCGGCGCCCGCGCCGCAGCGCGGGAAGCCCGCGCGAAGGTCGAGGAGGTCGGCGACAAGGCCTCGGCGATGATCAGCGAGCGTCCGCTCACCAGCCTGATCGCCGCCTTCTTCATCGGCCTGGTCCTCGGCAAGCTGGCGCAGAGGTAGCGGGACCATGTCCAGAGGGGGATCGGAATGGCTGGGGCGGCTGCTGCTGGTAGCAGCCGCTCTGGCCCTCTCGCTGCTGCTGCTGACCTTGGCCCTGGTCTATGGCACGCAGGCGCTCGACCTCGCCTACCTGGCGGCGATCGGCGACCCGGCGCTGTCGGCCACTGCCACGGCGGCGACGCTGCTGCTCGGCGTCATGCTGGTCTGGCTGGTTGTGCGCGGCGTCCTGCGCCGGCAGCGCGGTCGCGCCGTGGCGGCGCAGGACGACCTGCTCGACGAGGGCATCGCCCTGGCGCGCCGGCATCCCTGGCTGGCGGCCGGCTGCGCCCTGGCGGCCGGCTTCGCGGTCTCCGGCAGCGAGGCGGCGGACAGCCTGATCGCCAACGCCGTGGCGCGGCAGCTGCGTGACGCCGGCTAGGTCGGCCGTCGCGGGCGACAGGGGTTGCAGGCTTGACGGATAGCTCGCCGCACCGCAGTGTAGGGGCGTCATGAGCACTCTTTGGACCTCGCGGACGATTCGAATTAGCGGCCCGGCGCTCGCCTGAGCGACCGGGATAGACCCGCTTCTTCGTCATCTTTCGTCCGGAGTCCTGATCATGTCAGCTGAACTGTCGCTTTCGTCGATGCCTGCGCCGCGCGCGCCGGCCGCCCAACCGCGCGTCGCCTGCTTCGCCGTTCAGGCCGAGGCCGACCCCGGCCTCCTGCCGCGCGTCCTCGGGCTTTTCGCCAAGCGGGGCCTGGTCCCCGACCGCTGGATCTCGCAGCGCGAGGGACCGGCGGGCGACGTGCTGTCGATCGACATCCAGGTCACCGGCTTCACGCCGGAGCTGACCGACTATGTCGCCCGCTGCCTGCGCCAGATCCCCCAGGTCCATGCCGTGCTGACCTCGGAGAAGCACGCGTCTTGAGCGGCGGCGAGCCAGGGCCGATGATCGCCGCATGAGCCTGCTCGACCGCATCCGCGTCCTCACCGCCTGGAACCCCGAAGACTACCGTCCCTTCGTCGTCGACGGGCGACAGATGGGCTGGCTCACCCACGCGGTGGCCGAACGGCTGCGGGACTTTCCCGAGATCTTCCTCTGCGAGGGGCGGGGCGTGACGCTCGATCCGCGTATCGCCGGCTTCGAGCGGCGTAGCGCCGCCATGGCCTTCGTGGCGCGGGCCCTGGTGCAGAGCGGTCACGTGCCGCGCATCCGCGGCGAGCTCTACCCGGTGCTGCGCGATTGGCAGGAGACGCCGCTCTTCGCGCTCGACCGCGGCGCCGTCCCGATCTTCGGCGTGCGCTCCTTCGGCGTGCATCTGAACGGCTATGTCGAGCGCGCCGACGGTCCGCATCTCTGGATCGGCCGGCGCGCGCTCGACAAGCCGACGGCCCCGGGCAAGCTCGACCACCTGGTGGCCGGCGGCCAGCCGATGGGGCTGTCGGTGCGCGAGAACCTGGTGAAGGAAAGCCACGAGGAAGCCGGCATGGCCGCCGCGCTGGCGGCGCAGGCCCGCCCCGCTGGGCTGCTCACCTATCGCTGCCGCTTCACCGACGGGCAGCGCGACGACGCGCTCTTCTGCTTCGACCTGGCGCTGCCGGAGGACTGGCAGCCGCATCCGCTCGACGGCGAGGTGGAGTCCTTCCGCCTGCTGCCGGCGAGCGAGGTCCTGCGGCTACTGCGCGAGACCGACGACTTCAAGTTCAACGTCGCCGGCGTCTGCATCGATTTCCTGATCCGCCGCGGCCTGATCGGCCACGAGGAACCGGGATTCCAGGAGATCTGCTGGGCGCTGCACAGCGGCGGCGCCTAGGGCCGCGACGCGGGTCTGCGGTGCCGGGATTGCACGCCTGTCTCTCCTTAAAATACACTATTTATGTGTGATTGATTCTCCCACCCGCCTGGAAGCGCCCAACAGCCCGGACAATGGACTCGATGCCGACCCGACCGCCGCCTTCCGGCCCGGCCTGGCACCTCTTCGTGCCGAAGCTGGTCACCGTGCTGCGCGAGGGCTATGGCCTCGGCGACCTGCGGCGCGACGCTGTCGCCGGCCTGACGGTGGCGATCGTCGCGCTGCCGCTGGCCATGGCCCTGGCCATCGCCTCCGGGGCCTCGCCGGAGAAGGGGCTGCTGACCGCCATCGTCGCCGGCTTCCTGATCTCGGCACTGGGCGGCAGCCGCTTCCAGATCGGCGGGCCGACCGGCGCCTTCGTGGTCGTGGTCTTCAACGTCATCCAGCAACAGGGCTACGACGGCCTGGTGCTGGCGACGCTGATGGCCGGCGGCATGCTGATACTGGCCGGGCTGCTGCGCCTCGGCACCTGGATCAAGTACATTCCGGAGCCGGTGGTGGTGGGCTTCACCGCGGGCATCGCGGTGATCATCTTCTCCAGCCAGGTGAAGGACCTGCTGGGTCTCGCGCTGCCCGAGGTCCCGGCCGAGTTCCTGGCCAAGTGGCAGGCCTTCTGGGCCGCGCGCGACAGCCTCGACGGCACCACCGTGGCAGTCTCGGCCGGCGCGCTGGCGCTGATCCTGTCGCTGCGTCGCTGGGCGCCGCGCCTGCCGGGCTTCCTGATCGCCGTCCTGCTGGCTTCGCTGGCTGCGCTGGCGCTGGGCCTGCCGGTGGAGACCATCGGCACGCGGTTCGGCGGCATCCCCACCAGCTTCGACCTGCCGCCGCTGCCGAGCGTGACGCTGGCGCGGCTGCAGGAGCTGCTGCCGTCGGCCTTCACGATCGCCTTCCTCGCCGGCATGGAATCGCTGCTCTCGGCGGTGATCGCCGATGGCATGACCGGCCGGCGCCATCGCTCCAACTGCGAACTGGTGGCGCAGGGCGTGGCCAACACCGCCTCCGCCCTGGTCGGCGGCCTGCCGGCCACAGGGGCGCTGGCGCGCACGGCAACCAACATCCGCTCCGGCGCCCGCTCGCCGGTCTCGGGTATCCTGCATGCGCTCTTCCTGCTCGCCTTCATGCTGCTCTTCGCCCCTCTGGCGAGCTACGTCCCCCTGGCCAGCCTCGCCGCCGTGCTGGTGGTGGTGGCCTGGAACATGAGCGAGGTCAGCCGCTTCCGCCATCTGCTGCGCGGCCCGCTGGGCGATCGCCTGGTGCTGGTGGTGACCTTCCTGCTGACCGTGCTGTTCGACCTCACGGTCGCCATCGAGGTCGGCGTGGTGCTGGCGGCCATCCTCTTCATGCACCGCATGAGCGAGGTGGCGGCGATCGGCGGCGAGCAGCTGTTCGAGGACGACCGCGACGACTTCGAGCGTCCGCCGGGCGAGCGCCGGCCCGACCAGCGCGAGGACCTGCCGCCGGGCGTCGAGGTCTTTCAGCTGCGCGGTCCGCTGTTCTTCGGCGTCACCGCGAAGTTCACCGACATCCTGGGGAACATCGCCCGGCCGCCGAAGGTTCTGGTGCTGCGCCTGCGCGAGGTGCCGATGATGGATGCCTCCGGCGCCAGCAAGCTGGGCGAGTTCCTGACGCAGTGCCGCCGGCGCGGCACGCGGGTGATCCTGAGCGGCCTGCAGCCGCAGCCGCAGTCGGTGCTCAGGGCGATGCAACTGCTGGAGAACGGCGGCGCGCTCCTGGCGCCGGACCTGCAGGCGGCACTGCTGCGCGCCCGCGCGCTCGTCGCCGAGGCCGGTTGAGGTCTCAGCCGGTGGCCGCCATTACCTCGAGGGCGCCCTCGTAGATCATCGTCCCGGCGACATAGAGAATGACCGCAAGGCCGAGATAGGCGATCCAGTGGTGGCGCTGCAGCAGGCGCGCGATGAGGTTGGCGGCCAGCGCCATCAGGACGATCGAGAGCGCCAGGCCGAAGATCAGCACCCAGGCGTGCTCGCGCGCCGCCCCGGCGACCGCCAGGACGTTGTCGAGAGACATCGAGAGATCGGCGACGATGATCTGGACCACCGCGGCGCGCAGCGGTTTCACCTCGCCGGGCGTGGCGGCGAGTGCCTCGAGCGCGGCTGCGCCCGCCGCCTCCCTGGCTTCGGCGCGCTGGGCGGCGATCTCGCGCCAGAGCTTCCAGGAAACCCAGAGCAGCAGCAGTCCGCCGGCGAAGAGCAGCCCGACGATCTGCAGCAGTTCGGTGGTGATCAGGGCGAAGCCGATGCGCATCACGACGGCGGCGCCGATTCCGATGGCGATGGCCTTGCTGCGCTGCTCGCGCGGCAGCCCCGCCGCCGCCATGCCGACCACGATGGCATTGTCGCCAGCCAGGGCGAGGTCGATCCAGACGACCTGCAGGAAGGCATAGAACTCTTGCGCCGTGATCGTCATCGCAGGGAGGAGAGGCCTTGCCTTCGCGTGCCGGGAAGTCGGTTTGGCGCCACCAGTCCTACACGCCCGGCGGCAAGGGCGCTACGGTCCTGCGCGCCTCCTCCTCCCATCCGGCCAGGCGGCGGACGGCCTGCGGTCCGAGCCCGCGCTCGCGCAGGCTGCGCAGCGCCAGGGCGTCGGCGCGCTTGGCCAGGCGCCGGCCAGCCTCGTCGGTGACCAGGCGGTGGTGGTGCCAGCGCGGCACCGGCAATGCGAGCAGGGCCTGCAGCAGGCGATGCAGGTGGCTGGAGGGCAGCAGGTCGAGGCCGCGGGTCACCAGCGTTACCCCCTGGCGCGCGTCGTCGAGCACCACCGCGAGGTGATAGGCGACCGCCGCTCCCTCCTTACGCGACAGCAGGACATCGCCGAAGATCGCCGGTGTTGCGGCGATGCGGCCCTGCGCCAGATCATGCCAGTGCAGCGGGCCGGCCTCCCGCGCCGCGCGGTCCACCGCCAGGCGCCAGGCATAGGGCTGGCCGGCGGCGATGCGGGCGGCCCGCTCGGAGGCTTCGAGGGAGCGGCAGGTGCCGGGATAGATCGGCCCGTCGGGCCCCTGCGGCGCGCCGGCCATGGCGGCGATCTCGGTCTGGATCTCGCGCCGGGTACAGAAGCAGGGGTAGCAGAGCCCGCGGTCGATCAGCCCCTGCAGGGCGGCAGCGTAGACCGGCAGGTGGTCGGACTGGCGCAGCACCTGCGGCTCCCAGGCAAGCCCCAGCCAGGCGAGGTCTTCGGTGATGGCGGCCTCGTAATCCGCGCGGGCGCGGCCGGCGTCGAGGTCCTCGATCCGCAGCAGGAAGCGGCCGTCGGGTCCGGCCGCCCGGGCCGCGAAGAGCGCGGCATAGGCGTGGCCAAGATGCAGCCAGCCGGTGGGCGAGGGGGCGAAGCGGGTGACCTCGGTCATGGCCTCGGCTTAGGCCGGCGGCCGATAGCTTGGCAAGGGCCGCCGATGCCGGCGCGGACATCCCCCGGCGCTTCGGGGGCAAGCGGCGGCTTGGCAGCCCGGCCCGCGGTCGCCACTATCGCCGCCGCATGAAGGCTCCACCTCCATCACCGCCCGATCTTGACCTGGCGCCGGCGCTGGACGCGCTCGCGGCGCAGGATGCCGACTTCGCGGCGGCCTACGAGGCCTGCGGCCTGCCGCCGGTGCGCCGGCAGCCGAAGGGCCTGGACGGCCTGCTCAGGATCATTGCCGCGCAGCAGGTCTCGGCCGCCTCGGCGCGCGCCATCATGGCACGCCTGAGGGCGGCCTTGCCGCGCCCGACGCCGGCGGCGCTGGAGGCGCTGGGCGCCGAGGGCCTGGCCGCCGCCGGCTTCTCGCGGCCGAAGATCCGCTATGCGCTCGGCCTGGCCGAGGCGCTGCGCACGCGCCAGCTCTCCTTCGCCCGGCTGCACCGTCTGGACGACGCGGCGCTGACCGCCGAACTGACGGCCCTGAAGGGCTTCGGCCCCTGGTCGGCGGAGGTCTATCTGCTGTTCGCCCTCGGCCGCCCCGACGTCATGCCGGCTGGCGATCTCGCCCTGCAGGTCGCGGCGCAGCGCCTGAAGCGCCTGCCCGAGCGGCCGGACGCGGCGGCGATGTATGCGCTTGCCGAGCCCTGGCGGCCCTATCGCTCGGCGGCGGCCCGGTTCCTCTGGCATGCCTACCGCCACCCCGGCCTGCCGTCCCTCTAGCCGACGCGCAGGCCGCGCCGGTTGCGCCAGGTCAGCCGTGGCAGCCAGAGCGCCAGCAGGAATCCCAGCATCGGCAGCAGCGCCTGCAGCAGCGCGAAGAAGACCGCGGCCTGCCGGCGGTCGGCGCCGGAGGCCAGGGCGACCGCCTCGGTGGTGAGCGTCGTGAGGCGTCCGGCACCGGCGAAGAGCGTCGGCAGGTAGAGGCCGACCGAGACCGCGAAGCCGACGGCCAGGGCGGCCAGGATCGGCCGCAGCAGCACCGGCAGCTTGATCGCCAGGAAGACCCGCGTCGGCGAGAGGCCGAGCGTCAGCCCGGTGGTCGCCAGGCGCGGATCGAGCGCGCGGAAGGGCTCGGCCAGCGACAGGAAGCAGTAGGGCAGGACGAAGAGCAGGTGGACCGCGATCAGCGCCGCCCAGCTGCCCTCCAGGTGCCCCAGCAGCAGCAGGATCTGCACGCCGAAGAGGAAAGCCACCTGCGGCACCAGCAGCGGCAGATAGAGCACGGTCAGGGCGCGGCGGGTCATCGCCACCCGCCGCCGCGCCTCGTGCTCGAGGCAACCCAGCACCAGGATCAGCGCCAGCAGGCTGGCCCCCAGCCCGGCCAGCAGGGTGGTGCGGAGCGGCGACTGCAGGACCGGCAGCGCGTGATCGAGCGTCGCCAGGCTCCAGCTCGCCGGCAGCGCATCGGGAAAGCGCCACTGCCGCGCCAGGGACCAGAGGGCGAGCAGCAGCAGCGTCGCCAGTGCCAGGCCGACGGCGAGGCCGAAGCCGCCGCCGGCCAGCAGGCGGGTGAGACCGCCGCCGCCGCCGCGCCGCCCGCTCTCCAGGAGCCGCCGGCCGAGACAGGCGATGAGGCGCTCGGCCGCCAGCCAGCAGGCGATGCAGCCGAGCACCAGGCCGAGCTGCAGCAGCGCGCCGGCGGCGCCCTGATAGCGCAGCGCCAGCTCGGCATCGGCGAACCAGCGCAGCAGCAGCGGCGCCAGCGGCGGTGGCGTGGTCGGCCCCAGGATCAGCGCGATCTCGACCTGCGAGAGGGCGTAGGCCAGCACGGCGAAGAGCGGCAGGCGTAGTTGCGGATAGACCGCCGGCAGCACGAAGCGCAGCCAGGCGGCGGTCTTGCCGTATCCCAGCGTCCGCGCGACCGCGAGCAGGCGCGCCGCCGGCACCTGGTTCAGCGCCGCCAGCGTCATCAACAGCAGGAAGGGCACCTCCTTGGCGACCAGCGCCAGGGTCATCGCGAGCCCCCAGGGGTCCTGGATCGTCGCCAGGTCCGGCGGCTGCGTCCAGCCGGTGAGCCAGGGGGAGAGCAGGCGCGCGACAAAGCCGGAGGGCGCCAGCAGGAAGGCCAGGCCGATGGCGAAGGCGGCATGCGGCATCGCGAGCAGCGGCGCCACCAGGCTCTGCACGCGGGCGAAGAGGCGGCTGCCCTGGAAGGCGGCGGCGAAGCCCAGCGTCAGCGCCAGCGCCAGCAGCGTCGCGCCGACGCCGGAACCAAGCGACAGCAGCAGGGCCTCCCGCAGGCCCGGGGCGGCGAAGAGCGCCCGCCAGGGCGCCAGGCTCAGGCTCTCGCCACCCAGCGCCGGCAGGTAGCCGAAGGCCGGCAGCAGGGTGCCGACGAGGCCGGCGGCCAGCGGCAGCAGGAAGACCGCCAGGGTCAGCAGCGGGAAGAGCGAGAGCCAGCCGGGCCGGGCGCCGCCGCGCATCGCGCCTACCCCGGCCCGAGACGGGCCAGCGCCGTCATCTGGCCGATCTCCTCGAAGCGCGACCGCTCGACCAGCAGCGTGCGGGCGATGGCCAGGGCGCGGCGCTCGCAGGCGGCACGCCGCTCGGGATCGGCGATCGATTCGAAATCGGCGACGTGCGAGATGCCGAGGATACGGCGCAGCATCTTGGCGCCGGCGAAGCCCATCGCATCCTGCAGGATGGCGGTCAGGCGGCGTTGGCGGAAGCGCTCCGCGAGCTCCGGCGCGAAGGCCTCCCCGGGCAGCAGCGGCCCTGGATGCGCGCGCCAGAGGGCCAGGAAGTCGTCAGCGAAGCACTGCCAGATCGCCGCCACGCTTTCCAGCAGCCACTCCTGCTGGCGCACGCGGCTCTCGGTGGCGTGCGGCTGCTGGCCGGGCAGGGCGGCATGGGCCAGCAGCAGGTTACCGAGCAGCGCACCGAGGTCGAAGCCCATGGGTCCGTAGAAGGCCCACTCCGGATCGATCACCCGGCAGTCCGACGGCGTCACCATGACCGAGCCGCTGTGCAGGTCGCCGTGGATCAGCGCCTCGCCGACGGTCAGGAAGCGATGGCGCAGCTCCGCCGCAGCCAGCTTGAGGACGGCGTCGGCGCGCAGTGCCTTGGCGGTGGCATCGAGGGCCGGCGTGGTATGGCGGTTCAGCGGTGCCGGCCAGAGGGGGCCGGTGAAGACCACCTCGGCGGTGGTATCGACCAGATGGCCGTTGCCGGCGAAGCCCGCCGCCAGAGCCATCGCCCGCTCGGCCGGCAGGGCGAGGGTGGAGGTGGCGAAGAGCGTGCGCGCCAGGAAGCCGCCGAGCTGCTCGGCGAGGAGCGGGAAGCTCTGCCCCTCGACCAGCGCCGCGCGCAGCACGCGGTGCGGTTCCAGCAGCTCCATCAGCAGCAGGTGCTGCGCCGGCAGGAAGGCGATGACCCGGGGCACGCGCTCCGGGGCGTGCCTGGCCTGCTCCAGCAGCGCCCGGTGCTCGTAGGCGATGCGGCTGAGCGGGAAGGGCCAGCTCTCGCCGACCGAGCGGATCCAGGGCAGCGACTGCTTGGCGATCAGCCGCCCGGCCGGGCCGGCGACACGGAACACGAGGTTCATGTTGCCGTCGCCGATCTCGCTGACCTGCCAGGCCGCCGCTTTGCCGCCGAGCTGGGCGCAGGCCTCCGGGACCTGCGCCAGGGCGGCAGGCAGGCTGCCGGCATCGAGCACGCGGTGCCCGGTCATCGCCCTCTCGCCCGTCCCTCAGCCGCCCTGGTAGCGCTCGAGCCAGGCCGCCTCGACGCGCTCCATCCAGGAGGGATGCGGCTCCAGCAGCGCGGGGCCGAGGTCGGCGGCGCTCGGCATCGCCGGGGTCAGGGCGATGGCTTCGAAGCGGGCGCGCTCGCCGGCCGGCAGCGCGGCCAGATCGAGCACGGTGAAGCTGCCCCACTGCGCCGGGTCCTGCTTCCGCGCCTGCGCCTCCGGCGACAGCAGGAAGTTCGCCACCACCATGGCGCCCTCCTTGGCGCTGGCGTTGAAGGGAATGGCGACGAAATGGGTATTGGCGATCGATCCGAGAGCCGGAGTGAAGACGCGCACGCTCTCCGGCAGTCGTCCGGCGGCGATCAGTCCCGCCGCCTCGTAGGGGTCGAAGGAGAGCGCCATGTCGAGTTCGCCGTCGTCGAGCAGCCGGATCTGCTCCGGGCCGCTGGCGGGGAAGAGCGCGCCGCTGCGCCAGAGCAGGGGATGCAGGCGGTCGAGGAAGTCCCACAGCGGCTGCGTGGCGGCCGCGAAGTCGCTCTCCTGCACCGGCGCCAGCAGACGGTCGGCGTCGGGCGTCAGCTCGTAGAGCGCCTGCTTCAGGAAGGTCGAGCCGAGGAAGTCGGGCGGCTGGGGATAGGTGAAGCGGCCGGGGTTGGACTCCGCCCAGGCGAGCAGCGCCGCCATCGAGCGCGGCGGCTGGGCGACGCGGTCGGCGTCGTAGAGAAAGACGAACTGCGCCATGCCCCAGGGGCTCTCCAGGCCCTCCACCGGCACGGTGAAGTCGATGCGGGTGGTCGGCTTGCCGGCGACGTCGACCAGCGCGAAGTTCGGCAGCGCCTCGGCGAAGGGGCCATAGAGCAGCCCTTCGCGCTTCATCGTCGCGAAGTTCTCGCCATTGATCCAGATGAGGTCGACCGAGCCGTCGTCCAGCCGGCCGGCGGCCTTCTCGGCCAGCACCTGGGCGACGGCGTCGGCGGTGTCGGCCAGCTTCACCTGCTCCAGGACGACGCCGAACTCCTGCTGCACGCGGCCGGCCACCCAGCGGATGTAGTCGTTGGTCTGCGGCGAGCCGCCCCAGGCATTCCAGTAGACCGTCTGGCCGCGCGCCGCCGCGAGCACCGCCGGCCAGTCGAGGCTTTGCTGTTCGGCGCGGGCCGCCGGCGGCAGGATGAGCAGCGAGGCGAGCAGCAGGGAGCAGAGGCGCAGCATGGTGGGGAATCCTTCGAGCGGGCGGCTCTTGGCGCCGGCGGGGCTGGCGCGGGAGAGGCCGATGCCAGCTTGCCGGAGCGCCGGCGAGGCCGGAAGAGGCCCCTCACGGGCTTCTGATCGGCCGTGACGCTGGCGGGCCAACGCCTGCCGCCGGGCGCCCGCCTCGTGCTCTTCGCCCGCGCGCCGCGCCGGGGGCAGGTGAAGACGCGCCTGGCCGCCGGCATCGGCGAGACGGCGGCGCTGGCCTTCTATCGCACGACGCTCTGGCGGGTGACGCAGGCGCTGGCCGAGGGCCCCTGGCGTCTCGAACTGGCGGTGACGCCGGACGAAAGCGCTGCCGTGGCGGCGCTCTGGCCCGCCGGGCCGTCGCGGCGGCCGCAGGGCGCCGGCGACCTGGGCCAGCGAATGGCGCGCCTGCTGGCGGAGGCAACGCCGGAGGCGCCGCTGCTGATCGTCGGCAGCGACATCCCGGCCCTCGGCGCCGGCGAGGCGGCGGCCGCCTTCGTCCTGCTGCGGACGCACGACCTGGTGTTCGGTCCCGCCCTGGATGGCGGCTTCTGGGCGGTCGGTGCCCGCCGTGCGCCGCCGGCCGGCCTCTTCGCCGGGGTTGGCTGGTCGCGCCCGACGACGCTGGCGGACAGCCTGGCGACCTGCGGCGGGCGCAGCGTCGCCCTGGCGGCGACGCTGGCCGACGTCGACGACGCCGAGGACTATCGCCGCTGGCGCGCGGGGGCGTAGCGGCGCGCCAGCCAGGCGGGCGACACCCCCAGGAGAAAGAGCGCGAGCAGGCCGAGATTGCGCAGCGGCCGGCGCAGATAGCCCTCGCTGCGATAGCGCGCCGCGCTTGTCACCGCCTCGACCGGCAGCATGACGAGGCGGCGCCGGCCGACGCGGCGCACCAGCGCCACATCCTCCATCAGGGGGATCGGCGGGAAGCCGCCCAGCGCCTCGTAGTGGCGGCGCGCGATCAGCAGTCCCTGGTCGCCGTAGGGCAGCGCAAGCCGGCGGCAGCGCCAGGCGACCAGCCGCTCCAGCCGCCGGGCCGCCGCGCTCGGATCGTCCAGGCGGAGGCGGAAGGCCGCGGCGCGGGGCGCGGTGGCGGCCTCCTCCACGGCAATGAAGGCCGCGACCGCCACGTCCCAGCCGGCAGAGAGGCGGGTGTCGGCATGGAGAAAGAGCAGCCAGGGCGCCTCGCTGGCCGCCGCCGCCGCCGCCAGCTGCGGGCCGCGGCCGCGCGGTGCGGCGATCACCCGCGCGCCGGCGGCGGCGGCGAGCGCCGCGGTGGCGTCCTGCGAGCCGCCGTCGGCCACCAGGATCTCGCCGATCAGGCCGCCCGCCACGCCCGGTGCCAGCGCGGCCATGCAGGCAGGCAGGGTGGCGGCGGCCTCCAGGGCCGGGATGGCGACGGCAAGGGCGGCGGGCAAGGCGGAGAACCTCGGCAGGCAGTGGCGGACGGCCAGTCTGTCGCCTGGGCCGCCGTCGTGCCACCTCTGCCGCGGGAGGCGGCGGCCGGTTGACCGCGGCGCCGCGGCGGTGGAAGGCTCCCGCCATGACAGTGGCAGGTGACGAGACCGACAGCCGCGAGGACGGCGCAGGACTCCCTGGGCTGCTGCTGCAGGCGCTGCGGCTGACGCTGGCCGGGCGGCTGCTCCTGGCGCTCGAGCTGCGGGTGCCACCCGGCGAGATCGTCACCGTCATGGGGCCGAGCGGTGCCGGCAAGTCGAGCCTGCTGGCGGCGATCTCCGGCACCCTTGAGCCGGCCATCGCGATGAGCGGGCGCATCGTGCTCGACGGGCGCGAGATCACCGCCCTGCCGCCGGAGCGCCGCCGCGTCGGGATGCTGTTCCAGGATGCGCTGCTCTTTCCGCATCTCTCTGTCGCCGGCAACCTGGCGATCGCCCTGCCATCGGGCGTGACGGGACGCGCGGTACGGCGGGCGCGCGTCGAGACAGCCCTGGCCGAGGCGGAGCTATCGGGTTTCGGGCCGCGCGATCCGGCGACGCTGTCCGGCGGCCAGCGCGCGCGGGTCGCGCTGCTACGCACCCTGCTGGCGGAGCCGGCGGCGGTGCTGCTCGACGAGCCTTTCTCGAAGCTGGACGTGGCGCTGCGCGAGACGATCCGCCAGAGCACCTTCGCGGCGATCCGCCGGCGCGGCCTGCCGGCACTGCTGGTCACGCACGATCCCGAGGACGCCGCGGCGGCGGCCGGCCCGGTGGTGCGCCTGGCATCGGCGGGCGGCTGAACGCCGGACAAAGCTGAGGCGCCGGGGGCCGATGGCCTGAGCCACCGACGGTCCTGGAGGAGGACACGACCCCGACGCCTCGCTTGGGACACCGGGGCGGCACGCGCTGGCCTGGAATGCCCGGCAGGCGGGCAGGCTCCTGGCGCGCGGGACACCCGGTCCCGGCACGGCGGACTGCGCACGGCTCCGCGGAGAGCGGCCGCCGGATGCCGGGCGATCGATCCAGGGGCCTGGCGTCCCCTGGCCGCGCGGGGGCGAAACCCCCGGTCCCGACCAAACAGCGGCGCTTCCTGCCGATGCGCGGTGCTCCCGAAGGAGGGGGCCGGCATCAGCGGCACCGGGACGGCCGACCCGAAGGTCGCCAGTGGGGACGCCGGACCCCTAGGCCGCTCGTCGGCGGGGCGCGACCCCCAGACCGAAGCCTGGGATCGCAGCGGTCCGCCGCGCTCGTCCAACCGCTCCGCTCGGCGACCGGGCCTGCCCGCAGGGGGACCGGCCACGGCCGCATCGCGGCGGCGCTGCCGTCCCCGCGCACGGTGGTGGACGGCAGGGTCCGGGACTCCGCGACCGCCGGCCCTTGCGGGCCCGCGCGATCGCCCCGGCCCGACGGCACTGGTCGAGCTGCGCAGGGCGCAGGACAACCGGCCGTCGGCGCGCAGGCGTAGCCGCCCTCGCGGGCCGCCGCGCCCCGAGCCGGAACCTTCCGAACCTTGTGCTACATCCCGCCTGGCGAACGGGTTGCTGCGGTTCTCGAAGCGCCGGCTCGTCGCATTCGCGTGCCATTACAGGCTCGCCTCTCCGGCCGGGGAGCGGCAAGAGAGCCCGGGGTCAGGACGTGCGAAAAGCTGTGCACAAAGCCTGCGGCAGCCCACAGTCTGCGCACAGCTTATCAACAGGCTTTTCCACAGCCTGTCGTCAAACCGATGATTCGGCGGGATTCCTCAGCTACCGGCGGCCGGCAGGGCGAGGCAGGGGCCGGGCCTCTGGCTGTTGCAGATGCGCCCCTCCACCGCCGGCGCGATGGCGCCGTCCTGGCGCAAGGCCTGCAGGACGAGGTCGCGCAGCGACGGCGGCTGGCTGGCGATCGGCCGCAGCCGGTCGGGCGTCAGCATGGTGAAGCCGTCCTGGCCGAAGCGCGGGTCGGTCAGGAAGTCGTTGGTCACCGCCAGGATGCGCTCGTCCGGCCCGATCGGCCGCGGCCCCTGGTCCGTCAGCAGGGTGAGATCGCCGACGCGCCCGCTCGCCGGGTCGAAGCTGTAGGCGAAGCCGGCGATCTGCAGGAACCAGCCGTTGCCTTGCCAGTCGCTGACCGCGCGCTCGATCACCTGCTGCAGCGTGCGGCCGTCCAGCTCGACCAGCCGCAGGTCGTTGGGATAGGCAAAGAGCTCGTCGAGATGGCGGCGGGTCAACTCGGTGCCGGCCGGAATGTTCTGGTTGAGGCGCAGCGAGCCGGCGTTGAGGAAGGCGATCTGCGCGCCTGCCGGCCGCAGCGCCGTCAGGGCCTGGTCGAGCACCCAGTCGCCGAGGTTGGTCTCGAAGCGGCGGATCTCCAGCTCCTCGGCGACCAGGGTCACTTCGGTCAGACCCAGCGGCTCGTCGAGGCAGCCGGGCGGCAGGTCGTAGGAGCTCTTGCAGTACTCCCGGTCGTGGCGGGTCAGCCACGCGGTCACCGCGGCCGCGACCTCCGGGTCGGGCGCCGGGTCGCTGCCCTGCAGCTCCTCGAAGGTGACGCGGACGCGCGGCGCCATTCCGGGCTGCGGCCAGATCTCGATCACCGCGGCGCTGCGCAGGTCGGCGTCGGCCTTGATCACCCAGCGGCCGTCGACCTCGACCTGCTGGCGGTTGTGCTCGTGGCCGCCGACGATGATGTCGGGTCCGGCTTCGCCGAGCGCGGCCAGGATCGCGGCGTCCTCCTGCACGGTGAAATGGGTCAGCGCCACCACCAGGTCGGCGCCCTCGGCCCGCAAGGCGGCGGTCTCGCGCCGCGCCGTCTCCACCGGGTCGGCGAAGGCCACGACGTAGTCGGGGTGCTTCACGTCGGTCATCATGCCGAAGAGGCCGACGGTCAGGCCGTTCGCCGGCACCAGGCGATGGGTCGAGAGGTTGGGGGCGGCGACCAGCGGCAGGCCGTCGTCGCCGGACAGGAAATCGACATTGGCCACCAGCCAGGCGAACTGCGATTCCTCGATGCGGGCGTCGAGCATCGGGGCGTCCTTCAGGGCGCTCTTGTCGAACTCGTGGTTGCCGAAGGTGATGAAGAAGCGCGAATCGAAGGCCGCCGGATCGCCGTCGATGAGGTTCAACACCTCGACCATCTGTTCGCCGTCGTAGACGCGTGACAGCAGCGAGGGGAAGAGGAAGTCGCCGGCATGCAGCACGATCAGATCGGGATCCTGCTCGAGCTCCTCGTCGCGCAGGGCCTTCAGCCGTGCCAGCCCGCCGACCGCGCCGCCATCGACTCCTTCAATGCGATAGACATCGTTGATCGTCAGCAGCGTCACCTTCGGGCCGCTCGGCGCCGGTTGGGCGCAAGCGGCAAGCGCGACGAGGGCGGCAAGGGCAAGGGGCTGCAGGCGCATGGCGAGGTCTCTCCCGTTTGATCCGCGCCAGAAGAACATGCAGCGCCGCGCCGGGGAATAGCCGCGTCAGTCCTCGGCTGGCTTGGACTGGAGCTGCAGGTAGTTCTGCAGGCCCATGGCCTCGATCAGCCCGAGCTGGGTCTCCAGGAAATCGACGTGCTCCTCCTCGCCTTCGAGGATCTCCTCGAGCAGCTCGCGGGAGATGTAGTCGCGGACCTGCTCGCAGTAGGCGATGGCCTCGCGCAGCACCGGGATGGCCTCCTGCTCGACCGCGAGGTCGGCCTGCAGCAGCTCCGGCACATCCTCGCCGATCCTGAGGCGGCCGAGGTCCTGCAGGTTCGGCAGGCCCTCGAGGAACAGCACGCGCTCGACCAGCTTGTCGGCGTGCTTCATCTCGTCGATCGACTCGCCGTACTCCTGCTTCGCGAGGTGCGCAAAGCCCCAGTTCTTCAACATGCGGGCATGCAGGAAATACTGATTGATCGCCGTGAGCTCGTTCAGCAGCACCTTGTTCAGGCGCTGGACGACACCAGCATCGCCCTTCATCGTCGCCTCCGTTCAGTGACCGGGAAGGCCGACGACGGGTCGCTACTCCGCCGCCAGAGCCAAGGGTGACTGCCCGCAGGCTGACGGTTCGGCGGCGAGCCCGTCAAGGCGACTCTGGTCCAGCACGCTGCGCAGGGCCGTCGCGCAGCGACCGCACTGCGGCCGGCAGTCGAGCGCGCGATAGAGCTCGGCCGGGGTGCGGCAGTAGGGCGCCACCTCTCGCACCGTGCGCTCTCGAAGGGCGTTGCAGATGCAGAGGAACATCGGGGGGGACCTGCCGCGTGCTGTTCGGGAGGGACTTGCTTTTGCGAATGATTTTCATTTACCGTGTCGCTTCTGCAAATGCAAGAGCCTCGCATTCGCAAGAACCGACGGCGACCATGGGAACCCGATGACATGATGCTCTGGAGATCCTTGACGCCCGCCCTCATCGTCGCGGCCGCGAAGGCCCTGGCGGCGCGCAGCGCGCAGGCGATGCCGGAAGCGCCCAAGGTCACGCCGCTGGTGGCCCCCGCGCCGGAACGCGACGGCACGGCGCGGCGCTGAGCCTACTCCAGCAGCTGGGCGATCAGCGCCGGCTCGTTCTCACGCATCACCCGTCCGGCCAGACCGAAGGCCTCGCTGGCGTTCAGCGCCAGCACCTGCCGCTTCACCAGCGCCAGCGATTGCGCGCTCATCGAGAGCTCGCGGATGCCGAGGCCGAGCAGCAGCGCGGTGAAGCGCGGATCGCCGGCCATCTCGCCGCAGACCGAGATCGGCAGGCGGGCCCGCAGAGCCGCTTCCGTGGTGAACTGCACCAGGCGCAGGACCGCCGGGTGGAGGGGGTTGTAGAGATGCGCCACCCGCTCCTCGCCACGGTCGATCGCCAGCGTGTACATCGTCAGGTCGTTGGTGCCGATGGCGAAGAAATCGGCCACCTGCGCCAAGGCATCCGCGGCCAGCGCGGCGCCCGGCACCTCGATCATCGCGCCCAGCGGCGGCAGCGTGGCCGGCAGCGCGACCCGCCGGCGCTTCAGGCGATGAAAGACGCGGCCGAGCGCGGCGCGCACCAGGCGCATCTCCTCCGGCGCCGAGACCATCGGCAGCAAGATGCGCACCGGGCCCTTGGCGGCGGCCCGCAGGATGGCGGCGAGCTGCGTTTCCAGCAGTTCCGGTTCGCGCAGCGACAGGCGGATGGCGCGCAGGCCCAGCGCCGGGTTCGGACCCTCGGGATAGAGCCGGCCGAGCGCGCTGGCCAGCTTCTCGCCGCCGACGTCGAGCGTGCGCACCGTCACCGGCCGTCCGGCCATGCCCTCGACGATCTCGCCCAGCATCGCCGCCTGCTCGTCCTCGCTCGGCAGGTCGGCGCGGTTCATGAAGAGGAACTCGCTGCGCAGCAGCCCGACGCCCTCGGCACCGGCGGCCAGTGCCGGCTGCAGGTCGCGCGGCAGCTCGACGTTGGCCAGGAGCTGCACGCGCTGCCCGTCGCGGGTGACGGCCGGCACGCCGGCCAGGTGTTCCAGGTCGCGCCGGGCGCGGCGTTGCGCGGCCTGCAGCCGCCGATAGCGGGCCAGCGTCTTGGCCGTCGGATCGAGGATGATCCGGCCGCCGTCGCCGTCCAGGATGACCGGCGTCCCATCGCGGACCTCGGCCAGCAACTCGGCGATGCCGAGCACGGCCGGCAGGCCGAGCGAGCGCGCCATGATCGCGGTGTGCCCCTCGGCACCGCCCAGGACCGAGGCGAAGCCGCCGACCCGGCGCGGATCCATCAGCGCGGTATCGGCCGGCGTCACCTCCTCGGCCAGAATCACGGCGCCCTCGGGGGCCTCGGCAAAGGCGGCGAAGGGGCGGTCGGTCAGGTTGCGCAGAATCCGGCGGCCAACCTCGCGCACCTCGGCGCCGCGCGAACGCAGGTAGCTGTCGGCGATGGCGGCGAAGCCGCCCTCGATGGCGGCGATCTCCGCCGCCACCGCCGATTCGGCGTTGCGGCTCTCCTCGAAGATGCGGCGGCGCACGCCGTCGATCAGCCGGCGGCTCTGCAGCATCTGCAGGTGCGCTTCGAGCAGGTAGCCGAGTTCCTCGGCGGCGGCGCCGTGCAGTGCCTCGGCCTTGGCGCGCAGTTTCTCCAACTGGCGCGTCGCGGCCGCCAGCGCCTGCTCGACCCGCGCCAGCTCGTTTGCGCGCTGGGCGCGCGGCACCTTGTACTCGACCACGGTGAGCTGGCCGCCTTCGCGCAGGAAGGCCGGCCCGATCGCGATGCCGGGGGCCACGCCCAGGCCCTCGAGCACGCGCTCCGCGGCCGTGCCGGCCGCGCGGGATGTGCGCGGTCTAGTCGGCTTCATCGAACCCGGCGGCCACCAGGGCCGCCAGCGCCGTCAGAGCGGCGCCCGCGGCCGGCCCCTCGGCGCTCAGCTGCAGGCAGGTGCCGGGCGCGGCGGCCAGCATCATCAGGCCCATGATCGAGCTGCCGGACACCTGCGTGCCGTTCTTCGCCACCTCGATCGCCGCGTCGAAGCTGTTGGCCAGCTTCACGAACTTGGCGGCGGCGCGAGCGTGCAGGCCGCGGCGATTGACGATGGTGACCTCGACGGACGGCATCGGCCGCCTCCCTTGCGGTGGCGGTGGGTTCAGTCGGCGCCGCCCAGCAGGCGCGAGGCGACGTTGATGTACTTGCGCCCGGCCTCCTGGGCCTCGACGACGGCGGTGTCGAGCGGCAGCTTGCCGCGCACCGACGCCAGCTTGATCAGCATCGGCAGGTTCACCCCGGCGATCACCTCGACCTTGCCGTGGTCGAGCACCGAGATGGCGAGGTTGGAGGGCGTGCCGCCGAACATGTCGGTCAGCAGCACCACCCCCTGGCCGCTGTCGACCGCCTTCACCTGCTCGAGGATCTCGCCGCGGCGCGCCTCCATGTCGTCGTCGGCATCGATGCAGACCGCCGCCAGCTGCTGCTGCGGGCCGACGACATGGATCAGCGCGGCGGCGAATTCTTCGGCCAGGCGGCCGTGTGTGACCAGAATGATGCCGATCATGTCCCTGCCTGCCGTTCCGCCGTTGCCTCGACCCCGCCGCCGGCCGGGTTCACGGTTCTAGCCCATTTGCCGCGCCCGCGCATACCCCTGACGCCTGCGCCGCGCCGACCCCGCGGCCGGCGCTCAGGCGCTGCGGTCGAGATCGCGGTGGGAGACCACGACGGCGCGGTCCTGGCCCATCAGCCACTGCGCCAGCCGCTCCGCCACCGCCACCGAGCGGTGGCGCCCGCCGGTGCAACCGACGGCGATGGTGAGGTAGCTCTTTCCCTCGGCCTCGTAGCGCGGCAGCAAGGGACCCAGCAGGGCGGCCAGCGTCTCGAAGAAGCGGCCGTAGTCGGGGTCGGCCTCGACGTAGTCCTTCACGGCCTGGTCGCGGCCGTCCAGCGGCTTCAGCAGCGGGTCGTAGTGCGGGTTCTTCAGGAAGCGTACGTCGAACACCAGGTCGGCCTCGCGCGGCAGGCCCTGGCGGAAGGAGAAGGAGGTGACGAAAGTCATCATGCCCAGGCCGCTCTCGCCGGCCAGGCTGAGGTGGCCGGCCAGCAGGCGGCGGAACTCCGCCGGTGCCAGCAGCGAGGTGTCGAACCGCAGGTCGGCGCGGGCCTTCACCGGCGTCATCAGCTGGCGTTCGGCCTGGATGCCGTCCAGCACCGGCCGGTCCTGCGCCAGCGGATGGCGCCGGCGTGTCTCGGTGAAGCGGCGCACCAGGGTCTCGTCGTCGCAGTCGATGAAGACCAGCCGGGTCGCCAATCCGGGGTCGGCGGCCAGCTCCTCCAGCAGCCCCAGCAGGCGGCCGGCGGCAAAGTCGCGGGTGCGGGTGTCGAGGCCGATGGCCAGCGGCTGGCGGTCGTCGCCGCCAAGGCCGGCGCGCACCAGGTGCAGCGGCAGGTTGTCGATCGCCTCGTAACCGAAATCTTCCAGCGTCGAGAGCGCCAGGGATCGCCCGGCGCCGGAGAGCCCGGTCACCAGGACGACCCGGCGCGGCTCCTCCTCGCTGCCCGAGACCGGGTCGCCTGCGAACTGCGCCAGCGCCAGGCGCACCTTGGCGACCGCCGAGGCGGCGAAAGGATCGAGCGCGATGGCCGGCACCTCCTCTCCCAGCAGCTCCTCGACCCGGTCCTCGGGCAGCCGCTCGACCTCGGCGGCGCGCACCAGGTCGACGACCAGGGCGACCGGGGCGCTGGCCAGGGCCGGCTGCGCGACGATGCCGAGCCCGCGCACCTCCAGCCGGCCGGCGATGGTCCGGGGCGCCTGCGCGGTCAGCCGCCCGCTTCGGACCCGGGTCGCGGGCTCCAGCTGGACCTCGGTCTGGTCGTCGGCGACCAGCAGGGCGCCCTCGTCGATCAGGCGCAGCGCCAGATCCGACTTGCCGCTGCCGGAGGGCCCGCGCAGCAGGACGCCGCGGCCCTCCAGCGCGACGCAGGTGGCGTGCAGGAGCTGACGCGGGCGGCTGCCCGTCTGGCTGTCGTCGTTCATGGGCGCCGGCTGCGGGTCTGGCCGCGGCTGCTCGGCCGCGTGAAGGCGGGAAGGCGAATCACGAAGCGCGCGCCGGCCACCGCGCCGCTGTCGTCGCGATAGTTCTCGGCGTGGATCCGGCCGCGGTTCGCCTCGACGATCTGCCGCGAGATGGAGAGCCCCAGGCCGGAGTGGGTCCCGAACTTCTCGCCCTCCGGGCGTTCGCTGTAGAAGCGGCTGAAGATGGCATCGAACTTGCCCTCGGGAATGCCCGGTCCCTGGTCCTCGATCACCGTCTCGAGCCAGCCGTCGCCGCGGCGGCAGGAGATCCGGATCGTGCTGCCCGGTGGACTGAAGGAGAGGGCGTTGACGATGATGTTGCGGAAGACCTGCCCCAGGCGGCCCTCCAGGCCGACCACGGTGAGGTCGCCGGCCGGCAGGTCGAGCACGAAATCGGGTCCCTCCTCGCCGGCGGCCATGCGGTGCACCTCGACCAGCGCCTCCAGCAGGCTGCGCAGCTCCACCGGCTCGGATTCGGCGCGCGCCAGCTCGGCGTCGACGCGGCTGGCGTCGGAGATGTCGGTGATCAGGCGGTCGAGGCGGTGCACGTCGTCGAGCACGATGGCCAGCAGCTTCTTGATCCGCTCCGGATCCTCCAGGCGGGTGATGGTCTCCACCGCGCTCTTCAGCGAAGTCAGCGGGTTCTTGATCTCGTGCGCGACGTCGGCGGCGAAGCCCTCGATGGCGTCCAGGCGGGCCCAGAGGGCATCGGTCATCGCGGTCAGCGCGCGGCCGAGCTCGCCGATCTCGTCGCGCCGCCGCGTATAGTCGGGCAGCGGCTGGCGCTTGCCCTTGCCGCTCTTCACCCGGTCGGCGGCGCGCGCCAGGTTGCGGATCGGCCGCGCGATGGTGCCGGCGAGATAGAGCGAGAGCAGCACCATGACGCTGGTGGCGATGGCGAAGATCACCAGCACGTCGATGCGGCGCTGCGCCACCGCCTGCTCGATGGCGCTGCCGTCCTTGGTCAGCAGCAGGGCGCCGAGCACCTGGCGGTAGCGCTGCACCGGCACCGCCTGCGAGAGCACGAGCTGGCCGCGGGCGCCGCGGCGGGCGGCGCCGGCATCGCCGCCGCTCAGCGCCGCGACGACCTCGGGATAGTCCTCGGCCGACTGCGTCGGGCCCTCGGCGTAGGCCGGCAGGTCCTCAGTGCCCGGCAGCCATTCGAAGAGGCTGTCGACGAAGGCCAGCAGGCGGTCGAGCAGGCTCGGCTCCTGTTCCGGCGACAGCTCGGTCACGGTGATGACGCCGTTCGGGCCGGCCAGGGTGAAGGAGTCGACCAGCAGCTGGCCACCCTCCTCCAGCGGCGCGTAGAGCCGGCCGCGCAGGCCGGTCTCGGTCAGCAGCAGGCGAATCTGATGGCGGGTCAGCTCCGGCACCAGCCGCTCCCGGCCGCTCTGGTCGGCGAGCACGGCGGTGGCGCCGAGCGCCAGCGCGAAGACCCGGCCCTGCGTCGCCATGGCATCGAGTTCGGATTGGATCAGGCTGGAGCGGTACTGCTTGAGGTAGAGCAGGCCGAGCACCGGAATGGCGACCACCACCAGGTTGACCAGCAGCACCCGCCGCAGCAGCGGCGAGCGCCAGAAGCGCCAGCCGGCGCGCCGCATGCCGGCGCTGGCGAGTCGCTCGCGCATGCGCCGGGCGCGCCGGCCCTCTTGGCGGCCAGGGGCTTCGCGGCCAGGGGCTTCGCGGCCAGGGGCTTCGCGGCCAGGCTCGTCGCGGCCGGCCTCGGCGCGCAGCACCGGCGCGGCCAGGGGCGCGCTGCCGCGTCGGCCGCGTGGCTTGGCGGCGTTGTCGCTGTGCTGCAGGGGTTCGGCGCTCATCGGGGACAGTTTACGCGTTCTGCCGTCGCGACGTGTGGCGGCTTTGTGGCAGGGGCCTCGGGCGGTCAGCCAAGCGGCTGGCCGAGCCGCAGCAGATTGCCGTGCGGGTCGAAGAGATAGGCTTCGCGCTGCTCCCAGGGCTTGTCGGCCGCCGGGATCGTGCGCCAGCCGGCGGCCCGTGCCACGGCCTCCAGCGCGTCGACGTCGCTGGCACGCAGGTAGGCGCCGGAGGCCTCGCAGATCGCCCGCTCTTCGCAGAGCCAGAACATCAGCTCGACATCGTCACGGCGCAGCAGCAGCGTGTCGTCGGCCCGAACGGTGACGGCAAAACCGATGGCGCCGTAGCGGCGTTCGGTCTCCGCCAGATCGAGCGAGGGCAGCACCGGCATCGCCGAGGCGAAATGCCCGCTCACCGCGCCCGGCCCCGCCGCCCTTCGCCGTGGACTCCCTCCGCCTGCATCGTGCGCCTCCTACCGCTTCCTGGCCGCGGATCGCGGCGCGCGGGAGTGTGCCGCAGGCAGGGGAAAAAACGAAGGGCCGGTGCGGGACTGGCCCGCACCGGCCCGGGGGCCCCGAGAGGCGGCCGCCGCCGCCGTCGATCAGAGGCCCAGGTGCGCCTCCAGCGCCGGCAGGCCGGGCGCGCCCTCAAGGGTGGTGACACCGGCCAGCCAGCTCTCCAGCACGGCCGGATGGGCCGTCAGCCAGTCGTGCGCCGTGTCGTCGGCGTCGCCGCCGTCGAGGATCGCCTGCATCACGGCGCCCTCCATGTCGAGCGTGAATCGCAGGTTGCTCAGCAATCGGCCGATGTTGGGGCACGCCTCGGGGTAGCCCTTGCGGACCAGGGTGTGGACCGTCGCCGGGCCGAAGCCGTCGGCCTCGAAGCCGTCGAGATAGACCAGGTCCATGGCGCCCATCACCGGATGCGGCGTCCAGGCCAGGAAGGCCACCCACTCGTTGTCGGCGATCAGCTTGCCGGCCTGCGCCAGCATGCCCTGCTCGCTCGACTCGACGAGGCTCCAGCCCTCCAGCCCGTTCGCCGGGTCGTCGATCTTCTCCTGCAGGATGCGATTGCCGTCGTTGCCGGCCTCGATGCCGTAGATCGTCTTGTCGAACTGTTCGCCGTAGGCGGCGAGGTCGGCCAGCGAGGTCACGCCGGCATCCGCGACATAGCCCGGCACCACCGGGCCATAGCCGGCACCCTCGAGGTTGGTGGCATGGGAGACCACGCCGCCCCGCTCGATGAAGGGCGCGATCTCGACGCTCTGGCTCGGCATCCAGTTGTCGAGCCAGATGTCCATGTCCTGGTTCTCCAGGCTCTGCAGGATGACCGGCACCGCCAGCAGCTGGATATCGGGCTCGTAGCCGAGGCCGTCGAGCACGACCTGCAGCAGGGCGTTCTGCGCCGTGTTGTCGGTCCAGCCGCCGTCGGCCAGCCGCACGGTGGCGCAGGCCGCCGGGTCGGCGGCCATGGTCTGGCCGGCGGAGGCCGTGAGCAGGCCGCAGGCGAGGCCGCCGAGAAGCAGGGTCTTCAACATCGTTATCTCCTTCGCCGATGGTGGTTCTGAAAAGAGCGCCGCGCGATGGCGCGCGGGTCAAAATGTAATTGCTTGTGCAATTAACATTACGGCAAGCCGCGCCGGAGACAAGCCAAAAGCGCCGGGGCCTTGATCCCTGCCGGGTCTCTGTCGAGCTGGCAGCGCTTTGCATCCCGCGGCCGAGCGGCTATCGTCGCCGCCGCTGAAAGGGAGGCTGCGATGGCCTTGAGTCTGGCCGAGAGGCGCGACGACGAAGGTGCGGGAACGGATCTGCCGGCGCAGATGGCGGCGCTCGGCAAGGACGCGCGCGCCGCTGCCGCGCGGCTGGCGCTGGCCCCGGCGGCCGACCGCGACCGCGCCCTGCTGGCCGCTGCCGCGGCCCTGCGCGCCGCCGAGGCGGCGCTGCTACAGGCCAATGCGGAAGACATGGCGGCGGCGACGGCCCGGGACGTGGCGCCGCACCTGCTCGACCGGCTGGAGCTGACGCCCGCCCGTATCGAAGCCATGGCGGCGGGCCTGGAGGAGGTGGCGGCGCAGCCCGACCCGCTGGACCGCACACTGGCTGCATGGGACCGCCCGAACGGCTTGAAGGTGGCACGGGTCGCCGTGCCGCTGGGCGTCATCGGCATCATCTACGAGAGCCGGCCGAACGTCACCGCCGACGCCGGTGGGCTCTGCCTGAAGTCCGGCAATGCCGCGATCCTGCGCGGCGGGTCGGAATCCCTCCACTCCTCGCGCGCCATCCTGGCCTGCCTGCAGAGCGGGCTGCAGGCCGCCGGCCTGCCGGCGGCAGCGATCCAGATGGTGCCGACCAGCGACCGCGCCGCCGTCGGCCTGCTGCTGACGATGAGCGACACGGTCGACGTCATCGTGCCGCGCGGCGGGCGCGGCCTGATCGAGCGGGTCCAGCGCGAGGCGCGCATCCCGGTGCTGGCGCACCTGGAGGGCATGAACCACAGCTACATCCACGCCGGCGCCGACCCCGAGATGGCGCGGCGCGTGGTGTTCAACGCCAAGATGCGCCGCGTCTCGGTCTGCGGCGCCACCGAGACCATCCTCTGCGATCGCGCGGCGCTGCGCAGCCACCTGCTGCCACTGCTGCACGACCTGCGGGCCGCCGGCTGCGAGCTGCGTGGCGATGCCGAGGTCTGCGACCTGCTGCCGGAAGCGATCCCGGCCAGCGAGGCCGACTGGTCCTGCGAATACCTGGCGCCGATCGTGGCGGTGAAGACGGTCGCCGGTCTCGACGAGGCGCTGGCCCACATCCAGCGCTACGGCTCGCGCCACACCGAGGCGATCATCACCGGTGACCCGCAGGCGCAGCGCCGCTTCGCCGCCGAGGTCGATGCCGCCATCGTCCTGATCAACGCCTCGACGCAGTACGCCGACGGCGGCGAGTTCGGCATGGGCGCGGAGATCGGCATCGCCACCGGCAAGCTGCCGCCGCGCGGTCCGGTCGGCGCCGCCGAACTGACCAGTTACAAGTACGTCGTCACCGGTCAGGGCCAGGCACGACCCTAGGCCCAGGCTCTCCGTGCGGCCAGGCAGGGATGTCGCCTGGCGCGGCGGCACCGCAAGCCCCCGACGTCCGCCGTCCCAACCCGGGGCCTGCCATGCCCACTTGGCTCTCGCCGATCCTGCTCCTCACCGTCTCCAACCTCTTCATGACCTTCGCCTGGTACGGTCATCTGAAGTACAAGGAGGTGGCGCTGCCGCTGGTGGTGCTGATCGCCTGGGGCATCGCCTTCGTGGAGTACTGCTTCGCCGTGCCGGCCAACCGGATCGGCCACGCGGTCTATTCGGCGGCGGAGCTGAAGACCATCCAGGAGGTCATCACCCTGCTGGTCTTCGCCGCCTTCTCGGTGCTCTGGCTGAAGGAGCCGCTGGGCTGGAACCATGCCGTCGGCTTCGCCTGCATCGCGCTCGGCGCCTTCTTCGTCTTCCATCGCTTCTAGGGACTTCGCCCGCCGTGCCGCCTTTGCCGACCCCCGCGCGAATCGCTGCCAGCCTCGGCGGCCGCCTGCCGGCCCGCGGGCAGCGCATCGGCCTGCTCGGCGGTTCCTTCAATCCGGCCCATGCCGGCCACCGGCACGTCAGCCTGGAGGCGCTGCGCCGCCTGCGGCTCGATGCCGTCTGGTGGCTGGTCTCGCCGCAGAACCCGCTGAAGAGGACGGACGGCATGGCGCCGCTGGCCGAGCGCCTGGCGAGGGCGCGGCAGGTGGCCGCCCACCCGCGTATCCTTGCCAGCGACCTGGAAAGCCTGCTCGGCACGCGCTACACCGCCGACACGCTGCGCACGCTGCGCCGACGCTTGCCGGGGCGCCGCTTCGTCTGGCTGATGGGCGCCGACAACCTGGTGCAGATCGATCGCTGGGAGTCCTGGACCGAAATCTTTCACACCCTGCCCGTTGCGGTCCTGGCCCGGCCCACCTATTCTTTAAGAGCGTCGTCGGCCAAGGCGGCGCAGCGGTTCCGCCGCCGTCGTCTGCCCGAAGCCCGGGCCGATCGCCTGGCGGCGGCAAGACCGCCCGCCTGGGCCTTTCTGCACATCCGGCTCTCCGCCCTATCGGCGACGGAGATCCGGAACGGCGCCGATCCGGAGCGCCCCGTCGGCCGCGGGTGCCGGCTAATAGAGGCGACAACGGCGAAGTGGAAACGACACCCTGCGCAAGACCACCGCGCGCACGGCCGCGAAGACCAAGCCGCAGAGCAACCCGCAAGCCCAGCAGCCCGATCGTGAGCTGCTCAAGTTGGTCTTGGGTTCGCTGGATGACGACAAGGCGGAAGACGTCGTCGTCATCGACCTCTTCGACAAGAGTTCCATCGCAGACTTCATGGTGGTCGCCACCGGCCGCTCCAGCCGCCAGGTGATCACCATGGCCGAGCATCTGGCCGCGCGGCTGAAGAAGCGGGGCCAGAAGGCGCCGTCGCTGGAAGGCAAGTCGCAGGGCGACTGGGTGCTGGTGGATGGTGGCGACATCATCGTCCACCTGTTCCGCCCCGAGGTTCGCGCCTTCTATGGGCTGGAGAAGATGTGGGGCCTGCCGGTGGAAGGTGCCGAGACGCGGGAGCCCGCCGTCGCGCTGGCCTGAGGCCGGCCCGGCGGCGTAGCCCCTTGGCCATGCGCCTGACCCTCGTGGCCGTTGGCCGCGCCCGCGTCGGCGCCCGCGGTTCCGCGCTGCAGCAGCTCTACGACGACTATGCCGAGCGCCTGACCAAGGGCCCCTGGGGAGCCTTGCGTCTGAAGGAGGTCGAGGAGCGCCGGGTGGCGGCCAGCGGCGAGCGGCCGGCGCGGGAGGCGGCGCTGATCCGCCAGGCCCTGCCGGCCGGAGCCTACCGCATCGTGCTCGACGAGCGTGGCCGGACCCTGGGCTCGCGCGATTTCGCCGGTCACCTGCAAGGCGTGGCGGACAGCGGCCGTGCGGAGTTGGCCTTCGTCATCGGCGGTGCCGACGGCCTGGACCCGGGGCTGCGGCAGGAGGCCGACCTGCTGCTCTCGCTCGGCGCCATGACCTGGCCGCACCTCCTGGTGCGCGTGCTGCTGGCGGAGCAGCTCTTCCGCGCCCAGTCGATCCTCTCCGGCCATCCCTACCATCGCGACTGAGCGTCCCGCCGGGCCGGGCCTGCAAAAGCAGGCGAAAGCGCGTATATAGGCGGCCACGCCCGCCCCCGGACGCAAGGAAAGCCGCGCTCAGATGCCTGCCAAGACCAAAGCCCCCCGCCCCGTCGTTCTCTGCATCCTCGATGGCTTCGGCCATCGCGAGGAGCGGGCGGACAATGCCGTGCTCCAGGCGCATACGCCCTTCCTCGACCAGGCGTTCGCCGAGCGGCCGCATGCCCTGCTGCAGGCCTCCGAGCTCGAGGTTGGCCTGCCCAGCGGCCAGTTCGGGAACTCCGAGGTCGGACACATGAACATCGGTGCGGGCCGTGTGGTGCAGCAGGAACTGGTGCGCATCGACCAGGCCGTCGAGCGTCAAGAATTGGCCGCAATGCCGTCGTTTCTTGATTTCGTGAAGACGATGCAGACCAGCGGCGGACGGGTGCACCTCATGGGATTGCTCTCGCCGGGCGGCGTCCATGCGATGCAGGACCACATCGCGGCTCTGGCGGAGGCCTTGCGCGCCGCCGGCCTGGAGGTGCTGGTGCATGCCTTTCTCGACGGACGCGACACGCCGCCGAAGAGCGCGCTCGGGTTTCTCGAGGCCTTCGAGGCGAAGACCGCCGCTCCTATCGCCACGGTCGCCGGCCGCTTCTATGCGATGGACCGCGACAAGCGCTGGGAGCGCGTGGCCGCGGCCTACGACCTGCTCACCGCGGGCCGGGGCGAACGCGCGGAGAGCCCGCGCGCGGCGGTCGAGGCCGCCTATGCCCAGGAGCTGAGCGACGAGTTCGTTCCGCCGACCGCGATCGCCGGCTACGACGGGATGCGCGATGGCGACGGCCTCCTGATGGCCAACTTCCGTGCCGACCGGGTCCGCGAGATCCTCGCGGCACTGCTGGATCCGCTGTTCGACGGTTTCGACCGCCGGCGCCTGGTCGCCTTCGCCGGCGCGCTGGGCATGGTGGAGTACTCGACCGCCCTGCAGCCGCTGATCGCCTCGCTGTTCCCGCCCGGCGACCTGCGAGAGACCCTGGGCGAGGTGGTCTCGGCAGCCGGCGGACGACAGCTGCGCATCGCCGAGACCGAGAAGTACGCCCACGTCACCTTCTTCCTGAACGGCGGCCGCGAGGCGCCCTTCGCGGGCGAGGAGCGGATCCTGGTGCCCTCGCCGAAGGTCGCGACCTACGACCTGCAGCCCGAGATGTCGGCGCCGGAGGTGACCGACCGTCTGGTCGAGGCGGTGGCGGGCGGAGCGCTTCGACCTGATCGTGGTGAACTACGCCAACGGCGACATGGTGGGCCACACCGGCGTGCTGCCGGCCGCGATCAAGGCGGTGGAGACGCTCGACGCCTGCGTCGGCCGCCTCGCGGCGGCGGTCGAGGCCGCCGGCGGCGCGCTGCTGGTCACCGCCGACCACGGCAACGCCGAGCAGATGGTGGACCACGCGGCGCACCAGGCGCATACGCAGCACACGACGAACCCGGTGCCGGTCCTGCTGGCGGTCGGCCCGCAAGCGGTGGGCGGCCTTGCCGACGGGCGCCTGGCCGATGTCGCGCCGACGCTGCTCGAGCTGATGGGCCTGGCGCAGCCGGCGGCGATGAGCGGACGGTCGCTGTTGCGGCCCTCGGCGCAGCGCGCCGCGGCGGAATAGGAAGGTCGAGGCCTTGTCTCTCGCCGCCTCCTTGCCGCCGCTCCGGCGCCCCGCCCAGGGAGCCTTGGTGGCTATGGCGCTGCTGCTGGCCGTGCCGCCGGCCCTGGCCGACGAGAAGGCCGAGGAGTTGCAGGCGATCGAGGCCGCTGCCGCCGAGGCCGCGGCGACCGCCGAGGCCCTGGCCGGCCAGGCGGCGGCGATGCGCGCGGAGATCGCCGCGCTGACCGAGCAGTCGGTTGCGGTGGCGGCCAAGTTGCAGGCGCTGGAGAGCGAACTGAGCTCGGTCGAGGGCACCCTGGCGGCCTTGAACGATGAACTGGCGGCGCGCGAAGCGGCGCTGCTGGCGGAGCGGGAGACCCTGGCGCTCACCCTCTCGGCCCTGGTGCGGATCGCCCTGCAGCCGCCGGAAGCGCTGCTGGCCCGTCCCGGGGCGCCGGTCGACCTGGTCCGCTCCGCCATGCTGCTGAGCATCGCGGTGCCGGAGCTGGAGGCCCGCGCCCGTCGCCTGGGCGAGGAACTCGAGGAGCTGCGGGCCCTGAAGCAGCAGATCGCCGGCGAGACGCTGAGCGCCGAGGAGAAGCGCCGTGCGCTGGCGGCGGAGCGGCAGCGCCTGGAGGTGCTGCTGGCCCGCAAGGAATCGCTGGCCGCCGTCACCGCCGCCGAGCAGGCCCAGGCGCTGGCGCAGCAGGAGGCCCTGGCCGAGGAGGCGGAGGACCTGAAGGAGTTGATCGTCGAGCTGGAGCGCAAGGCGGAGGAAGAGGCGCGGGCCGCGGCGGAAGCCAAGGCGGCGGCGCAGGCCAAGGCCGCCGCGGCCGCGGAAGCTCAGGCGGCCGCCCAGGCGCAGGCCGCGGCGGACGCGGCTGCCGCGGCTGCTGCGGCGGACGCTCAGGCGGCCCAGGCGGCCGAGGTTCAGGCGGCTGAGGCCCAGGCGGCTGAGGCCCAGGCGGCTGAGGTCCAGGCGGCGGCAGACGGCAGCGGCGAGAGCGCGCCGCAGGTCGCCGCGGCGGCGCCCGACAGCCTGCGGGACTTTCCCAGCCAGCCGGGCGGGCTTTCCCTCCCCGCGGCCGGCAGTCTGGCGGCCGGCTATGGGCAGCCTCTGCCGGACGGCGGCGACAGCTCCAAGGGCTTCCTCATCGAGACCCGTCCCGGGGCGCAGATCGTGGCCACCTTCGATGGCCGGATCGTCTACGCCGGTTCATTTCGCCGCTACGGGCTCATCTTGATCATCGAACATGGCGGACGATATCATTCGTTGCTGGCCGGTCTCGGCCGTATCGACGTCGTCTTGGGGCAGTGGGTCGTGGCCGGGGAGCCGGTCGGTCTCATGGGCAGCCCCGCGGGCACCAAGCCCGTGCTTTATTTGGAATTGCGGCACAACGGGCAGCCCATCGACCCGAGGCCGTGGTTCACAACCCAACTCACAAAGGGTGAAGGCTAATGTTCTCGCGTCGACTGATCGCGTTTTCCACGTCACTTGCGCTGCTCGTCATGGCCGCCCCGGCGGTCGGCGCCGAGGACGGCAATGCCGATACCTATCGGCAGTTGAAGCTCTTCGGCGACGTCTTCGAGCGCGTGCGCGCCGACTACGTCGACGAGGTGACCGACGAGGAGCTGATCGAGTCGGCGATCCGCGGCATGCTGACCGAGCTGGATCCGCACTCCTCCTACATGGATGCCGACCAGTTCAAGGACATGCAGGAACAGACCCGCGGCGAGTTCGGCGGGCTCGGCATCCAGGTCACGATGGAGGAGGGCTTCGTCAAGGTCGTGGCGCCGATCGACGACACGCCGGCCTCGCGCGCCGGCCTGAAGAGCGGCGACTTCATCATCGCGGTGGACGGCGAGAGCGTCCTTGGCCTGACCCTCGACGAGGCGGTCGACCTGTTGCGCGGCCCGGTGCAGAGCGAGATCACCATCACGGTGCAGCGCAAGGACCAGGACCCCTTCGACGTCACGCTGGTGCGCGACGTGATCAAGGTGGAGTCGGTCCGCTCCCGCGTCGAGGGCGAGATCGGCTACATCCGCATCTCGCAGTTCAACGAGCAGTCCACCACCGGCCTGGAGAAGGCCATCGCCGAGATCAAGGCGGAGCTTGGCGACAAGCTGATCGGCATCGTGCTCGACCTGCGCAACAACCCCGGCGGCCTGCTGTCCGAGGCCATCTCGGTGTCCGATACCTTCCTCGAGCAGGGCGAGATCGTCTCGACGCGCGGCCGCCACGAGGACGACATGCAGCGCTACAACGCCCGTCCCGGCGACCTGATCGACGGTCTGCCGCTCGTCGTGCTGATCAACGACGGATCGGCCTCCGCGTCGGAGATCGTCGCCGGCGCGCTGCAGGACCACCACCGGGCCATCATCATGGGCACCCGCTCCTTCGGCAAAGGCTCCGTCCAGACCATCATCCCGCTGCCCGGCCACGGGGCCATGCGCCTGACCACCTCGCGCTACTTCACGCCATCGGGGACCTCGATCCAGGCCAAGGGCATCGTGCCGGACATCGAGGTGGCACTGGCCACCATCGAGACCATCGATACCGGCAAGCTGCGCCACGAGGAGGACCTTCGCGGCAGCCTGGAGAACCCCGACCCGACGAAGACGGGAGAGGCTCCGAAGGAAGACGATCCGGAGGCCATTGACGACGGCGGCGAGGACGGCAGCGAGGAGGGCGCCGAGGGTGCCGAGACTCCTGCCGAAGAGGCGCCGACGCCGACCGGAGGATTGACGCCGGAGAACGACTACCAGCTGCAGCGGGCGCTCGACCTGCTGCGAGGCTACGCGCTGTTCAGCGCGCGGACCGCGCAGATGGAGTAGCGACCGGCCACGCCGGGTTCCACCGGAGGGGTGCCGTGAGGCGGCACCCCCCGTGCGGCCTCGGCGCCGAGGTTGGCCGCGCGGGCCGGCGCGCCATCGCTGCGTCGCACGGCGGCCGCCTTGGCGGCCTGGAACGGGGGGACCATGGAGGACGGCCGCAGTCTTGGCTCCTGGCTGCTGACGCTGGCCTGGGTCGCCCTGCTGCTGCCGAGCCTGGCGCTGGCAGGCTACATCCTGGCACCGCCGGCCTGGCGCGATGCCCTCGGCTTGTCGCAAGCGCCTGCCGCCGCCCGACCGCAGGTCGTCATCGGCACGCTGCCGCCCCTGCCCGAGACATTGCAGGCCGGGGGCCAGGAGCAGGGCGGCCAGCCGGCCTGGCGCCGCTTTCGCCAGCCCGCCCCGGCCGTGGCCGCCGCCACACCACTGATCGCCGTGGTCCTGACCGGCCTGGGGCGCGACGCCTCGCTGGACGCAGCGGCCGTCGCGCTGCCGGGCGCTGTCACGCTGTCTTTCAGCCCCTACGGCCGCCCCTTCGGCGCCACGATGGAGTCGGCGCGGTCGGCCGGCCACGAACTGCTGCTCGACCTGCCGATGGGCAGCGTCGATGCGCTGGATACCGGGCCGCAGGCGCTCCTCGCGCTGCTCGATTCCGAGCTCAACCTGCGCCGCCTCGCCTGGCTGCTCGACGGCGCCACGGAGAGTGGCCCGCCGCCGCCCGCCGCCGGCGTGGTGACGGTCGGCGACGACAGCTTCCTGCGTGCCGGCGACCTGTCCGGCCCGGTGCTGGCGGTACTGGCCACGCGCGGGCTGCTGTTCCTCGATGCCGTCAGCCGCGGTCAGGCGCCGCCGACGGCGAGCCTGGCCGCCGTCCTGGCCGACCGCCAGCTGACCGGCGATGCGGAGGCCTTCGCCCACCAGCTGGCGGAGCTGGAGCGCGTCGCCCTGCTGCAAGGCAGCGCCGTCGGCGTGGCAGCCGCCGATCCGCTGGCGCTCGCCCGCCTGCAATCCTGGCTCGCCAGCCTGGAGCGCCGCGGCTATGCCCTGGCTCCGCTCAGCGCCGTCTACGAGCGGCGCGGCGCAGGTCGCTGAGGCGACTCGCTGGGGGCTTGCCAAGCCGTGCGGGGGCGGCGACCTTGCGGTCATGAACGACAACAAGCCCACGGACGGTCGCTATCGCCTCGGCGTCGGCCTGATGCTGCTGAACCGGCGGCGCGAGATCCTCGTGGCGCAACGCATCGACTTCAAGAGTGACGCCTGGCAGATGCCGCAAGGCGGCATCGACAAGGGCGAGACTCCGCGGCAGGCGGCGCTGCGCGAACTGAAGGAGGAGGTCGGCACCGACCGGGTGGAGATCCTGGCGGAGAGTCGCGGCTGGCTCAGCTACGACCTGCCGGCGGATCTGGCGCCGCTGCTCTGGAAGGGCCGCTATCGCGGCCAGCGGCAGCGGTGGTTCGCGCTCTCGTTTCTCGGCGAGGACGCCGAGATCGACATCGCCACCGAGCACCCGGAGTTCTCCACCTGGAAGTGGGCGCCGGCGGCGCAGGTGCCGGAGCTGATCGTCCCCTTCAAGCGCGACCTCTATCGCCAGGTGCTGGCCGAGTTCGCCCCGCTGCTCGCGGGCTAGATCCGCGAGGAGAGCCAGATGGCGAGGCGCGATCCGGCCTTGATCGCGCCGCTCAGCAGCTCATAGGCCGGCGCCTCTTCGGCGCCCTGCTGCAATGCGGTCTGGCGGTGCTCCTGCTCGTCGGCGCGGAACTCCTCGACCAGCGCCTTCACCGCGGGCTCGGCTTCGCCCAGGTCTTCCGCCTGCCGCGCATAGTGCTCGTCGATCACCTCCTCGACGGCCGCGGTGCAGGCCATGGCGGCCTTCTCGCCCATCAGCGCGGTGGCGGCGCCCAGCGCGAAGCCGGCCACGTGCCACAGCGGCCCCAGCGCCGTCGGGCGCACCTGGCGCTCGGCCAGCAGGTGGTCGAAGGCCGCCAGGTGGCGCGCCTCCTGCGCGTGCATGGCACGGATCGTGCTGCCGGAGGCGCTGCGTCCGAGAACGACGAGCTGGCCCTCATAGATCCGCCGCGCCCCGTACTCGCCGGCATGGTCGACGCGCAGCATGCGCTCGAGCTGCCGGCGCGGCGTCGGATCGCCCGGCAGGAAGCGCTCCAGGCTGGGGCGGCGGGCGGACTTGGCGGCGCGTTCGGTCTCGCTCATGCCCGACGGCCCCGCTTCAGCGCGAAGAGCGCGGTGGCGACGGCGAAGAGCAGCGAGAAGATCACGTTGAAGCCGGCGATGGAGAGGCCCCAGAGCGACCAGGGGACGTCGTTGCAGGCGACGGCCGGTGCATTGAGGATGGCGAACTTGATGTCGTCGCGGCTCATCGCCGAGGTGATGCCGGCGCCCTGGCACTGGCTGGTGCCCTCCCACCAGCCCTGCTCGACGCCGACATGGAAGCCGGCGATGGCGGTGACCGCGACGAAGGCGAGCGCCGCCAGCGCCAGGGCGATGCGCCGCGGCGCCTCGCGGCGGTGCAGGCCCAGCGCGGCCAGGCCGAACAGCAGGGCTGCGCCGTAGGCCCAGCGCTGCCAGACGCAGAGGACACAGGGCAGCAGGCCGAAGCCCCACTGCGCGGTGAAGGCGGTGCCGAGCGCGGCCAGGCTGACGACGATGACGAAAAGCGGCCCGAGCAGGCCACGCCGGCCCGCCGGTCGGCGGTCGAGGGCGGCTGTGGTGACGGTGGCCATGGCGATTCCCCGCGTTCGGCTTTCAGAAGAGGTACTTGATCGCAACGAAGCCGCCGATCAAGAGCAGCATGAAGAGCGCGGTCAAAAGCCCCAGGTACTTTTCGATGAAATCGCGGATCGCCGGCCCGAATCGCCAGAGCAGGGCCGCCACCAGGAAGAAGCGGGCACCGCGGGAAACGGCAGAGGCCAGCGCGAAGGTCACGAGATCGAGGCCCGCCACCCCCGAGGCGATGGTGATGACCTTGAAGGGGAAGGGGGTGAAGCCGGCGACCAGGACGATCCAGAAGCCCCACTCGTTGTAGCGCAGCTGGAATTCCTGGAACTTCTCGCCATAGCCGTAGAACTCCAGGATCGGCTGGCCCAGCTGATCGAACAGCAGCGCGCCGATGGCGTAGCCGGCGAAGCCACCGAGCACCGAGGCCAGGGTCGCGACGCCGGCAATCAGCCAGGCGCGGTGCGGCGCCGCCAGGACCATCGGCAGCAGCAGAACGTCCGGTGGAATCGGGAAGACCGAGCTCTCGATGAAGGCGATGGCGGCCAGGGCCCAGAGGGCGTTGCGGCGGCCGGCCAGGCCCATGGTCCAGTCGTAGAGGCGGCGAAGCATGCGAAGGGCGTCCGGCTGCGGTCGCGCCGGGCTGTGGCGCCGTCCCGCTCTAGCAGGCCGGGCGCGGTGGCGCAACGCGGCAGCCGGCCCCGCGTCCGCCGCGCCGGTGGACGTGCTAGGCTGGTGCGCCGCCGCTCAGGAGCCCGCCCGCCGCATGTCCGACCGTGACCATCTGCTCTTTGCCAACGACGCCTTCTACACCGCCTTCAACGCCGCCGACGGGTCCGCCATGGCGCGGCTCTGGGTCGCGGAGGGGCCCTGCTTCTGCCTGCACCCCGGCTGGCCGGCGGTGGTCGGGCTGGAGGCGGTGCTGAAGTCCTGGGCCGGAATCTTCGCCAATGGCGGCGGTCCGGCGCTGGCCTGCCGCGGCGCTTCAGCCGAGGTGGTCGAGGGCGTCGGCGTGGTGCTCTGCTACGAGGTTCTGGAGGGCGCCGTGCTGGCGGCCACCAACCTCTTCCGGCGCGAGCCGGGCGGCTGGCGGCTGTTCCACCACCAGGCCGGGCCCTGCCAGGCGCCGCCGGCCGAGGTGCTGCGCGCCGTGCCGCCGGCGGCGGTGCAGTAGGGGCTGCCGGTACGGCGACGCTCCTCTGGTGGATCATCCCGGGCGTAGATTTTGCGCATCCAGGAAGGCCGGATTGAAATAGTATCCCCCATCTCGAACCTTTTCTTGGGGATACGCAGCTATGAAGAAGTCACCCTTTGCTGCCGCCCTGCTTATCGGCGGCTCGGCCCTGCTCTTTGCCTTCTCGGCCCAGGCGGACGGTCCTGCCAAGACCGGCCAGGAGTTCGGCAACTACAGCGGCATGATCGCGCAGCCGGGGGCCAAGGGCTCGCCGGATGGGCGCTACCTGAAGGGCACGGCCGAGGGCGCGGCGACAACCTATGGTTCGCCGATTCCGGCGGCGCCGGAGGTCGAGCCGGAGTGGGTGCCGCTCGACCTGAACGAGAACGGCACGATCGACGCCATCGCCATGGATTCCAACGGCGACGGCATGTACGACGTCGTCCTGCTGGACGAGGACGAGGACGGCGTCGTCGAGGCCGGCATCTACGACCTCGACTACAACGGCGTCATCGACCTGCAGCTCTCGGTGGTGGCCGGCAGCGACGGCACGTCGATGGACGTCTATGCCCTCGACGAGAACGAGGACGGCACGGTCGAGGTCTATGGTTACGACTACGATCAGGACGGCCAGATCGATGAGTGGAAAGAGGCCTAGGACGGCCTAGCCGCCCGAGCGGGCCAGCTCAGGCGGACCGGTGCAGCGACGGACCCCGTCGCGGCTCTGGCCTGTTCTTCGCAACCGCCCTCCAGCACGGCCCGCTCGGCATCGCGTCCGGGCGGGCCGCTGTTGTCTCTGGGGCCTGGCCGCCGTCAGCAGGGTCGTCATCGCTTTGCGCGTCGGCGGCCCTGGCGGCTGGCTTGCCCGGACCGCGGGGTGACCAGGGCGCGCGGGCGCGGCATTGCCGCCGGCCCGCCTCTTTGCAGCATGGCAGGACGCCGTTGCGCTTCGGGGCTGGCTGGCTAAGATGCGCCGCCCGCGCAATGGGGCCCGTGTGGCGGAATTGGTAGACGCGCGCGACTCAAAATCGCGTTCCGCAAGGAGTGGGGGTTCGATTCCCTCCACGGGCACCATACGGGCTTGCTGCCCGCTCGCACGGCCGGGGACACCGGCTGGGGCGACAGCGGAGGTCTGAAACCAGGCTCGCGCGAGCGCTTCTGACGCAGAAGCCATTTCTCATCCTTCAACGAGTTCGAGGCACCGGTGGACGGCCGATGGGTCGCGCCGCCCCGGCGCGTCGGCAATCCCATGGCGGCGAGCGCGCGCGGTGGCGCTTCGCGGATTCAAATCATCCGCGTTTATGCGAAACGCATTGCGTATTGCAGAATCAGTCTTTACGCTCCCCGTTGCGTTTTGGTGACGGGAGTGACGATGTCCCTTGGCCTGCAAATCGCTTTCGACGCGCTCCTGCTGACTGGCCTCTACGCCATCGGCGCCCTTGGGTTCGCGCTCGTCTGGGGAGTGCTGAACGTGCTGAACATCGCCTATGCGGCGATGATCATGCTGGGCTCCTATCTGGCCTTCTGGCTCTGGAGCCTGGGCCTCGATCCGGTCGCCACGGTGCCGCTGGTGATGGTGGCGATGTTCGCCTTCGGCTGGCTGCTGCAGCGCTTTCTGCTCGACTACGTGATGCGGGGCCCGCACTCCCTGTCGATCGCACTGACCTACGGCGTCAACCTCGTCCTGATCGGACTGGCGCTCTACTTCTTCACGGCCGAGTACCGCTCGATCGCGCTCCCTGACCATCTGCGTGGCTCGCTGGAGATCGGCGGCGCCCGTCTGACCTACGCGCGCGTCGTGGTGATCGTCATCGCCCTCGGCCTGACCGGCGCGGTCTGGTGGTTCATGGACCGCACCGAGATGGGCGCCGCCATTCGCGCCACGCGCATGGACTTCGAATCGGCGCAGCTCGTCGGTATCCGGCCGCGTGCGGTCTTCAACCTCGTGGGCGGACTCTCCGGCGCGATGGCAGGGGCGATGGGGGCCTTGATCGCCATCGTCTACAGCGTCTCGCCAGCGATGGGCGACCACCAGTTCCTGCAGGTGCTGATCGTCTCGGTGCTGGGGGGCCTGGGCAACATGGTCGGACCGCTGGTCGGCGCCGCGGTGCTGGCACTGGTCTCCAGCATCGTCTCCAACCTCTGGGGCGGCACCTACGCGGTCCTGGCCGGCACGCTTCTCGTCCTGCTGGTCCTGGCGGTAAAGCCTTCCGGCCTGCTTGGCCGCCGGTTCTATGAGGCATAGGCGGCGATGAGCGCGAGCCAACAGCCGGCCGATCTCACGCAGGAGCCGCAGCGCGCGCTGCGCGGCCGCCATTCCGCCCGCCTGCTCTGGATCCTGCTGCTGGTCGCAGCCGTGGTCCTGCTGCCGCAGGTGGCGGGCGCCTACGGCACGCGGGTCGGCGGCATGATCCTGATGTTCCTGGCGCTGGCGCAGTCCTGGAACCTCATCGGGGGCTATGTCGGCCTCATGTCGCTGGCGCACTCGGCCTTCTACGGGCTGGGCGCGATCGGCGCGACCATCCTGCTGATCAATGGCGTTCCGCTGTTCGCCGCCGGCGCCGGCGGTGTCCTGCTGGCGGTGGTGGCCGCGTTGCTGATCGGCGCGCCGACGCTTCGCCTGCAGGGGCACTACTTCGTGATCGCCACGCTGCTGGTGAACGAGGCCCTGCTGAACGGCGTGCGCAATTTCGACGCCTTCGGCTTTCATGGCGCCATCTCGCAGAACATCATCAACGAGGTCGGTCTCGCGCATCTGTCGGCCGAGGCTTACAACGCCGTCTTCTTCTATGCGATGGCGGTGCTGGCCGGGCTCTCGATGGCGATCGTCGCGCTCTTCGAGCGCTCGCGCTGGGGGCTCGCGCTGAAGGCGATCCGCGATGCCGAGGGGGCCGCTGCGGCAATCGGCATCTCGGTCGCCGGCGTCAAGCTCGGCATCTTCGTCGTGAGCGCTGCGCTCGCCGCCATGGTGGGGATTACCTCGGCGGCCTGGCTCGGCACGGTCGATACCACCTCGGTCTTCGACATCACGCTCACCTTCCAGGTGATCGTCATGGTCTTCCTCGGCGGGCGCGGCACCCTCTGGGGTCCGGTGATCGGCGTGGCGATCGTCTTCCTCCTGAATGAGTTCATCGGGGTCGAGTTCGCCGAGATCAGCACCATCATCTCCGGGCTCATCGTCGTCGTCATCGTGCTGCTGCAGCCCGACGGCCTGGTGGAGGCCTTCCGCCGCGGTCCGCGCGCCTTCTCGCTGCGCGCCATGGCGGCCAACCTGCGCCGCTACAAGGTGAAGTAGGCGATGGCCCTGCTCAGCGTCACCGATCTCTCCAGGCGCTTCGGCGGCCTCGTCGCGGTGGACCGCGTCTCGCTGGAGATCGGCGCCGGCGAGATCGTCGGGCTGATCGGCCCGAACGGTGCCGGAAAGACGACCTTCGTGAACCTGCTGACCGGCACGCTGAGTTGCAGTTCCGGCCAAATCCGCTACGCCGGGCGCGACATCACCGGGATGGCGCCGCACCAGCGCTGCCGCATTGGCCTGGCGCGCACCTTTCAAGTGCCGCAACCCTTCAGCGGGCTGACGGTGGAGGAGAACGTCGCCGTCGCAGCGCTGTTCGGCAGCAACCAAGCCTTCCATGCCCTGCCGGCGGCGCGACGCCGCGCCCACGAGGTGCTGGAAAGGGTCGGCCTCGCCGCCTCGGCGCGCGACCCCGCGACCACACTCACGACGGCGGGCATGAAGCGCCTGGAGTTGGCGCGCTGCCTGGCCGGCGACCCGAAAGTCGTGCTGCTGGACGAACCGCTCGGCGGGCTGAATCAGCGCGACGTGCAGGAGGCCCTGGAGCTGATCCGCGCCATTCGCTCTTCCGGCACCACCATCGTCTTCATCGAGCACATCATGGCCGCCGTCATGGCGGTCAGCGATCGCGTGGTGGTGCTGGCGAACGGCGCCAAGCTCGCCGAGGGCAGCCCGCAGGAGATCCTGGCCAACGAGGCGGTGCAGCGTGCCTATCTTGGCGATGTGCAGGGTGCCGTGGAGCGCTATGCGGCGCTGCGGAGGCGCGCCTGATGCTGCAGCGCTCACCCGGCATCGCGCCCGATACGGGGAAGCCGCCAGGCGCCGCGGCCGCCGCGGCGGAGCCGATCCTCAGCATCCGCGGCCTGCATGCCGGTTACGGACCGATCCGCGTGCTGCACGGCGTCGACCTCGAGGTCGCGGCCGGCGAGGTCCATGCGATCATCGGCGCGAACGGCGCCGGCAAGACCACGCTGCTGCGCACGCTCTCGGGCCTGCTGTCGCCGGACTCGGGCTCGATTCGCCTCGCCGGCGAGGAGATCGCCGGCCTCGCGCCGGCCGACATCGTCGAGCGCGGCGTCGCCCAGGCACCCGAAGGGCACCGCGTTTTTCGCGGTCTCTCGGTGGAGGAGAACCTGCGGCTCGGCGCCTATCGGCGCAGCGGCAAGACCAAGGCCGGCATGCGTGCCGCGCTCGACGAGGTCTTCGGCTTCTTTCCCAAGCTGGCGGAGCGGCGGCGACAACTGGCCGGCACGCTTTCCGGCGGTGAGCAGCAGATGTGCGCAATCGGCCGGGCGCTCATGGCGGCGCCCCGCCTGCTGATCGTCGACGAACTCTCGCTCGGCCTGGCGCCGATCATCGTCGAGGAGCTGCTGCACACGCTCTCGAAGATCCATGCGGCGGGCACCACCCTGATCCTCGTCGAACAGGACATCTCCGTCGCCCTCGGCTTCTCCGACCGCGCGAGCGTCGTTCAGGCGGGCCGCGTGCCGCTGAAGGGGCCGGCAGCCGAACTGCTGCGCGACCCGCAGATCGTGTCCACTTACCTGGGAGGCTAGAAAAATGGCAAAGCAGTCAGGATTCTCTCGTCGTCAAGCCCTGCGGGGCGGCGGCCTCGCCGCCGCCGGTTTCGCCGCGCTGCAGGCGCCCTTCATCGCACGCCGCGCGTGGGCGGCGGAGACCTTGAGCATCTCCGTGGTCAACAGCCTGTCGGGCCGCTTCGCCCGCTACGGCGAAGAGCTCAAGCGCGGTGTCGATCTCGCCGTGGCGGTCGCCAACGAGTCCGGCTTCGAGATTGCCGGAGCACCGGTGCAGATCGAGCTCACCGAGTACGACGACAAGACCGACGCCGCGACGGCCGCGCGCCTCGTGGAGCGGGCGATGACGGAGAACCCCTCCAGCATCGTCATCGCCGGCGTCGGCAGCGTGAACGTGAAGACGGTCATCCCGGTGGCGCAGCGTCTGCGGATGCCGATGATCGCCTTCTGGGCGCAGGTCGACGGCGTGTTCGCCGGGCAGAAGGGCGATCCCTACGTGTTCGGGCCGATGCCGCCCTTCAGCCTGTACTACACCAACATTCTGGAGCTGGCCTCCACGCTCCAGGATCCCACCGTGCGCAAGGTCGCCGTCATTACGCCGCAGGACGAGCTCGGCGTCTTCACCGTCAACGACTATCTCCCTTCCGACGTGGCGAAGGCCGGCCTGGACCTGGTCGCGGCCGAGTTCTTCACCCCCGGATCGCAGGAGTTCGCCTCCGCGCTGGATCGCGTCCGGCGAGCCGAGCCGGACATCCTGATCATCAACTGCTACACGCCCGACATCATCTCCATCTACAAGGAGATGCAGGCCACCGACTATTTCCCGCCGATGGTGGTCGTCGAGGCGCCGACCTCGCTGGCCGACGCCTTGGGAGAGGATATCAACGGGGTCTTCGCACCGACCTTCTGGGATCCGACCCTGGACGCGACCAGCGATGCGATCATCGGCACGAGCGCGGACTTCGCCGCCCGGTATGAGCAGACCTACGGCTCGGTGCCGCCGGACTTCGTGGCCGCGAACGGCGCGAACACCATCGTCACGGCGCTGCTGGCGGCCGCGGCGGCGGGCGGTACTGCAGACCCGGAGCGCCTGCGGCAGGCTTTCCGGGACATGGACACCGAGACCTTCTTCTCGACCCTGCGCTTCGGCGACGACGGATTGAACCAGGGCGGGACAGTCTATCCCAGCCAGTTCCAGGGCGGTGTCCCACGCCTGGTCTATCCGCCCGACCTGGCGACGGCCGAAGTCATTCACCCGCTGCCGGCGCACGTCGACGGCTAACGAGAGCTTGGCGGTCGGGTCCGGCGCCGCGTGCGGCGTCGGCCCCCGGCCGCCCAGGAGCAAAAGAAGAACCAACGGAGGATTTGCTGCCATGGCCGTATCCTTGGACTCGGCGATGAGTCCAGCCGCGGACCTCTCGGGCCCGCGCCAGAGCCTGGAGCTGGCGTCGCATGCGCCTGGTGTGATCTATCATTCGCCCGAAGTGTACCGGCGCGAGGTCGACGAGCTCTTCAAGAAGGAGTGGCTCATGGTCGGCCGGGTGGAGGAACTGCCCAATCCAGGCGACTTTGTCGCGCTGCGAATCTGCGACGAGCCGATCGTGCTCTGCCGCGACCGTGCCGGCACGCTCAATGCCTTCTACAACATGTGCGTTCACCGCGGCGTCGAGGTGGCGCTGGGCAGCGGCAACACCCGCTCCTTCAAATGCCCCTACCACGGCTGGGTCTATGACCTCGCTGGCAAGCTGAAGGGTGCCGCCCACATGGAGGGAAGCGAGGGATTCGCGACGCGCGACTGCCGCCTGAAGCCGATCCGCCTCGAGCTCTGGCGCGGCTGCATCTTTCTCTGCCTGGGCGAGCCGGCGCGTCCCTTCGCCGAGGCGATCGCGCCCTTCGAAAAGGACTTCGCCTTCCTGCAGCCGGATCGCTGCCGACTGGGCAACAAGATCGTGCTGCAGCTGAACTGCAACTGGAAGTTCGTGCCCGAGAACATCATGGACTTCTACCACGTGAACGTGCTGCACGCTGGCACCTTCGGCTCGAACTTCTCGTGGAAGAACGACGACGTGGTGCTGCGGGACGGCGGCGAGTTCGCGATCTGGTACAAGGCCGCGCCGCCGACTCCGGGTGGCGAGCTGCTGCTCGGCAAGATGCCCTGGATGGAAGACCGCGATCCGAGCTTCGCCTCGCACGGCTTCATGATGCCGAACCTCACGGTCTTCGGCCGCATCGACTGCGTGCGGCCCTTCGTCGCCTGGCCGCTGGGGCCGGACCGCTGCGAGGTGATCGTCTACCACCTCTTCCCCGAGGAGGTTTTCGAGCGCCCCGACATCGAGGAGACGCTGAAGGTCTATCGCGACTACCAGATCAAGGTGCTGGATGAGGACTCCTCGATGATGGAGTCGATGCAGCGCGCCATGTCCTCGCCGACCTACAGGCCCGGACGAATGTCGACGCTGGAGAAGCCGCTGCACCACTACCTGAACGGCTACCTCCAGCGGCTCTTTCCCGAGGGAACGGAGGGCTTGCGGTGACCCTGACCCCGCTCGCCGCCGCCGAGCTGCGCGTCGCCGCGGACTCGCTGGTGGTCGACTACATGAGCGTCGTGGCCGGCGAGGAAGTGCTGATAACCACCGACAGCGGCGGCGACCCGCAGGCGGTCGAGGCGATCTTCGCCAGCGCGCTCGCTTGCGGCGCGCGGCCAACAGTCATGACGCTGCCGCGACTGCCCTTCCAAGGCGCGCTCTGCGACCGCTTCGTGCCGGCGACCGTTGCCGCGGCGGTGGAGCGCTGCAGTGTCTGGATCGACCTCACCTTCCCCTACATGGCGGGTTGCGCCGTGCACGACCACGCGATGAAGTCGAAGAGGGTGCGCTATCTCCTCGGCGGCGACATGGGGGCAGGCGGGCTGCAGCGGCTGTTCGGCGACGTCGACCTCGACGAGTTGCAGACGGCCTTCGATCGCTTCGTCGCCGTGCTCGGCACGCGCGAAGGCGCACGGGTGCGGGTCACCGACCCGATCGGCACCGACGTGAGCTTCACGCTCGGCAAGGCCGCCTATGCCAAACCGCGGCGCGCGACCAAGCCGGGGACCTACCTGGCGCCAGGGGCCTGCACGATGTTCCCGCAGATCGAGAGCGTCCAGGGCACGGTGGTGACCGAGGCTGGGTTCCATGAGTACTTCACCCCCTTCGCATCGCCCGTCACGATCGAGGTCGACGGCCGAATTCGTTCGGTCAGCGGCGGCGGCGGCGACCGGCACGCGCTGGAGCGGGCCTTGCGCAGGGCCGGAGGCGGGGACTACGGCTATGTCATTCACTTCACCTATGCTCTGCACCCTGCGGCGCGGTCGACCGGACGGTCCTTCATCGAGGACTCTCGAGGTCATGGGCATGAACGCGGTCGGCCTCGGCCTGCCCTGGTGGACGCCCGGTGGCGGCGAGAACCACCCTGACGTCGTGATCGGCGACCAGTCCATCTGGGTCGACAACCAGCCGGTGATCGAAGCGGGGCGCGCCGTTCTGCCAGAGTTGGTGGAGGCCTCCGCCTTCCTGCGCACCAGAGCCGAGGCCGCGCTGGCAGCGGCTGCCGGAGCCCCGGCTGCCGGCGGAGGTGCCGGATGAAGCCTGCCGCCTTCTCCTTCCGCGCTCCGCGTGAGCTCGATGGCGTGCTGGCCGAGATGGCCGCGCACGGCGAGGAGGCGCGCATCCTCGCCGGCGGTCAGAGCCTCGTGCCGTTGATGAACCTCCGGATGCTGCAGCCGGCGGTGCTGGTCAGCATCAACGACTGCCCCGACCTCGACTACGTGCGCGCGGAGGAGGAGGGCATCGTCATCGGCGCGGCGGCGCGGCAGTGGGACGTCGAGCGCCATCCCCTGGTGCGCGAGGCCTGCCCGCTGCTGGCCGACGCCCTGCAGTATGTCGGCGGCCGCTCCAATCGCAACCGCGGGACGGTCTGCGGCAGCCTCGCCCACGCCGATCCCCTGGCCGAGTTGCCCACCGTCGCCCTGGCGCTGGAGGCGACGATGATCGCAAACGGTCCAGGTGGGCGACGGGCCGTGCCGGCGCGCGATTTCTTCCTCGGCGCGCTGGAGAACTGCCTGGAGCCGGAAGAGGTCCTGGAGGCCGTGCGCTTTCCCCGCCGTGCCGCCGGCGAGCGCGCCTGCTTCCTCGAATCCGGCAATCGCAAGCACGGCTTCGCCTTGGCCGGGGTCGCGGTGACCCTCTCGCTGGACGCCGATGGCCGCTGCCGGTCACCCCGCCTGGCGGTGATGGGCGGCGAATCGATCGCCCGGCGCCTGGCGGAGCCGGAGGCCCGGCTGGAGGGCGAGCGGCCGGAGCCGGCGCTGCTGGCGGAGGTCGCGCGCATCGCCGAGGGTAGCGTCCAGATGGCCGGCGATTTCCATGCCGACAGCGCCTACCGGGCACATCTCGTCGGCGTCCTGCTGCAGCGCGCGGTCCGGCACGCGGCCGGGACAGAACCCTCGGAGGCATAGGAGCCGGGAGATGGAAGCAACGAACGCGAGGATTAGGGCCGACGTGACGCTCTCGGTGAATGGCCGGCGCTGTACGCGCTCGGTCGAGCCGCGCCGTCTGCTCGTCGACTTCCTGCGCCACGACGTGGGCCTGAAGGCGGCGCACATCGGCTGCGAGCATGGCGTCTGCGGCGCCTGCACGGTGCGGATCGATGGCCGGACCGCCCGGAGCTGCCTGCATTTCGCCGTCGCGGTGCAGGGCCATGAGGTCGAGACTCTCGAGGGCCTCTCGGCCGACGGGCGGCTCGCCATCCTGCAGGAAGCCTTTCACGCGGAGCACGCCCTGCAGTGCGGCTACTGCACGCCGGCGATCCTGCTGACCGCGCACGAGTTCCTCGGCGAGACCCCGGACCCCAGCGAAGCCGAGATCCGCACCGCGCTGGCCAACAACCTCTGCCGCTGCACCGGCTACGTGAACATCGTGAAGGCGGTGGCGCGTGCCGCCAAGGCGATGGCCGTCGCCCGCGAGGCCGCGGCCTCGGGGGGTGCCCCGTGATCGGGAAAGATCATCCCCGCAGCATCGGCAAGCACGTCCCGCGGCGCGAAGACCCCTACCTCCTGCGCGGCGAGGGGCGGTTCCTCGACGACATCGCGGAACCGCGCGACACGCTCTACCTGGGCTTCGTCATGAGCCCGCACGCCCATGCCGAGATCCTCTCGATCGACGCCAGCGCTGCCCTGGCGCTCGACGGCGTGGTGGCGGTCTACACTGCCGTCGAGATGGCGGCGCTGGCCGAGCCGATGCGCACAACCATCGACATCGCCGGCTATCGCGCAACCTCGCGGCCGATCCTGGCGGACAAGCGCGTGCGCTTCGTCGGCGAGCAGGTGGCCGTGGTCGTGGCCGAGGACCCCTATCTGGCGCAGGATGCCATTGAACTGGTGGCGGTCGACTATCGGGCGCTGCCTGCCTGCGTGCGCCTGGAAGAGGCCGACGCGGGCGATGCGCCGCAGGTGCACGACGACGCTCCGGGAAACCTCTTGTTCGAGGCGAGCTTCGCCTCCGAGGGTTTCGAGGAGGCCTTCGCCGAGGGGGCCCTGGTGGTCGCAGAGACATTCCGCACCGGCCGCGTCGCCGGCGTGCCGATCGAGCCGCGCGGTTGCCTGGCGCTGCTCGATCACGTCGCCGACTCGCTGGTCTTCTACAGCTCGACGCAGATTCCACACCTGCTGCGCACGGCGCTTGCCGAGGTTCTGCGCTTCCCCGAGCCGCGCATCCGCGTGGTGACGCCGGAAGTGGGCGGTGGCTTTGGCACCAAGGCGCAGGCCTATACGGAGGAGGTGGCGACCGCCGCCATCGCCCTGCACCTGCGCCGCCCGGTCAAGTGGGTGCAGGACCGGCGCGAGGAGCTGCTGACCTCGATTCACGCGCGCGACCACCGCTACATCCTCGAAGCTGCGGTCACGGCGGAGGGCAAGGTGCTCGCGCTGCGCACCGACCTGGCCAGCAATGCCGGGGCCTATTCCTCCTATCCCTTCGGCTGCACGCTGGAGGCGACCGGCGGAGCGCGGATGATCGTCGGGCCCTACGACATCCGCAACTACGCCTTCCGCACGCGTGCCCTGGCCACCAACACCTGCCCCTCCGGTGCCTACAGAGGCGTCGCGCAACCCTCTGCCTTCATGGCCATCGAAGGTCTGATGGATCGCATCGCCCGCCGGCTCGGTCTCGACCCGGCCGAGGTAAGGCGGCGCAATGTCATTCAGGCCGCGCAGATCCCCTACACCAATGTGCTTGGCGTCCGTTACGACAGCGGCAGCCACGCGGCCTGCCTCGAGCGCGCGCTGCAGCTCGCCGGCTACGAGGATTTCCGCCGGCGCCAGCGCGAGGGCTTCGCCGACGGCCTCCTGCATGGCATCGGCATCTGCTGCTTCACGGAGGTCGCCGGCGCCGGCTCCGCCGGCTGGCGCGTGCGCGGTCTCTCGAAGGTGCCGGGCTTCGACAGCGCAACGGTGAAGGTCGAACCGAATGGGCAGGTGACGCTGCTGACAAGCCAGGCCGCGGCCGGGCAGGGCCACCTCACGACCTTCGCGCAGGTGCTGTCCGACTACCTCGGCGTGCGGGTGGAGGACATCTTCGTCTCCGAGGGCGACACTGCGACGGCGCCCTACGGCACCAACACCTTCGCCAGCCGAAGCGCGGTGGCATCCGGCGGTGCCGTCATCCGCGCCGCAGACACCCTGGGCCGCAAGATCGCGCGCATCGCCGCCTACCTGCTCGAGGTCGAGCCCGAGCGCGTCGAGCTGCGCGATTCCCTGGCCGCAGTCGCCGGCGAGCCGGGGCGCAGCGTCACCTTCCGCCAGGTCGCCGAAGTGGCCTACTCGATGGGCAAGCACGCCCTGCCGCAGGGCGAGGACTTCGGCCTCGAGGTGGTGGCGATGTACGATCCGCCGCCCGCGACCTGGCCGAACGGCGTCCACGTCGTCGAGGTGGCGGTCGATCCCGAGACCGCGGCCGTGACCATCGGGCGCTACGTCGTGGTGCATGACTGCGGGCGCGTCATCAATCCGATGATCGTCGACGGGCAGGTGCACGGCGGCACCGCGCAGGGTATCGGCGAAGCGCTGATGGAGCAGATCGTCTACGACGAAGACGGGCAGATGCTGAACGCCAACCTGCTCGACTATCTGCTGCCGACGGCGATGGACATCCCTTCCCTCATCGTCGACCACATCGAGACGCCTTCGGTCGACGCGCTGGGGGGCTTCAAGGGCGTGGGCGAGGGCGGGGTCATCGGCGCCGTGCCAGCGGTCGTGAACGCCGTGGCTGATGCCTTGGCGCCGAGTGGCGCAAACGTAAACCGGCTGCCGCTGCGCCCGAGCTATCTGCTGCAGGCGATGCGACAGGCGGCGCAGCGGCAGAACGAGGGCGCGTAGAAATGGAGCTCCAAGGCGAGAGCGTGGTGGCGGCCTCGCGCGAGGCGGTCTGGGCGGCGATCAACGACGCCGATGTGCTACGCGCGATCATTCCCGGCTGCCTGGAGCTGAGCCGCACCTCGCCCCACGACTACGATGCCGTGGTGCAGGTGAAGGTCGGTCCCCTGAAGGCGAAGTTCAAAGGCGCGGTCCGCCTGGAGGATGTCGAGCCACCGCAGCGCTGCCGCATCGTGGGAGAAGGGCAGGGCGGCGTTGCCGGCTTCGCCAAGGGTGCCGCCGCGGTGGAGCTGCGGGAGACCGGCGGCGCCACGCTGGTGAGCTACCGCGTCGAGGCCGCCATCGGCGGCAAGCTGGCACAGATCGGCTCGCGCATGGTGAAGGGGGTGGCCGCCAAGTTGGCCGCGCAGTTCTTCGACAATCTCTCCGCCCACTTCGATGGCGGGCCGCTGTCGCTGGAGACCGCGGCCGAGGCCACCTAGAAAGCAGAATCCGGATACTCATCGCGTGCCCCCTTCCCTGACCTTCCTCGTCGCGACCATGACCGGGGCCGCCGAAGCGCTGGCCGAGGACCTGCAGGCCGCCCTCGGCGGCAGCCGGCAGTCGACGCTGGCGCTGCTCGAGGAGCTCTCCACCGACGACCTGCTCGACCTGCCGCTGGCGCTGGTCGTCTCCAGCACCTATGGCGTCGGCGAGGTGCCGGAGACGGCCGAGGAGATCCACCGCGCACTCTTGGAGCGGCGGCCGGACCTCTCCGGCCTGGTCTACGGCGTGATCTCGCTGGGTGATCGCAACTATGGCGACACCTTTGCGCGTGGCGGCGAGAACTGGATCGCCGCGCTCTCTGCCTGCGGGGCAAAGCGGGTCGGCGACATGCTGCGGCTCGACTGCCAGTCCGGCGAGGACCCTCTCGCGGCGGCTGAACCCTGGATGATGGGCTGGCTGCGGGCAGCCGAGGCGCTGCTGGAGGAGGGGTGCGCGCCGGCGGCGCACCGCGGTTCGTGAGCGCGGCGGCGCGTCCGGCGCGCGTGGCGATCGTCGGCGCCGGGCCCGCCGGCTTTTTCCTCGCCGACGCGCTCTCGCGCCAGCCTGCCATCGAACTGGATCTGTTCGAGCGCCTGCCCTTCCCCTACGGCCTGGTGCGCTACGGCGTGGCGCCGGATCACCAGGGCACCAAGGCTGTGACCCGCACGTTCGCCCGCACCATGGCGCGTCCGGGTGTCCGCTTCCTCGGTGGCGTTTGCCTGGGTATCCAGGTCTCTCTGGAGGACCTGCGCCGAGGCTACGACGCCGTGGTCTTGGCGACGGGCGCGGCCGCAGGACGGAAGCTGGCCTTCGACGGCGCCGAGCTCCCGGGCAGTATCGCGGCCTTCAATCTCGCGCGCTGGATCAACGGCCATCCGGCGGAGGAGAGCCCGCTGCTGCCCGCCACGGTTCAAAGCGTCGTCGTGCTGGGACACGGCAACGTCGCGATCGACATGGCGCGCCTGTTGGCCTCCGCGCCCACGCGGCTTGCCCCCAGCGATGCGAATCCCGACTTTCTCAGCTGGCTCGAACGCCAGTCGTTGCGGCGCATCCAGCTCTGCGGCCGTGGCGGCCCCGGACGCACGCGCTTCTCGCCGGAGATGCTGGCCGAACTGCGCGATCTGCCTGGTGTGGCCCTGCTGCGGTCGAACGACGCGCTGTGCTCGGGACCGGCAGGAGAGGGCGCGGCGGCGGCCCTGATCACCGCCCTTCCCACGCAGGCGCCGGCGCCAGGCCTGCTGCCGGTGGAGCTGCAGTTTGGTCAGCGTCCGCTGGCCTTCGATGGGCGCACCCTCCTGGTGGAGACGGCCGCAAGAGAGCGGCGATCGCTCCCGGCCGAGCTGGTCGTGCACGCCGTGGGCCAGGAGGTGGCGGCGCCGGGGACGCCGCCGCCGCATTCGCTGCCGCGGGATGCAGACGGTGCCGTCGCCAACGAGGAGGGGCGCGTGCGCGGCGAGGAGCGCCTCTTCGTCCTCGGCTGGGCCGCCGGCACCACCCGCGGCACCATCCCGGACAGCAGGATTGCGGCGCGCCGCTTGGCGCCGGCAGTGGCCGAAGCGGCCACGGCGGCCGCCAGGGCGCAACCGAAAGCGCTGCCAGACCTGCGGCGAGAGCTCCCGGCACGCGGCATCGCGGTCACCGACTGGCCAGCCTGGAGCGCGCTCGACCGGCTGGAACTGGATCGAGGCGCCTCGGTCGGCGCCCACCGGCGCAAGCTGCTTCGGTTGCCAGGCGAGGACTGAACCCTCGCGCCCGAGCGCTCAGGACCGCTTGGCCGAGCGCCGTGGCGACGCAGCGCGGGACGGCCGCTCCTGCCCGGTGGGCTTGCACTTTCCCGGCCCCTCCTGCGGCTCGCGCCAGCGGTGGCCGAGGCGCAGGGATACCCGCGCCGCGCATTCGACCACCGCGTCGCGGATCGAGCGCCCATCGACTTGATCGGCCGCGTTCGCCTTGTGGATCTCGGCGATGACCGCAACGATGTTGTCGTTGCTGTCGAAGACCGGCGCGGCAACAGCGGAGAGACCGGGCAACAGGTTCTCGGCGGTCGTCCCGATACCGGTCGGTCGCACCTCCTCGATCATGCTGTCGATGTCCCGCCTGGCCTGAGCCAGGGAGACGCCGCCGCTCTCCCTCAGCTGCTCGATCGCCTTGTCAACGAGCGCGCGCGTGGTCTCGCGCGGCAGGAAGGCGAGGAACAGCTTGCCGCTGGCGCTGTTGGTCAGCGGCAACAGGGAGCCGACGCGCAGGTTGCAGACCAGTATCTCGCTGGAATCGAACCACGCGATGATGATCGGGCCGCGATCGCTCCAGACCGCCACCATCGTCGTGTGGTCGAGCTCGCGGGAGAGTTCCGCCGCCGCCTCGACGCTGATTCGCACCGGATCCATCCGGCTGAGCGCCGCGAAGCCGAGGCGCAGGGTCATCGGTCCCAGGTCGTAGTAGCCAGTTGCCGGGTGCTGCTCGACCAGCCCGCACGCCAGGAAGGAGATGAGGTAGCGCCGCGCCTTGCTGGGCGGCATCCCGGCGCGTCGCGAGAGCTCGCGCAAGGGCAGAGGACCGGGCGAGATCGCGAGCGCGTCGAGCAGCGCTGCGCCGACCTTGATCGATTGGACGCTGCGGCGCTTCAGCGCCTCCTCCAGTTCCCCGTCTAGCTCTTCCGGATCGCTCATGGTGGCTTGTTTCCTCGCTCGTGCGAATCGTTCTCATTGTTCGGCGACAGGCAGCATAGCCGCTTCCTCCCCGCCTCACGATGCGCTGCTCGGCAAGGAGTCTTGATGCAGTATACGAAATGCATTAAGCAATGCAAAACGACAGAGAAGGGCACTCACCGCATGTCCGACGAGATCGCCGGCCTGTCCACCGGAGCGCTTCGCGCGCGGTTCGCGGCGCGGACGCTCCGCCCCAGCGAGGCCGTGGAGCTGCTCCTGGCCCGGATCGAACGCTACGACCGGGTGGTCAACAGCTTCACCTGCGTCACCGCCGAGCGGGCCCGGCGCGCGGCGCTGGAGTCCGACCGGCGCTGGGCTGAGGGCCGCCCGCTGGGGCCGCTCGACGGCCTGCCCTTCTCGGCGAAGGATACGTTGATGGTGGAGGGCGTCGCCTTCCGCCGCGGTTCCCGAGCCACCTCCGAGGCGCCTGCGGCGGCCAGCGCGCCGGTGGTGGCCCGGATGCTCGAAGGCGGCGCCTGCTTGCTCGGCGTCACGACCACGCCGGAGTTTGGCGTCGGGCCCATCACCATCAGCCCGCTGACCGGCATCACCCGAAACCCGTGGGACCCAAGCCGCAATGCCGGCGGTTCCAGCGGCGGCGCTGCCGCGGGGGTGGCGGCCGGCTTCTGCCCCCTCGCGCTTGCGACCGACGCCGGCGGCTCGACCCGTATTCCTTCCGGATTCTGCGGCGTCGTCGGGATCAAGCCGACCGGCGGCAGGGTGCCAACCTGGCCGCCGAACGTAGCGGGTGCGCTCTCGGCGCCCGGCATGATCGCCCGCACGGTCGAGGATGCGGCCTTCTTGCTGGAGACCGTGGCGCGACCCGACTGCCGCGACGTCGAGGCCATGCCGCCGCCGCCGGCCGGCTGGCTGGAGCGGCCGCAGGGGATCGCGGGCCTGCGCGTCGCGCTGTCGCTGGACCTGGGCTACGCGCCCCGCCTCGACGCGGAGGTCGCGGCGGCCGTCCGCGCCGCCGCCGACCGCCTGGCCGACCTAGGCGTCGAGGTCGTGGAGGCCGATCCGTCCATCGTGCCGCCACTGGAGACCTTCAATACGCTGTTCCGGGCCGGGTTCGGCTATGCCCTGCGGGGCTTCACCGAGGCACAGCGGGCCCTGGTCGGCGACACGCTGCTGGAGGCGGCGGAGCGCGGTGCCCGCATCAGCCTGCACGACTACTTGGCGGCGCAGGACGCCCGTCGCGATCTCGCCGCCCGCTTCGCCGACTTCTTCCAGGACTACGACCTGCTGCTGACGCCGATGACCAGCGTGACGGCGTTTGCCGCCGAGCGGTGGGTTCCGGAGGGCTTCGAGGATCTGGGCGACCCGCGTGCCTGGACTCCCTTCGGCTACCCGGTGAACCTGATCCAGAGTCCGGCCATGACGCTGCCTTGCGGATTCTCCTCCACCGGGTTGCCGATCGGCCTGCAGATCATCGCCCCGCGCTTCGGCGAGGCAGCGATGCTGGCCCTGGCACGCGCCTACGAGGCAGCGCGCGGCCTGGCGCTGCCGTGGTCCGACCTGCCCTTTCTGAAGCCAGCAGGCGAGGCCAAGGGCGTGGCAGGCCAAGGGACGGGGAAGGCGGCCATCCGATGACCCGGTCGCTGGAGTGGCTGACCATCGAGGGGCTCGCCAGCCCTGACCGGCGCGGGCTGCTGGCGTCTGGCGCCTATCTCGCCGCCTGCAATGCGCGCATCGCGGCGCGCGAGGCCTCGGTGTGCGCCTGGACCCACTTGGCGCCGCCCGCTGCTGCGCGGGACTCGAGCCTGGGCGAGGAGGACTGGTCGCGACCGCTGGCCGGCATCCCGGTCGGCGTGAAGGACGTCTACGACACGGCCGACCTGCCGACCGCATATGGCTCGCCGATCTTTGCCGCTCATCGCCCGGAGGCCGACGCCGCGGCCGTGCGGCGCCTGCGGGAGGCCGGCGCCCTGGTCCTCGGGAAGACGGCGACCACGGAGTTCGCCTATTTCCACCCGGCGGATACGCGCAATCCGCTCGATCTCTCCCGTACGCCGGGCGGGTCTTCCAGCGGTTCGGCGGCGGCGGTGGCTGACGGCATGGTCCCCGCGGCCATCGGCACGCAGACCGCCGGCTCGACCATCCGGCCGGCAGCCTATTGCGGCGTCGTCGGCTTCAAGCCGAGCTACGGCCAGATCGACACCTCCGGAATGAAGCCGCTGGCACCCAGCCTCGACACCGTCGGCATTTTCGCCCGCAGCATCGCGGACGCAGCGCGGGTCGCCGCGGTGCTCTCGGCCGGCCAACTCCTGCCACTGCGCGCTCTCGATGCGCCGCCGCGCTTCGCCCTCTTCGCGGACCCCACTGGGATGCAGCCGAGGCGGACACCCAGCGGCTCTTCTCGGGCTTGCGCGACCTTCTGGCGCCGGCACCGCTGCGCGAGGCATTCGCCCCGGCCGGCTTCGCCGACCTCACCGCGGCGCAGAAGGCCGTGATGGCCCGCGAGGCCGCGGAGAGCTTTGCCGCCCTGGTCGAGCACGAGGCGCAGCGCATCAGCGCGGCCTTCCTGGCGCTCTGCCGCGAAGGGGAAGCGCTGCGCGACGAGGACTACCGCGCCGCCCTCGGACGGAAGGCCGAGGCGCTCGCGGCGCTGGAGACCTGGATGGAGGAGGATGAGATCCTGGTGACGCCCGCCGCTCCCGGCGAGGCGCCGCCGATCGGGAGCGGAACGGGCGACCCGGCGTTCAATCGCGTCTGGACCCTGCTCGGCCTGCCTTGCCTGACGCTGCCGGTGCGGCGGTCCGGACGGTTGCCTCTTGGCCTGCAGCTTGTCGCCGCACCCGGCCGCGACGCCGCCTTGCTGCAGGCGGCGCAATGGCTGGAGAAGAACCTTTCGAAGGGGCCTTGAGTGGAGAGTGGAGGTGCGCGCTGGTCTCCCGCCACCGCGCCTTGTCGGCTGGCCGGCCGTCGGTCTCGATGCCCCGGCGCAGGCAGCGCCCGCAGCGGCCGTCATGTGGCTTTTGCATCGGCCGTTCCGGTTTCTCGCGTAGGCCTGGAGGATGCGCCGCGGCACCATGGCAGGAAGGACGCCAAGGAGCAGCCAGAGTCCGTTGGGAGCCCGCGATGTCAGACCACACGACCGCCACGGCCAATCGTCAGACCCCGGAAGAGTTCGACTCGCGCCTGTTCCGCCGCTGTGTCGCGCAGTTCGCCACCGGCGTGACGGTGATCACCGCGCAGGTCGGTCCCGAGCGGGTCGGCGTCACCGCGAACTCCTTCTCCTCGCTGTCGCTGGACCCGCCGCTGGTCCTCTGGTCGATTGGCCGGACCTCGCGCAGCTATGCTGCCTTCGAGGCGGCGCAGCACTTCGCCATCAACATCCTGGGCTCCGACCAGATGGCCATCTCGCAGGCCTTCTCCAGCAGCTCAAGCGACAAGTTCGCCGGCATTGCCTGGACGCCCGGCTGCGGCGGCGCCCCGGTCCTGCAGGGCGTGGTGGCCTCGATCGAATGCCGGACGGAAGCGACCTTCGACGGCGGCGATCACCTCATCATCGTCGGCCGCGTGCAGAGCTTCACCCGGGCCGACGGTGACCCGCTGCTCTTCGTGCAGGGGCGCTACGGCATCGCCATCGACCATCCCGACGCCCGCCTGCGCCTGCGCGGCTCCAATTCCAACAGTCCCGCCGGTCTCGGCGACGTCGCCGACACCGGCTCGCAGCACTTTTTCCGCCTGCTGTTCCAGGCCTTCTATCGCATGTCGGAGAGCTTCGAGGAGCACCGCAATGCGGAAAGCGTCAATCTCATGCAGCTGCGTGTTCTGGTGGGCGCCTACGAGCAGCCGGGAAGCGCGATGGAGAAGCTCGCCCGCGAGATGCATATGACGCGGCCGGACGCGGCCGACGCGGTGGAGGAACTGGCCGAGCGCGGCGACATCGAAGTGGGCGCGGAGGGCGGCATCACCCTGACCGATCAGGGGCGGCAGCGCCGCGAGGCCATCGCGCGGCGGGAGAGCGACTTCGAGCGCCGCCAACTGGCCGGGCTGCCGGAGGCCGAAATCGCGGCGGCGCGCCATCTGTTGGCGAAGTTGATCGAGCGGAACGGCAACAGGTCCGAGCCTTAGCGGCCCCGTTGCCGTCCATCCAACGCGTCAATCGCGGTTCAGCAGGTCGATCAGGCTGGAGGTGTCCCAGCGGCGGCCGCCGCGCGCCTGCACCTGGGCATAGAACTGATCGACCAGGGCGGTG